>JAJDVY010000028.1 GCA_022825885.1 Nitrospirales bacterium | reverse complement strand
CCCCCCCCCCCCCCCCCATGACTGGTTTGAAAGCCGGGGCTACCGGTTACGGGGAGCCCCGGTCACGGTTATGGCAAGTTGACGGAGACGACTCTGATGCTGGAGTGCCCATCGGCATATACAAATGGTTATGCGAAGGCTTGTCTTCACGATCAAGCGGCGGCCGACAACTACATCCGACATACCACTATTGGCGACCCTGAGTTGGATCCGGTGATGGAGGAACTCTCTGCGTTGCCTCAGGCCGACCTGCACAAATTCGTGAGGGCCGGAGTTGAGCAGGAGAGTGACGTTCTGCGCACGGCGCCGAAAGTCCTGCGCGATTTCTTCGACAAAGTTGATTCCCCCCCCCCCTGGGTCGACTTCGAGTCCTTTAAGCCAGGCATGAGGGCCTTCCACGAAAACATGAGCAACATGCTGATCGCCTACGCGATCGGGAGTGCGGTGGAAGGGTTTTCAACGCTTGTCAGCAAATCGTTCTCCATTACCGGGCGCGTGACCGGGCTGGGGGCTGGGGCTGAACGGCGCCTCAGGCAGAATAACCGCCACATGATTGAGGTCTATTATCCCGGTGGTTTGCGACGGGACGGCGATGGTTGGAAGATATCCACACGCATTCGCTTCATTCATGCTCAAATGAGGAGGCTGCTGGCCGAATCGGATACGTGGAATTTCGACGCGTGGGGGGTGCCGTTGAGCGCCGCGCACGTCGGCGGGATTGCCCTTTACACCTTTTCCATCCGTCAATTCGAACATGCCATCTCGATGGGCGCGAAGGTCAGCCAGGAACAAAAGGACAGTATCGTTCGCATTTGGCGTTATGCCGGCTATCTCTTGGGGGTACCTGAAGCCATTCTCTTTAAAAATGAAAAAGAAGCGAGGAAAATTTATGAGATCGGCCATTTGTGCGAACCGCCGCCGGACGACGATGCGGTCGGCGTCGCGAATGCGGTCTTCAAGGCCATTCCGGCCATGGCGGGTCTCACGGAGGAGGCGCAAATCAAGAGCATACAACGGTATGCGTACCGCCTTTCAAGAGCGCTTATCGGCAACGAACTCGCGGATCGCTACCAGTATCCGAACACCATTCGAAGCCGGACACTGGTCCTCGCATATTACCGGATGCGAAACCGCCTTATACAATCGATAAAGAAGCGTCAATTCCTTAAGCAGGAGGCGTTTGGTCAGATCTTCGAATCCGCGCAGTACGACAAGGGAGGGCTCAGCTACAAGATGCCCGATCACGTGCGCGCAACTCAACAAAGCCCATGGTGAGCAATACCTCTGGTGTGAAGCGACCGTTTCGTCAAGCAATCAAAAATCCGTGAGTTGGATAGAGCACAACAACATGCCCCGCAACGTGTTGGCGGGTTCATCGCAACTCCTGCATGCCTGCGGCTGAGTGGAGTCGACGCATTCGGCATGTCATTTTCTATCAGACTTTACGGCGTGTTCAGGGGTGATGTAAGCAATGTATACTCGAAACCGCAGGGAGGATCTTAGGGATGTCTAAGAAGCCAAAAGTCGTCGTCGTCGGGGGCGGCACCTCCGGGTTGGCGGCCGCATACACGCTGCTCAAACAAAAAGACAAACTGGACGTCATCGTGTTGGAAGCCGCTGCTCACCCTGGCGGTCGTATGCGCGGCGATGAGATTAACGGTTATTACATTGACACCGCAGCTACGATGTTCCTTGAATCCTATGACACGGTTCGAGGTCTGGCGGAAGATATCGGCGTTCCCCTGAAGCGAGTTTCGCGCACAAAGGGAGGGCAAGTTCACAGTCATGGCAAATTCCATCCTATATTTCGTGGCGGTTCATTGAAGGAGCGACTCTTAACGGCCCGAACCCTTCTCTCCTTCCAGATGCTCTCTCCCAAGGGGATCTGGCAATTTCTGCGGTTCGTCAAGATGCTCAAATCCAGAAGAGAAGATATCACTCCCGAAAGCCCTGCAAGGTTCCTTGATCTGGACACCAACCAGAGTTTCGCGGATTTTGCGAAAGCGAATTCCTTGGAAGAGTTCGTTGACGACCTCGGTCAGAACGACATCAATTGCTTCACGGCCGCGAATACGGATCAAATAAGCGCTGCCTGCGGTATGGCGCTTCTTTGGATTTTCTCATTCAACCCGTCTTCCACTCTGATAGTCCCCGAGAAGGGTGTTGGATATTTCGCCACGGTACTCGCTCAGGCTTGTTCCGAACATACAAGGCTTTCCACGCCCGTGGAACGCATCGTTCTCGAAGAAGGAGCCGTAAAGGGCGTCATCGCCAAAGGAGGGGAGTTCTTCGAGGCTGATGCGGTCATTTGCGCCACCACCGCCACGGTTGCGTCGAGAATCATTCCCGACCTGCCCTCCAATATCAGTAGTGTTCTGAGCCGAGTCAACTATACGCCTGCCTTGAACATTGTTATCGGCCTTGGCCCGGACATCCTGCCTGACGGAGCGTTCGCCGCCACTTTCTCGCGAAGTTCCGGGACTTGGCTGTCCGCCGTGTCCAACATCAAGATGTGGGCGCCCAAGGCAATGCCGGATGGCAAGCATATGTTGCATGTGTTCGTGATTGCAGACAGAGCCGAAGAGTTGCTTCCCTTGAGTGATTCCGAGATTGAGAAACGAGTAATCGCCGAAGTTCGCAGATTCTTGCCCGCCATGCCCGAACAACCCGAGTTCGTCAGCGTATACCGCTGGAAAGAGGCAGGGTGCATCTATCCCGGCGGCACGATGAAGGCTATCCACCAAATGCGTCGGCAAAGCCTGCCCAGCGTCAAGGGTCTGTACCTTGCCGGCGACTATATGAATATACCTATAACTAACGGAGCGATGCGCAGCGGAGTCGACGCCGCTGAAGACTGCACGTCTTTCCTCTTGCACAAAAGAGGAGACACAATCAGGTGATCTGCGCAATTCCTGAACCGTGAAGGCCGAGAGAGAGTATTTTTCAATTGGACCGCTATATAGACGTCGTTTTGCACCGCCGTTGGTTGGTTGTATCACTCGCTACCCTGATTATGCTGGTCATGACGGCGGGTGCCCAGTATCTCACCGTCTCGGACGATTTGCGGATCATGTTAAGCAAAGACAATCCGCAACTCATCGCGTTCGATGTCTTGGAGGCGACCTACTCCGCATCCAATACGGTACTCATCGCCATTGCGCCTCGAAAGGGCTCGGTGTTCTCCCGGGAGACGCTTGGCGCGATCGAGGAGCTGACCGAAGCCTCGTGGCAGGCGCCGTATTCCAGTCGGGTCGATTCCCTTACCAACTATAACCATAGCCGGGCACTCGGGGACGAGTTGATCGTCGAGCCGCTGGTCGAGAACGCGCGTTCGCTGAGCGATGCCGACTTGGCACGGGTCGAGGAAATCGCGCTCAACGCGACCGAGCTTGCCGGGCGGTTGGTCTCCCACGATGGGCGCGTCAGCGGGCTGGCGATCAATTTCGTCATGCCCGAGGTCCGGGACCAGGCGGTGTTCGAGGTCACCGACTATCTGAACGCCGTACTGAACGAGGCCCGGGCGAGTCATTCGGACATTGCCTATTACCTGACCGGCAACGTGGTCCTCAACCGCACGCTCGCCGATGCCGTCGAGTACGACATGGGGGTTCTCGTCCCGATTGTGTTTTTCGTCATCGTCATCGGCGCAACCCTTCTCCTGCGCTCCGTGCTCGGCACGCTGGCCATTGTTTTCGTGATTCTGTTTGCCTTGAACACTACCCTGGGATTCGCGGGCTGGCTCGGCTTGGTATTGAGCCCTACCATCACTGTCATGCCAGTGGTCGTCATGGTGATTGCCATCGCCACTTCGGTCCACGTCATCACCATCGCGCTGGCGAATATGCGCCGTGATCCGGACAGGAACGCGGCGATTGCGGGATCTCTTCGCACCAATGCCTGGCCGGTCTTTCTCACGTCGGTCACAACCGCGATCGGGTTTCTCAGCTTGAATGCTTCGGATTCGCCGCCTTATCGAGAATTGGGCAATCTTGTGGCGTTCGGGGTCTTGTGCGTGCTGTTCTACTCCATGACTCTGCTGCCGGCGATGCTTTCGATCCTGCCGTTGCGCACGCGCCGTGTCCGCAGTAAAGGGTCTCCGCTCTTCGAACGCTTCGGCGACTTCGTCGTCGCACGCAGCACGTTTCTGCTCTGGTTTGTCGCCTTGCTGGTTGTGGCTTTGGTCACGGGCATTCCCCGCAACGAAGTGAGCGACAACTGGACAAAGTTGTTCGACGAACGTTACGAGTTTCGGCGCGCCACGGACTTCGTCATCCAAAACCTGACCGGCGTGAATTCGCTGGAATTCTCGCTGCAGGCCGGGCGTGAAGGCGGCATCACCGATCCCGAATACCTGCGCCACGTCGATTCCTTTGCCGAGTGGCTCCGGAGGCAGCCCGAAGTCACCCACGTCCAGGCCTTCCCGGGCATCATGAAACGTCTGAACAAAAACATGCACGGCGATGATCCGGCCTTTTATCGGCTGCCGGACGATCCGGACCTCGCCGCGCAATATCTGCTGCTGTATGAGCTTTCGGTGCCGTTCGGCAGTGACCTGAACGACCGCATCGACATCGCGAAATCCGCCACGCGCATGACGGTCACGGTCACCGGCGTTTCCGCCCGTGGCCTGCGGGAGTTCGACAAGCGTGCGCAGGACTGGCTCCGTGCCAACACTCCCGACCTTGCCACCGAGGCATCGGGTATGACCATGATCTTCGCTTACCTTACCCAACGAAACATCGAAAGCATGTTACGCGGCACGATCACCGGCATGGCCCTTATTTCGTTCGTCCTGATCGGGGTTTTCAAAAGTCTGCGCATGGGTCTCATCAGTCTGGTGCCCAACTTTGTTCCCGCAGCCATGGCCTTCGGTTTGTGGGGCTATGTAGTGGGCCGTGTGGGCCTCGCCGGCTCGATCGTGACCGTCGTCGCCTTCGGGATTATCGTGGACGATACGATATACTTTTTGAGCGAATATCTGAAAGCCCGCCGCGAGGGCTACGCCGCGCCCGAAGCCGTGCGCGAGACCTTTCGTACTGTAGGTCCTGCCCTGTGTACGACCACTGCGGTCTTGTCGACGGGTTTTCTGGTGTTCGCTTTCTCGGGCTACGAGGGCAGTCAGGTCCTGGGCCTTATGGTCACGATCACGATCGTCTTCGCACTCCTTGCAGATTTTCTGCTTCTTCCCCCTTTGCTGATGGCCATCGATAGGAGAAAACTATGAGAATGATCCATGCACGTCCCGTCCTGGTCTTGCTATTCGTGCCTTGCTTGGTCCTGTTGTCTTGGCTGAATGTGCCGTCGTTCGTGTACTCGGCCACTCCAGAGGAAATCGGGTTGAAGATTGCCACCGAGGCCCGGGCGCGTGACGACGGGTTCGGCAATTTCACGGCTCGCGAAGTCATGGTGCTGCGCAACAAGCAGGGTCAGGAGAGCCGGCGCCAACTCCGCGTCAAGGTGCTGGAGGTCGCCGGCGACGGCGACAAGAGCCTGACGGTGTTCGACGAGCCGCGCGACGTCAAAGGGACCGCGCTGCTCACCCACGCCCACAAGAAGGAGGCGGACGACCAATGGCTCTATCTCCCGGCGCTGAAGCGGGTCAAGCGGATCAGTTCGTCAAACAAGTCCGGGTCCTTCATGGGCAGCGAATTCTCCTATGAAGACCTGAGTCCCCCGGAGGTTGAAAAATTCACCTACCGGTACCTGCGGGACGAGCCGTGCGGGGACCTGACCTGCACGGTGACGGAACGGTTCCCGGTGGACAAGAAATCCTCCGGCTACAGCCGCCAAGTGGTCTGGCAAGACAAAGACGAGCTGCGCACCTGGAAGGTAGAGTACTACGACCGCAAGGACGAGCACCTGAAGACGCTCACCATCGGGAAGTACAAGCAATATCTGGACAAGTACTGGCGCGCCGGGGAGATGAACATGGTCAATCATCTGACGGGCAAGAGTACCGATTTGACTTGGACGGATTATCAATTCCTAACCAAACTCAAAGCACGTGACTTCAGCAAAACCGGATTGAAACGGGCGCGGTGATGCGAGGCTCTGCCGCTCGTTACTCCTTGGCCGTTACGGCGGTCTGGCTGGCGGCATTGATTGTGGTCGTCGAAGCCCATGCGGAAATCGAGTTCGCGGCATGGGAGTTGTCCGGGCGCGTGAGCCTGGAAAGCCGTTACTTTCCGGAAACCGGCATTGACCCCAGCCATCAGAGCTCGCATACGAGTGGTTTTGTGGTGGAGCCTCAACTCTACGTTGAAGACGTCGAGGGGAGGAGTGTCAATCTGGTGCCGTTTTTTCGCTACGACAGCGCGGACTCAGTCCGCACCCATTGGGATCTCAGGGAAGCGTATGTTCTGTTGTTCGGCGAGCTCGGGGAGAGCGAATGGGAAGTCCGGCTGGGCGCGGACCGGGTGTTCTGGGGCGTCGCCGAATCGCAACATCTGGTCGATATCGTCAACCAGATCGACTTTCTCGAACATCCCAACGGCGAAGTGAAATTGGGGCAACCCATGGTTCACGTGACGTGGACCGCCGATTGGGGCGTCTTGGAATTCTTCGGGCTACCGTATCACCGTCCGCGTATCTTTCCTGGCCAAGGCGGTCGCCTGCGCTTCGCAGGACTCTTGGACGACGAGCGGGTAGAGTATGAGAGCGGGGCCAGAGAGTGGCATCCGGATTTCGCAGCCCGCTACAGTCACAGCTTCGGACCTCTGGATATCGGCGTGAGTGTGTTCGATGGCACCAGCCGGGAAGCGACCTTGGTTTGTATGCCCCCTGCTTGTCAGCCGACCGGGGTCAGTGACGTCTCCAATGTCTGGATTCCGTACTACGCGCAGATCCGCCAGTTTGGGCTGGACGCGCAATTGACGCTCGACGCCTGGTTGTTCAAGTTAGAGGCGATGCATCGCTCGGGCGACCGTAACGCGCTCGGTCGGGAACGGGAGTACGCAAGGGAGTACTTCGCTGCCTCGGTGGGGGCAAGTGGGTTTGACGATCTCGTCGGCACTTTTCGGAAAGAGGAGTACGCGGCTGCCGTGGTGGGGGGCGAATACACGTTCTATTCCGTCTTTGGTTCGACGGCCGACGTCGGCCTGCTGGCCGAATGGAATTATGACGAGCGGGGACGTCAAGCGCTTCCCAGACGCCAACCCCTGACACTCGACAACGATTTTTTCGTCGGCACGCATCTGTCGTTCAACGACGTCCAGAGCACCGAGGTCACGGCCGGGTTTCTGATGGACGCGAGCCGTGCGACCCATACCCTGGGGGTCGAATTCGACCGGCGGCTCTTCGAACAGTGGTCTCTGCACGTGGAGTCGAGCGCGATTCTCAGCATGGACCCGGCGGAACTGCAATATGTGGGGCGACGCGACAGCTTCTTCGAATTCCACCTGGAGTATAACTTCTAGCGGCTCCGCGAACGGAGTGTCCTTCTCCGCCATATCCATGGTATCGTTGTCATGGCAGGGGACAATTCCGCGCCTTATTCCGTCTTGTTTTCCATGCTGCTGAGGGCTTCTGCCGGGGGTTCCAGCGGCAACGAGACACGCATCTCGGTGTACTGCCCAACCTCCGTGTCGACCTGTATGGCCCCGCCGTGACGAACCAGGATGTCGGTGGTCAGGGAGAGCCCCAGGCCGGTGCCTTTCCCTGGTTCCTTCGTGGTCACAAACGGCTCGAAAATCTTGTCACGTACGTCATCCGGGATACCTGGGCCATTGTCCCTGATGGAAAATTCCACGCGGTCCTCCAATGGCCGGCTGGAGATGGACAGGACCGGCAGGTAGTCGCTCCCCACCTTTTTCTGTTTTTCGTTCATCGCCTGAAACGCGTTGGTGACGAGGTTGAGGAACACGCGACAGATGTCTTGGGGGATGACCACAATTTCTTCGATGTTGGGGTCCAGGTCCTCCTTCATCTCCGCGTTGAACGAGTTATCTTCGGCGCGTAGTGCGTGATAGGACAGGTCCACGTACTGCTTCAAAAGGGCGTTCAGGTTCGTCTTCCGCCATTCCCCTTCTTTGCTGCGCGAATGTTCGAGCATGCTGCGCACGATATTGTCGGCCCGCTTCCCGTGCTCTTTGATTTTTCCAAGGCTCGTCCGCAGTTCCTCCAGGATCGACTTGATCTCCTCAAGGTCGAGATTGTCGTCCTGCTTCATCAACTCCTCGATGTCGTCCGCCATTTCGATCGAGACGTTGGCGAAGTTGCTGACGAAGTTGAGCGGATTTTTGATTTCGTGTGCCACCCCGGCGGTGAGTTGGCCCAAGGACGCGAGTTTCTGCTCGGCAATAACCTGTTCCTGGGCGGCCTTCAGATTCTCCAACGCCTGTTCCAGGTTTTCATTCTTGGCATCCAGTTCTTTCGCCAATTTTTCCACGAGGTTGAGCCGTTGGACTTCACGGGCGTAACGGCGAAACACCTCCAAGGCCCTGGCCATGTCCGTGACCTCATCATCCCAGACGAGATACTTGACGTTCCGTGTAAAGTAATTGGCTGAGTCCTTCCCCGGTTTGGTGATGTCATGTCCCTCGACCTGCACCGGGACCTCCAGGTCGCCGCTGGCCATCTCGCGCATCGCACTGGCCAATCCCGTCAAACGGTGTACCAGGTAGCGCCTGACGAACACCGAGCCTAATGCCACGGCGCCTATCGTACCGAAGACGTTGAGGAGGATCAGGAGCAGAATCCCCGTCTGCGCGGCGGAGCGGGCTGCCGTGCTGGACTGAATGGCTTCCTCGTTGATTTGCGCAACCAGACTGTTGACTTCTGATACCAGCGATTCCGAGGTGGTTCGTGCCTTTGCCAAGGTGTCCTGCTCCTGTCCCAGCCTGAGCAACTCTTCCATCCGTAGCTTAATGACTCCTTCCGGGCCTTCCCCGATCTCGTCCAGACGCGTCAGGTTTTCTTCAAGAAGATCATTCTGCATGGAATCCGGGAGTTTCGCATAGGCTTGGACGAAATTCCGGACGGCGCTCTGGAAACGTTCCTCCAAGGGGATAAGAAACTGACGGTCGGCCAGAACCAGGACCTCATCCAAAAGTAATACGGCCAGATTCGCGGACTGGTTCACGGTAATCAGATTACGATAGGCGGTCAGCTCGTCTTCGGAGGCCCGCTTTTTGATGGAGTGGACCTTATCATCCAACTGCCGTAATCCCGATATCAGGTAAAAGGCTTGATCATCAATGGCTTCGACCAGTAACCGTTCCACGCGCCTGGAGGTTTCGCCAAGTTCGTCAATGAAGACGTTGAGTGCCCGGACAATGTCCAGGCGCCGGGCGGAGGATTGCTTGATCACCTCCAGGTGCCCGCCAAGTTCCTCCAGATTGGACCTGATCAACCGGGTTTGTTCGTCGAAGGCGGAGCGGGCCTCCAGTTCGAGGATGGTGTTTTCGAGCGAAGCGATTTCTCGAGCCGTGGCTTCCACCACGGCCCTATGTTCCTCCTTCGAGGAGGCCGACACAAGACGAAAGGCCCCGTTGACGACGATGGCGCTCTTCCGGGCCACGCCTACCGAGTCGATCAGGTTGGGCATGCTGTATTCTGCCAACTGGATTTCGTGTTGTAGCGTTTCATTGAAGGTAAAGTAAGCCAGCGTCGTGGCACCGCCCATGAGAACCACGGCACCCAAAAGCAGGAAATACAGCCTTGCGCCAATTCCTACCCGGAAATGCTTTTCGGTTTCCAGTTCTTCAATGGCGGAAGGTTTCACTTCCCGTGGAGGTGTGCCGGCATCAATCGGGTTTTGGGACCCGGTGGGTGGGGGTTCGTTCATGGTGCCGACATCTTGTTGACCGACTGGAAGCGGCCCCTCTTGTCGATGCGGGTCAGGTACACTTGATCCGAACCTTGATTGTCATCGACGCCGTAGCGTAGATGAAACCCGCCCAGATCAATATCTCCAGCCTGTGTCAGTGCATGAAGGAAGTTCTCTCTGGTCGGAGCCGGTCCCGCCAACTGCAGGCCTTCTATCGCGATACGGCCGGCCAGGTAGCCTTCCAGCGAGACAAAACTCGGTTTACTGTTCGCGTCAATTTCCATCAGCGCCTTCTGGTACTGCGCGACGATCGGCAGTGACGTATCCCGCGGGAACGGCACCACCTGAGTGACGTAGACTCCGGCCCCGTCGGGCCCCAAGGCTCTCGCCAGGGCAGCGCTGCCGATGAATGAAATGTTGATGAAATAAGGATTGAAGTTCAGCCGTTTCGCCCACTGGATCATGGTTGCCGCGGGTTTATAGGCGCCCACGATGACGACGGCCTTGGCGTTGGCCCGGCGCAAATCCAGCAGAGCGATTTTGACGGCCTCGGTATTGCGAGTATAGTACACCTCTTCAATCAGGCTCAGGCCGTGGCGATTGACCGCACGACGCAGCCCGTTCAACCCGGCCTGTCCGAAGGAGTCATTCTGGTAGAAAATGCTGATCCGGTCTATGCCCAGATCTTCGTGAAGCCGGACGACCATTTCATCGGTTTCCTGGTAGTAGGATGCCCGCACGTTCACCACGTTGGGACGCTTCTTCGCGTCACGAAGAAATTCAGCGCCGGTGAATGGGGCAATATAGGGAACTCCCGCCTCCGTGGCGACGGGTTGGGCCGATTTCGACGTTGGCGTGCCAACGGCGCCGATCAGGGCAAAGACCTTGTACTTCTCAATCAGGGCGCGGGTGTTGGCAATTGCGGCTTCCGGTTCGTACCGGTCGTCCAGCGATTCGAGACGTAGCAGGCGATCATGGACGCCGCCCTCGCGATTGACTTCGGAAAATGCCGCGTGGAGCCCAAGGCGCATGCCTATGCCCAGTTCGCGCGCCGGCCCGGTGAGAGCTGCGGATTGACCGAAAACAATCGTTTGTTGATCGGACTCTGCCCAAGCCGGCCCCCACGACGTGACCAGAACCAGTACCAGGCCCAGGGTCATCCGTATCATCATAGGCAGAATGGGGTTGTCTCGCTCAGGAGGCACCAGGCCGAAAGCGTGTCACCACGCATGTAATGTCGTCTGATTGCGGAGCGTCTCCGGCAAAGTCACGTACGACGTCGACGATCTTCGTTGCGACCCGTTCCGAACTCACACCGGCAAGTTCGGCCAGGCTCTGGTCCAGTCGTGTTTCAGTGAATTCTTCATCCTGAAGGTTTTCCGCTTCCGTGATACCGTCGGTGTACAGGAATAGGGTATCATCCGGCCTAAGCTGGACTTGACCATTGTTGTACGTGTGGCCGGGTTGTATCCCCAGTACGACATTGTTGGTTTTTGGCACCACCTCGACTCGGGAATCAGCCCTGAGCAATCTCGGGAGATTATGACCGGCATTGGAATAGTGCAGTTCGCCGTTCCGGAGGTCGAGCACCCCGAAAAAAAGCGTAATGAAGATGCAGGAGGGGTTGTTCTCACAGAGCAGTTCGTTCACGATCGTCAGGCACTCGCCTGGTGTGGAATAGTCCTTGGAGGATGATGCTCGCAGGAGCGCCCGGGTCACGGTCGTGAACAACGCGGCCGGGACCCCTTTGCCGGAAACGTCCGCAATCACCAGTCCGATGCGTGACTCATCGATGTAAAAGAAATCGTACAGGTCTCCACCGACCTCACGTGCCGGGAGGATGATCCCCTTAATATCGTGGGTCTTGCTGTTCGGAATTTCTTTGGGCCGGAACGACATCTGTACGTCTCGAGCCATCTCAAGTTCCTGCTTGACGGCAACCAGCCGGTCCCGGGTTTCCAGGGCCGCTTGCAACGCTTGAACGTGCTTGAGGCCTTTTTCGATGGTCGCTTCAAGGTCGTTGAAATCGATCGGCTTGGTCAAAAAGTCGAACGCCCCGCGGTTCATCGCGGTGCGAATGTTCTTCATGTCACCGTAGGCGGAGACGATCACAGCCTGGACGTCCTTGTCGGAATCAGCCAACTGGCTCAGGAGAGTGAGACCATCCATGACCGGCATGTTGATATCGGAGAGGACCAGGTAGACATCAGGGTGCTCTTGCAGCACCTCAAGCGCCTCCTTGCCGTTGTGGGCAAAAAGAAACTTCAGGTCCCCGTCGCGGATCCGGCGGCGAAATTTCTGACGCACGAGCAACTCAAGATCTTCCTCGTCATCGACAACCAGCACCTGAGTTGGCGATTTACTCATGTCCTGGGTCTCTCAGCGGTTTTCTTGATGCGTGCTTGCCATTCCCGGTGTGAGCCGTCACTCAGAGCGCCCCAAGAGCATTGGCCCTGGTATCGTGAATCTCCAGAATTTCATTGAACCCGCTGATCTCGAAGATTTCGGAGATGTGATCGGCAAGGGCGCAGAATAGAGCCTTGCCTCCTTCTTTCTGGGTCAGACGAGCGGCGATGAGCAATGCCCGTAAACCGGCACTGCTGATGTAACTCAGGTCTTTGAAATCAAAGACCAGAGTTTTCTTCCCGGCATTGATCTGTTCCTGCACGGCGCTCTCCAGAATTCCCACACTGGAACCATCCACCCGCCCGGTCACGATAAGAATCGTGGCCCTGTCACCATCTTCGGTTTCGACGGAAAGTTTGGCTTTTTCTTCCATAGTTTATGCCTCCAAATAGGTCACACCCAGATTGCACCGTTCGACACATCTGAGGCAGTGCCCACCCATCACGGATCAAAAAACCGGAATGATCAATCTGAAAGACGAAGATTAGCAGACATCATAGCATTCAGACAAGATTGCTTCAATAGCCATACGGAGAACCATGCCGCCTCGTGTCCATATATAGAAGCGGCGCATTGGCCGGTTGTGTGGCGGTGGCTTGTCTGTTACTCTCTTGAACCGGTCTATTGATTCAGCGGAAAAAAAAGACGATACTGAAGTATCGTGCATGCCATACGTGCTCAGCGTGGATGCGCCTGATTTGTTCAGGTCGGGATTGCAATGAAGCGGATTCCCCTTACCCCGGATTTATCCTCGATTACGGAACTGGAACAGTCCCTGGAAGAGTTTGCCGGGGCCCACGAGTTGGACATGGGCTTGCAGAATCGCCTGAATCTAATGCTCGAAGAACTGATCACCAACAGTGTGAACTACTCTCTGCACTCGGTGTCCGGGCCGGCACTGGAGTTATGTCTGTCGTTAGAAAACACGTTTGTCGTGGCTCAGGTTGAAGATAACGGGCCCGCGTTTGATCCGTTTACGGAGGCGCCGGAAGCCGATACCTCGTCGGCTTTGGCGGACCGGCCCATTGGCGGACTGGGCATCTTTCTCACGAAAAAGTTTGCAGATCAGTACACGTACGAGCGGGTTGGCGACCGCAACCGCGTGACCTTGCGATGTAAAATCGGCAAGGCCCCCTGAGGATCATTGCCGTCCGGTAGCTGCAACCCGGTCCTCAGACGTCCACGCGGATAGTCACGATGTCCGTGCCATGATATTGCTGGTGGCGAACCGAGGACGCAAGGTGCCGTAGCAGCCGGAGCGAAACGTCCCGTTCGACCAGGGCTTCGTCGTTTCGTGCGTCAAGCAGTGCGATCCGGTCCTGAAGGTTTTCTTCTCCCGTCGAGGCCACAAACTCAAGGACGGCCCCGCCGTCTTCTTTGTAGGCGACCAGCAGCAGGCGCTGCCGGTCATGTTCCTCTCCTGCTCCTTGTCGTTGGATGAGCGTCAGCAGCGTCTCTTCGCTGGCGGCGTCCAGCCGGTTTGCCATCTCCGCATCCCAACCGCTTCTGGACGCGAATCCGAGAAGAAACTCCCTGATCTTGGGGAGAGCCGAGACGTTGAGCTCCGTCTCCATTTTGTGACGGGGTGTCGTCAGGTCCGTGAGCAGGGTCAT
Source organism: Nitrospirales bacterium (assembly GCA_022825885.1). Taxonomy (GTDB): domain Bacteria; phylum Nitrospirota; class Nitrospiria; order Nitrospirales; family UBA8639; genus Bin75. The sequence goes on along the minus strand of JAJDVY010000028.1, from coordinate 34,246 downwards.
GAAGATGGCGACGAACCCGCCAGCCGTCATACCGTTCTGAAGAAGGCCCCCGGCGAATGCTGCAACGGATTCGGGGAAGATCATGCCGTGTTGGAATCCGACGCCCACCCAGAACCCGACGCCACAGACCAGCCCCTTGCGATAGTCAATCCCGTCCTGGACGACCAGGTTCATGCCGATGACGAATAGCATGGCAAGAAAGACGGCGAGATAGGCTGCAACCACCGGGCTCGGTATCGCCAGGATCACGGCGAGCGCTTTGGGAAGAAAAGCCAGCATGATGAGGACTATCCCGAGGGCGATGCCCACGCTTCGGGCACCGACCCCGGTCAATTCGGTCATTGAGACGGTGGTCGAGTAGGTCGTGTTGGGCACCGTGCCCGTGGCGCCGGACAGCAGTTTGGCGACTCCTGCGGCCGCGACTGCGCCCTGCACCGCCCGGAAGTCCACTGCCCGGGGATGGCGCCAGGATACGTGCTGGATCGCGATCGACGCGCTGATCGTTTGCATGGTGTCGATCAGGGCCACGAGGACGAATGCCGGCAGCAGCGTCCAGAACACCGGCGCGAAGTCGAGATCAAAACCCGGCCAAGTGCCCTGCGGAAGGCCGAGCCACGACGCCTCGGCGACGCGGTGCGCGTCGTACAGGCCGAAGACCCCGGCGAGTGCCGAACCGGCCACGACGCCGGTCACCGGCGCCCAGAGACGCCACGTCCCCGTTCCCTTGAGGACGCTTCCGGCGATCACGAGCAGGGTCACGAGCGCGCTGAGCGGCGCAGCCACGGCCGGAACCTCATCCGGGACGTCCTTCAGCATCTCGAAGACGTGCGGCATCACCGTGACCGGTATCAACATGATCACGGTCCCCGTGACGGTCGGCGTCAGGATGCGCCGGAGTAGCCACAGCCGCGTGGAAAGCGCCAGCGGGACAAGCGAGGAGACGACCACCAGGGTGGCCAGCATCGCCGGCCCGCCTTTGGCCAGCGCCGTGATGCTGATCGCAATGGAAGCTCCGGAGATGCTCATCAAGAGCACGTACCCGGAACCGATTTGGCCGAATCGAACCGCCTGCAGCACCGTGGCGGCGCCGCAGACCACGACCGCGGCGAACACCGCCCATGACAGGTACGAATCGGGCCCACCGGCAGCCCGGATGATGATGGCCGGCACCAACACCGTGGCGGCGACACTGAGAATGGCGAGTTGCAGGCCCAACCCGAAAGCCAGTGCCATCGGCGGTGTTTCGTCAGGCTGGTAGCGGACGCCCGTGCGACGGTCGGAGTCGTTTGCATGCATGCCGAAACCTGGATGCTCTTCAGAGAATGTCCGGAACCGGGTAAGGAGACGAGGCGTACCGGTCACGCGATAACGCCAACTCATTGTTACGTCTCTGCCAAGGCGTGTCAATCATGATGTCGTCTTCGTCCCCACCCATCGACGGATGCTCGGGTTCCGACAAGTCTCCCGGCGTCGTTCGGTTGAGGCCCACCATATGGACGCATAAAATTTTGAGGTTGGACCTCAGGTCTGCTATACTGGGCGACCAAAGGCGCGGGCAATTCCTCCGTGTCGGAATTGATTGGAGCGTGAACAAGCATTGTCCGTCCTTCTCTTCGAACGTCCATCTTTCCGAAACGCAGTATTCCCTTTGTTACCGGACGTGAGTCGTCGTTTTTCTTTTGGGGCGGCCTTCTCCCACAGAGCGAATCCATGGAACATTGGTTATCGAAGGCATGGGTGAATGTCCCAAGGGACACACGGGACGAGTTGTTTACCGGACCGTCGTCTCCGGGTTCGGCCTGAGGGGTCGTCTTTGCCGGTGAATCGATTATGGGATTAGTCAGCCGATTTTTGAGTTTGTTCTCCAGTGACATGGCCATTGATCTGGGGACGGCCCATACCTTGGTCTACGTCCAAGGGAAAGGCATTGTGCTGAATGAACCGTCCGTCGTGGCGATTGAACGGCAAACAAGCAAAATTCTAGCCGTGGGCAGTGAAGCCAAGCGAATGGTCGGCCGGACACCCGGCAACATTTCCGCCATACGTCCGATGAAAGAAGGAGTCATCGCGGACTTTGAAATGGCCGAAAGGATGCTCCGGTATTTTATTACCAAAGTTCATAATCGTACGGCGTTTGTCCGGCCACGGATCATCATCGGCGTGCCGTCACGCATCACGCAAGTGGAACAGCGAGCCGTGAAGGAATCGGCGGAATTGGCCGGAGCGCGCGAAGTCTATTTGATAGAAGAACCCGTCGCGGCGGCGATTGGAGCGGGGCTGCCCATCACCGAACCATCGGGGAACATGGTGGTCGACGTGGGAGGGGGTACGACTGATATCGCCGTCATTTCATTGGGGGGGATTGTCTACAGTGAATCCGTGAAAGTCGCTGGCGATCAAATCGATTCGGCTATTATTAATCACGTGAAGCGTGAACATAATTTATTGGTCGGCGAGCATATGGCGGAGCGAGTGAAAGTGGCCATCGGCTCCGCCTATCCATTGGAAGAGAAAGCTCAAATGATGGTCAAAGGGCGTGATTTGGTGTCCGGCATTCCCCGGACCATTTCGCTGGAAGACGGTGAAATCCGGGAAGCCCTGCAAGAATGCATTTCGGCCATTGTCTCGGCCATCAAGTTGGCGTTGGAACATACCCCCCCTGAATTGTCGGGAGACATCGTGGACCGAGGCATTGTCTTGACAGGGGGCGGGGCGCTGTTACGCGGGTTGGATGCCCGGTTGCGGGAGGAAACCGGTCTTCCTATTGTCAACGTCGATGATCCCCTCACGTCAGTCGTCTTAGGCGTCGGCAAGACGCTCGAAGAGCTCAACCTCCTGCGGAGCGTCTCCTCGATGTCGGCCGTCAGTCCGTAAAGGAACAATTTCTTATGCGTGGCCGGTTTCGGCCTGGGGTGTTTTGGGGTTCCGGCGTGAAGCGGGTCAGCGTGGCCGTCTTGGCCGTCGCCTTTGTCGTGTTCGCCCTTTTGCCCCAGCAATCTCAATTTCTCTTCCACACGATCGGCGGACCGCTTGCTGACCTCGTGGCCATTCCCGTGAAGGGTATGGCCACATTGGATCGGACCCTGCGTGAATGGTGGGTGCAGTATATTGCCCTCCAAGGTCTTGCTCAACAAAACCGTGAGCTTCGGGAAACCGTCCAGCAACTCAGGGGGGAGGTCAATCGATTGCGAGAACAGACGTACATGGCGGAACGGTTAGCGTCATTGTTGGAATTTCAGAAGGACAAATCGGTCCGGACGGTGGCGGCAAGGGTCATTGGCCGAAGTGCGTCAAATTGGTATCAAGGCGTGATTCTGAATAAAGGTGAAGAGGACGGCATTCGGGAACAGATGGGCGTCATGACGCCGGCCGGGGTGGTGGGGCGCATCGTCAGGATTTCAGGGTCCACGAGCATTGCCTTGTTGACGATCGATCCCAACGTGGCCATCACGGGCATCGTTCAACGGACGCGAGATGAAGGCATGGTCCAAGGCACGTCGCAAGGGTTGGTCCGCATGAAATATATTCCCCCGCTTTCCCCGGTCAAAACAGGGGATGCCGTGGTCACGTCAGGCTTGACGGGGGGGTTCCCCCGCGGGGTGTTGATAGGAGAAGTCGTCCGCGTCGAAGAAAGTGAAGACGGTTTGTTCCGCACCGCCGAAATCGAGCCGGCGGTAAAGTTTCGACGCTTGGACGAAGTGCTGATCGTCGTTTCTCTTCGGTCACCGGAAGCCGTGCCGTCACTGGATCATGCGTTGATTGCCCCGGGGCCACAGAATCCGGCTCCATGAAGATTAGTGTGTTGACGCTGTTGACCCTGTTCCTTTTTTCCTTTCAGATCAGCATGTTATCTTCTTTCAATCCTTTCGGGATTCAACCGGATTTCTGTCTCGTCATCGCCTGTTTGATTGGTTTTCGGACCGGACCGGTTTCCGGTCTGATCGTGGGGTTCGGCCTGGGTTTTCTCCAGGATTTATTTTCCGCCGGTCCGTTTGGACTGCATACGCTCACAAAAGCCGGGGTGGGATTCCTGGCCGGCGTCTTTGCCAGGAATTTCTCCAATAGGGAGCCCCATACCGCCTTTGTGCCGGTTATGGCCTGTTCCGCACTTTCCGCCGTGGTGTTTCTATTGTCGTCGCGGATGGGAATGGGCCTGGGAGAGATGCTTGACGGTTTTTCCTTCATCTTATTGCCTCAAGTGGTATTGGATGGGCTCGTGGCCATTGTGGCCAACTGGATCTTCGTGCGGTGGCTGGTCGAAGCGCCGACTCCGTGAGGGACGTCCCGTGATGAATCAGCGTGAGATCTGTCAATGAAGCCGGCCATGACGGATCCCGGTTTCCACTCAACCGGATTGGCGGATGTCCAGGGACGATTACTGCTCATCCGAGTCGTCGTGTTGATCATTGTGGGGTTGCTGGTTGTCCGCTTATGGCAGCTTCAAGTTCGTGACGGGGACTACTATCGAAATCTTTCCCGTGACAATCGGACGCGGTCGGTTGTATTGCATCCGGTTCGCGGATCCATTTATGACCGAAACGGGATCTTGCTGGCGAATAGTGTCCCGAGTTTCAACTTGTACGTGGAACTCGGTGACGTGCCGGATCGTGAAGCCCTGACCGGGAAACTCGTCGAGTTGTTGTCGTTGGACCGGAGTGAGTTGACCAAGACGATGAACGCTCACGTTGGGGGAGCGCCGGTTCGTTTGAAAAAAGGCGTCAGTCTCAAAGAAGCGGCCATTGTCGAATCGTATCGGTTGGATCTGCCCGGCGTGGCAATCCGTCCGGAATTTCAGCGCAACAATCCTGAAGGGGCCTATGCCGCTCACGTGCTTGGGTATGTGGGAGTCGCGTCAGAGGAACAACTCGCGCACGAAGCGTTTCAAGGGCTGCCCACCGGCAGCGTCATCGGTCAGTATGGCGTGGAACGGAGCTATGAGCAGGCGTTGCAGGGGCGGGCGGGGCGAAAACTCATCGAAGTCGACGCGTTGGGTCATGAGAAGCGTGTGATTTCCGTGGATAAGCCGCACGTGGGAAACGACGTGTATCTCACGATTGACTTTCGTTTGCAGAAATTGGCGGAAGATTTGTTAGGAGAAGAAGCCGGGGCGATTGTGGCCCTCGACCCGCAGACCGGGGCGATCCTCACCCTGGCGAGTCGTCCGAGTTTTGATCCGAATGCCTTATCCCATGGGCTCCGTGCCGCTGTATGGAACGACATTCTTCAGGACAAGCGCCATCCCCTGACGAATCGCGCGATTCAGGGTCAGTATCCACCGGGTTCCACGTTTAAAATCATTATGGCGGCCGCTGCCCTTGAAACTCACACGATTGAACTCACGGAGGCGGTCCGATGTGGAGGACGGTTTCGGTTCGGCCGCCGAACGTTTCGAGACTGGAAGAGGTATGGGCATGGGGCGGTCGACCTCCACAAGGCAATGGCCCAATCGTGTGACGTCTATTTTTATCGTATAGGTCATCGCCTGGGCGTGGACACCATAGCGGCCTATGCGAAACAGTTCGGGCTGGGCGAGAGAACGGGCGTTGAACTCCCCTCCGAAAGAACGGGCCTGATTCCCTCCTCGGAATGGAAGCAACGGACGCGAGGAGAACCATGGTACCCGGGGGAAACCATTTCCGTCTCGATCGGACAAGGGTTCGTGACGGTCACGCCCCTTCAAATGGCGAACGTCATCGGGATGATTGCGAATAATGGCATGGCGTTTCAACCGCACGTCGTTCGCGGCGTGCGAGGACGAACGGGCGAATGGATTGAGGAGCGGAGTCCGGCGGAAGCGCTCCACCTGACGTTGCCGGCCCGTCAACTGGAAGCCATTCAAGCGTCCTTGGCGGCGGTGGTCACCGAAGGAACGGCGCAACGAGCTGAATCGTCGATGGTTCAGGTGGCGGGAAAAACCGGGACGGCGCAAGTGGTCTCATTGCGCTCGGAATCCGAAGAAGACACGCCGAAGCAATTTCGAGATCACGCCTGGTTTGTCGCCTATGCGCCATTCGAACATCCGAGCATCGCCGTGGCGGTGTTGCTGGAACACATGGGCCATGGCGGGTCCTCGGCCGCCCCGCTGGCCAAAGAACTGATCGAGGCCCACGTGTCATATGGGGTCGACGACCACGAGCGCCCACAGGCGTCCCTGGCGTGGCCGTCCGATACGATGATGCAACGGGAGACACGGCGTGGTGGATGAACCGTGGCGTCGCAGGCGAGGGTTCGATCGGTTTGATTGGTGCTTTTGCGGCATCATTCTGGGGTTGTTAGCCATTGGGGTCCTGACCATTTACAGCGTGACGGCAGAGAGGCCCGGGACCCGGATGCCTTTGTACGTGAAACAGGCGATATGGATCGGCGTGGGCACGTTGGCCTTTCTGGTGGTGTCGCGTATTGATTACCATAAACTCGCTCGATGGTCGTACCTGCTGTACGGATTTGCGTTGCTGCTCCTCGTCGTCGTTCTCTTCGGGGGGAAAAGCAGTCACGGTGCTCAACGGTGGATCGCAGTGGGGCCCCTGGCGTTTCAGCCTGCGGAATTTGCGAAGATACCGATTCTCCTGGTCTTGGCCGTCTATTATTCCACCCAAACGCGTCGGGGCTGGTGGTATCGGGTCATCGTCCCGGCGTTGATCACCTTGCCGGGATTTTTCTTGATTCTCAGGCAACCCGATTTGGGCAGCAGTCTGAGCTTTCTGTCGATTTACGTCACCCTGATGCTGGTCGTCGGCGTGAAATCGAGAGCGCTCGGAGTGGTGATGCTGTCCGCACTGATGCTGTTCCCGTTCGTTTGGAGTGAATTGTGGAGTTCGCTTCATGAGTATCAAAAGGAACGGATCTTAAGTTTTGTGGATCCCGACTATGATCCGGAGGGGAGAGGCTACCAAGGGATGCAGTCCCGCATCGCCGTGGGCTCGGGGCAATTAATCGGAAAAGGGTTCCATAGCGGGACGCAAACTCGCTTCAAATTTCTTCCGGAAGGGCACACCGATTTTATCTTCGCGGTTCTGGCCGAGGAATGGGGATTTCTGGGTGGAGTGCTCTTCGTCAGTCTTTTTCTCGCGTTGTTGTTAATGGGACTGGAGATTGCGGCGAGGGCCAAGGATTCATTGGGGGCCCTGTTGGCCATCGGGCTCGTGGGTATGTTGACGTTTAATATGGCCGTCAACGTGGGGATGACCATTGGCCTGGCGCCTATTGTCGGCATTCCTTTGCCGTTACTGAGTTACGGGGGGAGTGCGACGATTATGACGATGACCGCGTTGGGCCTCCTGTTCAGCGTGAAGAGGGAGAGACTGCTATCATTGCCGTGACCCGTTTGTCTGCGGTCTTCCCCGTCGCCAATCGGGATTGATCATTTGACGAAACGGAGAATCCATGTCACGCTTTTGAATGGCTATGCCCGGATGGGGCATAGCCAGAATGTCCGCGAGTCGCCGGCGCGTCTCGGGGAGAGGAATAAAGGAGTCGCGGTATGGGAGTTGAAATAGCCATCAATATCACCCCGCAAGAAACGCGCGCGGCGGTGTTGGAGAATAAAGTGGTCACGGAACTCTACGTGGACCGTGCCAAGAAAAAAGATTTTGTGGGTAACGTCTATAAAGGGAAAGTCGTAAAAGTGCTGCCCGGTATGCAAGCGGCATTTATTGATATCGGGTTGGAGCGCGCCGCCTTCATGCACGTGTCGGATTTGTCGGTCGGCACCGAACCGGGCGATATCCTGGTGGAAGGTGATGAGGATGAGAAAGGCCCGGAATTCCCGCGACCCCGTCGGCAAACGGTGCGGCTCATTCAAGAGTTGTTGGAGAAAGACCAGGAACTCGTCGTGCAGATTTCCAAGGGCCCGATCGGGACCAAGGGCCCACGGGTGACGTCCTATTGCTCATTGCCGGGCCGTTTCCTGGTGCTCATGCCGAACGTCGATCATATCGGGATCTCACGACGCATTGCCGAGGAGGAGGAGCGCAGTCGTCTCAAGGACATCATGAAACGCATCCGGGAACCGGGGTATGGATACATTGTCCGGACGGTGAGTGAGGGAGTCAGCGAGGAGGATCTCAGGGCCGACGTCGGGTTTTTGACCGCCATGTGGCAAGATATTGTCAAGAAGCAGGATCGCCATCCGGCGCCCGCCGCGTTGCATACGGATTTGGACCTGACGCTCCGCGTCGTACGCGATTTATTTACCAAGAACGTCAAGAGGCTGCTCATCGATTCGAAAGAGGAATGTGAAGCGGTCAGGGAGTTTGTCCGGCGGTATCTTCCGGACCAGACCTCCCGCATTTATCATTACGACAAGGATGAGAGTCTGTTCGATCATTTGGGGATCGAGATGGAGATTTCTCGTGCCCTGAGCCGGAAGGTCTGGCTCAAGTCCGGTGGCCACATTGTGATCGATCATACCGAAGCCATGACGGTCGTCGACGTGAACACGGGTCGGTACGTCGGAAAGCGCGATCAGGAAGAAACGATTCTGCGAAACAACCTGGAGGCGGCCCGCGAGATTGCCTACCAGATCAAGCTTCGCGGAATCGGAGGGATCATTATTATCGACTTTATCGATATGGAACGAGCACGGAATCGCGACAAAGTCTATCACGCCCTCGTGGACGCGATGGGCAATGATAAAGCGCGTACGCGCATTTCCCGTATCAGTGACCTGGGGTTGATCGAGATTTCACGGGAACGCGTGCGGGAAGACCTGCTCCGGACGCTTTCCGACGTCTGTTCCGATTGTGACGGTCGTGGCTATACCAGGTCCGCGCTCACGGTGGTGTATGATATTTTTCGTGATATCCGCCGAATCGGACGAGCAGCCGGGCAGCGAACCGTGGTGCTTGGGGCCCATCCTCATATCGTGGAGATGTTGCAAGACACCGAGCCCGAAGCGCTTGAGCAACTTCAACGGGAGTTTCAGTATCGGATCATGGTCAATGCCGACCCCCTGCTCCCTCTCGAGCAGTATGATATCGTGGTGTTGGGCGAAGGTGCGGGAGTGGCCTAGCCGACCGATGCCCATCCCATCCACGTCTTGTGTGCGATTCTGCTGATCCATGGAACGGCTGGAAGCGTGGCTGATCTTACGGTCAGTGAAAGGCGTCAGTGACGGGACGATCTGTACGCTCATTCGACATTTTGGCGGGCCGAAGGAGGTGTTGTCCGCTTCGGCGTCCGAGTTGCGGCACGTGGCCGGGTTGCGGCCTTCCGTTGTGACCGCATTGCGAAGAGAGCCGGAGCCGCGCGTCGTGGAACGCGTTCGCAAGGAAATGCGGCTGCTCGAAAAGGGCGAGAGTGGGATCGTCACGATTCTGGATGCCGCCTATCCTCGCCGGCTGGCGATGATCCCCGACCCGCCGCCCCTGCTTTACGTGCGCGGCTCGTTGCCCTCCTGCGACGATCATGCCGTTGCGATTGTGGGCTCAAGAAAAGCCACGCCGGCGGGTGCGCTCATGACGCAAGAACTCAGTCAACAATTGGCAGCCATGGGGTTGACGATCGTGAGCGGGTTGGCAAGAGGAATCGACGCGGCAGCCCATCGGGGTGCGCTGGCGGCCAAGGCCAAGACGATAGCCGTCGTGGGATGTGGCGTGGATCGAACCTATCCCCCCGAACATCAACAATTACGACGGGACATTGAAGACCACGGCGCCGTGGTATCGGAATTGCCGCTCGGGTCCCCGCCGCTGCCGTACCACTTCCCTCGTCGCAATCGGATTATCAGCGGGTTGTCGTTAGGCGTGATCGTCTCAGAAGCCACTCAAAAAAGTGGCGCGTTACTCACGGCACGATTTGCGCTCGAGCAGAACCGCGAGGTGTTTGCCATTCCGGGTGCCGTCAAACACGGGAAACATCGCGGAGCTCATGGACTCATCAAACAAGGAGCCAAACTCGTTGAAGATGCGCGAGACGTCGTTGAAGAGTTGCTTCCCCAACTTGACGGACCCTTACGCGATCGAGTAAAGAATGCCGATTTTCAGGAAACGGCCTCTCCCGGCTTTACCGCCAAGGAACAGCGCGTGCTGTCTCTTTTGCATGAGGACCCCGTGTCGATAGACGAGGTGTTGGCGGAAGCGCCGTTTGACCGGGCCGAGGTGATGAGTCTCCTGCTCAGCCTGGAGTTACGGGGCTGTATTCGACAGGTGCCCGGTTCCTGTTATATCAGGATGTCTTGCTGATGCCTTCCCGTACGTCGTCCACTGCGTCCACGAAAAAAAAGGCTCGCTCCCGCGCCGCCGAAGGGGTCAGCAAGGCCTTGATCATTACCGAGAAGCCCTCGGTCGCCCGCGACATCACCAAGGCACTCGGTGGTTTCCAAAACGAAAAAAACTTCTTTGAGGGGCCGGACCACGTCGTGACTTCGGCGGTCGGTCACATGCTCGAACTGGTTGCCCCCGAAGGCGTCGAAGTCGAGCGCGGGAAGTGGGCGCTGGCCAACCTCCCGGTGATTCCCGATTACTTTGAACTCAAACCGATCCAGAAGAATGAATCACAACTCAAACTGATCAAGAAACTGTACGCGCGCAAGGATATTGACAGGGTCATCAACGCCTGCGACGCCGGACGCGAAGGCGAACTGATTTTTCATTACCTGGTCCGCCATTTCAAGGGGGTCAAGCCGGTGCAGCGCCTGTGGTTGCAATCCATGACCCCGCAGGCGATACGCGAGGGCTTTGCGCGTCTGCGTGACGGCGAGAAATTGTTGCCCCTCCAGCGCGCCGCGGTGTGCCGGTCGGAGTCCGACTGGCTGATCGGGATCAATGCCACCCGGGCCATGACCGCGCTGAATTCAAGCGGCGGAGGCTTTTCCCTGACCACGGTGGGGCGGGTGCAAACGCCGACGCTGGCGATCCTGGTCGACCGCGAGAAAGACATTCAACACTTCGAGCCTCGTGAGTATTGGGAGGTCAAGGCCACCTTCGCGATTCCCTCCGGCCGGTACGAAGGGTACTGGGTGGACCCGCAGTTGCAGACCCGGGCGAAGCAGGGCGCCGCGCAAGGTGCGGCCAAGGATCAGCACGGCACCGCAAAGCCCGAGCGCATCTGGGACAAGACCCGGGCCGAAGCGATCGTGGCGCAATGTGCGAATCGCGAAGGTCGCGTGTCCGAAACCACGAAGCCGTCGAGCCAGCAACCGCCGATGCTGTTCGACCTCACCTCACTCCAGCGTGAAGCGAACCGGCGGTTCGGGTTTTCGGCGAAGGCCACACTGGGCATCGCGCAGGCGCTGTACGAACGCCATAAGGTCCTGACCTACCCGCGCACCGATTCGCGGACGTTGCCCGAGGATTACCCGGAGACGGCCAGAACCATTATGCAATCGCTGAGTGCCTCCACCCCCGGCGCGGATGCCCTTTCGCCGGACGGCGAAGGCGACCGGCCGATCAGCCACTGGGCCAAACAGGTCCTTCACAAGAACTACATCAACGGCAACAACAAGCGCATCTTCAACAACGCCCAGGTGTCCGACCACTTTGCCATCATTCCGACCGGGGAAGTGCCGGGCAAACTGAAGGAACAGGAACGTCGCGTCTATGAACTGGTCACGCGCTCGTTCATCGCGGCATTCTACCCACCGGCCCGTTTCGAGAACACGGTGCGCCGTACCGTCGTTGAAGAGCAGACCTTTGAGACCCGAGGGCGGGTGCTGATCGAGAGCGGCTGGTTGCAGGTCATGGGGCGCAAGGAAAGCAACGAGACGTTACCGCCGCTCTCGGGTGCCGCCGACCCCGAAACGGCTAGGACGGTCGACGTCGGCATGGAGGAGAAGCACACCAAGGCCCCGCCGCGCTACAACGAGGCAACGTTGTTGTCCGCGATGGAAGGCGCGGGCAAACTGATGGAGGACGATGAGTTGCGGGAAGCCCTGCAGGGTCGCGGTCTCGGGACGCCCGCGACGCGCGCGGCGATCATCGAGGAGTTGATCCGCAACCGGTACATCCTGCGGGACGCCCGTGAATTGATCCCGACGGCCAAGGCCACGACGCTCCTCAGGTTGTTGCGCGCCCTCAAGATTGACGAATTGACCACGGCTGAGTTGACCGGCGAGTGGGAGAAGAAGCTGAAGCAGATTGAAAGCGACCAGTTCTCCTCCGAGGAATTTATGCGGCACATTCGCAGAATGACCGAAGATATCGTCGAGGCCGCCCGGCAGTGCAACGTTGACCAGATTGACGATGAATACGTCGTGCTCGACGTGCCTTGTCCCAAGTGTGGGACGGGGACGGTGCGGGAGAACTATCGCAAGTTCGTATGCGAAACCTGTGGTTTTGCGATCTGGAAATCCATCGCCGGTCGGGAGTTGTCGCCCAACGAGGTCACCGTCCTGTTGCGTGACCGGCGACTCGGCCCGCTGAACGGGTTCCGCAGCCGTCTCGGCCGGGAATTTTCCGCGGAGTTGATCATCAAGGACGATTTCACCGCGGCGTTTGATTTCGGCGACACCGCCGGGGAAGACGACGTTGATCCGCAGACCTCCGACCAGGTCGGACCCTGCCCGAAATGCGAAGCGCAGGTCCTGGATACGCCGAGACGGTACGTTTGTCGCAACGGGCTCGGTGGCCAACCGGCTTGCGATTTCAGAATCAGCCGGCAGATCCTGAATCGCCCGATCGATGCGGGTGAAGCGCGACAATTGCTGGAAAAAGGGAAGACCGATCTCCTACAGGGTTTCGTGTCAAAGAAGAACAGACGCAAGTTTGCGGCCCATCTCACGCTCGATGCCGGTTCCGGGAAATTGGGCTTCGAGTTCGCCCCGCGCAAGAGCGACGTGAACGGCGGCGGCAAGAAGAAACGGGACGGGAAAAAGAACGTCGCGCGCAGCTTCGGCGCGTGACGGGGGGACGCGGCGTGGGCCACGTGGTATCGGTGCGGAGGTTGCCACCGTGAGCGTCAAGCCCTGCGCCGGCCGGGATGGCAGCGAGTCCTTCGTTACGAGCCCACGGCGGGCTTCATGCGTGGTGACGGCTCAAAAAATTTGAACGGCTCGCCCTTCTTGAGAATCACGTCTTCTGTGATCGCCACTTCCTTGATCCCGGTTTGCGAGGGGATCTCGTACATAATATCAAGCATGACGTCTTCCATGATCGCGCGAAGCCCGCGGGCTCCGGTTTTTTGCGCATAGGCTTTTCTGGCAACGGCATGAAGGGCCCCATCCGTAAATTTCAGTTTCACGTTGTCGAAGGACAAGAGCTTTTGATACTGCTTGGTTAAGGCATTCTTGGGTTCGGTCAAAATCCGGACCAATGCTTTTTCATCCAACTCTTCAAGCGTGGTCACCACCGGCAATCGCCCGATGAATTCGGGGATCAATCCGTATTGCAGCAAGTCTTCCGGTTGGATCCGGGCCAACAGGGAAGCGGAGCGTTCCTGCGGTGAGGCGGAACGGTCCGATTTGAAGCCCATGCGGTTTCGATTCAGGCGTCGTTCGATAATGGGTTCAAGCCCGACAAATGCCCCGCCACAAATGACCAGGATATTTTTGGTATCCACTTGGATGAACTCCTGATGGGGATGTTTCCGTCCGCCTTGCGGGGGCACATTGGCCACGGTGCCTTCGATGAGTTTCAGCAGGGCCTGTTGCACGCCTTCCCCCGACACGTCGCGGGTAATGGAGGGGCTATCGGCCTTCCGCGTGATCTTGTCGATCTCGTCGATATAAATGATGCCGCGCTCGGCGCGTTCCACTTCATAGTCTGCGGCTTGCAGGAGTTTCAGAATAATGTTCTCGACGTCCTCACCGACGTACCCCGCTTCGGTCAAGGTGGTGGCATCAGCCAGGGTAAACGGGACGTCCAGGTAATCGGCCAGGGTTTGAGCCAATAGGGTTTTCCCGGTTCCCGTCGGTCCGATCATCAGGATGTTGCCCTTTTGGAGCTCGACGTCACCGGTTTCATTCACGGCAATGCGTTTGTAGTGATTGTGAACGGCGACCGAGAGAATCTTTTTTGCGCGGGCCTGGTCGATGATGTATTGATCCAGGTGGCGGTTGATCTCGGCGGGCTTGCGAAGTTTAGAGGAAAGGGCTTCTTTGGCCTCTTGCCATTCCTCGGCCATGATTTCGTTGCAGAGGCCCACGCATTCGTCACAGATGTACACGGTGGGGCCCGCGATCAGTTTGCGCACTTGATCGCGGCTTTTCCCGCAGAACGAACACCGAAGATTCTCGTCCGATTTGAGTGGTTTGGCCATGGGTGATCGGCGTTCAGGGTCAGGCGCCGTTCGAGCTTGCCGTCTCCTTTTCCGACGCTCTGACAATGACTTCATCGATGAGGCCGTAGTCCCTGGCTTCCGTGCCTGACATGAAATAATCCCGCTCGGTATCCTGGCTGATTTTCTCCAACGACTGGCCCGTGTGTTCCGCCATGATCTGATTGAGGCGCTCGCGAATTTTCAGAATCTCGCGAGCGTGAATGTCAATCTCCGTCGCCTGTCCCTGAAATCCTCCCATCGGTTGGTGGATCATCACGCGGGCGTTGGGCAGGGCGTACCGTTTGCCTTTTGTGCCCGCGGCCAGGAGCAGGGCGCCCATACTGGCGGCCTGACCCAAACAGATGGTCGTAATCGGAGGCTTGACGTATTGCATGGTGTCGTAAATACCCAGGCCCGCGGTCACGCTCCCGCCCGGGGAATTAATATAGAGGTTGATGTCTTTTTCAGGATCTTCGGCTTCCAGGAACAACAGTTGCGCAATGATGAGGTTGGAGAAGACGTCGTCAATGGGCGCGCCGAGAAAGATAATGCGATCTTTCAACAGGCGGGAGTAGATATCATAGGCCCGTTCGCCCCGGTTCGTACTCTCAATAACCATTGGAATTAACATACGGTTGTACCCTTTCTGTGCCAAACGGGTTTGCGGAGCGCCTTACCCTTGAATCACCGAAAACTGGTAGACTAATTGAAGCGCTTTCTCGGCCCGGATGCGATCCTCGAACTCCTGACGTGAACTTTCCCCTCCGGATTCCACCATCTTTTGGATGTCTTCCAGTGGAACTTGAAGGCCCTTGGCGAGTTTGGTGAATTCCGTCTCGATCTCCTGTTCACTGACGGAAATCCCTTCCTTGTCCGCGATGGCCTCCAACACCAATCCGAGCTTGACCCGTTTCTGCGCTCCCGGTGCCACTTCCTGTTGGAGGCGTTTCGCTTCCTCTTCCATCTGGATTTGGTCGTCCATCGAGAACTTGCCGCCCCTTTTTCGTTGCTCTTCCATGAGGCGTTGCCGGACCAGTGTGCGAATTTCACGTTCGACCAGGGTCTCGGGGAGGTCGAAGTGATGCATTTCCAACAGCCGTTCCATAATCTGATCCTTGTAGCCTTCTTCGACGGACCGTTTGAGGACCGACTCCAATTCGGAACGAATCGTGTCTTTGAGCGCCTCGAGGGTGTCATATTCCCCGCAATCTTTGGCAAATTCGTCATCCAACGGCGGGAGAATTTTTTGTTTTACGCCAAGGATAGAGACGTGAAACGTCACCACTTTGCCGGCCAGCCGGGCATCCGGATGCGTGGCGGTATATTCCTGCTGGATTTCCGCGCGGTCCCCTTCCTGTTTCGCCACCAGCACGTCGTCGATGGTGAGACCCAGCACGGGTTCCCGGGATCCCACCTTGTGGAGGTGGCCTTCTTTTTTCGACCCTTCCACCGGCGCGCCATCCACAACGCCTTCTATCGTCACGACGGCATACAGGTCCTCAGCCAGGGCGGTGCCGGAAGGGGCGGCCTCCAGCCGTGACTGGTTTTCCCGGAATCGTTCCAAGGCGTTATCCACGTCCTGGTCGGTAATCGCCCGGGAATCGGGCTTCAGAGAAATCGGATTGGGTGGACGATAATCGCGTAATTCAATCGGCGGCTTGATTTCGACGGTGGCGGTAAAGGTCAGCGACGTGTTGCGGTGGGCTTTCATGCGCTCCATGGGAGAGATTTCGACCAGCACGGGGGCCACGCCGGTTTCTTGAATCGCCTTCTGGTAATAAGTCGGGACCAGGCGCTGAATGACATCCTGTTCGACGGCCTTCGCGTAGCGTTTCTCCAACATGGCGACGGGCGCCTTGCCGGGCCGGAAGCCCGGGACGCGCACCTGGCGTTTCAGATCGGTATACACCCGGTCGAATTCCCGGTTGACGACGTCTTCCGGCACTTCGATTTTAATCGCACGTTTAACCGGTCCCAGTTCCGTGACTTCCAATTTCATGTTGGTTCCGTTCGTTGATGAAAGGTCGCGGGGAATGGTGCGAGAGGGGGGATTTGAACCCCCACGGTCTCCCACGAGATCCTAAGTCTCGCGCGTCTGCCAGTTCCGCCACTCTCGCGTCCCTGAATCGCTGTCTTTTCCCCGGGAGTACTCGAAACCGGGCGGCTGGAGCCGAAAAGGCAACAGGGTTCCCCGTTTCCGCTATTTACCCATACGGTGCGTGAGGTGTCAACGCCTGCGCGGTCATCATGAACGCCGGGTGGACGTCCCAAGCCCGCCCCTTCTTGCCAGAATCCGGTGGAGTAGGCTATGGTGCTTGGGATGGACCTCAAAAAACTGTACCTGAACATTTACGAACAGTTCATCCAAACGCGAGAGACGCACAAGGGGTTCAATTTTCAAGAGGAGCCGCTCAAAAGCGTGGCGCCCCAATCGGTGTCGTTTAAAGATCGCGTGAAATGGTGGACCCTTGACCGGCCCAGCCGGTTGAAGAAGATCGAGCGGGAACGGGACCGCCAACAGCAGGAAATTCTCGCCCTCAAGCAAAAGCTTGTCCCCGATGCTTGTCCCCGACTTGATCGGGGATCTAATCGGGGATCATCAGGCTAATCGTCTTTCACTTGCACGACGACTCATGCCGGAGTTCGTCTCAGCGACCCTTCAACTGTATCGTCAAGCCTTCCTCGCGACCTGGAGGTCGCTGACCAGAAACTGGTTGCTCGTCCCGGCGGTCATCATCCTGGTCGCTGTCATGTATGCGGCCACCGGATTGGCCATGGGGCTCGGCATGCTCGGAGGCTTGTTGCTCGGCGCGGCCAACGCGTTTGTGGTCGGGGCGTTTTTGGGGTTGCTCGAACAGGCCGTGATGGGTGCGCGACCCATGGTGTGGCGCGACCTGTGGGACGTGGCCGGCGGCTATTTTTGGGACGTGATCACCATTGGCTTTATCGTGTGGGTACCCCTGCAAATTCTCGAACTCGGCATGCAAGCCAACCCGTATGGGCCGGCGATCGTTTCGGCCGTCTTCCTGCTCCTGTTTATTTTACTCAACCCCGTCCCCGAACTGATTTACCAGAGCCGTGCCGGCGCCTCCCTTGAAATCCTCAAAGACAGTTATGAATTCGTCCTGGAAAATTGGATTGAATGGTTCTTGCCCCTGGTCGTGGTCCTGGCGCCGTTCGGGTTGTCCTTCTTCTTTTCGATATCGAGCCGGGGCGGCCGGCTGATCGGCTTGGATTTTTTTCAACTCTTGGGCTTGCCCTTCGCCGTGTTCAGCCAGTGGTTCCAATATCTCGGAGTTTCCTCCTCGACGGCCATGGTCCTGGTTCTGTGTCTGACGCCCGTGGGCGCGGTCGTGATGATGCTCTTCCGCGGCCATCTCTATAAGGCCCTGACGGGGTCGTCCCGGCGACAACGATTATTTCAACGACGTCAGTCCTTGGGGACTTGAGGAACTCGACCGCCACGCCTTCCAGTTCCTTGTTGCCCGGAAAGCCCCATGCTAAGATAACTGGCTCATCATCCCATGAGGAGAGGTGCGAGAGTGGCCGAATCGGCGTGCCTGGAGAGCACGTGTGCTGGCAACGGCACCGTGGGTTCGAATCCCACCCTCTCCGCCACAACGTCAAGGGCGATTAAATTGAGCATGGAGCGAGAATGTTAACCAAAGCCTCGAGAAGAGGGTGGGATTCGAACGGGGGTTCTGAAGGGGGTGCGCCCCCTTCATGGGGTGACCGGAGCGAAGCGGAGGCGCGAGGGGGCGTGGCCCCCTAGCGGGAGCGCGGCGGGGTATGGTGCGCGACTTCGAATCCCACCCGCTCAACGGGCAGGGAACGAGGGTACGGTTCGAGCGGGGGTTCTGAAGGGGGTGCGCCCCCTTCATGGGGTGACCGGAGCGAAGCGGAGGCGCGAGGGGGCATGGCCCCCTAGCGGGAGCGGGGCGGCTGCCGCCCCGCGACGTCGAATTCCCACCCTCGTGTCAGGATGATCCGCAAGAAAAGAGAGGGAACGACATCGCATAACGGAAAGGGGCTGGGCCCTGTGCAGCAGGATCTTGTGAACCCCGCCAGGTCCGGAAGGAAGCAACGGTAAGCAGGCGAGTCTGTGTGCTACAGGATCACCCGGCCCCGCTTTAGACGATCTTCATGCGTAGGGGCGGTGTCCGCCCTCTCACGCGACCGTGAAGCAAGGGGACGCTGGGTGGAGCCGCAGGCGGAGTCCTGAGCGTAGCTCTGAGCGGAGTCGAAGGAACGAGTGATGGAATATCAGGTTTCCGCCAGAAAGTTTCGTCCGGGCACGTTCGAAGAGTTGATCGGGCAGCCGCACGTCGTTCAGACGCTGCGGAACGCCATCCTTCGGCAACAGGTGGCCCATGCGTATCTCTTCTCCGGCATGCGCGGCGTGGGCAAGACCACGGCTGCCCGGATTCTGGCCAAGGCGCTGAACTGCGGGCGGAGCGAAGCCCCGAGCGGAGCCGAAGGGCCTGAGCAAAGTCGAAGTGGGCCGACCCCGGAACCCTGCGGGCAGTGCGAAAGTTGTCTGGAAATTGCCCGCGGCAACTCGGTTGACGTCATCGAGATCGACGGAGCCTCGAACACCGGAGTGGACGACGTTCGCGAGCTTCGCGAAAACGTCAAATTTTCGCCGTTCAGGGGCACCTATCGGATCTACATCATCGATGAAGTCCACATGCTCTCCAATTCCGCGTTCAACGCGCTCTTGAAAACACTGGAAGAACCCCCGCCGCATGCGGTGTTTATCTTTGCGACGACCGAAGTCCATAAAATCCCGCCCACCATCACGTCCCGCTGCCAACATTTCAATTTTCGACGGATTTCCCGGCGTGAGATCATTGCCCGTCTCCAGGAAGTCGTGACGCACGTCGGCGTCACGATCAATGAACGAAGCTTGGGAGCCATGGCCAGGGCGAGTGAAGGCAGTATGCGCGACGCGCTCAGTCTGTTGGATCAGGCCGTGGCGTTCGGTGGCCAGTCGATCACCGAGCACGACGTGGACGAGATGCTCGGAGCCGTTCCCGACGAACTGGTGGGGCGCCTCGTGCAGACGGTCGTGAACCAAAACCCGGCCGCGGCCGTAGCCCTGGTCGGCGAGGTGGTCGATCACGGGTACGATCTGCGGGCCTATTGCGGGGCGGTGGTGGAACGCATGCGTCACCTGATGATTGCGGCCGTGGTGCCCGGGTTCGCGCAAGCGCAAGGCTTGATGGATGTGCCGGATGAAGACGTGAAGCACTTGTTGACGGAAGCCAAGTCGTTCTCAGTGGAGCAGGTGCAAGAGGTCTTTCACCTTTTTGCCCAGGCCGAAGATCGCCTCCGCTCAACGGCGCATCCCCGTTTTGTCTTTGAAGTGGCCGCGGTGCGCGCGGCGCGGTTGCTGCAACCGGGTGTTCATGTTTCGCAGCCGGCCGAAACGGGACGGGTCCCGGAACGCCAGGCTCCAAGAGCGCCGGCGGAAAAAGCCCAGCCCGTGTCCGAGACGCCCTCGTCGCCGTTACGACCTCCTGAACGTCGCACCGGCACGTCCGGTCGGTCCGTTGACTCCGCTTCCTTCGACTCCGCTTCCTTCGGCTTCGCTCAGGACAAGCAGGACAAGCAGGACAGGCCCCCGGCTCACGTATCCGGTCGGGGAGGGTACCCATCTCCTCCGGCGCAAAGAAATCCCGCGTCCAACGCGGCTCGTGCGCCTCGCGCCGCACGGCCTGCGGTCGAGGCCAAACCGGCACCTCAACCGAAACCGATGTCCCCTGGAAGTCCACCGGTGATCCGGGAAGAAGACTGGCAGCGTGTCGTCGATTCCGTGGTTCGCGATCATCCCAACGTAGGACCTTTTTTGGAAATGGGAACGTTGGTGAAAATGGAAGGCAACCAGGTCATAATCGGGTTTCCCAAAACCACAACCGCATCGGTGGCCTGTTCGAGAATCCAGAAAGAGGAGAACCGCGCCCTGATCTCAAAGGTTTGCCGGGACGTCGCGGGGGCGAGCATTCACCTACGGGTGGTCGAATTGACCGGAGAACAGGGTGACGGGCCTACGATCAAGCAGATGCGAACCAAACGGCGGGAACAGGATGACGAGGCCTTGTTGGAGCAAGCACGATCGAATCCCATGGTGAAACGCGCCATGGAGCTGTTTGGCGGAGAGGTGGTGAAGGCAAGTCGCGCGAGTGGAAAGAGGGAGGCGTAAACATGTCCAAGAATCCTTTTGGCAATATGGGAAACCTGTTGAAACAGGCACAGGCCATGCAGGAGAAACTGGGGAAAATTCAGGAGGAGGCAGCCGCGAAGACCGTCCAAGCCTCAGCCGGGGGCGGGATGGTGACGGTCACGGCCAACGGCGGGATGCAAATCACCAACGTGGCGATCGAGCCCGAAGTCTTGAAGTCGGAGGACCCCGACATGTTGCAGGACCTTCTCGTGGCTGCCACGAATGAAGCGTTGCGCAAGGCCAAGGAGTTAATGGCTGATGAAGTGAAGGGGTTAACCGGAGGACTCGGCATCCCCGGAATGTAGGGAATTGCTGATTGTGGATTTTCAAATCCACAATCAACACCCCACAATCAAAAATGTCATCATGAGCGTCCAACAGCGTCAGGGGTTATTGTCCAAGCTGGCCAAGGAGTTTGTGCGGTTGCCCGGCATCGGGCAAAAGACCTCGCAACGACTCGCGTTTCATATCATGAAGGTCGACAAGGAAGAGGCCTTGCGCCTGGCCGATGCCATTCGGGACGTCAAGGAATTTGTGGTGTTTTGCGAGCAATGTCGCAATATTGCGGAAAGCGAGTTGTGCGACATCTGCCAGGATCCTGAACGGGACCGGACCAAAATTCTGGTCGTGGAAGAACCGAGCACGTTACATGCGATCGATCAAAGTCGCGGATACAAGGGCTTGTATCACGTCCTGATGGGCTCGCTTTCGCCGTTGGACGGGGTGGGGCCGTCCGACATTCGCGCCCAGGAATTGGAAGCGCGCGTGCGGGACGGCGGCGTGCAGGAGGTCATCGTGGCGACGAATCCCACCATCGAAGGCGAGGCCACGGCCATTTACCTCACGAAACTCCTGAAACCCTACGGGGTCAAGGTCTCGCGCATCGCGTACGGTATTCCCGTGGGCATGGATATCGAATACGCCGACGACGTGACGCTGACCAAATCCATCGAAGGCCGGCGTGAATTATAGTTGACAATTTCCCTGTCTTTTTCCGTCATTCCCGACATTTGTAATCGGGAATCCAGGCTTTTTCTCTTCACGAAGGGAGAAAGAAAAGCCTCTGGATCCCCGATCGGGGTCGGGGATGACGGAGAGAGGCAACGAAAGATTGTCGCGTTTTACTCCTTCGTCTAACCCGACCCACGGATGTTATAGAGGCTTCGGTTTGATCGCAGTTTTTCTGATTGAATTGTGGCCACGAAAAGCCGCACCCCCATGAAAGTGTTTGTGAGATTTCTCGTGCTCGTCGGAGTCATCGGACTCCTGGCCCTGGTGTTGATCAGCCTGTCGTTGGATGCCCTGGTCAAAGGCGGGATCGAGACCATGGGATCCCGAATGTTGGGCGTGCCGGTCACGCTGGAAGACGTGGACGTGACCCTGCTGTCCGGCACAAGCATACACGCCGGGTTGACGGGGCTCGTGGTCAACAACCCTGACGGGTTTGAGACCGCCGCGGCCGTGGCTCTGCCGGAAATTCGGATAAAGGTCGATTGGAACTCGCTGTTGACGGATACCGTGATTGTCGAGGAGGTGCTGATCGTCAACCCAGCCATGACGTTCGAATGGTCGCTACAGGGAAGCAACCTCGGCACGATCCACGAGAACGTCAAGCGAAATACGGGACCCGGTTCCAATGACGACAATCAAGAAAAGGACGCAAAACCTGAGGAAAGCCGGGAATTCGATAAGTCCGTTCACATCAGGAAAGTGACGATCAAAGACGCGCTGGTCAACGTGAGCTTCGTCGGAGGACAGAGTGAGGTCACGCAATTGCCGTTACCCGATCTCGAATTGCGTAACATCGGGAACCCGTCAGGCGGCACCACGTTCGCACAAGCGTCAGCCGCCATTTTCGGGCAGGTCTACGACGCCATTGACAGGGCCGTCATGAAACCGGGGATACTCCTGCCCCAAGGTATCAAGCAACTCGGCAAATCCATCGGGAAGATGGGAAAGCAGTTGTTGCGAGGATTGTTCGGGGAGTAGGCGTTTCAGCAATTGTACTTTTATTTGCACATATTAAATTTCGATATACTTATTCCGTAGTATGTACAACTCTGGTCTCAAATAGCGAGGTGTAGCCATGAAATACACGGTCGTTCTTGAAGAAGGCGCGACAAGTTACGGTGCTTTTGTGCCCGACCTTCCGGGTTGCGTGGTAGTGGCAGACAGCAGGGAAGAAGTGCTTCAATTAATTCAGGAAGCCATAGATTTTCATTTGACAGGCTTAAAAGAAGATGGGCAAGCGATACCAAAGCCTCATTGTGAATTCACCCAGGTGGAAGTGCACGTTGGATGACCAAACATGCGAAACGTCGAAAATGTTCCAAAAAAGCATCTGCCATCCACGCTTCCGAAATCACTCTGAAAACTGAATCCCCGTGTCCTGCACTTCGCGGTAGGGCAGCAGCCACACCAGCGACTCATCGTGGATGTCGACGACCTGGATGCGGTTGCCCCAGGGGTCGCGGAAGTCGCACCGGAACGGCGGCTCCAACGTCAGGCCGTATTTGTTGATCAGTTTGTCCCGCACTTCATTGACCTGCTCTTCATCCCGGACCATGAGGCCGAAATGTTTCGTCCGGTCGGGTTGCAGGGTTTCGACTTCGAAGATGGCCAGGAACTGATGCTCGCCCAGTTTGCACCAGGCAGCGCCCTCGCCTCCCCGCAGCATTTCCAGGTTGAACACGTCTGAATAAAATTCCACGGCTTTTTGCGCGTCATCGACTTCGATGACGACGTGGTTGCATCCATAGACTTGAACGGCCATTCTCCATCTCCTTTTTCATGAGTCAGCAGCAACGTCTTTGATGGATTCATCATAACAGATTACGGAAACCGATCGGTAGGGCTCGCCTCCGTGCCGGCGATGAAACACGGGAAACGTACCGGTACGGCAAGAGAGGAACGCAGAAGACCGGGCCTACGGGGCAAAGGTTTCAGACAAAATGGAAAGAACTTTTTGCGCGGTGGAAGGGGAGATCCTCCCCAGGTGTCGCACCAACCGTTTTTTATCCACGGTTCGGATTTGATCCAGAACAACGGACCCTTTCTTTCCTTGAAACCTCACCGGCACACGGGTCGGATAGGCGCGCCCTTTTGTGGTCATTGGGGCAATGATAATCGTTTCAATGGTGTGGTTCATCTCATCCGGAGAGATGACCAGGCCGGGGCGAGTTTTGCGAATTTCCCGGCCGACCGTAGGATCCAAATTGACCAGGTAAACGTCAAACCGGGAAACTACCACGTCCATTCGGTCTTATCCCACTCGGAACCTGACGAGAGACCGGGATCAAGAAGCCGGTCGTCTTTCTTCGACGCCATTTCCCTGAATGCCCGTGTCCAGCCCGTTCTCGGTTTTATCAGCGAACGGATGACCAGTTCTCCGTTCCTGACTTCCAGTTCGATGGCGTCTTCCAATTGGCATTGCTTTAAAAGGGCTTGCGGAATTCGAATGCCACGGGAATTCCCGATGGCGACAATTTTGGTTTTCATCGTATTCACCGAGAGGAGAAGAGTAATTACTTTATAATTACACCAGTGAGTATGAGGCGTCAAGGCCGCGATGGGAAGGGATCCGGTTATCCCATCTCCAGCAGGTCGTGGCCGGGATTGTGTTCTTTGGCGAAGGTCCTGGACCAGGAGGAGCGGAAGAGCACGATGGGACGGTCCCGGTGATCTTTGACGAGCATGGCGTCGCTCGGGGCGCGGAAGGTGTCGGGGTCGCCGGACAGCCAGGCGCTGCACGTGTACGTAAGGGGTTCGAGGCGGGTCTCCACCCGGTATTCGTTGCGCAGGCGGAATTGTAAGACGTCGAACTGGAGCCGGCCCACCGCCGCGACGAGGAAATCCAGGTCATCGAGACTCCGGAGAATCTGGACCGTGCCCTCGGCGGCCATTTGTTCCATGCCTTTGTCAAAAGCTTTGCGTTTGCCCACGTCGGTGGGCTGAACCCGGGCAAACACTTCTGGTTGAAACTGGGGAAGCGGCCGGTAGTTGAACCCGTCACTCAGTGAGATGGTATCGCCAATAGCAAACTGGCCCGGATTGATGACCCCGATGATGTCCCCGGGGTACGCGACGTCCACGGTGTTGCGGCCCTTGGCCACGAGACTGTGCGGCCGTGACAGGCGCACGTCGTTCCCCAGGCGGTGATGTTTGACCACCATGTCGCGCTCGAATCGCCCGGAGCAGACACGCAGAAAGGCCGTGCTGTCCCGATGCCGGGGATTCATGTTCGCCTGGATCTTGAAAATATAGGCGCTGAACGGCCGCTCCACCGGATCCACGACGATTGCCGTGCCGTCGTGTCGATCGGCCGTGCGCGGAATGGCTGCGGGCGCCATCTCCACGAAGGCGTCAAAGAAATTTTCAATGCCGAAGTTCGTGAGCGCGGAGGCGAAAAACACGGGCGTGACTTCACCTCGAAGAAACGCCTCCGGCGAATACGGGTTTCCGGCCACGTCCAACAATTCCAGATCGTGGTTGACTTCCTGCAACACGTCTTCCTCGATCAGAGTCCGGGCTTCGGGGCCGTCCAGCGAAATTTCGCGGCGTTCGGCTTTCGCGGCACCTTGCGCCGCCATTTTCTTGAACAGCGAGATCCGGCGGGTGGCACGGTCCACGACGCCCACGAATTGTTGTCCCGACCCCACGGGCCAATTGATCGGGTTGGCGTGAATGCGCAGGACGTCTTCCACCTCGGCCATGAGGTCCAGCGGTGGTCGTCCCGGCAGGTCCATTTTGTTGATTAACGTCAGGACGGGGACTTTGCGCAACCGGCACACCTCGAACAATTTCCGGGTTTGGGCTTCAACGCCTTTTGCCGCGTCGATGACCATCACGGCACTGTCCGCCGCGGTCAGTGTCCGGTAGGTATCTTCACAGAAATCTTCGTGACCCGGTGTGTCGAGCACGTTGATGACGGTATGCTTGTATTGGAACTGCATGGCCGACGCGGTGATCGAGATCCCGCGTTCCTGCTCCATGTCCATCCAATCAGACGTTGCCGTCTTCGAACTTTTCCGGCTGCCCACCATGCCGGCCGTCCGGACCATCCCTGAATAGAGCAGCAGTTTTTCCGTGACGGTGGTCTTGCCCGCGTCGGGATGACTGATGATGGCAAAGGTTCGGCGCTTGTTCGTTTGAACCCGAACGTCGTGTTGCATGTGAGGGTCGGACGTGACCATGGGTGATAAGCGGCGGGCTAGAGGTCGTCGAGCCGGCCCTGGGCCCTGGCGAGATCCACGCGCGACGCGTTGAAATTGAACAGCGCTTCGATGAGGTTGTCCCGGGCCTGGGCCACGCGCGTTTGGGCATCCGTGACTTCGATATTGGTCGCCAAGCCCACGGCGAAACGTCGCCGGGCGAGATGGAGTTCCTGGAACGCCAACCGAAGCCCTTCCTTGGCCACGGCGACTTGTTGTTGGGTCGATTCCAGGGTCAGCAGCGCGTCCCGCACTTCCAGGCCGACCTGCTTTTCGACGTCTTTCGTCCTGATGGATTCCAGGCGAAGCAGGCTGCGTTGTTCGGAAATGCGGCCTTCACGCTGGCCGCCGTCGAACAAGGGGATGGAGAGCAGGACCTGGACGTTGTCGGTGGTCAACGCATCGCCGGGTTGGTTCCCGATCACGCCCAGGTCTCCGGTCCCCGAGAGCGAAGGCACGCGTTCCATCACCACCGAACTCAACGTGAGTTCAGCCAGACGTTCCCGTTTCCTTTGGGCTTTGAGTTCGACCCGGTGTTGTCTGGCGATTTGCAACGCTTCCTTCACGGTCTGCGGGGGGACGGGGACGAGTTTCAAATCGTCCGTCAGGATCAGTTTCACGTCGAAGGAGAGCCCAATACCGCGGCTCAAGTTGAGTGTGGCGCTGCCGTAGTCGTTGCGAGCGATGAGCAGGCGTTGTTTTTCGTTTTCGAGTTGCACTTTCGCGCGGGTGACGTCCAATCGAGTGGCCATGCCGACGGACTTGCGTTCCAAGGCCAGGCGCAACAGTTCGTTGTTGAGCTTGACGTCGGCCAAGCGGGCTTTGACGGATTTTTGGACCCGCAACGCTTCCAGGTACGCCAGCGCGACCACGGCCATGGTATCCATTTTCTGGGTTTCCGAGTTCAAGCCGGCCACTTCGATGTTCGTTCGGGCTGCGCGCCATCTCTGGATGAGACTCAGGCTGAACAGGTTCTGGGTCAATGCCACGCGACCGTCGTAAAAGTCGCGAGGAAGCGTGCCTCCCCTTCCGCCAAAAGAGCCCAAGAATAATCGCCGTCTCGCTCCGCTGACACGGGCGGACAGGTTCGGCAGCAGGGCGCCCCGCCGGGTAACGGCCTGCTCTTCCGCCTGGGTTACGCGCTCTCTGAAGATCTGCACCGTGGGATTATTATCGACGGCTGCTTGCATCGCGTCCCGCATGCTCAACCGGAGTTCGGGCGGGCGTGGGCGAGACGCGGCCCCGTCCTGAACGTCCTGCGCCCACGCAAGGGTCGTCACTCCTGACAACCACACGATGCCGGCGACGATGATGACGGTCATGACGGCCTCTTGAAACCGGTTGTTGCCACGATGGTGTCCATAACCCTCCGATCACGTCTCCGGCACTTCCGGAACCAGATTCTCTTCCGGGGGCACGCGCCGTCTTTTGAGTTTCCAGTCCATCATGAGGCTGAACACGGCCGGAACCAGGAGGCTCGTAAAGACGGTTGAAAGCATGAGGCCGCCCAGCACCACGCTGCCGATACCCCGGTACAGTTCCGATCCGGCGCCCGAAGACAGGACGAGCGGCAGGAGGCCGAAAGTCGTGGTCAGCATGCTCATCATGATGGGCCTGACGCGGGAGCGCACGGATTCGGCAATGGCCTGACGGGCCGGCATGCCGGCAGCCTGGTCTTCGTCCGATTCCCAATGGGTACGCCGCGTCGGATCCATAAAGTTCAAGGCTTGATGCACGACCAGGATGGCATTGTTCACCACGACGCCGATCAGGATGATAAACCCCAACATGGTCAGGACGTCCATGGGTTGATAGGCGATCACGCGATTGGCAACGAACAATCCGAGAATGCCTCCGGCCGCGGCCAAGGGGACGCTGAAAATAATGACAAACGGATAGAGAAAACTTTCGAACAGGGCGGCCATTAATAAATAGGTGATGAGCAAGGCCAGGAGAAGGTTGTATTTCAGGGCGTCATAGGTTTTCGTGAGGTCGTCCGCGGTGCCTGACAGGTGAATGTTATAGAGACGCCCGAGGCTGCCCGTTTCCTTGATCGGGACGATGATCTGCCGTTCGATCATTTCCATGGCCGTCTCCAATGGCATTTGACTGGGTGGAATGACTTGGACGGTGATGGCGCGTTCCCGTTCAATATGGTTGATTTGTTCGGGGCCCGCCACGAGGGAAATATCGGCAATGTCGCCCACCGTGGCAAGGCGCCCCCCGCGAGTGAAAATGGGAAGATTCTCCAAGTCTTGCATCCTGTCGGCATAGGCATCAAGGCCCTGGATGGTGAGGTCGATTTCGTCTCCTTCAAATTGGTAGTCGCTTGCCTTGGCTCCGTCCACCAGCGCATCGATGGTAAACCCGAGTTCCTGATTCGTCATTTGGACGTCGGCCGCCCGGTCCCGCTTCAGGTGGACGCGCACTTCCGGGCTGCCCAAGTCGAGACTGGGTTTGGGACGAACCTGTGCGCCCGGGAGGATGGCTCGAACTTGCCCGAAGACCTGCCCGCCCAGGGCGATGAGCTTGTCGAGATCCGGTCCGGTAATTTCGATGTCAATGTTTCGTCCTTCACCCAACCCGCGTTGAAACAGACTGCTTTGGGTCACGATTCCGATGATCCCGGGAATATCGGCCATGGCTCTGCGGAACACCGGGATCAAGTCGCGAATTTCGGCGTCGTCGTTGGTGCGGGCACCCATAAACACGGACCGTCCGAATGCCACGTAGAAAAAATTGCGAATACTCGGGCCATCCAGCGCGGCCTCCTCCGGGGATCCGGGTTGGGCCTCCCAATGGGGAGTCAGAATGTGCTCAATGGATTTTCCCAAATGCACGAACTTCTCCGTGTTATATCCGGGTGGCGGGAGCACGACGCCGATGATCAGATTGCGATTCCCGTTGGGCAGGTATTCGGCTTTCGGCAACAACAACGTCGTGACGCCGATGGCCAACACGGTCAGTCCGAACACGATCGTCAGGCGCCAGCGCACGCTGCCGCACATCCAATACACGAAATCGCCGATCCGGCCGGGATTGATTCTCCACCGCCGGCCCGCCCCATATCCGGGACCGGGCACGTTCGGCTTGGAGCGGGAAGACGGCTCGTCGTCTCCCGGTCCATGGGTTCTGGTCGTCAAAATGCGTGCGGACAGGCACGGGATTACGGTAATGGACACAAGGAGGCTCAGCCCGACTCCCGCACTGATCGCGATGGCGATGTCCCGGAAGAGTTGTCCGGCCTGTTCCTCGATAAACACGATAGGCACAAAGACGGCGATGGTCGTGAGCGTACTGGCCAGCACCGCGCCCCAGACTTCGGACGTGCCGTCGTAGGCGGCCTGCCACAATGGTTTGCCCAACTCCCGGTGACGATAAATATTTTCCAGGACCACGATGGAATTATCGACCAACATCCCTCCGGCCAACGTCATGCCGGCGAGACTGATCACGTTCACGTTCCGGTCCAACGCCCACAAGGCGACAAACGTACCCATGATACTGATGGGAATGGCCAAGCCGATCACCAGGGTCGTGCTCGCCGTGCGCAGGAACAGGAAGAGAATCGTCACGGCCAGGATGCCGCCGATCACCAGATTTTTCTGCACGAGGTTGATGGAGCTGTAGATGTAGTCCGTTTCATCGTAGACTTGAAACAGCGTGAAGCCTCGCCGCCGGAGCATCTCGTCGTTCAGGTCCTGAACGGCTTCTCGAAGCTGCTGCATCGTTTCGAGCGTATTGGCTCCCGTCTCGCGGACGGCGTTGACGGCAATGGAATTGCGCCCCATCTCCCGAACGACGTGATCGGGCTCCTGGTACGCCACGCTGACGCTCGCAATGTCCCGCACGTACACCGGCGCTCCGTCCCGCCTGGCGATAATGACGTTGGCCACGTCCTCGGGGCTTTGATAATCGCCGGTGGTCCTGACGATGTACGACCGTTTGCCTTCATCGAAATCCCCTGCGCTATAGTCGCGATTTTCCTGATCCAGCGCCTGCGCCAGATCCAGAACCGTCAGAGAACGGATAGCCAGTTTCAAGGGGTCCACGAGGACTTGCAGTTCCCGTTTGCGACCACCATACACGTTGGACGCGGCCACGCCCTGAACGCGCTCGAAACGCGCCTTGATCACGTCTTCCGCAAAATCCCGCATGGTATCGATCGCAATGGGATTGTCTTCCAGCGGCTCGAAAATAAACCACGCCATGGCGCTGCTGGCCGTATCGGCACTGCTGATCACGGGCTCATCGACCTCGTCGGGATATTCCTTGACCTGGTTGAGTCGATTTGAAACGCGCAGGAGAGCCGTATCGGTATTGGTGCCGGCGGGAAAGCGAAGGATGATGTTCGCGGAATCGTAGGAACTTTCGCCGTACATCTTCTCCAACCCCTCGACACCCTTGACTTGCTCTTCCTGCTTATCCACGATTTCGCGTTCCACTTCCTTGGGGCTGGCACCCTGCCACCGGGTGGCAATCGTGATCTGGGGTTTGGAGACGTCCGGCGTGAGTTGGATGGGAAGCTTCGTGAGGGACACGAGCCCGAAGAGGACCACGAGAATCACACCCACGGTCGTGGTGACCGGGTACCGGATGGCGAATTGAATGACGTTCATGGGTCGTTGCCGGGAGCCGCTCCGGGGGGGTCCAGCACGCGCACGGGTTGGCCGGGAAACAGGCGTTCGTTGCCCTCCACCACGACGCGCATGCCCTCTTGGATCTCCCCTGTGATTTCAACCAGGTCCTCGAAGTGCAGGAGAGCGGTGACCGGAATTTGGCCGGCCGTCCCCTCATTGACTCCAAAGACAAACTCCTTGCCTCCCCGGAGGA
Source organism: Nitrospirales bacterium (assembly GCA_022825885.1). GTDB lineage: Bacteria > Nitrospirota > Nitrospiria > Nitrospirales > UBA8639 > Bin75. The sequence continues at coordinate 3,787 of JAJDVY010000028.1, read as the reverse complement.
CCAGCGCGTCCTTCGGAACCACGATCCCTTGGTGGGGCCGTCCGACCTGGAGCGTGACGCGGGATACCATCCCACTTTTGATCGCCAATTCGGGATTCGGAATCTCCACCTTGATCGGGAAGGTTCGTGCGTTCCGGTCGGCTTGGGCCACGAGAGAAAAGACCCGTCCCTGCGCCTCAAATCCCGGGAGACCGTCGAAGGTGGCGGTGACGGGGTCCCGGGGTTGCACGTTGCTCACGTATCGTTCCGGAAGAGGAATCTCGACTTGCACGTGCGACAGGTCGACCATCTCGATAATCGGCCCGCCTTCTTCCACCCACTGGCCGACTTCCGTAAATTCCTGCGTAATCCATCCGTCGAACGGAGCGAGGATTTTGGACTTGTTCAGGGAGTCTCTGACTTGCCGGATGTCGGCGCCCAATTGAGACAGGCGTTCTTTCAGGGCCGTTTCCTCGGCCAAGGCGTCATCGAAGTCTTTCTGCGTCACGAGTTCCCGTTTGAAAAGGGCGCGAACCCGGCCCAGGTCCCGTTTGGCTCGTTGATAGCGGGCGGCGGCCTCTCGATAGAGAGCCGAGGCCGAATCGGACCGGATCTTCAGCGTATCCGTGCGCAAACGCGCCAGCAGTTGCCCGCGTTGAACCGCCATCCCTTCTTCCGCGGGAAAGGCCCGGACCAGTCCCTCGACTTCGCTGGCCACGATGCTGCGTTTCCATGGTTCGACGGTCCCGACCAGCGTGACGGTTTGTTTGATCTCCTGTTGAAGGACCGGGGCGACGCGGACCGGCGCCGGAGGAGGACCCGCAGGGGGAGGCGCGGCTTGTTGTTCATCACAGGCCTGGAGCGTGACGACCAGGCACAAGAGCAAAGGAAGGGGCTGGCAGAACGTGCCAAGCAATCGCTGAAAAGGGTGGAGGATCGTCATAACGGGAAACGTCAATGAAGCCGGTAAGCGTCGCCTCCAAACCAGTCCTGTCGAAGGAATTCGCGGTGTTGGTTCCGGGTTGCCATCCGATAATCATATCTCTCAGTCAATAATAAGGATATTCTACTATATGAAAACCCCGCGTCCAAATTAGAACACGCATCCGGGTTTTTGCAACTCCCACCCGAAAGGAAGAAGCCGCGACGCCGGTTATTGCAGTGAATCCGGAGGTTTTGGCAAATCGGCCGGGGATGGCAATCCCGGGGTCTCGCCGTGAGCCGGTTTGCCGGACTTCCCCTTGGCCGTGACGCCTGAGACCCCGCCCCCCGAGACCCCGCCCGAGACGATGAAGGCCATGATGTCCGCGCTGTCGGCGTTGAGTGGGCGGATTTGACTGCGAGGCACGACCAGCAGGTTGCCGGCAAAGTTGTAGGATTGCGGAAAGTACACGGCGACCCGGTCTTCCAGCCCCAACAGGTCCAGGTTCTGGCGCGTGACGAATCCGATCGCCTCGGCATGTCCGCCTTGGACCAGCGTGACGAGAACCGGTTGATCGAAACGCTTTTTTTCGCCCATAAAGGCTTCGATGAGATCCTTGAGAGACGTATAGACCAGTTTGACAAAGGGCGTGCGGGTCAGGATTTTTTCCAGGGAACCCATGGCGCCGCGAAAGAACACGTTCGAGGCCAGGCGGCCGACCAGAACGAGCATGCTGATGGTGAGGATAAACCCGATCCCCGGAATGGGGATGTTCAGCCAGCCGTCGACGAAATTGAACACCAGGAAGACAACGTAAATGGTGACGGCCACCGGGACGACGAGGAACAGGCCTTCAAAGAAGTTCCGAGCCAATTCCTGCATGTCCCAACGTTTGGGAATGGCTTCTTCTTTGAGGGATTTGAGAACTTCTTTCCAGTCCACACTCATTGAAACGGCCCTTGGATTATGAGGGTAAGCGCCGGCCCTTCAGACGGAGCATCGCCCAATGCCTTGACTCTAACCGGAGAGAAGGCCTTGAGACAAGGGTTTCCCGGCCGGAGTTATCGAAAAGAGTTGACGGACGTTCCTGCTTGTCAACGGGCGCGTTTTTGTACAAAACGTACAAATTTGACAAAACTTTACAAATTATACAAATTGTACATGTTGTACAAAACGTGTCATTTTGTACAAATTTTGGTTTTTTGCTTTTGTCTGTCATGCCCGACCCTCGATGAAGAACGTCAAGGACAGGCTCCGATCGGGCATCCAGCCTTCTGTCATGCCCGGCTTGATCGGGCATCCAGGGTCGTTGCTTTGTCTTTTCCCTGTGTTCTATTCGTGGAGGCGAAAGACACTGGATTCCGGATCGAGTCCGGAATGACGGAAAGAGGGATCGAGGATCCAGTGTCTTTGGGTTTTCCGGTGTTTGGGAAGGCGCGGGACGACACCCTTCGGCTACGCGTCCTTCGACTCTGCTCAGGACAGGTGCGGGACGACACGCCGGTCGTCCCCTACAGGATGATGGGGCCTGCGCGTAGGGGCGGGCCTGTGTGCCCGCCCGGTGTGTCTTGTTTCTCGCAAAGGCGAAAGACCCTGGATCCCCGATGACGAACGTCGGGGATGACAGGAGAAGGAAGGCTCGTCGGTCGGGTTAGCCGCAGGCGTAACCCGACAAGCCACGGCTCCTCACACAACGTCCCCGCCGTCCCCTCACCAGCGGGTCGAAAGTTCGAGGCCAATGCGGTGTTCCGGCACGGCCGCGTCCGGTTCCCGGCGCGTGGCCTGGACCTCCAGGGCGAAGGCCGACGTCGCCGTGGCCGGGACCAGGCGCCACCCGAGCCGGTAGTCCCGGCTGCCCGGGGCCAGCCCCAGCCCGACGAGCGGGCTGCCGGTGAACGCCCCGCCAAACGCCGGGAAGCCCCACGCCATGTCCGCGGCCCAGCGGCGCGTGGCCGTGGTACCCTGACGCTGGGCCAGCGGATTGGCGGCAAACAGCGCCTCCACCCCGCCGGTGGCTGAGCCGCCCCAATCCTGCCGCAAGGTCAACGACGGCCCCCGGGGCGTGGCCGGGTCAGGGTCAAAGACAAACGAGGCTGCGACGCCCTGATCCCGGAAGGCCTCCTCCCGGTGAGTGAGCAAGGTGCGACCCTCAACGTTCAGGGCCAGGCCCGCCGTGGGCATTGCCCAGGCCAGCCCGCCGCCCAGTTCCACCCCAAAGCCGGTCTCGGCATCCCCGCCGTCATGGCGCGCCCCGACCGCCAGTTTGGGCGTTACCTGCCCGAGGTCCTCCAGCGCCATGAGCCAACTGCCCTCCAGGCCCAGCCGTAACCGGGTCACATCCGACTCCGAGGCCGCCAGGCCATCCTGGATCTTCTCCGAGGTGGTGCGGGCCCACAAGGCATCCGAGGTCACCGCCAGGGCCGGGCCCCCGGCCCGGCCCGAGTCGTCCGCGACCGGGGACAGCACCGTGCCCCGGACCCCCAGCTGGGCCATGGTCCAGTCGAGATCGGTTTTGAGGGTGTCCCCGGTCTCCGGGGTCAGGGTCACTTCCCCGGCGCCATAGCCCGCCGCGCCCCACAGATTGAGGCGTTCCGACGCCTGGAAGGCGGCATACGGCACCGCGGCCGTCAGGGTGGCCTCCACCTTCCCGTCGCCCGCCCGGACGGCGCCGTCACACACGAGCTGCCGCATCTCCGCGCTGAGGTCGTGGGCGGGACAGGGCGGGGCGCCCGTGTTCCGGTCGAGATAGCCGCCCGTACTGGCACTCTGGAGCAAGGAGACGCCGAGCAGCCAGCGGTCGCGGGCATAGTCCACCCCCAGCAAGCCGGTGAGGACCTCGCCATCGAGGGCAAAGGTGCCCTCCTGGCCGTCAAAGGTGGCGAGGGC
>JAJDVY010000050.1 GCA_022825885.1 Nitrospirales bacterium | reverse complement strand
TAGGTCGATAAGGACGATACGCGCGTATTTCATCAAGGCCCGAAGGGCGTGGCCCTTCGCCAACAGGCCGGATATACGAGCGCAAGCCTGTCCCTGTCAGACTCAATCACGGTCTTGCAAGACGGGAGGAGACCATATACGGATTAGCGTAGCGTAATCCGACTTTCTCGGCGTAACCCGACAATTCCGTCTAGGACCATGCAATATCGAAGAACGTTCGTTCCTGGCGGCACTTACTTTTTCACTGTCGTCACTGCGCTGAGACGGAGGCTGTTCTGCGATGAGGGGACCATTGATCTGGTGCGGCAGGCTTTTCACCACGTCAATATCCGGCTTCCGTTTACGGTCAACGCGATGGTGGTGTTGCCCGACCACCTCCACTGTATCTGGACCCTACCGGCCGCTGATGAGGACTATCCGACCCGGTGGCGATTGATAAAAACCTGGGTAACCAAACATTATCCGCGTGGTCGGCCTCAGGCCTCCATGCCCTCCCGTCGGCAGAAGCCATCTGTGTGGCAAGCTCGGTATTGGGAACACCTCATTCGCAATGAGGAAGATTACCGCCAGCATGTCGAGTACATTCATTACAATCCGGTGAAACATGGACAGGTATCCCGCCCCTGGGACTGGCCGTATTCGAGTTTCCGGCAATATGTCCAGGAAGGGCTCTATCCCAGAGAGTGGGGTGGCACAGCGCCGCTGTTGGACGAAAAGATTGGTCGCCAATAGAAAGGATGTCGGATTACGCTACGCTAATCCGACCTACGGTTCTAGGGTCAATAGGGATAGGAATAGTCATCATAGTAGTCGTCACGCTCCACTAAATATATATAGTATTCACCATTTTTATCTTTTGTCATCCAGCCGGGATAGTCGTAATCAGATGTCTTCAGCCACTCTATTATTCTCTTCTCCTCACTCAACCTCCACCAAGAAGATTCTACCGCATATACTTCTGGACCGTCGGTATAAACGGTTATATACGTTTTGCTAAAAGTTACGAACAAAAACAGTGCGAGAAATGTTCCTAAAACCATATTTTTCTCCATACTTGACTCCTTCTTTGAAAGGAGATTCCAAGACGATCAGGCGTCGGCCAATGCGGCCATCTGGCGGAATTTTTCGTAGCGGTTGGCGAGGAGTCGGTCCGTGGCCGTGGCAAACAGTTGGTTCAGTTGGGTGTGGACCGTTTGGGCCACGGCTTCGCAGGTGCCTTCCACGTCGCGATGCGCGCCGCCGAGTGGTTCGGGAACGACTTCGTCGACAATACCCAGTTTGAGCAGTTCCGCGCCCGTCATTTTCAGGGCCGCGGCCGCGGATTGCGTCTTGGTCGCATCTTCCCACAGGATCGCCGCGCATCCTTCCGGGGAAATGACCGAGTAAATCGAGTGTTCCAGCATCACGATCCGGTCGCCCACGCCCACGCCCAACGCCCCGCCGCTTCCCCCCTCTCCCGTAATGATGGCGACGATCGGCACCCTGAGTCGGGACATCGCAAACAGATTTCTGGCAATGGCCCTGGCTTGTCCGCGTTCTTCGGCTCCGATGCCGGGATAGGCTCCCGGTGTATCGATAAACGTGACGACCGGGCGTTTGAATTTCTCGGCTAACTGCATCAACCGCAAGGCTTTCCGATAGCCTTCAGGATTGGCCATGCCGAAATTTCGTTTCACCCGCTCCTTGAAGCTTTGCCCTTTTTCATGACCGATGACGCAAATGGACCGGCTCTGGAACGTGGCAAATCCGCCGACGACGGCCTTGTCGTCTCCGAAGGTGCGGTCGCCGTGAAGTTCGAAAAAATCCTCGCACATGTGCTTCATATAATCCAGGATCGACGGGCGTTGAGGATGGCGGGCGATCTGCGTTTGTTGCCAAGGGGTCAGGTTGCCGAAGATTTCCTGCTCCGTCTTGGTCAACCGGCTTTGGAGAATGCGGATCAGCCGCGGGAGGGCTTTCCTCTCGGACCCCGATTTCTTCAGTTTCTCGAGCCGTTCCTCGAGTTCTTTCAACGGCTTTTCAAATTCCAGAAAATCACGCATGGCAGGCTCTTGTCAGTGAAACGTGACGGTTGCTTTCCCGAGAATTTGCTCCACTTCATATACCAGGTTCGAACTCGGCAAAACGCCTAAATTCGGCAACGCGGCGCTCTCCGCGTGCACTTGGGAATCCAGGTGGAAGTGAAAGGCGACCGGGGCCGGTCCCGGGTGCCGGTGTAACACTTCGTGCAGTTTGGGGAGTTTGCCCCACGTGTCCGGCGTTTCCGCGAGTTGGACCACGACCTGTTTCACCGTCCTGGCTTGCAAGTCGTTCAGTGGCTCCAATGTGGTGGCTTTCAGGCGGGCGCCCGTATCCATGTGATCCACCGTGCCGGCCGCTTGGATGACGGTATCCGCGTTCAGAAACTCCGCACAGGCTTGAAACAGTTCGGGAAACACGATGACTTCGACCAACCCCTGCAAGTCTTCCAATTGCACGTACGCCATCCGGTTTCCTTTTTTGGTGGTGGTGATTTTGATGCTGCTGACCACCCCGCAGATTTTGATTTCCTTGCCTTCGTGCGCCTCGTGGAGCGTAGCCGTGTTATGCGTTGACAGCAGGCGGATGGCTTCGGCGTGTTGGGTCAATGGGTGCGCGGTGATATAGAATCCGGTGAGTTCCCGTTCAAATTGGAGGATTTGGGGCTGCTGCCATTCGTCGATCGAAGGGAGCGGTCGAATCAGGGCGTCCGGGTTCGAGTCATCGGCCTCAACGGTCCCGAACAAGGACGTCTGCCCCAAGGCGCGCTCTTTTTGAATGGCGCCGGCTTCATTCAATGTGTGTTCCATGACTGCCGTTAATTGAGCCCGTTTTGCTCCCATGGAGTCAAATGCGCCGACTTTGATCAATCCCTCGACCACGCGCTTGTTGACCTTGTGCAGGTCGATCCGGCAACAGAAATCGAAAAAGGATGAAAAGGGTCCTTCGGCTTCGCGGCTCGCAATGATGGACTCAATGGCGCTGCCGCCGACGTTTTTGATGGCCGCCAACCCGAAGCGAATCCCTCCTTCAACGATGGTAAAGTTTTTCTGGCTCTCGTTCACGTCCGGAGGCAGGATGGGAATCCCGTGTTCGCGGCATTCGGTGAAATAGCCCACCATCTTGTCGGTGTTCCCCATTTCGCTCGTGAGGAGCGCGGCCATGAATTCGGTGGGGTGATGCGCCTTCAGGTAGGCGGTTTGGAAGGTCACCAGGGCATAGGCCGCGGAATGAGATTTGTTGAATCCGTATCCGGCAAAATACGCCATCTGGTCGAAGATCTTTTCAGCTTTCTTTTCCGTGAACCCCTTGGCCTTGGCCCCCTCGAGAAACAGCTCTTTTTGCTTGGCCATTTCCTCGGGTTTTTTCTTCCCCATGGCCCGGCGCAGCAAATCGGCTTGCCCCAAACTGAACCCGGCCATGAGATTGGCAATGGCCATGACCTGTTCCTGATAGACCATGACCCCGTAGGTTTCCTTGAGAATGGGTTCCACGGCCGGAGGATCGTACGCAATTTTCAAGGGATCGCGTTTGCGCTTGATAAAGTCGTCCACCATGCCGCTTTCCAGGGGACCCGGCCGGTAGAGAGCGAGGATCGCGATGAGATCTTCGAAGCATTCCGGTTTGATGCGGACCAATAAATTGCGCATGCCCGAACTTTCCAGTTGGAAGATCCCGGAGGTCTTGCCGGAGGCCAGGAGTGCATAGGTTTCGGCGTCGTTCAGCGGAAGCTGCTCGATATCGAGGCGTTCCCCCGGGGTCTGGTTCGCCATGGTCACGGCATGGTGAATCATGGTGAGGGTTTTCAGCCCGAGAAAATCAAACTTCACCAGCCCCACTTTTTCGATGTCCGTCATCGAGTATTGCGTGACGATTTCGTTGTTGGCCGTTTTGTACAACGGCACGTGCTCCATCAGCGGTTTCTGTGAAATCACCACGCCCGCCGCGTGCGTGGAAGCGTGGCGCGCCAAGCCTTCGAGGGCTTGCGCCGTCTCCATGAGTTCCTTCATCCGCGCGTCGCCGTCGACCAGCCCCTGCAGGCGCGGTTCCTGGGTCAACGCTTCTTTCAACGTGATGTTGAGTTGCGCCGGCACGAGTTTGGCAACGCGGTCCACTTCGGCGTAGGGAATATCCATCACGCGGCCCACGTCCCGGATTGCGGCTTTGGCGCCCAGTGTTCCGAACGTGATGATCTGGCACACGTGGTCTTCGCCGTATTTATCGATCACGTAGTTGATCACTTCTCCCCGGCGGTCCATGCAGAAGTCCATGTCGATGTCCGGCATGCTGACGCGTTCGGGATTCAGGAACCGTTCAAAGAGCAGGTTGTACACGAGCGGATCCAGGTCGGTGATCGCGAGGGCATAGGCGATCAAGCTGCCGGCCGCGGATCCCCGGCCGGGCCCCACGGGAATGCCGCGTGACCGGGCAAATTTGATGATGTCCCAGACCACCAGGAAATAGCCGGCGTAGCCCATTTGGGTGAGTACGGCCAGTTCTTCCTGAAGGCGGAGTTGGTAAGCCTCCGGCGGCAGGCTCGACGGCCGCACTCTCAGGCGTTCGGCCAGGCCCTCCTTGGCCAGGGTTTCCAAATAGCTTTCATGGGTGAATCCCTCGGGTACATGGTAGTGCGGGAGCGACAAGGTGTTGTCGGTCAGGTTCACCCCGCATTGTTCCGCGATGCGACAGGTGTTCAGCACGGCTTCCGGGAGTTCGGAAAACTCCGCCACCATCTCGTCCGTGGCCTTAACGTACAGTTGGTCGGTGTCGAACTTCATGCGGTTGGCGTCGCTCAACGTTTTACCGGTTTGCAGGCACAGCATGATTTCATGCGGGCGCGCGTCTTCTTTTTTCAAATAGTGGCAATCGTTGGTTCCCACCAATGGAATGCCGAGTTTTTTATGGATCTCCACGAGGCCCCGGTTGGCGATCAATTGATAATCCAGCCCATTGGCTTGGACTTCGAGGTAATAATGGTCTTTCCCGAAGATCTCCTGGTATTGCCCCGCCGTTTGCGTGGCCTTTTCCATGTCCTGTTGGCCGATGAGATACGGAACCTCACCGCTCAAACATCCGGATAAGGCGATGATGCCCTCGTGGTGTTCCTGCAGGAGTTCCTTATCCATCCGGGGTTTGTAATAGAACCCTTCGAGATAAGCCTTACTCGAGAGTTTGATGAGGTTATGGTAGCCCTTGATATTGGTGGCGAGGAGAATCAGATGATAATAATCGTTGTGGGCCAACAGGCCCTCGCGTTGTCTCCGGCTGCCGGGCGCGAGATAGGCTTCACACCCGATGATGGGCTTGACTCCGTGGGCCGTGGCCTTATGATAGAAGTCGATGGCGCCGAAGAGGTTACCGTGGTCCGTGATTGCGAGAGCGGGTTGTTGAAAGTCCCGGACCTGCTTGAGAAGTGGATTCAGTTGATTGGCGCCGTCCAGCAGGCTGTATTGGGTGTGGAGGTGCAGGTGAACGAATTGAGAAGACAAGGGGGGACCATTCCTTGGCTGACGACAGGCGGCCTAAATCGGGCGAACACCGCCCCTACATCGGAATCCGGAAAAATTCTAACCCTGGGTCCTGGTGATGTCAATGAAAGAGCCCGTCTCGCCCGGGATGCCGGGGATGACGGGCTCGTGAACAGATTGACCGTGACGGCTATTTTCCCAAGCTCAGTTCGTATAACAGCGCTTTCCACCCTTGCTCTTCCGTAATGAACCCTTTGGGTTGGACCACGGGGAGCATACCGGTGCCCGGGACCCGGCCGGATTGGCCCATGCTGCCGTTTTTCAGGATCCACATCAGTTCGCCGGGCGTGCGTAACTTATGAAATTTCGGATTCGTGAAGTTGCGGGGTTGAATCGGGAGGTTGCTGGCCGCGGCACCATCGCCCTTCCCTTCGGGACCATGGCAACTGACGCACCCTCCGACGCCCAGGAAGATGGCTTTGCCCTCCGCCAGGATTTCCGGCGTTGCTTTAAACGGTGGCTTGACTTTCTTGGCTTTGGCCAATTGACCGGCGGGAACCCGGGGAATCCTGATGTCGTATTCTCCGCCGGCTTGTCCGTACCCGGTCGGATTCACGCTCCAGGCCACTCCTGAAAAACCCACACACAATCCGGCAATGACGGTGACGCATAACACACTTCTTTTCACGGCACTCTCCTCCTCGATGAGTTTAGGAACCTCTGATTTAGTGCACTATCGGGCGTATGGCTGCGTTGTGTCCTCGCTCAACCCTCACCTATCTCTATGATAAGCCTCGGGTTTCGCTCCGGGACGCCTTGCCCTGCATCCCGCTATCACAATAAATCAGAGGTTCCTTTATTGAATGATGCAGGCCTTGGGCCGAAACGGGGGCACTCTACCATTGCCGAAGAATCCCGGGCAATCACGCCGCGTTCGTGCGTCGCCGGTCTCTTACGACGCTTTTGCCCGCGGTGGCTCGTCCCCGTTGCTCAAGATTTCCCTCTGAATAATCGTTCCATCACTTCATCTCTGTTCATGCCAAAGTGACTGGCCACGTCAGTAAGGATGGAATGGAGTGTCCCGACGCGTAACGGATTATACTGGGGAATGGTGAGATGGTACTCGTCATGTTGGCGCGTCGTGAGGCGAAGATGACTGCCTGTTTATCGGGTGACTTGATAGCCGAGGGCTTTCAGGGCTGTGACAAGCTCGTCAGCCGACAGGTCACAGGGCAGCCTCATACGGCGATCACTTCTTCTTTGACTTGGTGGAGCCGGAGGATCTTCGGCTGTTGTCCCTCTTCAAAATGACAGCGAACCGCATCCCGGACGTTGGCATGGAGCTCGTTGAGTGATTCGGCCTCCGTGAAAATGGATTCGCCGAGTGCGCGGGCCACATAGCCTCCTTCGGCGGCTTCTTCAACGACAACAATAATTTCGTTCATACTTGGGCCTCCAGCATTGTTTGGATTTCTTACATACTGTCCATGATCCTTGCTTGTTTGGCAAGGTCATTTCCGCTGGTTGCTGCCGGTGGTCGGTAGTAGTTAGACCACTCTCGTTCGCAGAGGGGAAAGGCACAAGGCGGCTTGCTCCGTAGCCCTGTCAATACAGGCGATTCTCGATTGACAAGATTATATGCTAGAATGCGGCGCGATTTTTCGGGACGGCGTCGGCGCTGTCCTCCACGACCGAGAACATGACTTTGATACGAACATCCCGGAGAAACCGCCATGCCGTTTGACGAGCGGGCCAAGGCTCGCTATTTCTCGGGCATGCGCCGCCGGATCGGTGAGCTGCGAGCCCAATCGGAACGCAGCCTGGATTTTGCCATCGACACGATGATGCTGGAACGCGCCGAAAGCTATATCAGGGTTGAGACCGGTCTGACGGAAATCGAGCGAATGGTGACGCTCATCGAAGAGGAATTGGGTGATGTCCGGGAACTGACCCACGCCCAGCGTTTGGAAGCCCGCCTCGAATTTATTGAGGATCGCTTTGAGGACTTCGACAGCGAAATCTATCAACGTCCCAAGCGACGACGGCGAAAGATCAACCTGTTTGATTTCTTCAAGAAAGCCACGGGAGGCGGTGAGCCCACGGCTTCTCAAGGGGAAATCAATTCCCACCAGGAAGCGTATGCGGCCCTGGGCTTGGAATTCGGAAGTTCGATGACCGCGGTGACACGGGCCTTTCGTCAAAAAGCCAAAACGCTCCACCCGGATATCAATAAGGGAGACCGTAGCGCCGAACCCGAACTGCGGCGCATCATCGAGGCGTACCAGTTCCTGAGAGCGGATTCCAGTATCCCGCGCACCGAGGCCCATGGCACGGAAAGCCAGGCGCGGTAAGGCTCGATATGTCATCCTTGACGCTTGTCCCTGACTTGATCAGGGATCCAGACAATCTATAAGGATACAGGGTTTTTGCTTTTCCTTCGTCCGTGAAGAGAAAGACACTGGATCCCCGATCGAGTCGGGATTGTAAATGTTCACTCATTCGTTGACAGAATCCCAGGCTTGATCTGAACCGAAACCACGGCTTGGCTTTTCGCCTTTGTCTGTCATCCTCGACATTTTTAATCGAGGATCCAGTGTCTTTGGTTTTTCTTCGTCCGTGAAGCAAAGACCCTGGATCCCCGATCGGGGTCGGGGATGACAGAAAGAGACAACGAATCTTGTCAACGAATGACTGAATACATAAGGGGATGACAGGAGCGGTAAGTCGGGCGATGCCCCATGTCGGATGACGCTACGCTCATCCGACCCACTTACGACCGTTCCCAGAGTTGTGTCACCGTGTCCGCGGGCCGGGCAAGGATAACCGTCCGGTCTTGCTCCACAAGGGGGCGTTGGAGCAGGTCGGGATTGGCGATCATCAATTCGATCAATTCCTCTTCGGATTTATCGGCCTTGGCAAGGCCCAACGTCTTATATTTCTCTTCTTTCGTGCGCAACACGTCCCTGGCGTTGAGCCTCCCTTTTTTCAGAAGCGCTTTGAGTTTGGTTTTCGACAGCGGCGTTTCGTAGTAATTGACGGCCGTAAACGCGTGCCCGCTCTCCTGAACGAGTTTCAGGACTTGCCGGCAGGTCGAACACGTCGGTTTCTGGTAAATGGTGATGGGTGCCATCGTTTTTCCCTTTCAGAAACTGCGGGCGCTATCTTGACGGATTTTTGGGGCGCGTGCTACAAGTTGGAAAGGTTTTTCCCTGAACCTTCTTGTACGAAATTCCCGTAATTATGGCAACTCCAGAGGCTCCGGACGCGACCCAATTTGAGGTGGCGATGGATTCCCATCGCACCTTAAAGGATCTTCGTGCCCGTCAAACCGGACAGCCCGTTTGCGTCGTGGGGTCCGGTGATGACCGGAAAGGCAAAGAAGCCGTCTTTCAGCACTTCAACGTGCGCTTGGCCGTCGTGAAATTCCCCGATGGCAAAACCCTGGGCTATGACCCGCTGGACCTGTTGCTGCCGTGCGAGATTCACGAGGATGGAGAAGCGTTTTTTGAAATTCGCACCTGTGCGACGTGCAACCAGATTTACCCGTTGACGTCCGATGAGTTCAGGGCCGAGCAGGAACGGACCGAATGCCCCGAATGCCAGCCGTGATTTAACCCGGCGTCCGTAGCCGGAGCCTGGTAAAAAATCCGGGTTTAGACGTCCCCCCATTTAAACTTGTTCCGTAGAACGTCATAGTACGTCCGGTCGGGAAACCGGATGAGGCGCGTCCGGTGGGGTGAGGCGCTGATCGTGAGCATGTCTTCATGCTCCATGTGGATCCCGATTTGTCCGTCAATCGTCACGGTACCCCCTTCGTGACTGGTCAGTTGAATCTCCAGTGAGAGCTGGCTTGGGACAAGGAGGGGACGATGGGTCAAGGTATGGGGGCTGATAGGCGTCAGCACCAGGGTTTCGAGGCTGGGTTCCAGGATCGGACCGCCGGCGGACATGGAGTAGGCCGTGGACCCGGTCGGCGAGGCAATGATCAACCCGTCGCCCCGGAGCTTCGTCACGAATTGTTTGTCGACCTGAATGCTCGTGGTAATCATGCGTCCCGAAGTCCCTTTGCTGATGACCGCGTCGTTCAGCGCGGTTTGCCGTTGCTGTTCTCCGGTTTTGTGAAGGATCCGGACCTGGAGGCGCAGGCGGTGGTCCACGTAGAATTCTTGCGCAAAGACTTTTTCCAGGGAATGATACATCGTGTCTATCGTGCTTTCCGTCAGAAATCCCAAGCCTCCCAAATTGACCCCCAGGATGGGAACGGATCGTTCTTCGACCAGCCGGGCTGCCCTCAACATCGTGCCGTCTCCGCCGAGCACGAGCATCAGGTCGGCCTCGGCGGCGATTTGCTTATCGATCTGTTGCGGGCCTTCGTGGAAATGGTCTCCGGACGAGGACCCGACCAGGACGGTTTTCTGCTTTCGTCCGAGCCAATCGAGCAACTCCTCAAGGAGGGGGCGAATGTCGGGAATTTGAGGCTTGGTCAGGATGCCGATGACAGTCACGAGCAACTCATGCGTTGATGAAAAAGGTGGGCATTGGAGGGGAACGAAACGTCGGGGCGTGACCGCACCGTTTGGAAGTGCCGGACCTAAAATTGTATCGTTCACGCCGCTCCGGAGTCAATGGAGAAATGCCGGATCGTTTCATTCCCCTTGACGGCGTCGTTGGAATATGAAACGTTACCAGTCACGGTCTTGCCTTGACAGTTTTCAGAGGGGATGGATAGACTGACCAGCATGTGACGGTGCGATTCACCTGACCCGTACAGGGTGAACTTTTACCCCAAAAGGAGGGAAAATGTTCGAGCGATTCACGGACAGAGGTCGCAAGATTATCATTCTGGCCCGCGAAGAGGCTGAACGCCATCAGAACGATTATCTCGGCACGGAGCATTTGGTGTTGGCCATTCTCCGTGAATCCGATGGCATTGCCCTCATGATCATCAAGAAGATGGGGCTGTCTCCGGAACAGATTCGTCTGGAGGTGGAACGCAGTTTGCCCAGTGGCGGGACGACCGTCACCTTCGGAGAAATCCCCTTCAGTCCCCGCGTCAAGAAGGTCATCGAATACGGCGTCGAAGAGGCGAGACTCCTGGGACACAACCACATCGGGAGTGAACATCTCCTGTTGGGGTTGTTGCGGGAAGAGGAAGGGATCGGCGGAAAAGTGCTTCGCAGCCTGGGCGGCAACCTGCTGACGGCTCGACAATTGACCGTCACCTTCTTGCGGAAATCGGGAACGCGGGAACGGGACAAGAAGAGCAGCACCCCCGCGCTCGATGAATTCGGCAGGGACCTGACGCAATTGGCGCAGGACTCCATGCTGGATCCCGTCATCGGCCGTGGCGATGAAATCGAACGGGTGTTGCAGATTTTGAGCCGCCGCTCCAAGAACAACCCGGCCTTGATCGGCGAGTCCGGGGTGGGGAAAACCGCGATCGTCGAAGGGTTGGCCCAACGCATCGTCTCCATGGACGTGCCCGATAACCTCCTGAACCGGCGCGTGATCGCCTTGGACCTGGGGTCCCTGGTTGCCGGCACGAAGTATCGGGGGCAGTTTGAAGAACGGCTGAAAGTGGTCATGAAGGAAATCGTGCAGGCCGGCAACGTGATCCTGTTCATCGATGAGTTGCATACCCTCGTGGGGGCGGGCGCGGCCGAAGGGTCGATCGATGCCGCCAATATGCTCAAGCCGGCGTTGTCCCGAGGCGAGATTCACTGCATCGGGGCCACCACCATGGATGAGTACCGCAAACATATTGAGAAAGACGGCGCCCTGAAACGGCGGTTCCAGCCCATCTACGTGAATCCACCGTCCGTGGAAGAGACCATCAAGATTATTCAGGGCTTGCGGGATCGCTATGAAGAGCACCACGGCGTGGAAATTTCCGACGACGCGGTCGTGGAGGCCGTGAAATTGACCGACCGCTACATCACGGATCGCTTTTTGCCCGACAAGGCGATCGACTTGATTGACGAGACGGGGTCCCGGGCCAAGCTGCAATCCTATTCGCTGCCCCCGGAGTTGAAATCGTTGGAACAGGAACTCAAACGCGTGGCGCATGAAAAGGAAGTCGCCATCGGCCTGCAAAGCTTTGAAGATGCCGTAAAATTCCGGGAAGAAGAGGAACGCCTGCGCAAACTGCTGGAGGATGCCAAACGTGATTGGAAAAAGAACCAGGAGCAGCAGAAGCCGGTGATCGGGGCCGAGGAAGTCAGTTTTGTGGTTTCCAAGATCACGGGCATCCCGCTCTTTAAACTCGAAGAGGAAGAGTCGGAAAAGCTGTTGCACATGGAAGACTTTCTCCACAAGCGCATCGTGGGCCAGGAGGAAGCCATTTCCGCGGTGTGTCGCGCCATTCGCCGGTCACGGGCCGGCCTCAAGGAGGCGCGCAAGCCGATCGGGTCTTTCATCTTCCTGGGACCGACGGGCGTCGGAAAGACGGAACTGGCCAGGGCTTTGGCGGAGTTTTTGTTCAATACCGAAGATGCCCTGATTCGAATCGACATGTCGGAGTACCAGGAGAAATTTACGAGTTCCCGGTTGTTCGGAGCCCCTCCGGGGTACGTCGGTTATGAAGAGGGTGGGCAGTTGACCGAAAAAGTGCGGCGACGGCCTTATTCGGTGGTGTTGTTCGATGAGATTGAAAAGGCCCATCCGGATATCTTTAACGTGCTCTTGCAGGTCCTGGACGACGGGCTGCTCACGGATAGCCTGGGACGGAAGGTCGATTTCAAGAACGCGATTCTGGTGATGACGTCCAACCTGGGCACGAAGCTCATTCAGAAGGGCGTGTCCCTCGGGTTCCAAAAAGTCGAAGAGACGGAAACCCGGAAGCGCATGAAAAACGATATTCTGGATGAATTGAAACGAAATTTCAGCCCGGAGTTTCTGAACCGGATCGATGAATTCGTGGTCTTCCACCCGTTGGAAAAAGAGCATCTGCTGAATATCGTCGATATCCTGATCCGCGAGTTGAACGAACGGTTGGCGGAGCGTGAGGTCCAATTGGAGATGGGCGACGACGTGAAGCAATGGCTGATTACCCAGGGATATCAACCGCAGTATGGAGCCAGGCCCATGCGGCGCACCATCCAGAAGCTTCTGGGTGATCCCTTGTCCGATGAACTCATTCGAGGGCGTTTCAAGGACGTCAAGAAAATCAAAGTGGTGCTTCGCGACGACGCCCCCGTATTTGTTGAAGAAGAGGCGATGGCGGGCGTCTGACCCTTGGTCGCTGCATCGGTTGCCGTAAGACGACAAATCGTTCAGGGATTGATTCCCTTCCCTTGACAGACGACTCTCGTTACCCTGCGTGGCGAGAGTCGTTGTTTTTTGTGACGACGGTTCTCCCGTGATGCCCCGAAACGGCCAAACTCCCACGAGCGTTCCTTCTTGCGCACCGGTCCCCAGTCTCCTGGGTATCGAAACGTCTTGTGATGAAACCGCCGCCGCGGTGTTCTCGCTGCAAGGGCAGCTCTTGTCGAATCTCGTGGCGTCCCAGCACGAGGTACACGGCCGGTTCGGCGGGGTCGTGCCGGAGTTGGCATCGCGAAAACACGTGGAAAAGATTGAGGAGGTGACGCAGGCCGCTCTTGAGCAGGCGCGTGTCCGTTGGCCGGATCTTCGGGCGATAGCGGTCACGCAGGGGCCGGGGCTTGCCGGCGCACTGGTCGTCGGGGTGAGTTTCGGCAAGGCCCTGGCCTATGCCTTGGGCGTGCCCTGCATCGGCGTGCATCATCTGGAGGGGCACATTGCCTCCGCGTGGCTGGAACACCCGGATTTTGCGACGCCCTGCATCGTGCTCGTGGTCTCCGGCGGGCACACCCACTTGTATCTCGTTCCCCAACGCGGTGAATATCGACTCCTCGGCAAAACGCTTGATGACGCCGCGGGCGAGGCGTTTGATAAGGGCGCCAAGATGCTGGGGCTCTCCTACCCGGGCGGTCCCGCGCTCGATCGTCTGGCCCAAACGGGGGATCCGTCGGTCGTCCGGTTCCCTCGTCCGTACTTGAACAAGGGAGGGTTCAATTTCAGTTTCAGTGGCCTGAAAACGTCCTTGTTGTATTACTTGAGGCGGCAGTCGCTCCAAACGTCGTCTTCCCCGGCGCATGTCGCCTCGGGATACCAGGAAGCGATCGTGGACGTATTGGTGGAAAAATCGTTCCGGGCGGTGCGCCGGTACGGCGTCGACGGATTGGCGGTGGTCGGAGGGGTCTCCGCCAATTCCCGTTTGCGTACGGTGTTACAGGCTCGCGCGGAGAAGGAAGGGATTCGTCTGGCATTGCCCCGGATGCATTTCTGTACGGATAATGCCGCGATGGTGGCGGCCGCCGGGTGGTGGGCCTACCAGGAACAGCGGTGGGCTTCGTGGGATTTGGATGCCCAGCCCGGTCTGGCTATCGGGGCCACGATGCCGGCTTCTCCCCCACCTAACCTCCCCTGACCCTTCGGCTCCGCTCAGGGCAGGCAAAGGGGAGGAAAAGAAAAAGGAGAGCCTCTATTCCACATGCCGTAGGACATTTGACCGGGTTGAAACCCGGCCAGCTTACGCGGCTCGAACGGTTATATCGCCGGCGCGTGCCCGTTGAAAAAGTCATTTCTCCGGAGTTGGCTCGCTCTTGTACGGAATTGTCGCATGAGATACGACGGCAAATCGGGTTGCTCATCAATCGACGGGGGATCATCGAATCCGTCATCATCGGCACGGACCGCCAATTGGTGATCCCGGAACTGGCGCGGAGCCGGTCCGGTCCCCGGTTATTGCGCGGCGTCCGGTTCGTGCACACGCATCTCAACAATCAACCGTTAAACAAGGACGACCTGACCGACCTGGCGCTGCTGCGCTTGGATTTGATGGCGGTCCTTGGAGTGGGGAACGGAGGAGAACCGGTTTCCATCTCGCTGGCTCACTTGGTGCCGCCCAACCCGCAAGGCAAAGCGTATGAGGCCTGGGTCCCGCAGAGCTTCCAATCGTTTCAGTGTCAATGTGATCAGTTCGTGCAATCGCTGGAAGCTGAAATTTCCAGGGCGACCCCGGCGCTTCGCCGAATGGACGACGGCGCCAGTGCGTTGCTGGTCAGCGTCACGGAGGAAAGACGGTCCGATCAGGAAGAACGTCTGAGGGAATGTCAGGACTTGGCCGCGTCGCAGGGTATTCAGGTGGTCGGCACGGTGATGCAACGATTGCCCCGGATCAATCCCAAGTACGTGTTGGGGGTGGGAAAGATTACCGAAGTGATCATCCACGCGCTGCAAAGCGGGGCCGACCTGTTGATTTTTGACCGTGACCTGACTCCGACCCAGATCAAATCGTTATCCGAGATGATCGAATTGAAGGTCATCGACCGAACGCAGTTGATCCTGGATATCTTTGCCAGCAGGGCGCATTCACGCGCAGGGAAAATTCAAGTGGAACTCGCACAACTGAAGTATCGGTTGCCGCGGTTGTCTCAATCCAGCACGGCGTTTTCCCGTTTGGGAGGCGGCATCGGGGCTCGGGGTCCCGGTGAAACCAAACTGGAGACCGACCTGAGGCGGGTGCGAGACCGGATTCATCACCTCGAACGCGAGTTGAAGGACTTGAGTCGTCAACGGGAACAGCAACGCCCCAAGCGACTGCGCCGGGGGATTCCGGTGGTGTCGATCGTCGGCTATACGAATGCCGGGAAATCCACCTTGCTGAACACCTTGACCCGTAGCTGCGTTTCGGCCAAAGATCAGCCGTTTGAAACCCTGGATACCGTGAATCGGCGGCTCAGGCTTCCCTCGGGACGACACGTGATTCTGACCGATACCGTCGGATTCATTCGGGACCTGCCCCGTGATCTCCTGGAAGCCTTTCGGACGACGCTCGACGAGCTTCACCAAGCCGACGTGTTGCTGCATGTCGTGGATGCGAGTGCGCCGGATCGTGATCAGCAAATACAGGTTGTCGAAGGACTCCTCCATGAACTTGACTTGCAACACGTGACACGGGTCCTCGTCATGAACAAATGTGATCGTTTGTCGCCGGAAGCCGTGGACGTGCTCGACCGGCGTTTTCAGGCGTCCCCTGAGCGCAGCCGAAGGGCCTTGTGCGTCTCCGCGCTTCGGAAAGAGACCCTGGCCTTGTTGCGGGAGGCGATTGCCGAAGTCCTGGAGTCCGGCGTGTTGGTGGCGGAGGCAGGGTGAAGAATCAACAATCAACCATGATTCGTGCCCGTCGAATCCTGAAACGCCTTTGCACGCAGGGGACGAACGCGCCGGTGGAACTCAGCCACACCAATCCCTTTGAGTTGCTGGTGGCGACGATCCTGTCGGCCCAATGTACGGATGAGCGGGTGAACCGGGTGATACCGGCGCTGTTCGCGGCCTATCCGGGGGCCCGGGAATTGGCCCGGGCGTCTCAAGCGCGACTCGAAACGTTGATCAAGCCGACGGGATTTTACCGGAACAAGGCGAAACATTTGGTGCAGTGCAGTCAAGCTCTCGTGTCGGAGTTCGGGGGAGTCGTGCCCGGGACCATGGAAGAATTGACCTCATTGCCCGGGATCGGCAGAAAAACCGCCAACGTGGTGTTGGGCGCCTGTTTCCACGTGCCGGCGATTGTGGTGGATACGCACGTCAAACGCGTGGCGCAGCGCTTGCACTTGACCCGGAATACCGACCCGACCAAAATCGAGTTTGACTTGCAGGCGGTCTGGCCCGCCCGAAACTGGACCGAAGGCTCGCAACGGATATTGCTTCATGGCCGCTACGTGTGCCTGGCACGGAAACCCCAATGTGCCGCCTGCGTGTTGTATGAAGACTGTCCGTGGGAAGGAAAGGGGCCGCGTCCATGTTGAAAAGCATGACGGGTTTCGGCAAAAGGGAGGGGACCAGTCACGGGCTCGCCGTGGCCGTGGAAGTCCGGTCGGTGAACCATCGATTTCGGGAAATCGTCCTTCGGGTGCCCAAGGGAGGGTTCGAGTGGGAAGAAGAATTGAAGGAGTTGGTCGCCCGAACGTGTCGCCGGGGACGAATCGAACTCGTCGCTGTCTATGGGAAAGGCCATGAACGCGGCAAACACGTCACGCTTGATCGTCCCTTGGCGCGGCAGTATCATCGGGCACTCAAAGATTTGCAACGGGACTTCCGGTTGGAGGGAGAAATCGACGTCGAACTGCTGGCCTCCTTCCGTGATATTTTTCACGTTGCCGAGATCCCGGTCGACGACAAGCACCTGCATCGGGTGGTGAAGCGGCTCACGACGGGCGCGCTCGCGGATCTTGATCGCATGCGGTTCAAAGAGGGGAAAGCCCTCCAAGTCGATATCACGGAACGGCTGAAGGCGATGCGCGGGGTTCACCGGGCGATCGAACGCCGTCTGCCGCTCGTGGTCGAAGGTCTTCAGGAGCGTCTGCAGTCGCGCGTGCATGCGTTGTCCGGGGGTGAGCAGGACACGTGGCTCAACAAGGAATTAGCGCTCGTGGCCGACCGGTATGACGTGACGGAGGAACTCACCCGGTTCCGCAGTCATGGCGTACAATTCGAGGAGATGCTCAAAAAACGGGAGCCGGTCGGACGGCAGTTGGATTTTTTGTTGCAGGAAATGGGTCGTGAAGTCAATACGATCGGGTCCAAGGCAAATGACGCGGAAATCGCGAAACACGTCATTCAACTCAAGAGTGAATTGGAAAAGATTCGCGAGCAGGTCCAAAATGTGGAATAGTGCTCCTCGCGGAGAAGGCGTGGCTGATGTTGCGTAACGGTGTCCTGGTCGTGGTGTCGGGTCCGTCCGGCGTGGGAAAAACCACGTTGTGTAAAAACATCGTGACCCGGTTGCCGGCTACCGTGTTTTCGGTGTCTTATACGACAAGAAAACCGAGGCCGGGCGAGCGCGAGGGGGTTGAGTATTTTTTCGTCGATGATGCACGGTTCCAGGACCTGATCCGGGAGGAGGCCTTTATCGAGTGGGCTGAAGTCTACGGCCACAAGTACGGCACCCCGAAACAAGCGTTGCTGGAATCTTTGCATAAAGGGATCAACGTGTTGTTGGAGATTGATGCGCAGGGTGCCAAGCAAATCATGGAACGTTTTGCCGGGGCCGTGTACGTGTTCGTGGCCCCGCCGTCGCTCGACGTTCTGCGAAAGCGGCTCTGTCGACGGGCTGAAGATTCGATGGAGGACCAGGAGGAAATCGAGCGTCGCCTGCATGAAGCGAGTGATGAAATCGCCAATTTCAAAGCCTATCATTATTTCGTGCGGAACGACGAACTTCTCCAGGCGACAAAAGAGTTGGAATCCATTATTCTGGCCGAACGGGTGAAGACCGACCGATTGGATCCTGACGTGCTTGTGGAAAATGGGTTGGTCGAATCCATGACGAGAAAGAAGATTGCCACGTAACCGTATTCACCAAAGGAGTTTCGATCATGATTGATATGCTTCCCTTGTTGCCGGACGAGAGAGCCGGCAAGTTTGATTCCCGCTATCGAGTTGTGCTGGTGGCCGCCCAACGGGCGAAACAGATCATGCGCGGAGCCACGCACGCTCAGACGAGCAAATTTGCCAAAGAAACCTCCATTGCGCTCGAGGAAGTGCTGGGAGACAACGTGGAATATTTGATGGGACAAGAAGCGCGTGAGGCACTTCGGGAAGCCAGGAAAAGCCTGGACCGTGAATTCGAACCGGCGTTGTTGGTGGAGGCGGATGAAGATGCCAAAGAAATCAAGCAGCAACTCAGCGTCTACGTCGACGATTCGCCAAAGGAACCCGCCGAACCCGCCGCGGAGGCAGAAGCCGAGGGGTGAGAGGGTGAAGAAGGTGTCATCCCCGATCCTCCCTCTCTGTCATCCCCGACGTTGGTAATCGGGGATCCAGAGTCTTTGTCTTTTCATTCGTTTGTGAAGAGAAAGGCCCTGGATCCCCGATCGGGGTCGGGGATGACAGAAGAAAAGGCGGGGATGACAGAAGAAAAGGCGGGGATGACGGAAAGAGACAAGTGATAGGTCGGGTTCGTGGAGCGTAACCGGACGGTGCCTCATGATGAGTGAAAAGGCGTTACAAAGCAAACGAATCGTCCTCTGTGTCACGGGCAGCATTGCCGCCTATAAGGCCGTGTCCCTGCTTCGGACGTTGATCGAGGAGGGGGCGGAGGTGTCCGTGGTCATGACGTCGTCCGCCACGCAGTTCGTGGCGCCGTTGACCTTCGAAGTGTTGTCCGGCCGGCCGGTATTGCAACGACTCTTTGCCGACGTCCACCCCATGCCGCACCTGAAGGTGACGGAAGACGCGGACCTGATCCTGGTGGCACCGGCCACGGCAAACTGCCTGGCCAAATGTGCGCTGGGTTTGGCCGATGATCTGCTGGGCACGTTGTTCGTGGCCGCACGATGTCCCATCGTGATGGCTCCGGCCATGGATGGCGACATGTGGGACTATCCTGCGCTGGCGGCGCACGTGCGGACGTTGCGCGAGCGCGGAGTTGTGGTACTTGAACCGGAGGATGGCCCGCTGGCGTCCGGCCTGACCGGAAAAGGCCGGTTGCCTGCCGAACACATGATCCTGGAGGCGGTGCGTGCTCGCTTGGCTCGTCAGCGAGATTGGGCCGGGCAGCGGGTGCTCGTCTCGGCCGGTCCCACGCGGGAACCGATCGATGCGGTGCGGTTCATCACAAATGCCTCGTCGGGAAAAATGGGATACGCGATGGCGGAAGCCGCGGCCCAGCGGGGAGCGGAAGTCGTGCTCGTCAGCGGACCGACGGCGCTGCCGCCTCCCCCGAACGTGACGTGTGTCCCGGTGCTCACGGCTGAAGAAATGCACCAGGAGTTGGAGTCCCGGTTTGCATGGTCCACCGTCCTGGTGATGACGGCCGCGGTCGGAGACTTCCGGCCCAGGCATCCTTCCTCCGCAAAGACCAAAAAACACGAGTGGACCGGCGAGCCCCTGGAACTGGAGCGGACCCCGGACATCCTGCAATCGTTGTCGCAGAAACGGACGCACCACGTGCTGGTCGGCTTTGCCGCGGAATCCGAGGACCTGCTGGCCAACGGCCGCAAAAAACTGCATCAAAAAAACCTGGATTTGCTGGTCGTGAACAGGATTACGGGGCCGCAATCCGCATTCGGCAACGAGACCAATGAAGTCATCCTGCTTCCTCGTGACGGAACACCGATACAGGTCGAACGCCTGCCGAAACGGATCCTCGCCGACCGCATTTTGGATACGATCCGGGAGCAATGCATCGGTCCACCGGCTTCCCGGTCCCAGCAACCGCACGAAGGCATCCGCCGGATTCAGTAGTCCCTCAGCGCAGAGCCCATCCGCCCCCATCATCATCATGGTCATTCCTGGAATAATGGCCCCAAAAATCCCTTTTTATACAACAGATTGAAAGCCGACAGCCTTCTTTGCTAGAGTACAGGACGAGTCCCCAATGCTATCAGACTCGAAGCAGAAC
This sequence comes from Nitrospirales bacterium, assembly GCA_022825885.1. GTDB lineage: Bacteria > Nitrospirota > Nitrospiria > Nitrospirales > UBA8639 > Bin75. Next base: position 58,348 of record JAJDVY010000050.1, on the reverse strand, counting down.
ACCATGGGGCTTCGGTGAACGGGATGAGCACGCTCAGTTTTGATACACATACGTTCGTGAAGCGTCTGACACAGGCGGGCATGCCGGAATCCCAAGCCGAAGTGCTCGCAGACTCCCAGGCGCAGTTGATTGATGAGAAGCTAGCCACCAAGCACGACTTGAAGGAATTGGAGGCTCGGTTGACCCATCAGATGAAAGAATTGGAAACCCGGTTAACCCATCAGATGAAGGAACTGGAGACCCAGTTGACTCACCAGATGAAGGAACTGGAAGCCCAGTTCAACTACCAGATGAAGGAATTGGAAGCCCGGTTGACTCACCAGATGAAGGAACTGGAAGCCCAGTTGACTCACCAGATGAAGGAACTGGAAGCCCAGTTCAACCACCAGATGAAGGAATTGGAAGCCCGGTTGACCCTGCAACTCACAATTCGTCTGGGCTCGATGCTGGTTGTCGGCATTGGCGTCGTAGCCACGCTGGTGAAACTCCTTTAAACGAGAGCAACCCGCTACTACCGATCATTCGCCCTCTGCCTCGACAACGTTCTGCTTTAGCAAGACGCCTCTTCTTGAAAAAAACGCTCCTGCCACTGCTTCAACGCAGCCACCGTTTTCCCGTAAAAATCCGCACTACCGGTTAATCCCAGGATCTCTCCACGGAACAATGCCGTATCCTGATCAAACTCAATTTTTGCCTTCATGTTCCCGAGCGTCATGACGTTCATGGGGTGATTCCGTTTTCTCCCAATATTTTTCTAATCGCTGCCCACTTCCCCCTAATCACTACTGCGAGAGAAGGTCTGTAGCATGCACCAAATGAACGGTTCTACAAGAAACCCATTTCTCCACAGTAGGTGACGAAAATGGAAGCTGCATATCCGGCATAGGTTTCCTGATCGGATATATTGAAGAGAAAATTCCTGTTGCCGACTACGTCGATCATCCGTTCCTCATATGTATCGTCATAAAACTTGAATCCGGTTTCGCACAAGAACAGTTGGCCGGTTTTATTGTCAATTAACACGTCATGCGCGTAAAACCCCGGATTCAAGAGACATCCAATACGGTAACTTAATTCACGAAATGCTTCCAAGCGTGGTGCCACGAGTGTTTCGTGCAGGTAATTCAGAAGTTCACGATCTTTCGGAGTATCCTTAGTGTGGACGGATGGGTTATTCTCTCTCACATCTCGAGCCCGAATATAAATTCGTGTCAAGTACGTACCGATGCACATCAACCTGATACATGTGAAATAAACCGATTCTTTGAATCGTACCGTTGTATCAATAAACTGCGTATTGTAACGTTCCTCATCCAATTCCTGTGAATTGTCGACAATACATGCCCTCGCGCCAGTGCCAAATCTCGCGTTACTGAACACATTGGTTCTTTCATCAAGGTTGTGTCCAGGTACGGATATATGGTGTTCAGAGAAAAATAAATTAGTTTCTTTCTTATCTCTTATGATCCCTGCAATTTCGTGAGAGTTGAATGCCGCGGTGACGTGTTGCAACAAATCATTCGGAATCTTGTATGGTTCAAGATCCTCTAAATCTTCATTGACAAGATTGACAAGGACATGCGGCAGGCCATCGGCCAAACACAGTTCGCGCTTCAGACTCTCATGATCACCGATATAGGCTGACGCAATTCCGCATTGCCCCAACACTCTACAAAATGGTGGAAAAAACCGGCGAGCCTTCACCTTGCCGCGAGTCTTCAAGCCACGGGGGCCAAGGGCAAGCATTAAAAATTTTTCCTCTGACATGTAACGGTTGAACTTTTCGTATCCGATAATTTTGTATCCAAATTCCAGCCTTTTTTCTTGTCGAAGAATGAGAGATACTTTTCCTTATTTTCTCAAGCTTGTTTTTTTTAGAGCCATTTTGTGGTTGCATTGATCTTTCCTGGTCTATCTAGAGCGCGAGGAATTGGTGGAATTATAGCCGCCGCTGTGTCTGTGGGAAAGGAAGCCTTTTACAAGGGCACGTTTTGTCGAACTTCAGGGCATCTCGGTTCCCCAAACACAGACGTTGATGGAGCAGAGCGGATCGTTGAACTGGGAAGGCGGGGCGCTGGCGTACCACGTGATCAACAGTAACCGATGGTTGCTCGCGTCAATGCCAAATCATACGTCAAGGGGTTAATGGGCACTGAGGGCCTTCTTCGTGTCATGGACGCGCTGAAGCGAGGCGCCAACGGTCATGCCGGGCTATACTGAAATCTGCTCCCATCGTTTACGGTCGAAAGTCCGGCCAGTTAGAGGAAAGGGCGATCAGATGCCGTTCGGCTACAAAGAGCCTCGACAGATGGCGAAGACCCATGCGAAGTTGCGAGGCAATCCGGCGGGCACGATATAGACCGCTTGCGCGTTGTGGCGCATCCTTGCTGGTCGATGATTCTGTCTTGATGGGTTGCGTCACTCCATAGGCGGCGCATTGGTCGAGTTGTATAGCAAGTCCCGGGTCGGCTTGCCACGAGTTCAATTCATAAGCCGCGCATATGACTGCGTCCGCCAATCCTGGGCGGATGGTGGCACGAGAGAGGAGTTTCCCGGCGCCTGAAGGCCAGAGCACATAGGCCGCTGCGCCTGTCCGGTCCTGATAGAGACGTCGCATTGGCAGGTTCCGGTGTCGGCGACCAACCAATTTCTTCCGGCTACGTATCTCGAGTGTGACATGGTCAATCTCTGCTTCACGGTTTAGTTTCTGTAGAAACACGGGCGTCTCCGCTGCCAAGAGTGCGTCGTCTTCAATGATCAGATGAGGCACTTCCGCTGTCTTGACTTGTCTCCACGCCATACAGTGGGAGGCAAACACGGCGATTTCGACTGCTTTCATTGGTCGTTCCCAGCGTTGCCATTGCAAGTCGTCAGCGGGTAGGGGCAAAGTTTCGGGCGTTACGGCATCTATTCGCTCCCATTCCAGTCCGAGTGCTGCCATTTGCATCTCTTGAAACTTCATGCGGGTCGTTGCTACGGAAAGGTTGATGATCAGCACCCGCATTGCCGGACCCATTATTTTTCACCGCCACTTGGATTTCCAGCGAAGAGATCCATGTATTGATCGACAATTCGATTTTTGTTGAACACCTCTTCCAGCCGCATGTGGCCGCCTGCGACCAGCGTCTCGGCAAATCCGGAATCGTTACGTAATCGGCGCATTGCCGTGACGAAGGCATCAAGGTCGTCGATGTCAACGAGCATGCCATTCTCGTTATCGATCATGTACCAGCTTGGCCCCTCGCTACGGGTCGCGACCACCGGTACACCGGCCTGCCATGCCTCCAGGATTACGTTGCCGAGCGGTTCATGGCGTGACGGCATTCCGAAGACATCTGTCGCGGCGATATAGTGGATCGGTTCCTCTACCCAACCAACAAAGCGGACTCGATCGGCTATGCCGGCCGTGTGTGCCAGCTTTTCCAAGGCACGGCGTTCCTGCCCGTCGCCGATGAGCCAGAGCCATGCATCAGGGATTTGCGCAGCCGCGTGGATCAGTAGGTCGTGCCCTTTTCTTGGCACAAACCGACCCGCACCCGAGATTAAAAAAGCGTCTTCAGGAGTATCGAGTTCGGCTCGCCCCACCGGCACCGGGGTTACTTCGCGGGGGAAGTTAGAGATGGTGAACACTGGCCGGGTCCAGCCCAGATCCTTGCAGTGACTCCTGATGCCCGGCATGTTACCGATCAACGCATCGCACCGGGAATAGCTTTTCAAGTCTGTAGGAAAGGTCCCAAGCCGTGCCAGCTTGATTGCCGTTGACCAGTTTGGAATTAGCTTCGCGGCACGGGACATCCAGGCCATGATGACATCGGGCTGCCACTGTTTGAGCATCCAACGCACTTGCCATTCCAGTAGAAGACTTGAAAGTGAGATGTATCGGTAATGATTCTCAATGATCGGGCCAAGCGCTTCGATTTCTTTCCGCCATAATCGTTGTGGGCGAATGATGAATCGTTGCTCCACGCCGCGTTCGCCCAACGCATTGGCCAGATTTACGAAGAAGCGTTCCGCGCCACCATCCTTGCCGAAATGTAGGTGTAAGACTTTTGGCATGATTATGTCAGGACTTATATATTTAACTAGACGAGGTGCAAGATATCGTTTTTATCAACATAGGAATCACAAGATAATGCATATCATCAAGTTGAATCGATAAGTTACTGAAAATAGCCAGTTTTTCCCAATAGAGTAGGGTGCGAGCGTAGGATTGACTATTCGCGCCATGCTTCAATAATCCACTGGGTTGGTAATGTGTAATGGGGCAGGTAAGAAAAAAAGCTTTCATTCCCCAATTTAAGTCGTGGGTATCCAAGCAGGTGCTCAGTAACATTGATTCCTTCCCTGCCTTTCCAGCCGCCTCGGATTCCATGTTGAGGATGCAGTCCCCCCGGAAAAATCACGATTTTTGTTCTTGAGCGAAGCTTGGGCTGAAGCAGAAGGTTCATTGGAAATCTACGCATACACTGAAGTCGAAAATGCTGGACCCATCGTCCGGGAAAGAATGTGATGCCGCCTGGGGCATGACGAGTGACGAAGCGCTGCTCATAGATATATTCCTTAAAAATGTCAGCCGGGTTTTTGCTGAACATCTCCTGAAGCGGGGCAAGCTTGCCCACGGGAAAGCGAAAGACGGAGGTTTGCCCAAGCCGTTCCAAAGGCTTGACGGGATTACGCGCAAGAATCACATCGTCACGATGACCATAGCTGAACAGTTCATCCAGATTGCCGGTGATGACAATATCAAGATCAAGAAACAACACCGGGCCTGCAAGGTCGGCCAACCTCGTACCCCAGAGACGGGATTTGCCCCAAATGCCCTTTGGGGTTACGGGTATCTCGACAGGGGTTGGCGGCAAGGGGTGGCACTCGACTTCGGGTCGGATGCCATTATTCCGGTCGGTGAAACAGACAAAGCGAAAAGGAGGAGTGATATTTCGCTCCACCATCGCATACAGTCTGTTAATGTAGGTAGGGCCATACTTGGTACCCCAGTTGATACAGATAACCTGCTTGAACATTTACCAGGTCTCGTCCTGAAGAAAACGTGGTTTACCGGCCCTTTCCATACACCATCGGCAGACGGCTGCCGGAATGCGCGACTCCTCCTCGGCCAAAGCATCGGAATCGCTTTTCGACAGTCCGGGGTGTGCTGCAACGGGGATTTCCTGATGATACCGAATACCCTCTAACCTCAACGTACAGTAAAAGCAAGTCTTATTCGATTGACTTAGTGCATCGTTCTGTAACTATGCTGGTGTTCTCCCATACATTGGTTGCAAAACGCCTTAATTGCCATGGTGAAAGCTTCTTGATTTCCCTCTTCTCTTCCCCATATACTCTTCTTGCCAACATGGTCGGATTTGGCTTTTGTTGGCATTTTTGTCTGAATCCCCTATTTTTTCTGCTATTTCCAGGGTTGTCTAAGGTCTATCCTGATATTCATCAGGTCTCGGTAAAAGGGGTTAATCATGAAACGCCCTACAGCGGATCAGAAGATTGGTTCCGCCGTTGAGATTTTTGTTGCTATAGTGGTTGAAAAAGATGATGACGGATTTCACGCTTATACGCCGGCACTAAAAGGACTTCACGTTGATGGCTCAACGCAGCATGAAGCTATAGAACGGGCCAAGAAAGCCATCGACGTTTATTTAGAATCTCTCCGCAAGCATGGCGAAGAACTAACCGAGGGGCCTGGATTATTCGTGCATAAAACTGAGGGCAAAACGTCATTACAGTCTGTTAAAGCGCAATGGCATTCCGTAAAGCCATTTGGGACCAACTTAAGAACACCACAGCCGACAGGCTAATCCGTGCCCTTACAGCAGATTGTTGGGAAGAGGATGTGCGTAGAGGTGCAACTCTTGCGTTCCGTAAAGGTTCGGGTAAGCGCGTTGTCATACACTACCATCCTAAAAAGACTTATGGAGCAAAAACGCTGAAATCCCTGCTTGATGATATTGGATGGACAGAAGACGATTTAAGAAGGTTGCAACTCGTCAAATAAATTTTCGCACAATCAACTTCTGATACGACAATCTCTTTCCCGCCCTCAGTTCCGTCTGAAAAATCTTCGGGCTAGCATTACTATAAGTCCTTTAGCCGCCGTCCAGCAGTTCCCGGTAGAGTGTGTTGAGGGCCGCTGCTTCGTCCTCGATTCGAAATCCTTTCTCGACGTGGCGCCGGGCCGTGGTCGACCATTGCTGGAGCGTGGCGGGTGAGGCAAGTGTTGCATCGACCGCCGCGCGCATCCGTTCCACGTCACCGGGAGGGATCAGGAGCCCGGTTTCGCCCTCCACCACCAACTCGTCGAAAGCCCCGACCGTCGTGGCGATTGCCGGCACACCGCATGCCATCGCTTCGAGCGGGGTCAGCCCGAAGCCTTCCCAGCGTTGCGGGGCCACGAGCAGGTCGAGTGCCTGATACCAGCGCGGCATCTCCGCCACCGGCACCTCCGGCAGGAACAGGATCCGGTCCCGGAGCCCCGCCTGTGCCACCTTCTCGCGCAGGTCCTGTAAAAACGGTCCGTGCTTGTGCGCGGCGCGGCCCATCACCAGGGCGGTCACCCCGGCGTGCCGGGGCAGTACTGCAAGCATCGCGTCGACGAACACGTCCGTGCCCTTCTGGTGCCGGATGCGTCCGAAGCACCCGATGGTCACGTTCTCGGACAGACCAAGCGAACGCCGGTGCGCGCGCCGGTCCCGTGGGGGGTGAAACGTCCCGGTGTCGATCCCATGGATGATCGACCGTGCTTCGACGTGACAAGAAGGCTCTCCTGCACGCACTCTCTTCCGGTATCAGCACCGAAGTCGGTCGATAAATCAGAACCCCCATGCTCACCTCATCCGGGACTTGGCAAACCCAAGATTACAGCGGCTGTCGAACATATCAGCGAGCCTTCCGGACGGCGTTCTGCGATGAAAGGCAAGACGAATTTGAGAGTACATGTACCTTGACTTCCAGAATAATTCGTTTATATTGGATTCAGAATCCATAATAAACGAAAAATTGACAAAAAACGATGTATCGGCGAACACTAGCTAGCACGATTCAACACGTCAACGGTAGTTTTCCCGTTCTGTTGATGACTGGTCCGCGTCAGGTAGGTAAAACAACCCTGCTGCAGATGTGTGCTGAAGCCGACAGAAACTACGTCACCCTCGATGACCTGGATGCCCGGGGACTGGCCCGCAATGACCCCGGTCTCTTTCTCCAAACATACAGACCGCCGATTATTATTGATGAAGTGCAATATGCTCCTCAATTATTCAGTTATCTGAAAATCGTCGTCGATCGTGAGAAAAAGAACGGGATGTTCTGGCTCACCGGTTCGCAAAAGTTTCACCTCATGAAAGGAATCACGGAAAGTCTTGCCGGCCGCGTCGCCGTTCTTGATCTTTTAGGTCTTTCGCAAGCAGAGATCGATCATCGAAGCCAAATAGTCACGCCGTTCGTTCCAACGCCAGCCTGGATTGAGCTAGCGAAAAAACGCGTCGAAGAGCCTAAACGTTTGATGGACATTTATAAACGGATTTGGCGTGGCTCCTTTCCAAAAGTGAATGATGCCGAAGGCCCCACGCACAATCTTTTTTATCGGTCCTATGTTCAGACCTACATCCAGCGTGACGTAAAAGACATTCTCTCCATTTCTGACGAAACCTCGTTCCATCAGTTTTTAGGCGCCGTAGCCGCCAGAACGGGACAATTGCTTAATTATGCAGAATTGGCCAGGGACGTGGCTATTGACAATAAAACAGCCAAATCATGGCTTTCCGTTCTTGAAACTTCAGGGCTGATTTATCTGCTGAAACCCTATTATCGTAACGTCACGAAACGCCTTGTCAAAGCACCGAAGTTGTATTTTCTCGATACGGGGTTATGTACGTATCTGTGCAAATGGCCGACGCCGGCTTCGTTAGAGGCCGGAGCCTCGTCAGGTGCTTTTCTTGAGACGTACCTGTTTGCTGAGATTCTGAAGAGTTATTGGCACAATGGCGTGGAGCCGCACTTCTATTACTTTCGGGATATTGATCAGCGAGAAGTTGACCTGATTATCGAAACGGGTGACGCCTTTTATCCGGTAGAATTCAAAAAAACCGCAACTCCCTCAAAAACAGCATCCCGGCATTTTCGCCTGCTGGAGAAGCTCGGCAAGCGAGTCGGGCACGGTTCCGTGTTGTGTTTCGTAGAACAAGCGATTCCCCTTTCAGAAACCGTGACCGCTGTTCCCATCGCCTACCTCTGATTCAATCACGCGTACCTTTTTAATAACCGTCGCTTATTTTCGACCGTGCGAGTCATTGCCTGCATATCGTCGATCAGCACCGGCGATGGCAGTACCAGCGCCACCCTGAGTCCGGTCTCCCCGAAGAACTTTTGATCTTCGTTGACAGGCCGGAACCGTGTCCAACTCGGCATCCGGTTATTCAGGTTCGTGTTCCTCGCCGCCGTCCAGCAGTTCCCGGTAGAGTGCGTTGAGGGCCGTTGCCTCGTCCTCGATTCGAAATCCTTTCTCGACGTGGCGCCGGGCTGCGGTCGACCATTGCTGGAGCGTGGCGGGTGAGGCAAGCGTGGCATCGACCGCCGCGCGCATCCGTTCCACGTCACCGGGAGGGATCAGGCGTCCGGTTTTGCCCTCCACCACCAACTCGTCGAAAGCCCCGACCGTCGTGGCGATTACCGGCACACCGCATGCCATCGCTTCGAGCGGGGTCAGCCCGAAGCCTTCCCAGCGTTGCGGGGCCACGAGCAGGTCGAGTGCCTGATACCAGCGCGGCATCTCCTCCACCGGTACCTCCGGCAGGAACAGGATCCGGTCCCGGAGCCCCGCCTGTGCCACCTTCTCGCGCAGTTCTTGTAAAAACGGTCCGTGCTTGTGCGCGGCGCGGCCCATCACCAGGGCCGTCACTCCGGCGTGCCGGGGTAGTGCTGCGAGCATCGCGTCGACGAACACGTCCGTGCCCTTCTGGTGCCGGATGCGTCCGAAGCACCCGATGGTCAGGTTTTCGGACAGACCAAGTGAACGCCGGTGCGCGCGCCGGTCCCGTGGGGGGTGAAACGTCCCGGTGTCGATCCCATGGATGATCACGCGCGCCGGGCGGCGCAGGTAAGACGCGGACTTGCGTGACGTGGCGACGACGGCATCCATGCCCGAAATCAGCAGGCGGGTGTAGCGCGTGTGATGTCTCTGCGAGGCGGAGGTGAACACGAGCTTCAGGCGCTTTCTGAGAACGTGACGCAGGACAAGCCCGAAGAGCATCTCGGTGTTGCGCCGCGCGTGCCAAACCCGGCACGTCCGTCCGGACATCCGGATCACGGACCACAGCGGGATATGGGGGACGTGAGCCGGCAGCCCCGGGCCGGTCGCCGCGATCCCGATCGATTCGGCCTGCACCGGCAACAACCGCACGATCGTGGCCGTGACACCCGACAGGCGTCGCTTGAGATTCGGCGCGATCACTTCGATCTTGTCGGGCGTCAAGGCGATCCTCGACATCAGGCGTTGGCCGGGTATCAATCACATGCCGGGTTGGGTGGTTTTCAAATCGTCCAGGGTTAACAGACTGATCAATGACACCCCCTGCGCTTCGATTTTCTGTTTGCCGTCCTGTTCCTGCCGGTCCACGATGACCAGGGCGTGCGAGACGTGCAGTTGCGCTTCCCTGGCGGCTTGAAGGGTTTGCAGGAGCGACCCGCCGCTCGTCAACACGTCATCGACGACCAACACGCGATCATTGGGCTTGACCGCGCCTTCGATTCGTTTTCCCAGTCCATGACCCTTGGCCTGTTTTCGCACGACAAAGGTACGGTAGGTTTGCCGAGCTTGAGTCGCAAAGGCATAATCGGATATAGCTGTGGCCAGGGGGATGGCGCCGATCTCCAGACCGCCTAGTGCATCGAGGGGAAGATCGCGGATGGCCGCGCACGCCAGTTCCGCTACGAGCCACCGGGCATCGGGATGCGCGAGCAGGGCCCGGCAGTCCACGTAATACGGGCTCGTTTCCCCGGAGGCCAGCACAAAACCTTTGCCCGGGTCCCATTGAAACGCTTCGTATTGCCGGAACAGATTTGCCAGTTGAGCGGTAGACATGAGCGGAAGACCGGCCGACACGATCATCGACAGGCAGTTCTAGCATTCGAGGGTAAATGATGGCAATGATCGACACAGATAAATCGTTCTCCGTTCCGTTCTGAAAAATTTTTGCCGTTCGTCGCTTCGACAGGATTTTCCGGTGAACATTGCACAGGTTATGCTCGACCCGAATTATGGTGGTGCGCAGAGATATTTTGCAGATGTTTGTTTGGAACTCGCCGGCAGGGGACATTCGGTGCTCTCGATAATCCGGAAGAACAGCGTCTTAGAGTCTGAATTAGTCGCAGTGGGGAATATAAAGGTGGCAGTTATCAGCAACCGGTTTGGGTGGTATGATCCATTTGCTGTGAATCAAATGAAAATTGCCTTCGACCGCTTTCAGCCGAATGTTGTCGAAGCACACCTGGCTCGAGCGGCGTTTCTCGCCGGGAAAACCAAACCCGCCGGCAAGTGGCCGTTGATTGCCAAAACGCATAACAGCCTGAACGGCAAGTATTACCGGAACGTGGACGTCATCGTGCCAACGACGACACAGGCCGCGAAATCGGAATCCCACTCCAATGTTCCCCGGCATAAATTTGCTACGGTCATTCCGAATTTTTCGCGACTTGAACCTGTGTCGAACGTTGTCAAGCCTGCTCGAATAAACAAGGTTTTTGCCGCAGGCCGGTTTGTCAGGAAAAAGGGGTTTCATCTTTTGCTGGAAGCCCTGGCCGAGCTGAACCCGAGTGATGGGAATTTTTCGCTGCAGATAGCCGGGGATGGCCCGGAGTTTCCCACGCTCAAGGCACTGTCAACGAAATTGGGAATAAATGACAAGGTCCAGTTTCTGGGTTACAGAAGCGACATTCTGAATTTGATGAAAGATGCCGACTTGTTCGTGCTGCCGTCTCTTAATGAACCGTTTGGAATCGTCATGCTGGAAGCCATGGCAATGGGAACGCCGATTCTTGCGACCCGGTGTGAGGGGCCGCTCGAAATCCTTGACGATACATCAGCAATCCTCGTCGACAAAGGGAACAAAGGCGCACTTTTCCAGGGACTGCGACAAGCCATACGAGACCCGGAAGGTTGTCGAATTCGGGCGCAAAATGCGTTAACCTTATATAAAAGCTGCTATGCCGCGGATGCCGTTGTGCCAAAAATTCTGACTCTTTATCATGATGTCATACGGCAGTTCGATTGCAAAAATGTTACCCGGCCTTCATAGCGTACAACTTGTGAAGCCTTGACTAACTCCCTGACTGGCCGACAGCTTTGTGGAACATAGCACAATCATAGCAGGATATAGCAAAACATAGCATTGCATAGCATAAAACATAGCAATTCATAACATAATCATAGCAAAACATAGCAAAAACATAGCAAGGCATAGCATGGCATAGCAAAATCATAGCATGGCATAGCAATGCGATGTTTGCACGAGTAACCTCCAACCCCGTTTTCCCTTTTGGTGGGAGAGAGCCTGCCCTGAGCTTGTCGAAGGGGCTGGGGTAAGGGGGCAAGGACAAAGGCGCTGGATGCCCGATCGAGCCGGGCATGACAGAAGGAGTGGTTATCCTTGCGCTTTTCTCCGTCGTCCTTACGCTTTTCTCTGTCATCCTTGCGCACGCGAGGATCCAGGGTCTTTGTCTTTTATGAATGGCGTAGAAAGACAAGACACGGGGTTCGTCCTCGACATTGTTAATCGGGGGTCCAGTTTTTTTGTCGAGAATGACAGAAGGAGAACGGACGAAAGACAACCACAAAGATGCTGGATGCCCGATCGAGCCGGGCATGACAGAAGGAGTGGTCATCCTTGCGCACGCGAGGATCCAGGGTCTTTGTCTTTTATGAATGGCGTAGAAAGACAAAACACGGGATTCGTCCTCGACATTGTTAATCGGGGATCCAGTTTTTTTGTCGAGAATGACAGAAGGAGAACGGACGAAAGGCAACAGCAAAGATGCTGGATGCCCGATCGAGCCGGGCATGACAGAAAGAGACAATGCATCTTGTCAACGCCTGCCCTGCCTGTCCTGAGCGTAGCCGAAGGAAGCGTAGCGAAGGGAATGACTGAACACATACAAGAATGACGGAAGGGAAGAGAGCGGAAAATGTCAGCGTATTTGTGAGCTACGATTATGTTCAAGATAAAAAAGCGGCCGCTTAAACCGGCCAAAGAGCCGCAACTGTACAACGTGCTGGAGAATTACACGGATTTCGATCCTCCGGGGAACGTCATGGTCTGCGCCATGGCCGGCGAGGAGAATATCGAACATCACGCCAAGGTGCTCGGGGAAAGTTATGAGATCCCCTATGGCGACATGTTCCGGCTGTTGACGGACGGGGGGCTGTATACGTATCCGGAAGCCGGGGGCGTGGTGACGCGCGGGATGTTCGTGTGCCGGATCGATCCGACCGGACAGGAGCCCAAGCAGACCTGGCTTCTGGATTTGGAGCAGACCGCGCAGGCCGAACAGCTTGCGAAGTTTTCGGATATCCCCTTGGCCGAGGCCGCCGAGCGCGTGTTTTACCGGGGGCTTTCCGAGGACTTGCGGGAACGCCTCACCCGGAAGAATCTCGGCCTCGATTACAGCAAGCTGGAGCGGGCTCGAGGGGGCGATATCCGGTATATTGATTTTCGGAAGGACTGGTCACCCTATTTCAAACGCAAGTGTTCGATGCCGGACGGCTCGATGGTCGAAACCGGCGGGATCGGGGAATTTGCCGAGCTTCACGGCATCACGGTTGCGCAGGCGCAGACGTTGATGGAGCAGGGGGGTACGTTGGACCTGGAAGACGGAGTGCTGGCGTGCCAGGTAATCAACAACCAGCCGACGGTGGCCCGCTTCAACGGCAAACAGTACGCCAAGGCCAAGGAGTTGATGGACACCAAGGGTCTTCACGTCATGGACGCGCTGAGTGAGATGGCGTTGAACGATCCCGTGTTGATGGGTGCGTTGAGACGGGCCGAGCGGGAAAGCGCCGGCTGACGGAATTGGCCTGGTTTCATGTCGTTCGACGGGGAACCCCGGTTGTCCTGGTAGACGGAGGAGAGGTGATGACGAAGAGGATATTGGCTATCGCCGCGTGCGCGTTCATGGGAATGAGCGTAAACGATGCCGTTGTCGAGCGGGTCCATGCAGACGAGTCCGCGTCGAGCAAGGACGGGGCGTCCATGGTGGTTATTCCCGCCGGTCCGTTTTTCATGGGCGTGCCCAAGTGGGCGCGGGACGGCGGGCTGGATGAATACCCCAATCACGAAGTTGACTTGGACGCCTATGCCATTGATACCTACGAGGTGACCAACGGCCTGTATTTGGAATTTATTCGCTCGACCGGTCATCGCACGCCGTCTCATCCGGCCGACCCATCGAAAAACCTCTGGCAGGGTGGGCTCATGCCGGAGTCCATTGCTTCGTTACCGGTCGTCAACGTGGATTGGTTTGACGCCGATACCTATTGTCGGTGGGCGGGCAAACGGTTGCCAAGCGAAGCCGAATGGGAAAAGGCCGCGCGCGGGACCGATGATCGACGGTTCCCGTGGGGAGACGTTGAACCCACGCACAAGCACTTGAATTTCAACCGGACGTGGCAGGGTGAAAAGACCCTGGTGCCGGTTGGGATTTATGAAAAAGGCAAAAGCCCCTATGGGGTTTATGATATGGCGGGTAACGTCTGGGAGTGGGTCGCCGATTGGTATGACGCCACGTATTACTCCAAAAGCCCCCGCCGGAATCCTCAAGGGCCTGCGACGGGGACCCGCCGGGTCATTCGCAGTTCCGGGTGGCAGGTGGAAACTCCGCAGGTGAGAATTTTTACCCGGGTCGCCAGCAATCCGCTCGACCGGAATCATTCGACCGGGTTTCGCTGTGCCGCCGGCCTTCCGACGCCGACGCCGTGACCCTCCCCAGGTGGCGATAATTGTCGCGAGGAATCTTGTCGTTGAGGCGCCTGGTTATTGAGGGAGAGATTCTTCACTTCGTTCAGAATGACAGCTTCCAGAATGACAGCTTCGGGTGTCGTTGGGTATTTTCATGCCAATAGCCGTATAAACCGGTAATGATAATGCCCGAGAGAGATAATCCAAATGAGGGGGCCCAAGCCACGCAAGTCGGTTTTACCTTCTATACCACAACCTGTAGTTGTTCAAGAATCGTTGAATGAAAAGCGATCCACAAGATCTTGATGATTCGTTGTCAAGCCTATTAAGTTCTTGACAGAGACGTGCATTCCGGTTACATTCCAATGCCATGCTGAAAAGCATGAGAAAAATATGAGAAAAATCAACTGGTTAGAAGAAAACAGCTCTTGCTTGAGCGTTGTTTCGTTCTTCACGCTCTGCCTATCAGTGTTTTTCTTTAGTGCCGGCGACGTTCGTGCTGCCGGTATTCCCCAATCGCCGGATGCGGCGATGTCGTCATCTCCGCCCTTACCGTTCAGTTCCAGGGGGCTCTTGTATTTCCCCCCGGACTCCCAATCCCGTTCTGCCACTCATGCCTCCCTCACCCCAGCCCCTTCGACAAGCTCAGGGCAGGCTCTTCCCCCCCAGGAAGGGGAAGACCTCGGGTATGAAGATATTCCCGTTATCGTCAATCCTGCAGTCGAACGCAATATTCACTACTTTCAAAACGTGATTCATGACCGCTTTCAAGAATGGTTGACCAGATTCTATCCCTACCGGCCGTTAATCGAGCAGATCTTTGTTGAGTTCGGCTTGCCGAAAGAACTGGTGTACTTGTCGTTGGTCGAAAGCGGATTTAACCCCAGGGCTTATTCACGCGCGCACGCGTCGGGTCCGTGGCAGTTTATCAGGAGTACGGGACGGATGTACGGCTTGACGGTCAACTGGTACGTGGATGAACGCCGGGACCCCATCAAATCCACAGTCGCGGCGGCCAGACACCTGCGGGATCTGTACGACCTGTTCGGCTCGTGGCCCTTGGCGCTGGCGGCCTATAACGCCGGGGCCGGGAAGGTCAGCCGTGCGATTGATAGAACCGGGACACGGGACTTCTGGACGATTGCCAGGACCCGCTACATTCGACGGGAAACCAAGCAATACGTCCCCAGGTTCATGGCTGCCATGATTATTGCTGCGCGTCCCTCGCTGTTTGGGTTTCACGCGAATTTTCAACCGGTTCATCAATACGAAGAGATTCCCATGGACAGGTCCATCCATTTGCGATCCGTTGCCAAGACGTCGGGGATCGCTTTTGAGGAACTTCTGCGGTTGAATCCTGAACTCCGCCGTAGCGTCATTCCACCGGACCGGAACGGCTATGCTCTCAAGGTTCCCGTGGGAACGTCAGGGCGCGTGGAGCAGGTCAAAGCCCGAATGAAGACGTGGACGCAACGTCCGTCTCAGCAGACGTGGTATCGTGTGCGTTGGGGGGACAACCTATCGGTGATTGCGCATCGTTTCGGGACCAGCGTCCGGCAATTGAAGCGCCTCAACGGTCTCTCGGGGAATTTGATCAGGGTTGGGCAGCGGTTGCGCGTCAACCGGGACGTGATAGAGGCCGGGGCCGTGACGAAGGCCGGGGGGGCGACGTGGTATCGCGTGCGTTGGGGAGACAACCTATCGGCGATTGCGCATCGTTTCGGGACCAGCGTCCGGCAATTGAAGCGCCTCAACGATCTCTCGGGGAATTTGATCAGGGTTGGGCAGCGGTTGCGCGTCAACCGGGACGTGGCGAAGGCCGGGGAAGTGACGTGGTATCGCGTGCGGATGGGCGACAGCCTCTGGAGTATTGCCAAGCGGTTTCGAGTATCGGTGAAGGAGCTGAAGGTCCTGAATAATTTGCGAAGCAGTCTGATTCGGGTCGGGCGGCGGTTGATGATTTCTTCCTGACCACCCCTTTCCTGTCCCTCATTCCCCGGTTTCTTTCCCCTCCGGTGTCTCTTCCCGTTCGGTTCCCTCGTTGGCGGCTTCGGGTTCCTCCGAAGGCGGTTCAAGAATTTTGACTCGCAGGGTGGCTTCGCTCGCATAGGGTGAGTTCGGATAGTCATCCAACAACTGTTTGTAACGGGCGAGCGCCTCGTCAGTGCGCTTTTCATGTTCCTCGAGTTTGGCGAATTCGAACAGCACCTGGTCCTTATTGAGCGTTTGGGGCATGTCAAGCACGTGCGAGTAGGCGGCGATTCCCTTTGCGCGATCCCCGCTTGCCAGGTAGCTGGCCCCCAGTCGCTGGTAGACCAACCCGAGCAGGGCGGGAGAATTTCCTGCCTGGTCAATAAACCGTTGATACGCTTCGATGGCGCCGGCGTGGTCGCGTTGTTCGGCTAAGGCGTTACCGATCACGTACCACGCGGTGCGGGCGCTGGCGGTACGAGGGAACTCCTCGATAATCCGGCGATACAACGTGACGGCTTCTTGCAGCTTCTCCGTGGCCGCGTCGGCGTCATCGAGGGGCCGGTCGAGGTAGGCTTGGGCGGCTTGATGTTCAAGGACCAGCGCTTCCTGTTCCTGCTGGTATTGCACCACGTACAGGGCCCCGAGAAGGATCACCACCGTGATGGCGACGACGATTCCGGTAATGAGCGACCGGCGATGGAGTTCGGCAAAAAGCCACATCCGTTCGCTTCGGGACAAGAATTGCGGGTTCTCCGCGCCGACCTGTTTGCTGATGTGTCTGATTTTGTAGGTCATGTTTCGGTTTCAGCATTCATCCTCAGACGAAGGTTGCACTCTAAAGGGTCGCACCCGTATTTCTCAAGGGTGCCGTCGATTTTTGTGCCGCCTGGACCGTCATCACGGCCGGCTCTCCTGACGGTTGACACAGCATACTTGACTGATATAATGAAAAACGTTGTATTTTGGAATGCAATTTTTGAATGCATGGAGTGTGGGGCGGATAGCTCAGTTGGGAGAGCATTGCCCTTACAAGGCAGAGGTCGCAGGTTCGAGCCCTGTTCCGCCTACCATCTATCTCGGACTATCCAAATAAGAACGTCGAACGTACAACCTGGTTGGATTCTTGGTCCGGGCCGGGGCTCGTTTCGACAGCACAGTCAAAAGGCTATCCTCTTACGTGAATGGGGCCGTCGTTCAGCCAGGTTAGGACGCCAGATTGTCAATCTGGAAGTCGCGGGTTCAAATCCCGTCGGCCCCGCCATTCACGTCGTTGTGGCTGTTCTCGCTTACACGGTGTGTGTTCAATTTATCACGTTACATCACGTTTCGGGCTGAGAATCACATCCGATGTTTGCAAGCGACCCTCTTGAACTGTTTGGTTCCCTGGGGACCATCTCCATCATCGTCCTGTTGATCCTGTTGGTGTTCTCCGTCTTTTCGTGGGGCGTCATCCTGTACAAATGGCGAACGTTCCGGCTGATGAAAGCGGAGGAACGGCAGTTTCTCCGGGCCTATCAGGAGAAAGAGGCGCTCAGCGAAAAGGAGCTGTATCTCCTGCGACACGTGGCCGCGGAATTGCCTCACAGTCCCAGCGGTTCCGTGTTGGTTGACGTGTTGAATCGCGTGGGGCATGTTGCCGAACACAACACGGGCGGCGTCGCGGTGGCAGCCCGGAAGACGAAATCCGGGCCGGACCGCCAGTATTTGGAGAAGGTCGTCCACTACCTCATTCAGCAACAGATTGCCCAACAGGAAATCTACCTGCCCTTCCTGGCCACGACGGGAAACATTACCCCCTTCATCGGGTTATTGGGAACGGTCGTCGGCGTCATTAACGCCTTTCAGCAGATCGGAATCGAGGGCACGGCCAGTATCGCTTCGGTCGCTCCGGGTCTTTCCGAGGCCCTCCTTGCCACCGCCGCCGGACTGTTTGCTGCGATTCCCGCAGTCATCGGATACAATTACTATCTTGCCCAAATTCGGAAAATCATCTTCGGCGTCGAAGCCTTCAGCATCGAATTTCTGAATGCCCTTCACGCGCCGGTTCTTGACGGCAAAAGAGGTTGAAGTCGCTCGTGATGGTCGAACCCCGGAATCGCCGGTTTCTTGCCGAAATCAATATCGTTCCTCTCGTCGACGTGGTGCTTGTGCTGTTGGTGATCTTTATGGTGACGACGCCGATGCTGCACCGGGGCATTGATATTACGCTTCCGCGTTCGCAATCGAATACCGTCGTGCCCATGGAGCGTCTCGTGATTACCATTGAACCCGACAGGCGGGTCTACTTGGGCAAAGACCTTGTCACGTTGCTTGATTTACGGAAACGGCTGGGTGAAGCCAAAGCGTCGAATCCCCTCGTGTCGGTCTACCTTCGAGCCGATCGACGCGTTCCCTATGGCCGGATCGTCCAGGTCATGGATGAAGTCAAGGGGGTGGGAATCGAACGGTTGGGCATGGTCACGAACCCCCAGGGGACCATGATGAAAGAAGAGATCTTTAAACCCCTGTAAGCTGGAATGATGTAATGTCGTATGCGGCGCCTTCCAGTCTCTTGTCGTTTCATTTGCCGGATCATGACGACTCGGTGGCGGAACGGCTGTCTTGGCCTCTTGCCGGTTCGGCGGTCATTCACGCGGTCGTGTTCGTTGCGTTCCTGAGTTTGCGTTTTGCCTCATCGCTCGAACAGTCCTCAGGGTCTTACGAGGTCACGCTCGTCACGCTTCCGGCCATCTCGGCGTCTCCGACTGTTTCACCGGCCAAGAAGTCCAAGCCGGCAAGAAAAGCCGAGAAGGTTCCCCCTCCCAAGACGAAGACCAGAAAGGCTCCAAAGGCTGTGCCGCAGAGAAAAGCCGTCACTCCTCCCAATCCCATTCCTCAAGAGAAGCCGAGGGTGCCGGAACGGGTAACGGAGTCGCTTATGGGCGCACTGGATTCCGTGGTCGTGCCAAAACCGCAAACTCCGGCATTGCCCCAACAGGCTGCGCGTGGCCGGCCTTCGGCCTCTGCGCCCGTTCAACAGTCGTCTGCCGTGGAGGTGGACGTGCCGGCCTTCAAAGCGCCCCCGCAATCTCCGAAATTGGTTGTCGGGAAGACGTCCACGCCCAGGCCCGCTCCCGCTGAGAAGGTTGACCTGCTGGCCCCAAAATTGAAGCAGGCCGTCGACGCCACCGTCGTCCCCAGGAAACCGCAACGGGTGTCCAAACGCGTGAATCCGGCTGTCGCGTCAGAACGTCAGCCGAGACGGGACGCGCCCAAGACTTCTGAATCACCGGACATTACTTTGCCCGCCCGGGCGCCTCGCCTGGCAGCCGTGGCATCGCCTGCGGTGCGGAAACAGGAAACTCCGAGGAAAACGGCGCGAAAGAGCAGCACGGCGGAGTCGTTGAAGGAAGCCATTCAATCGGTGAGGATTCCCAAAAGAAATCCCAAGAACAAGACCTTGCCGCCCGTAACACAAGCGGTTCCGCTCGTTTCTGAACCCGTGCCCCCGGCACGCGCAGCCGAATCCCGGAATCAATCGCTTCCCACAATCGTGCCCCCTCAGGCTCCGGAGTTGGCCGATGTCCAAGACCCGGTCCCTTCGCCGGCCACGACTCCGGTGACCGCGTCCGAGCCGGATGTTCCTCCAAGGCCGGAGGTCGATGCTGTTTCTGTTCCCGATCTATTGGTTTTTGACCCCCAGCCGTTCTCCAAACGAACGGAGAGCGGCACAGAGGAAAGGCGTGGTCTGGGGAGGGCGGGATTCTGTTCCCAAAAAAATCCCTATTGGGCGGACGTCGAGGAAAAAATTGATGACGTTCATGGAAAAATTTATCGGTACCATTATCGTGTCGAGTCGCCGGCGATCCTGGCTTTTCGTGTCAAGCGGGATGGTCGGGTGGCGGGCCTGGACGTCGTCCAATCCTCGGGAAACGAGAAATTTGACGTGCTCGCGAAACGTGCGGTCATGGAGACCGCCTTGCCGCCTTTTCCCGCAAAGGTGACCAAACCCTTTTGTCGGGTTCAACACAAATTTAAGGTCAACCCGAATTCATGATGAAACACGTCACGCCACTGGTCTTGCTGGTCTTGCTTTCCGTTCTGCCGTTTGTCGGGTATGCGCAGGAGAAGAACGCCGAAGTGTTTTTGGAAACGCAACGGTCGGAATTTCAAAAAATTCCCATCTGGATCATGGGGTTTGCCGGGAGTGAGAACCCGCAAGAGGATGACTCCGGAATCGGCAAGCAAGTCAACACGATTCTGAAGGCTGACTTGCGGCGCACTCACGTGTTCAAGGTGCTTGAACGAGCCACGGATGCGCTGCCGCTGTCCAAGGCCGGGTGTAAGGAAGAGGCCCCCATCGCGAGAGCCAAGGCAAGCACGGCTCCGGTGGTCACGTGGGGACGGATCGGTCGAAAGGATGGAAAATTGTTGTTGGAGGCCTGTGCCTACGATGGCGGGGAGACGGATTTGATCGCGCTTGGGAAACGGTATGCCGGTGGTCCGATTACCGTGAGACGCCTGCGGTCAATGGTGCACCGGTGGGCTGACGCCTTAGTCGCGTATTACACGGGGGACCCCGGTATCGCCGAGACCAAGATCATCTATGTATCCGAAGACAAGGCAGGCAAACGGCATTTATACAAGATGGATTACGATGGGTTCGGTCCCAAGCGCATCACGTCGGACCCCGTATTAAGTCTCATGCCGGACTGGTCGCCGGACCGCCGCGCCGTTGTGTATACGACCTATCATGGCAACAATCAGGAAATCGTGCGTCTCGAGTTGGACAAAGGGTCGGGCAAGAAGAACAGGCGAATCCTGGTGCCGTCTCAAACGTTGAATATCACTCCGGCCGTTTCTCCGAACGGTCAATGGTTGGCCTATGCGTCCACCAAGAAGAGGGATTCCGACATTTTCGTCATGAACCTGGACACGGAAGAGAAAATCCAATTGACCAAAAAGCGCAGTGCGGAATTGTCGCCTACGTGGTCGCCGGATGGACGAGAACTCGCTTTTACATCAGACCGGACCGGTCAACCGCAAATTTACATTATGAGGGCCGACGGGACGAAGGTCCGACGGTTGACGTATGGGGGGTATAATGCCGCCCCGGCTTGGTCTCCGCGGGGAGATTGGATCGCCTACGTCTGCCGCATACCCGGCTATGGGCTCAAGGTGTGCCGAATTTCCGTGGACGGGAAGCGTCGCGTTCGAGTGACGAGCGGCCCCCCAAGCGAAATCGACGATTCGCCTTCATGGGCGCCGGACGGCCGTCACCTGGTCTTCAGTTCGACGCGAAGAGGACAGAGTCACATTTACATGATTTATTACGACGGGACAGGGCTGGAACGGTTGACGAAAGGCGGGATCCACCATAGTTCTCCTGCCTGGTCTCCGTTTTCGGAGTAATGATGACACGAACCGGCTCATCGGCGGCACGTGAACGTGCGATGACGGAGGTTCGGCGGGTTTCTTGGGTCGCCTTCCCGAAGTCAGGAGTAGAGGAGGCCATGAAAGAAGGAGGGAGTGAAAAACCATGTCTATTGATCGCATGTCTTTCCTGACCTCAAACGTCTCTTCAGGAAAAGCCGGTCGGGCCTTGAAGGCGGGCCTTTGCCTGACCTGGCTGGTCGTCAGCTTGACTGCCTGCGCCCAGCAGGCGGACTTGGCGAAAGTGGAAAAAGACCTTGGCGGAAAAATCACCAAATTGGATCAGGAAAAAAGAGCGTTGGCCCAAGTCCTGAAGCAAGCCAAGGAGGAGAGCGCCGATGCCTTGGAGCGGCAAAAAGCCGAGTTAAACGAAGAACTCGTGACGGCCCAGGGGCAATTGAGCGAGACCATCATGAAGGCCCGTGCGCAGTTGAACAGTGATTTGCGGAATTTGCGCGAAGAGAGCCTGCCCAAAGCCATGGGTGATATGGAAACACAGATCCATCAGGTCCGTCGAAGCTTTGAAAACGCCGTGAATCGGCAAACGCAACGGATCAGTGCCTTGCAGGCATTGCAGGAACAACGTGAAACCGAGTTGTCCAAGCAGATTGACGCCTTGGGCCAGAGCTTTGAGCGGGCCTTGCAGCAACAGGGTCAAACGGTCAAAGACCAGTTCGTCGCGTTTCAAAAGTCATTGGGCCAGTTGAAGGACGCCTTGACCGACGTCAATCAACGATTGGACCGGGAGGCGAAGCGGTCAACGGGCTCCGAGACGAAAATACGGCAGGATTTCGACAGGCACTTGCAAGTCTTTCGCGCCAAACTCGATGCCGATACCAAGGCGTTGAAGACGTACCTGGAAACCGAGGTCAAAACGGCCATCGAAGCCATCAATGTCGCATTGAATGAGGGCAACCGGAACTTGAAGGCCGATATTGACGCCCAAGCCACGCGGCTGTCTGAATTGAATGCCAAATTGGGTCCTGAACTCTCGGGGCTTCGACAGACCGATGCCATGTACGGCAAAGATCTGGAGGCGGTGACCCTGTCTCTGGCTCAACTTCGTGACGTGTTGGGGGCGACTGGAACCCAGCTCGGCACGAAGCTGGACAGTCAGGGCAAAGGGCTGGAACGGACGGCAAAACGGATTGAGGAATTACAAGGTCAGCATACGGCATTGGCGAAAAAATTGGACGCCGACCTGAAGGGCCTGCACGGGTATTTGGACAAGGACGTTCGGCCGAGCCTGGAATCAATCGCCAACGCGTTCAGCCAGGAAAAGAATCAAGTCTCCCAGGAATTCATCAAGGTCACGTCCGATCTCCAACGCGTCGAACAGGCAAGCGCCTTGAACGTTACCCAAACTCAACAGCAATTGGAATCGCAAGCCAAACACGTTCAGGAGTTGAGTGAAGCGGTGGCCGGGATGCGAGAGGTGTTGGATTCCATGGCCGGCATGTTGGGCAACCGCACCGATCAGCACATGAATCAACTCGGGCAGTTGACGGCGCGCCTGGCGGTCCTGGAGAAAGAATTGGCGGCCGAAGCCGCCAAGCAAGCCACGAATACCCAAGCCGTCTCAACCCATCTCGAGGACGTCACGTCGAGCGTGCAATCGGTCGGGCAATCGTTGGAGCAATTCCAGAATCTGATGTCCGCCAAACTGAAAGAGCAGGCCAACCGTATTGACGCCCAGGCCCGTCAAGTGTCGGAGTCGACGAAATCATCCGCTGCCGTTTCGAAGTTTCAGCAGGGCTTGAAGGCCAACGTCACGCAACTGAATGAATTGACGAAGTCCGTTGCGCAGTTGAAAGCGGTGGTCAAGGCCATGGGCGAAAAGCTGGGATCCAAGGTGGATGCACACGAATCGCAACTCATCGAGGTGGAGCAGGCTCTCAAGAAGTTCAAGTGACCGGCGGCCGCCACCTTCCAAGCCGAAGCACTAGCTGCATCATCGGAATGCCGTCACAAGGCGTTGCCCATGGAGTCTGTTGAATCAAGAATCAACGTCCTGCCTGAATCCGTGGCTTCTCAAATCGCCGCCGGAGAGATCGTGGAGCGTCCGGCGTCCGTCGTGAAGGAATTGCTCGATAACAGCGTGGATGCCGGCAGTACGGTGGTCTCCGTGGACGTGGTGGACGGCGGGAGAACGCTCATTCGCGTGATCGACGACGGCGAAGGAATGAGCCGGGCCGATGCTCCGTTGTCCTGCCAACGCTTTGCCACCAGCAAAATCAGGCATCCACGCGATCTTACGGGCATTGCCACCTATGGATTTCGCGGGGAAGCCCTGCCCAGCATCGCCGCGGTTTCACGCTTTCGGATGCTGACGGCCAGGCATCATGCCCTGACCGGGACCGCCGTGGTGATTGATGGGGCGGACGTCCGGTCCGTCGAAGAGCGAAGCGCCGCGCCGGGGACGCGAATCGAAGTTGAAGAATTGTTTTTCAATACGCCGGGTCGACGGAAATTTTTGAAGACCACGGCCACGGAGTTCTCCCACGTTGCGCACGTTGTTCAGCAGGCGGCTTTGGTCAACCTCCACACGCAATTTCGATTGACGCACAATGACCACGTGGTCTTCGACTATCCCAAGGTCGGCACGTTGGAGGATCGACTCCTCCAGGTGTATGGCCCGAGACTCATGGGGATGATGCTGCCCGTTCACGACGAACGGGCCGACGTGCGCGTGCGTGGCATGATCGTCAATCCGCATCATGCGAAGACGGGACGCACGCCCCAGGAAATGTTTGTGAATCGGCGCCCCGTCAAGAATACGACGATTGCGCACGCCGTGTACGAATCGTATGGCTCTTTTTTACCGAAAGGCCGGCATCCGACGTTTGCGCTGATGGTGGACGTTGCCCCCGATGAGGTGGACGTCAACGTGCATCCATCAAAACGCGAAGTGAAATTTCGCAGCCCGGACGTGATCCATCGAGCGATCAAGGCCGCGGTTCGCGGTCCATTGCAAACGGACGTAACGGGGTCGCCTGCGCTGTCATCCGGGCACGATACCGTGGCGGCCGGCGGCGTCGAGAAGGAGATGCCCGTGGAGAGCGGTGAACTGTTTGTCAAACGGCCGGCCCCTTACGTGCTGCGCGACGTGCAATCGCGATCCGGGAATGGACAAAAAAACGAAGCCGGCCAGGTCAAAGAATCGCCGTCCCTTTATCCGCTTGAGCCTGAGGTTCGGATTCTCGGACAAATCCATGCCACCTATATCGTTGCGCAAATTGGCGATGAATTGCACGTGCTGGACCAGCATACGATTCACGAACGCGTGCTGTTTGAACGTTTGTGGAGAGGTTGGGAACGTCGTGATATTCAGACGCAGTCGTTGCTGATTCCCGAACCGGTGGACGTCCCGGTCACGGCGGCGGCGCTGTTGACGGAAATCCTGCCGGAGTTGGTCAACGCGGGTCTCGAACTTGAGCGCTTCGGCCTGTCTTCTTTTGTCATTCGATCGGTGCCGGCGCTCGTCGGACAGATGGACTATGGGGCCTTACTCGAAGATATCATCGAGGATCTGTCGGAGTGGAACTCCGTGGATTCACTCGCCAAACCTATCCGGTCCGTCCTGGCGTCGATCGCCTGCAAGGGCGCGGTCCAGGCCGGTCGCCGGATGGAGCCGCCGGAAATGAACCACGTGGTACGCGATTGGCTTCGTGAAGGAACCCCCATGACCTGCCCTCACGGCCGAAGGATCTCGTTACGTTTTGGCGGTGAAGAACTGCACCGGATTTTTCGGCGTCTATGAATCCATCGTTCGAACAGTGTCTTTTTTCAAACCACAAACTCCGGAACCTCATAGAGGCCTCGACCTCGTCACGGCCCCTCGTCGTGCTGGTGGGTCCGACGGCCATCGGGAAGAGTCGCATCGCCATTGAAGTGGCTCAAGCCCTGGGTACGGAGGTATTGACCGCGGATTCGACTCAAGTCTACCGGGGAATGAATATCGGGACGGATACCCCTTCGGAAGAGGAACGGCAAGGGATACCCCATCGGCTGATTGACCTGGTGGAACCGGATGAGCCGTTTAACGCCGGGGAATTCCGTCGACGGGCTCTTCCGGAAATCTCGCGTCTGCACGACAACGGCCTTCTCCCTTTGGTGGTCGGCGGGACGGGGCTCTACGTCCGCGCGTTGTTGCACGGGTTATGGTCCGGTCCGCCCAGCGACCATGTTCTTCGCGGACGACTCGCAGACGAAGCACGGGTCCGGGGAGGAGAATCGATGTATCAGGAATTGGGTCGCGTGGACCCGGTCACGGCGCGTCGCCTGCATCCGCGTGATACGGTGAAAGTTTTGCGGGCCCTGGAAGTGTACCGGCAAACCGGCGCGCCTCTTTCGAAGGCCCATGAACAACACGGCCAAGAGAACACGCCTTTTCGGGCCCTGGTGTTGGGGCTGACGATGGAGCGGGCCGCTCTCTATCAACGGATTGACCGGCGGGTTGACGTGGAGTTGGCGAAGGGATTGGTGGAAGAAACCCGGGTCCTCCTGGCCGAGGGATACTCCAGGGGTCTTGTCTCGATGAAAAGTTTGGGCTATCGTCAGATGGCGGGATATCTGGAAGGAGACTATTCATTCGCCGAAGCGGTGAGGCGATTGAAGCGGGACACCCGGCATTTTGCGAAACGGCAAATGACGTGGTTCAGAAAAGAACCCGGTCTGGCGTGGGTCGAGATCCACGCGGACGAGTCCGTTCGGTCGGTCTCCCGTCGCATCCTCTCGCTTATTGAAGGATTCGTGCATGAGCTTCAACCCTGATCGACAAGGATAACGCCTGTGCCGGCAAAACCACGTGCCGACGTCGCCGTCATTGGAGGCAGCGGCTTGTACGAAATGGACGGTTTGGAAAACGTGCGGGAAACGCGCGTGCCCACGCCCTTCGGCCGTCCTTCGGATGCCGTGATGCTGGGAACGTTGTCCGGCAAACGCGTGGCGTTTCTCTCTCGTCATGGACGCGGGCATCGTCTCATTCCCTCCATGATCAACTACCGGGCAAACGTGTACGCGCTCAAATCACTTGGCGTGACGAAGATTTTATCCGTCAGTGCGGTGGGGAGCATGAAAGAAGGCATCCACCCCGGTCACATGGTTCTTCCCGATCAATTTATCGACCGGACGACCAAACGACTAAGCACGTTCTTCGATCAAGGGCTTGTGGCTCACGTGACGTTTGCCGATCCCATTTGTCATGCCTTGGCGGAGCGTTTGGGCGAGGCGGCCCGGTCGGCGGGTGCCACGTTCCACGCGGGCGGAACGTATCTCTGTATCGAAGGGCCGCAGTTTTCCACGAAGGCGGAATCCCTGTTGTATCGGCAATGGGGCGTGGATATCATTGGGATGACGAATGCGACGGAAGCCAAGCTCGCGAGGGAGGCGGAAATCTGTTATGCGACCTTGGCCCTGGTCACGGATTACGATTGTTGGCATCAGAGCGAGGAGCCCGTCTCCGTCGAAGCGATTTTGAGCGTGATGCGCGCGAACGTGGCCCAGGCCAAGACGCTGCTCGGGGACGCCATTCAACGGATCGGGGAGCTAAGAGGCTGTCCCTGTACGACGGCGCTTCGGCAGGCCATCGTCACGGCGCCGCAAGCCGTGACGGCCTCCGTGAAGCGGCGCTACGGCCTCTTTTTGAAACCAGCGAACACATCAAACGGGAGAAGACAACATGGGTAGATTGTTGGTCGTCGGGTCCGTGGCGTTTGATACGGTGCGCACGCCTTTCGGGGAGGCCACGGAAGTGTTGGGAGGGTCGGCCACGTATTTTTCCACGGCCGCCAGTTTTTTTACCGACGTCGATTTGATTGCGGTCGTGGGAGAAGATTTTCCCGATGAATACGTCACCTTCTTGAAGAGTCGAGGGATCGACGTGTCCGGGCTCGAACGCCGGAGTGGCAAGACCTTTCGCTGGCAAGGAGAATATACGTATCAACTGAACGAGGCGCATACGCTTGATACCCAGCTCAACGTGCTGGAGTCCTTCCGGCCAAAAATTCCCGGCCACTATCGAACTCCTGACATGTTGTTCCTGGGGAATATCGACCCCGAGCTTCAAATGGACGTCCTGAATCAAGTCGAACGGCCTCGAATCGTCGCCTGTGACACCATGAACTTTTGGATTCATGGAAAGCGCGAAGCCCTATGGAAGGTATTGGAAACAATCGACGTGCTTGTCATCAATGACGGAGAAGCTCGCGAACTCGGCCAGGATTTCAGCCTCGTGAAAGTGGCGAAAGACGTTCTGGCACGCGGGCCCAAATATTTCATTATCAAACGTGGGGAGTATGGCGTCTTGATGTTTCATGAAAAAAGCGTTTTTGGCGCACCGGCGTTCCCGTTGGAAATGGTGAAAGATCCGACCGGCGCCGGGGATACGTTTGCCGGCGGGTTTATGGGGCACCTGTCGTCGACGGGAGATCTCTCCGATGCCGGTTTGAGACGGGCCATTATTCTCGGAAGCGTAATGGCGTCGTTTACCGTTGAGGGCTTCAGTCTCGACCGCTTGCGGTCCCTGGAATATCAGGACATCGAATCCCGTTTCCGGGACTTCAAGCGCCTGACCCATTTCGAGGATCTTTCGTGAGCGCTTGACGTGCCTCAGGCTGAGCCGGTTCTCTCGCGGTCACGTTTTCGCGTTGGAGTTCCATGACGTCACTAGGGAACACATTCCAAACCGCCCGTGAAGCTCAAGGGTTGACGCTTGAGCAGATGACCTCAAGGACCCGGATCCAGGAGTCGCATTTGAAAGCGTTGGAATCGGAATCTTTTGAGGAGTTGCCCGAACGCGTTTTCACCAAAGGTTTTGTCTTGGCCTACGCCCGTTCGCTCGGACTTGACGGAGAAGAATGTCTGCGGTTGTTTGAAGACTGTTCCGCGTCGTTCTACAAAAAAGAAAAAGAGAACAAGAGGATGTGGAAAATGCTTCTGCACAAGGAAGACGTGCAGAAAGAGAGAATGAGCCGAGCCATGGTCGTTCTCCTCGTCGGAGGGCTTCTCTTGCTGGGAGGGATGGTGTTACTCCAACAACAATTACTTTCAAGATCCGTCTTTTCCCTGTTTTCGCAACAACCCGTTGAACCGCGCGACGAGGTGGTCTCGAAACCGGATCACGCGAACGCCGTCGTCGAGGACCGCCGGTCTTTTTCGACCGCACCACAAGATGGCGACTCACGCGTCGTCAACACGGAGCCGGCACCGGAGATGGACGTCGGGACTCCCACGCCTTCCTTGTCGTCTCCGGACTCTGCGCCAGGGCCTGCCTCCGCGACGGATTCGGAAACTGGTCCGCTGGACCTTGAAATACGGACTTTGGACACGACCTGGGTCGTGATTCGTTCGGATGAGGGCAAGCCCAAGGAGTTCTTATTGCAGGCCGGTGACGTTGTGCGACGGCAAGCCCATGACCGGTTCCTGTTGACGCTTGGAAACGCCGGAGGGATCGAAGTCCTCCTCAATGGCGAGTTGCAGGATCCTTTTGGTGAGTCCGGAGCCGTGGTTCGGGACGTGGAATTAAGGCGGTAATGCCCGCTGTGGATTCTTGACAGGGGGAACCCACATTGATATGGTCGATGGGTTTGCAGGTTTTGAAATTGATTGTGATGGGGGTGTAGTATAAGGGGATGCAACACGGACTTATTATCAAAGGAGGGATTCATGAATCGGTTTGTCGCCATTTGTAGTTTGTTGACGGCACTGGCCTTCGCCGCCGGCGATTTGGCTTTTGCCGGACCCGAAAAAGACCCGCTGAAACCACGAGTTCCGAAGGCAGAGCGTGGAAAGGCTAAGAAAATTAAGCCACCCGCCGAGTTGTACAAGAAGACGAAAAAGGCCTCGGACGAGATCGTTGCCGAAGGCAAGAAGATTTTTGAAGGGAAAGGTACCTGCGTCAATTGTCACGGGAAAAAGGGAGACGGCCAGGGACCGGCCGGAAAAGTGTTGAATCCCGGCCCGCGGAACTTTACCAATTGCAAGTTCCACAAGAAACGCAAGGATGGTGAATTGTTCTGGATTATCAAGAACGGCAGCCCGGGCACCGGTATGGTGTCCATGATTCCGGCGACCATCACGGAAGAAGACGCGTGGAAGGTGTTGGCTTACGAGCGAAGCTTCTGTAAGAAATGGCGCAAGTAGTCGTTTTGCGACTTGAGTGCATGTTCAAAGCCCCGTTCAGGTTCAACCCTGAACGGGGCTTTTTCTCTTAGCCTATCGTGCAACCCGTATCTCGAGCTTTTTCATTCGCGTGCCTGGGCAGGGGACTGCTGGTCCTGAGCATGGGCCTGATGAGTGGGGTCGCCGGTCCGGCCACGGGCCAAGCGGAAGAAGTAGAACCCTTACGGCCCAGGGTCCCCGTGGGTGAGCGAGTATGGGCCAGGACGTTGGTCCCGCCTTTCGGTTCGACGAAAACGGCTTCCCCGGAGATCGTTGAGCAGGGAAGAATCCTGTATGAAGGAAAAGGCGCCTGCGTGTCGTGCCATGGAAAAAGCGGTTTGGGGGATGGTCCGGTCGGCAGGCGCTTGCAGCCCGGGCCTCGTAATTTCACCAATTGCAAGTTTCATAAGAGAAGACGCGACGGCGAACTGTTCTGGATCATCAAGAACGGCAGCCCAGGGACCGGCATGGTGCCGATGATTCCCGTGACGATTACCGAGGAAGAAGCCTGGAAAATTTTGGCCTATGAACGAAGTTTCTGCGAAGACTGGCCGCGCGCGCGACGACAACGTCCGGTTGACACCCGTGAGAACCGTTGACTAGACTCGGCTGTTCGAGCGTCAGAATCGTCTCACGCGTGGAGGAGAGTGCAAGCATGGCAAAAAAACGAACGCAAGAGGAAGATAAAGTTGTCCTTGAAACAAAGGTCAAGGAGCGACGCGCCGGCAGCGAAAACCCCGAAGGCGACCCGGATGCGCGGAAGTTGCGCAAGCGCCTCAAACGGGTCCAGCGAAAAATTCGTCTCAGGGCGTCGCGGATCGCCAAAGCTGCCGGGAGCAAAGCCAAGGCGGCCTGAGGGCGCAACCCGGGCGACGACCGACCTGCTGAATTCAGTGAAAGGGGAACGTTCATGACTGATGATGTGCAATCTGCCGCCGAAGATCCTCAAAC
Source organism: Nitrospirales bacterium (assembly GCA_022825885.1). GTDB lineage: Bacteria > Nitrospirota > Nitrospiria > Nitrospirales > UBA8639 > Bin75. The sequence continues at coordinate 27,893 of JAJDVY010000050.1, read as the reverse complement.
GTCAGAAACGTCAGATGAGGAAACCGGGGCTGTCTCACAGGATGAAGTGACGGATGAATACGTGGACGCAGTCTCGGAATCCTTGATGGAAAGCGACGCCGTTGTGACAGAGGCGGCCGCGGAGGGGGAAGGCGAGGAAGAGGCGGAGGAGGAAGAGCCTGACGTAGAAGAAGAGAAAGTCAAAGATGAAATCGATATCCAGGTCGACCTTCTCTATGATCCGGATTGGGTCGTCAGGCGTGAAGCCGTCGTCACCCTTGGTGAAATGGGCGACGAACGGTGCGTGGAGCCGCTCGTCAGAGCGTTGCGTGACGGGGATTGGCAGGTCCGGGAGGCGGCCGTTGAGGCCATTGCTGAAGTGGGGTCTCCCGCCGTCGAGTTGTTGATCCGGTACATGCGTGATTGGGAGGCCCGGAAGTACGTGATCCAGGCCATGGGGAAAATCAATGACGAGCGGGTTCTGGATCCCCTGATGTCGATGCTGCACAACGACGAGTTCAAGGATGACGCCACGAGGGCCCTGATTGATCTGGGGAAACCCGCCGTGCCTAAATTGATTGTGGCCTTGACCGACAGAGAAGAGTTCGTGCGCAAGCAGGCTGTTCTGGCGCTCGGCGAGATTAAGGACCCGGACGCCGTCGATCCCCTGATCGCCATGCTGCAGGATCAGGATTGGCTGACGCGTCTGACGGCTGCCGCCGCCTTGGAACAAATCGGGGATTTGCGTGGCCGGGACGCGATCAAGCCGTTGATGAAAGATCCGGACCTTGTCGTCCGGTTACGGGTCGAGCGGATTCTCGCGGCCTGGAAAAAACAGCCGGCCAACGCCTGAACTACAACAGGAGGGCTTCCAGCCTGGCTTGCACGTCCTCCAACGCCTCCTGAGAGACAGCCTGGCCGACGGCCAAGGATTGTCGAAGTTCATCAATTTTCGACATGGTTTCGATGAGGGCGTCCGAGGATTCCATTCCCTTTACCTTGACGGCTTCCTTCAGATAACCGAGAGTTTTCTCCAGTTCAGTTAAGGCTTCGTCAGGTTTGCCGTCCAGGATTTTCGCTTTGCCGTTCGCAAAACCTGACAGGGCTCGCAACACGTTGTTTTGAGCGAGCAACTCTTCATTACCCAGGCCGATCGCCTGCTTCACCACCTTCTGCGACAACTCCTGAAGCTGTGCCTTGACTTCCTCCAGCGGCCGTTGTCCCACGTAATATCCTGCCCAAAAGCCCAACCCGAAGATCAGGATTATAGCCAATAGTTTTTTCATGCCTTGGTTTCTGCCCATGAGACCCGGGAGAGCTGGTTTCAGGTGGAACGCTACACGCTATTATGGACCTTGTGGAGAAGAAAGAAAAGGGGCCGGATGTCGTTTGGAAAAAGAAGGAGGAATCAAGCCCGTTGATCAGGCGTTCCCGACGGGTGGGTCGGCCTTGCCTAAGACCTTGGAGGATTCGATGGCAAAACGGTCGCCCACAATCCGGGCCACGCGGTTCATATAGTCGGTCAGGGTTTCGACCTGATCCGGCTTCAGGTCCCGTCGAAATTGCGGGAGCAGCCCCCACCGGGTTTCAAATTCCTCACCGGAAATTGAGGCCACCACGCTGATTAGTTTGATCACCCGGGTACCGGAAGGACCGGCGGAAGGACTTGTGGATTGTCCTGTCGCCCGGGCCTGCGTTTCCGGATCCGTTTGGGCCGCGGGTTCCGGGGTTTTTCCTTCAAAGAGAGACGTCAGCGCGGGAATCACGGCGCTGATACAGAGGGTGGCGGTCGACGTGATGGCCTGGTTGTTGACGGCACCGGCCCGGCCGGCCACGCGCTCGCCCACGTGTTGAAAAAACGCATTGCGCTCTTTGCTGTCTTCCGAACACACGAATTTATACGGTTCATAGGTCTCGCGGCTTTCAGCCACGGCCCGGCCGATGGCCACGACGATTTCCTGCTCGTCGATCTGAGCGGAACTCAGCGAGGGCGCCAACAGGATTTTGAGCCGTTCGCTGACGTGATCTTCGAGACTGTTCATGAATTCGGGTTGCTGTTGGATGGACACGTGGAACGCGGAAATGCGATCCACCAGGTTGAACAGGACCTTCAGGAATTCCAGGTAAACCTCCCATTCCTGCTTTTGACTGAGTTTCGTCGTGATGGATGGATCGCTCCGTTTGACCAGCGTCACGGATTCCCTGCACACGTCCAGGATGGTGTTCGACAGGTCTTTGAGCATGGGCTCGTGTTCTTGGATGGAATGGTTCATGAGCTGAAAAACCCAGGGTGTATCTAATCAAATGGAGGAAAGGTTTCGCAAGTAGGGACCAACGATCGTGGGTCCCTACTGGTGGCCGGACCGGCCTCGGCATTGCGCGAGGGCAGGCCCTATGTTATACACGAAGTGGGTTTAGTGGTATGGAAAGAGCCAACGGTACCCCTTTGTCATTCTGAACGGTACCCCGGATTTGTCATTCTGAACGAAGTGAAGAATCTTTCCTTCAATAATCGAGCGCCTCAACGACGAGATCCTTCGCAGGTCCTTCGCGTAGGTCCTTCGGCTTCGCTTCCTTCGGCTTCGCTCAGGACAAGCAGGACAAGCAGGACAGGCGGCAGGGCAAGCTCAGGATGACAACCTGTTCGCATGAGGCCTCCTTTTCGGCATTGATACGAAAATAACCACCCACGTGCTACTTTTCATCCCTTTGTGTGCAGGCAGTGGCCTGCATGAGGGATTCCCGAGAACCAATTTTCCCGCATGCCCATGATGGACTCCGTCAATGCCGGTTCCAAACTCTACGTGTTGAAGCGTGCCGAGGCACCGCACAAACCTCTTTCCCGGGATTACGCGCAGGAACTGAATCCCCAGCAGCTCGCCGCGGTGGAAGTCGTCGATGGTCCGGCCCTGGTCATTGCCGGTGCCGGAAGCGGCAAAACCCGGGTTCTCGTGTATCGCGTGGCCAGACTGATCGATACGGGTATCGATCCGTCTTCCATCCTCCTGTTGACGTTCACGCGAAAGGCGGCCCAGGAGATGTTGGGGCGGGTGGGCCTGCTGATCGGTCCGCAGAGCGACAGGGTGATGGGAGGAACGTTTCACTCCGTGGCCAACGTGCTGCTCCGGCGCTATGGCCGGACCATCGGCCTTGAGCCGGGGTTTACGATCCTGGACCGCGGCGATTCCGAAGATCTGGTCAACCTCGTTCGCATCCAAACCGGTCTCACCGAGACGGGCAAGCGGTTCCCGCGCAAAAAGACGATTGCCGACCTGTTCAGCAAATGCGCCAATACCAGGCAATCGCTCGAGGACGTCCTCTTCACCGACTACAGTCATTTTGGCGAATATCTCGGCGAACTGACCAAACTGCAACAAGCGTATGAAGCCACCAAGCGTCAGCGACAGTTGGTCGATTACGATGACCTGCTGACGCGCCTCCTGGAACTGCTGACCGTCGATGAACGCGCCCGGCTGACGGTCTCGGAAACCTATCGCTACATGTTGGTCGATGAGTATCAGGACACCAACCGGCTTCAAGCGGACGTGGTCCGCAAACTCGCCGCGACCCATGAGAACGTGATGGCCGTCGGGGATGACTCGCAGTCAATCTATTCGTTCCGCGGCGCCACGGTTCGGAACATCATGGACTTTCCCGAATTGTTTACGGGGACCAGAATTTTCAAACTGGAAGAGAATTACCGGAGCACGCAATCCATCCTGGCGCTGGCCAACGAGATCATTCAAGGCGCGACGGAAAAGTACAGTAAAGCGTTGTTCACCCAAAAAGGGCAGGGTGAACGGCCGGCATTGGTGCAAACGGTCGGGGAGAGTCCGCAGTCCCGGTTCGTGGCGCAGAAAATTCTGGAGTTGCGGGAGGAGGGCGTGCCGTTGGATGACGTCGCCGTCCTGTTTCGTTCCAGTTTTCACGCCTTTGATTTGGAAATCGAGTTGGCCAAACGGGATCTCCCGTTCGTCAAGCGAGGCGGGTTTAAATTTCTCGAGACCGCGCACGTCAAGGACGTCCTCGCTCATTTGCGCGTCGTCCATAATCCCCTGGATACCGTCAGTTGGAACCGTTCGTTGCTGCTGGTTGACGGGGTGGGGCAAAAGCGGGCGAGGGACCTGATCGCCCAACTCGCGAGCAGCGAGGCGCCGTATGAAACGTTACGACAAGGGAGAGGGCGGACGGCCTTGGGTTTGAGCAACCTGGCGGCGGCCCTGGAATCGGTCGGCAGCGTTGAAGACGCGTCGCCTCCCGATCAGGTTCATCGCCTCCTGGAATATTATTATCCGATCCTCAAGGAGCAGTACGACGACTATCCGAAACGCATCCGCGATTTGGAACATCTCCTGGTGATGGCGGAGCGCTATGGGGACCTGGAAGGGTTCCTGGCCGACGTGACGCTGGAACCACCCGACGAAAGCGTGACGGGGGTCGAAGCCCCGGACCGCGAGGATGAACGGCTTGTCTTGTCCACCATCCATTCCGCCAAGGGGCTGGAATGGCGATGCGTGTTCGTCATTTGGCTGGTGGATGGACGGTTCCCATCCTCCTATTCATTTCTGACCGATGAGGAACTCGAAGAGGAACGGCGGTTGCTCTACGTCGCGGTGACCCGGGCCAAGCAGTCCCTGTACCTGACGTTTCCCGTCCAGGTTTATGATAAAATCACCGGGTCCGTGCTCTCGAAACCCTCACGATTTCTCGATGACGTGCCCGCGTCCCTGGTCGAACCCTGGAACGTGGTTGAAGATGGCGAACCCTGGAGGTAAACAGTCGTGATGACGGGAACGATAAAATGGATTTTCGCGGTGCTCTTGTTGGGCGCTTTATTGGGCCTGACGAAGTTTGCCCATAGTGCTCCGGGTCCCGACCGGACCATGAATACCTGGCTCAACCTGATTGACCAAGCCGAAGCGCTGCATTTGCCGACGGGGTTTCTCAAAGAGATCGACCCCGATTTTGTCACGGTGACCTTCGAAGACTTGCGGACCTATGCCGCTGAATATCATCCGGAAGATCATCGCATGATTTTGAACCTGCGGTTGTCGTTCAACAAGGCCGGTGGGGCATTGATGGACCTGGAGCGCATGACCCACCATGACGTCAGTCTCCTGTACCATGAACTGCTGCATGCCTATCTGGATTACATGTTCAATGGGCCGGGCCCCGGGACATTGAGCCCCCAGGCCAATCGCGTCCTGTCGTTTGCCCGTGAACAAATGCGCTGTCATTACCGTTTCGTGCGCATCAATCCGATTCGTCAGCGGAGAGACATGACGGAAATCCGGTTTCTTTCCGAAGAGGATTCCTGGGAAGTCTTGAACGAGACCTGGGCCGTGTTTGTCGGATGGCAAATCTGGACGAAATTGGAACAGCAGGCCGATGGGATTGGCCCATGGACCGATCCCCTGATCGATGCGTGGGCGGCGTTGCTGTCCGAGGCCAATACGAACGGAGCATTACTCGGGTATTATGAGCCGGATGACCCGGAGGAACGCCGGGTGGCGCGCAAACGCTTTATTGCGTCCTCCAACGGACTGACCCCGGAAGACGCCGAACTCCTGCTGGCCGTCGTGCTGGAAGAACCCGAAGCCGTGGTCAATGAGGGCGGTTCTGTCATCAAAGCCACCAAAGACACCACCGTCGAAGCGCTCTCGTGTGACTAGCCGGATGAGTCAGGGGTGGGGCTCTAGGAGTTTCACTTTGGCTTCTGTTTTTGCCTTTATCTGTCATTTCCGGCTTGATCGGGAATCCAGTGTCGTTCTTTTCGTGCAAAAAACAAAATAAAGACACTGGATCCTCGATTAAAGATGTCAAGGATGACAGAAGGAGATGTCAAGGATGACAGAAGGAGAAGGCAAGAGAAGGCAAGAGAAGGCAAGGCAAGGCAAGGCAAGGCAAGGATGACAGAAGGAGAGGAGACCCTATACCGATGAGCGTCGCGTCATCCGGCAATTCCGGATCTGGACAAGGGTCATGCAAAGATGGTAGCGTCGCTTCAGTTGTACTTCCATTCAGCCTTGCACCGAAAAGAAGGCGCCTGTAGCTCAGTGGATAGAGCACTGGCCTCCGGAGCCAGGTGCCGCAGGTTCAAATCCTGCCAGGCGCGCCATAGCCTCTCGCCTCTTGGGTGGGTCGTTAGCTCAGCTGGTAGAGCAGCTGACTCTTAATCAGCGGGCCACAGGTTCGATCCCTGTACGACCCACCATATTTTCGATGACTTATGATGGCTCGACAGAAGAAAGAATAGCGTCACCATTGAATCACCAACTTCTCACGAAGGAAGTCTGAATGACAATACGTTTTAAGATGAATCATGACAAGGCCATTGAGTCTTTGGTTTGGCTGGCGGACAAACAGCTAGGGATCACTCCGTTTTACGTATCGAAAATTCTGTATTTTGCAGAGAAAGAGCATCTCAACCGCTTTGGCAGGCCCATTCTCGGTGATAAATATATCCGAATGAACTTTGGCCCTGTGCCGTCCAAAACATATGACTTGATTAAGGGTACGAGTTCAAAGAAAAAGTACTCAGAGAAATTAGGGGAAGCCGTTGATGTTCAGGAAGGGGCTTTGCGTCCGCTTCGGAAACCGAACATGGAGATGTTTTCACGTACGGATATAGAATGCCTGACGAATGCGTTAAAGGAATATGGGTGTTTAGAGTTTAGGGAACTTAGCAGAATTTCCCATAGGGAGACTGCTTGGAAGAAGGCTCCAGAAAATGGAGAGATGGATTATGAAGACATGATCGACCAAAGTCCTAACCAGAAAAATCTCATAGAGAATCTGAGAGAACATGCACGTCAAATTGTACTTTAAGCAATGGAATCCTGTGAGGTCTTTTTCCAGTATGTTCGTATCATTGACCCTCCCAAAAAGAAGTTCATACTCTGTGTTTGCCCGGAAGAATCCCTTTTCTTTTTTATAAATTCCGACCCACCGCCCATCGAAGTAGACGCGGGAGTCGAAATTACTCCAAGAGATCTTGATTGTTTAGATCACGTATCTTACGTCGATACGTCAAAGATAATATGCCTTGCCACACACGAAATAAGCGACAAATCAAGTAGAGGCAAAATACCGTTGCCTTTGCGTCGAAAGATCGTGAAATGTGCCAAAAGGCACGGCATTCTTCCAGAAAAATTCATGCGGATATTGGAGAGTCATTTCCTTTAATAAGAAGATCGTGAATATACGAATTGCGATTAGACATGCAATCCGGTTATGAATTGTGGCACGCCGAGCAGCACCGCATGGAACTCAACGTCGAGTCGCTGGTTGCCGGGTAGGGGAGTGAGATTTCAGGCAGCGGGCAGGATTCATGCCCGCTGCCGTGTTCCGTCTTTCAGGGGAAAAAAGTCGCTTACATGCCTCCCTCGAGCATCTTGACGTGGCCCAGCAGGATTTTTGAATTCTGAATGTCGGGATTGTCTTTCCCGAGATCTTGCGCCTTTTTGAACTCCATGGCGGCTTCCTTGTGCTTATCCGATTTATCCAACGCGAGCGCGAGGTTATAGTGCGCTTCCGCTGAATTCGGGTCAGCCTCGACCGCTTTCTGGAAGTGGCCGACCGCCACGTCCCAATGCTCCTGGTTGTAATGCTCGATCCCTTCATTGTTCGCCGCATGGGCTTTGGAGTCGGCGGTGGTCATGAGCGCCGGGACAGCGCCGTTCTTTTCCCCGCCGGAATCGGCGGCAACGGTGCCGATGCCCATTCCCATCCCTCCCATCACAAAACATGCCATCAAAGCCGTAGACGAGACCAGTCTCAAAAAACGTGTCATGACGAAATCTCCTTTTTGAAATTTGAATGAATATGCACAACGACATCCCTCATGCGGGCATATCGTCTGCACGCGAAGCGATGAAAATAGCCCAGGTTGCCATCCTTGTATGTGTTCATTTATTCGTTGACAAGATTCATTGTCTCTCTCCGTCATCCCCGACCCCGATCGGGGATCCAGCGTCTTTCGCCGCCACGAACGAAACGCAGCAAAGACAAAGACACTGGATCCCCGATTACTAATAGCCTGTCCTTGACGTTCTTAATCGAGGATCGAGGATGACAGACAAAGGCGAAAAGCCAAACCGTGGCTTCGTTTCAGATCAAGCCTGGGATTCTGTCAACAAATTACTGAACATATACAGGAATGACAGCTTCGGTTATTTCTTACCAGTAAATAAACCGGTACGGCCCGTAAAATCCGTACGGTCCCCAGTAGGGTCCGGCGTACCAGGAGGGATTCCCGTAATAGGGAAATCCGTAGCGTCCGTACCTGGGGGGTAGTTGCATGGTTTCCGGCCAAACCTTCAGGAATTCAATGGCAACCGTCGGATACGTGTAGTCCATTTCATCCAGCAACTCGGTGGTGGCCCCCGTTATTTTGCCGACGATCGTGATGCGGGTGCCATTCGGGACCGTGGCCGGGTCCAGAAACTCGGTTTGAAACGCAAGAAAGCGCCCTTGGGACTTCGTGCGATCCATGGCCGGTGTATAGTCCCTGCCAGTCGGAAGCTGCAGCACGGTCAGACGAGTGCGCTTCTTGAGGCGCGTCGCGTCCAGGATTTCGCCGCCCAACACGATGACCTTTCCCTGATGAGAGGCAGGCTCTTCTTTGACCTGGGGAAACGAAAGCGTCGCGTCAACCTGCTTTTCGATATCCAACGGGATAATCGACTGCCCGGCACAGCCCGGGAGCAGGAAGACCGCGACTGCAAGCATTCCGAAACGGGCCATGGATGACGTCCTCTGCATGAAAATCCGTTCTAAACAGAGTCCTTTCCCCACACCCTTCAGCCTACTCCCACCCTTGGGTTTTCTCAAGTTCTGCAAGGACGAAGAACGCCGCCTTCCTTGTCAGGCGTCCGGTTGTTGAACGACAGGTGTTTTTGTATATCTTGACATTAAATTACGGAGTTTTATAATGTCATGGTATGCAATTCTATGCTCGCCTCTTTCAATGCCCCAAATCCAGTTTCTTTCTGTTAGGCCCGAGGGGCACGGGAAAAACCACGTTGGTTCGCAGCCTTCGTCTGGCCAACCATGAGGTTTCGCTCCTGGATGAAGAAACGTTCCAACGGTATCTCGTCAGACCCAGGACGTTTTACGAAGAACTCTCCTCCTTAAAAGCCGGACAATGGGTCTTCATTGACGAAATCCAACGCCTCCCCAATCTCTTAAACGAGATTCATCGTCTGATAGAGGATAAAAAGTTGCGCTTTGTCCTCACCGGCTCCAGTGCGCGAAAGCTGCGACGCGCAGGAGTCAATTTACTGGCAGGAAGGGCCAGCACCCGCTACCTGTATCCGTTAACCCCCATGGAAATGGGAGAAGATTTTTGTCTGAATGCGGCATTGGACATGGGGACAATCCCACTGGTCCTTCATGCTGAAGACAAGCGGGAAACGTTGAAAAGTTACGTCCAAACGTATCTCAAAGAAGAAATTCAGGCCGAAGCCATTGTTCGCAACCTCGCGGGCTTTTCCCGCTTTCTTCCCGTCGCGGCACTCTTACACGGACAGACGATAAACCTGTCGAATATCGCCAGGGACTGCGAAGTCGGGCGCCCTACGGTTTCGGGATTTTTTCAGATCCTGCAGGATACGCTTCTTCTCAAGACTCTCAGTGCTTATGACGCCAAGCTGCGCGTTCGTGAGCGGAAACGCCCAAAATGTTATTTTATCGATCCCGGTCTGGTTCGGGGGATCAAGCGCCAATACGGACCCGTGACGGTAGAAGAGCGAGGCCCGCTGTTTGAAGGATTGATGTTTACCTTGCTGATGTTTCAAAAAGACACGTTTGACGACTTCGAAGAAGTGTTCTACTGGTCTCCCGCAGAATCCAGACACGTCGAGGTTGATTTTCTCCTGATTCAAGGAAAAGACAAAATTGCCATTGAAGCAAAGTCCACGGACACGATTCGACCCGAGTACCTCAAAGGTCTCCGGGCGATTGCCGGTCTGAAAGGAATCAGAAGGAAAATACTGGTGTATTGCGGGCACAGCCGTCGAATGATGCAAGACGGCATCGAAGTCCTTCCCTTTTCCGATTTCGTCGAGGTGCTCCGAAACAGAACGCTGTAGGGCCGCCGGAGTGACGACGGCAGCTCAACGGAGGCGGGTTGCGACGGGGCTCGCTTGCCTACGACGTGGCCTTGTCCGGCTTGGTCGCAATGGCAAAGTCGAAAATGCCGGCTTCCCGCACGGCATCCATGACCTCGATCACTTGACCATGGGAAACCGCTTCATCGGCGTTGATGACGACCGCGGGTTTTTCTCCATAATACAGGAGATCATGAAGCCGCAACTCAAGGTCCGAGATCGAACAACGGTCTTTATTGAAGAAGAGGTCGCCCTTATCGGAGATCGTGAGGGTGACTTGTTCGGGAAGATCATCCGCCGCGGAACTGGCCTTCGGCAGGTTCACTTCCATGCCTTTCTGCAGGGTCATGGACAGGGTCGAGATCATGAAAAACACCAACAGGAAAAACATGGTGTCGATCATGGGAATAATCTCGATCCGGGCTTTTTTCTGGTCACTTTTAGACAGTTTCATGCTATCACCTAAACAGCCGTGGTTTGCAGGGCTGATTCGTTGCGCGTGGCATAATGTTCGATCTGTTCGGTTATCCGTTCCGTGCGAACCAGGAAGTAGTTGTAGGGGATGAGGGCCAGCACGGCCACGGTAATGCCGCCGGCCGTACAGATTAACGCCTCGGCGACGCCGCCGGTGACGGCATGCGGGCTGCCCATCCCTTCAATGGCCATGATGCCGAAGGAATCAATCATCCCGATGATGGTCCCCAATAATCCCAACAACGGGGAGAGCGTAATGATGGTGTCCAACGAGGGCAGTCCTTTTTTCAGGCGGCTGATCTCGAGCATGCCCGTGGCTTCCATGGCCTTTTCCGGCGCGTCGGAGCGCGAGCGAATCCCCGAGGCCAACACCCGAAACACGGGATGTTCAGTCTCCTCGCTGAGAGAAAGGGCATCGTCATATTTGCCCTTGGTGACCAGCGTAATCATCTCATCGGCCTTGTCCGTGGACGGTAACTTGTAAAAAAACCAGGCGCGTTCAAGAATAATGGCCAGGGCCACCACTGAACACAGGATGATGGGAAGCATGAGCAGCCCACCGGCCATCAGGGCTTTAATGAAACCAAATTCGAATATTTCAGTCATGGCGTGAGATCCTTATGGTTGAAAATGAGGTTAGCCGTGCTCTTTTAAGGAAAACTTGAGGGGAATGACCACGACGCTGCGGATGGGGATGTTCCCGTCCCGTGCGGGGCGGAACGTCCATCGTCTGATGGCTTTCAGCGCGGCGTCATCCAACACTTTATGTCCGCTGCTCCGTGACACGTCGACTTGACTGGCCCTGCCGTTCTTCTCGACCGTCACGCGAACGAGGACCGTCCCTTCCCACCCGGATTTTTTGGCGATCAACGGATACAACGGATGAATTCTGCGCAACACGCCGACGCTGGTCTGCGTGTGAGCTTCAGCACCGGTCGCGGTCTGCAAGGTTTTTCTTGAACGAACGGGAGCCGTTGACGGGAGAGACGTGCGGACGATGTGCCGGTTCGCGGCGCCTTCCAGGGCGGCGACGGTCGAAAATCCGGGGACGAACAGCGATGGGGGCTCCTCAACCTTGGTTGTTGTTGTCGTGCGGGTCGTCCGTCTCGTGGTTTTGGTCAGGTTTCGTGCCTGTAGGGTGTCCGTGGCACGGCTATCCTGAAGGAGTCGCCGTTTCACGGGCTGGGGCGGCGGTTGTTGTTGGGGCGGTGGCGGAACGACGTCAGGCATCTCGACCGGTTGAGAAATGTCCGGCGGTGTCGGCGTAGGCTGAATTTGTTTCCGTTGGACCGGTTGCGGTTGCATCTGCCGTTGCGGCTGGAGCAGGGCCGGGGCCTCAGGTTCGGCAACCGGCTCGGGTTCGGGGGGCGGCGGGATTTCAACAAAGGTAACCTTGACCGTCGGCGGGGGTTTTTCCACGTCAAGGGAAAAATGCACGAGACTGACGAGCACGAAAAAGACGCCGTGCAGCACCACGGACCACGTCCCGAATCGCAGGGAAAACGAGTCCTGCTCGAAAGGATTCATGGCGGCAGCGTGGTTCACGACCCGACTTTTTTCAGCAGCTTGCGAACCCGGTCATCCTGACCGCCGAGTTCGATGTATTTCCGGTATTGCGCGATGGCGCTATCCGTATCCTTGCGGTGAAACTCGTAGAACACTCCCAGGTTGTAATAGCCCTCGACCAGGTTCGGGTTCAACTTCAGCGCGGCCAGGTAGGCTTGTTCAGCTTCATCGAGCTTGTCGAGGTTCGCCAGGAGCACGCCCAGGTTGAGTTGCGCTTCGGCGTGTTTCGGATTCAGTCGGACCACCTCCTTGAAGTGATTCACGGCCTGTTCCGGTTGGTCCTGCGCCTGCATGAGGTACCCCAGGGCATAATGGGCGTCAAGCAAGTCAGGCGTGATTCCCAGGGCCTTTTGGTACGCTTCGATCGCCTGCGAATCGTTTTGGGACTTTTCGGCCAACTGGGCCAGCAGGAGCCAGGCATTGGCGTCCTGAGGGTCCACGCTCGTCAATTCTTGCAGTTGCTTCGTGGCCTGGTCCGTATCGCCCTGCATATCATAGAGCGTCGCCAGGTTGAACCGGGCGGTGAGTTGTTTGGGATCATTGTTCAGCACGGCCTGGTAGGCGCCGATGGCCTGTTCCCGTTCTCCCAGTTGGTCATAGGCAAACGCCAGGTTGAGTTGCGCGTCGGCAAAGCCCGGATAAACCTCAAGGGCTTTTTGCAGAGCCGTTTTGGCGGCCTCCATGTTCTTCTGGGTTTGATAGACCAACCCGAGGTCAAAATAGGCCCTGGCGAAATTGGGGTGCAGTTCAACGGCTTTCTTCAAATGGGTGACGGCCTGGTCGGGTTGTTGCAGGCCCGTGAACGTGACGACACCCAGGAGATGATGTGCCGCGGCAAAACGGGGAAAGATTTCCAGCGCCTGTTTCAACGATTCGGCGGCTTGCTGGAACTCGCCATTATTGGATTGCGTGGCGCCCTGGTTAAACAAGGCTTGGGCTTCATCCGCCGCCGGGCTCGTCAGGGGAAGGGCCAGCCCCAGCGTCAGGCCCAAAACACCGATAGACATGATTCGCAAGAGTTGTCTGTTCATAACTGCCTCAATATGGTTTGTAAGGAGTTGGTAATGTCATCCCTGACTCTTCCTTCTGTCATCCTTCTCTTTCTGCCATCCTTCTCTTTCTGTCATTCCTGCGAAAGCGGGAATCCAGGATCTTTCTCCTCCGTTCTCCTTCTGTCATCCTTCTCTTTCTGTCATTCCTGCGAAAGCGGGAATCCAGGATCTTTTCCTTCGTTCTCCTTCTGTCATCCTCGACCCTCGATTAAAAATGTCAAGGACAGGCTATTAGTAATCGAGGATCCAGTTCCTTGCTTTGTCTTTCCCTGCGTTTCGTTCGTGCAGGCCAAAGACCCTGGATTCCATAAGTACACTGGATCACCGATTAAGACTGTCGGGGACAAGCGTCGGGAATGACAGTAGGTCGGATTAGCCCTTCGACTACGCTCAGGACAGGCGAAGCGTAATCCGACACGGGAGAAGGCCAGGGTGAATGTACTGCCAAGATCCTTAGAACGCATACAACGCCCTCAGGTAATAGAATCCGCCGTTGAATCCAAAGGGCGCATACTCCGGATACTTGGTGCCCGAAACCCCAGGCCTTGATCGGTCAGGATACGAATCAAACAGGTTTTGCGCCCCTACTGAGATCGTCAGCCCGGTTTTCATGGTGTACGAGGTTTCCAGGTCCGCGAGCCACTGCGGACCAGCGTTGACTCTGGTGTTATCTCCACCATCAGTCGTAAATTCCGTAAACCCGTCGTACATGTAGACCCGGCCCAGGAACCGCCAGGGCCCCTGTCTGTGATCGCCCGTCAACGTGAACCGGAACCACGGCAGAGTTTTTTCCAATTGGATTACTCGCTTGGCATCGATAGCCTTTTCATTGTTGATATCGGTGACCTCGGTTCGATTATAGTTGCCCGCGAACGTCCAGAGGGTGTTCCCGCCGGCTATCTTCATCGGGTAAGTTGCCACGATGTCCAACCCGTTTGTGGTGGTATCGAACGCGTTGGCATAGAAGGCCACCTTCTCGATATCTCCTAAGTCTAAGCGTCGAGCCTCAGCAAGCTGAGCCGGGCTCAAAGGAATTTGGGCGCTCCGTGCGATACGGTCCCGTACCGCGACCCGGTAGTAGTCGATGGTCACGGACAGCTTGCCGACGTCAACTACCGTGCCGGCGGACAGGTTGAAGGATTTTTCCGGCTTCAGCGGCTCCGCCCCTACCAGGGTCGCAACCGGATGGCTCACCGGATAGGTTCCTACGTTAGCGAGTCTCCCCTCGACGAACGCCGTGGTCACGTTCTGAATGTTCGCCTGTCCCACGGTTGGGGCACGGAATCCCGTGCTGACCGAACCGCGAAGCGCCATCATGGGCGTGGCTTGCCAACGGGTGTTGAACTTGCCGTTCAGGGTGTCTCCGAAGGTTTCAAAGTCCTCATACCGCCCTGCCACGCCGACCAGCAGGTCCTTGGACAGGTTGGTTTCCAAATCCACGTAGCCGGCGTAGCTGCCCCGGTTGTTTGTCCCCGCGATATCGGGGTGGAATCCGGTAAAGCCGTTGGACCCGATACCGAAGCCCTGTGCCGCAAGACCTTTGGAATCTTCGTCTCTATACCAGGAATTCTCCCCGCCGGCCGTAACTTCGAATTGCTCCACCCGGTACTCCAGTCCGATGCCGACGTTCAAGGGGGAGGGGAACATCGCGGTTTGTAGCGACCTGGAGAGATCCAGGTTGAACACGTGATCCGTCTCCGTGTACATGCCCGGGTTATAGGTCGTCGGAATATTGGTCCGCATTGAGGCGAGTTGCGGATTGATGGTGTTCCTCATGAAGAAGTCCGTGCTGTGTTGCCCGAGCACAGCACTGAAATCATAGTGCCAGTCAGAGATGTCCCCGCGGATACCCCCGGCAACGCTCCAGTCTCGCACGGTTCCTCCGAAGAACGGGGTGAAGCCACCGGGAAATTTTTCGTTAAACATGAAGCAGTTAGAGGGAAGGTCTTCGATTGTTTGGCTGTAGTCAGCCGCGTCGTTCGCCGGCACGGCAGGGCAGCCTTCGCCGGTCAGGTCCGCGACCTTAACTGTGTCAACATATCTCCCGCTCTTTAGACCGTCTTTAATCTGTTTTTCATATCGCTCTTTTTCAGCGTCTGTGGGGTCATCCGGATCGGCAAAAGCAACATCCGGTTCCGCGTTTGTTTTGTATGTACCATCATTATCGACCACCGGCCCATCGAATACCCCGCCTCGCGTATTGGGATTGCGATAGTAGAACCCGCCTTCTATTTTGCGTTGGGCATAGTTGGCCCAGCCGTAGAGTTCGGTTTTGCTGTTCAGGTCCATCCCGAAGTTGCCGAAGAGTTTATAGTCATACTGAACCTCGGGTGCACCCCAGACCATGGCATTGGGTTCCCGTGTGTACTGGCTGCTCACCACGTGCCTGTTGCCCGCGTCTATCAGTCCCTGCGCATCGTTGCGTTGGATGCTGCGGTCGGTCCAGTCTGACGTTCCATATTCGAAACTGAAATTGGCAAACCCGGATTGGATGAACGGGAGATCCAGGGGAACCCCCAGGTTGGCTGCGATACTGTTGGTGGCGCCGTCTCCCGCATAATACTGACCCCAGCGGGCTTCCGCACTGCCACTGTCCGGAGCGTCTTTCAACTCGAAATTCATCACGCCGGCCACGGCGTCGGACCCGTACTGCGCGGCCGCGCCGTCGCGCAGGACTTCCACGCGCTTGAGGGCAATGGCCGGGAATGAGGCCAGGTCAGTCGCATGCGCCCCGTCCGAAATGCCGCCGCCCAGGAACGTAAGAACCGATCCCCGGTGACGCCGTTTGCCGTTGAGCAGGATCAGGGTGGAGTCCGGGGGCAAACCGCGTAGGTTCGCCGGGCGTACCAGCGTGGCGGCGTCCCCGATGGGTTGCTGGTTGACGTTGTAGGACGGCACGGTGGCCCTGAGGAGGGAGTTCATGTCCCTGACCCCGTAGTTCCTCATGTCTTTCCCTTCAATCACGTCCACCGGCACCGGAGAATCATGGGCCGATCTCGTGGGAACTCGGGAGCCCACCACGATCACTTCTTCGAGTTTGATCACGTCTGTGTCCTGACCCGCGGCGTCCTGTGCAAATGACTGCGAAACCGGAATGACCAACAGGCACAACAGAATCATCAATGATGAAATAATTCGATAATCGGTCATCGAATAATCTCCTTTGGTAGGTTAATCTTCGTTGCTTGTCTCTTCTTTATATTCTTCAAGGTCGAACCTGACGGGCAGATCGACCGCGGAGGAAATGGGATCGTCTCCCTCTTTCGCCGGGTCGAATCGCCATGTTTTGACGGACTGTGCGGCGCTCTCGTCAAGCTCGGGAAATCCCGAGCTTTCCCGGATTTTCACGTTTTCCACGTCCCCGCCCGTTCCGACGGTGATGCGTAAGAGGACAGTCCCTTCCCAGCCTTGCTTGCGAGCTTCTTGCGGATATGGGGGACGTTCGGATTTGACGAGCCTGGCGGGTTTCTTCTCTTTTATGGGTTCCGGTTCCGGCTCAGGTTCCGGCTCTTCTTTCGAGAATTGGATGCCATACTCGTCAAGGTCGAATCTGATGGGCAGGTCCACCACGGCGGAAACGGGAAATTCTCCGTCTTTTGCCGGATCGAATTGCCATCGTTTGACTGATTCCATGGCACTCTCGTCAAGGGCATCGAAGCCGGTACTCTTTTGTGTGACGACGTGTTCCACGCCCCCGCCGGTCCCGACGGTGATGCGTAACACGACCGTGCCTTCCCAGCCCGCCCTGCGAGCCGCTTGCGGATACGGGGGCCGTTCGGACTTGATCAGCCTGACGGTTTTCCGAAGTGCTTTACGGTCTGCAATGGCATCCCGGGGGGGCTCCGGTTCAGGCCTTTCCTGCGGGGCAATGGACGCCTTGGCAATCGTGGCGGCCGGGAGGCCGTTGAACGGCACCGCCGAAGTGGTGTCAAGGGCGGCCAGACTGATGCGGCGCTCTGCCGTCCGGGGCACCGGGGCAACGGTTTGCCACAGTCCCATGCGGTCCGCAATGGCATCCCGGAAGAGGATAGGCTTCGGTCTGCCTTGCGGGACGAAGGACGTTCGGGCAATCGTGGCGTCCATGAGGCCGCTTAACGGCTTATCGCTCAACGGCACCAACGTCGTGGTATCGGGTTTGGCTATGGGCATCCTGATTTTCCGGTCTTCCGCTGCGGTCAGTGTGTCGGCAATTTCGATGGCATCCAGAAATTCAATTGATTGATCCGACACGTCCTGTGCTCCTGCGGCAGAACAAAGGGCACATCCCAGTAACGGCACAAGGATAACCCCTATTTTCTTTGCAAATACAGACGACATTTTGGTGAATTCCTGTAATGCAAAAAAAAGCATTAAGTCAAAAATGAATGAACAGAGCGGGATTATATCAGCGGGATTATATCATAAGAAGAAAAAAAATAGAAACCCCTTCTGAGCAACAAATATTACCTGGCGGTTTCTTCTTTCAGTCACGGGTTCCTTAGTTGCTTCATGAACCCATTCAGGTATATTACTGGGTGAAAAGGTGTTTTCGATCAAATGATTCGTTCTGGCTGTCATTCTGTCATTCCCAACATCTTACATCGGGAATCCAGATTCTTTCGCCTTCACGAATGAAGGAAAAAGCAACGACCCTGGATCCCCGATCGGGGTCGGGGATGACAGGAGGGGGGCGGGGATTGTATGTGTTCAGTAATTCGTTGCCCCTTTTAGTCGATGGGGTGAGGGAGGGGCCCCCATCCGTCAGTCCACGCACTAGTGGTCATCCTGAGCTTGTCCGGCCTGTCCTGAGCGAAGTCGAAGGAAGCCACGCGACGGACCTGCGAACGGATCTGCTGTTTTGGGCGTTCGACGGCTGCAACGACAAGATTCCTTGCTAGGCCCTTCGCTACGCTCAGGGCAAGCTTCGGAATGACAATTCTGGGGCGATCAGTCCCTCTATTCTGTCAAGAAATTAGTGAACACATACAGGGATGACAGAAAGAGACGGCGAAACGTGTCAACGAATGTCTGTCCTGAGCGTAGCGACAGCGAAGTCGAAGGAAGCTTGTCGAAGGGACTGAACAGTGATCATTCTCCGGAGATGTTGACCTCATCATGTTTGTAAGACTGCTCAATCTGCTGTTCGGAAGCAAGAACGATCGTGAATTGAAGGCGCTGCTCCCCCTCGTTGCGCGGATTAACGAATTGGAGCCCGGCTTGCAGGCTCTTTCGGACGAGGCGCTGGCGGATCAGACCCAGCTTTTCAAAAAGCGCCTGGACGCGGGAGAGACGCCGGATGCGCTGCTGCCCGAAGCTTTTGCCGTGTGCAGGGAAGCCTCCAGGCGAAAAATCGGCCTGCGCCACTTCGACGTCCAACTCGTGGGCGGCATGGTGTTGCACGCGGGGAAAATTTCGGAAATGAAGACCGGTGAAGGGAAGACGCTGGTTGCCACGCTGCCCACGTACTTGAACGCCTTGGCGGGAAAAGGCGTACATCTGGTGACGGTCAATGATTACCTGGCGAAACGGGACACGCAATGGATGGGCCCCGTCTACCACGCGCTGGGCTGCACAATCGGCGTGATTCAGCACGAATCCTCGTTCCTGTTTGATCCCGAATACGAAGCGGCGGATAAACGGTTGAACTACCTTCGTCCCTGTACGAGGCCCGAAGCCTATCGCGCCGATATCACCTACGGCACCAATAACGAGTTCGGGTTTGATTACCTGCGGGACAACCTGGTCATCAACGACCTGAGCCAGCGGGTCCAACGGGATTTGTCGTACGCGATCGTGGACGAGGTGGACAGTATCCTGATCGACGAAGCGCGAACGCCGCTCATCATCTCCGGGCCGGCCGAACAGAGCACGGCACTCTACAACCGGATCGACCGGCTCATCCCGAGGCTCAACGCCGAACGGGACTATACCATCGAGGAAAAGTCACGGACGGTGGCGCTGACGGAAGAAGGGAACGCCCGCGTGGAAAAATTGCTGGCCGCGGAGAGCCTGTTGGTGGGCGACAACCTGTATGACCCGAACAATCTCGACGTCGTGCATCACGTTATCAAGGCCTTGCAGGCCCACGCCATTTATAAACGTGACGTGGATTACGTGGTCAAAGAAGGAGAAGTGCAGATCGTCGACGAGTTTACGGGCCGGTTGATGCCGGGCCGGCGGTGGAGCGACGGGTTGCACCAGGCGGTCGAAGCCAAGGAGGGCGTGAAGATCGCCAATGAAAATCAGACCCTGGCGTCCATTACGTTCCAGAACTATTTTCGGATGTACGAGAAGCTGGCGGGGATGACCGGCACCGCGGACACGGAAGCCGCGGAGTTTGCCAAAATCTACAATTTGGACGTCAACGTGATTCCGACCAACCGGGCGATGGTTCGTCAGGATCATTCGGACGTGGTGTATCGCACGGAGAAGGAAAAATTCGAGGCGATCGCCCAGGAAGTCATGGACTACCACGAGCGGGGCCAGCCCGTGCTGGTGGGGACGATTTCCATTGAAAAGTCGGAGCGGCTCTCCACAATCCTCAAGCAGCGAGGCGTGAAACACCACGTCCTGAACGCCAAGTTTCATGAAAAGGAGGCGGAGATCATTTCCCAGGCCGGTGGCAAGGGCGCGGTGACGTTGGCCACCAATATGGCCGGCCGGGGCACGGACATCATCCTGGGCGGCAACCCGGACGCGCTCTACAAGCAGCAGGTGGTCTACCGGGGCGAAGACCTGACGGACGAACAGAAGCGCGCGGCGTTTGACCGGATTCAAACCCAATGTGCAACGGAAAAAGAAGAAGTCCTGCACGTGGGGGGCTTGCACATCGTCGGCACCGAGCGCCATGAAAGCCGCCGGATCGACAACCAGTTGCGAGGCCGGTCCGGTCGTCAGGGCGACCCGGGGTCGTCCCGCTTCTTTCTCTCCCTTGAAGACGACCTGATGCGCATTTTTGCTTCGGAACGTGTCTCCAACCTGATGCTGAAACTTGGGATGGAAGAAGGCGTGCCGATCGAGCACCGGATGGTCAGCAAGTCCATTGAAAACGCCCAGAAGAAAGTCGAGGGACACAATTTCGATATCCGCAAACATATCCTTGAATACGACGACGTCATGAACAAGCAGCGGGAGATCATCTATGACCATCGGACGGGCGTGCTTGGGGGCAGTTCCATTCAGGACGACGCGGAGGAATGGCTTGAGGACGTCGTGGATGCTTTGCTCAACACCCACTGTCCGGAAGAAGCCTATGCCGAAGCCTGGGATCTCTCGGGGCTGCATGAAGCCATCCACGCGCAGTTCGGCACGGAAATCATGGCAACCGGGGACATGTCGGAAATGGGCCGGGACGGCCTGCGCGACGAATTACTGGAACGGGTCCGGCAGCTTTTCCGGGAACGGCAACGGGAACGCGAAGAACAAATCGGTCCCGAACTTCGGACGCAGCTCGAACGGAGCCTGGCGTTGCAGGTCATCGACCATCATTGGAAGGAACATCTCCTCGGCATGGATCAGCTCAGGGACGGCATCGGCCTCAGGGGCTACGGCCAGAAGGATCCGCTGGCGGAGTATAAACGGGAAGGCTTCGACATGTTTGCCGCCATGATGGACCGCATCAAGTCCGATTCCCTGGAGCGACTGTTCAAAGTCCAGGTCGTCAAAGGGGAACGTCCGCTCATCGAAGAGGATGCCGCCCCGCCCCCTCCCATGGTCTTCAATCGCGGAGACGGCGCCCCTGCCCAACGAACGGTCCAGCGGTCCCAGGCCAAAGTCGGCCGCAACGAACCCTGCCCCTGCGGCAGCGGCAAGAAATACAAAAAATGTTGCGGGGCGTGAGTGATAAAACGTCAGAGAATAACTCACCGGTATGACATTTCTTCACTCATCGACTTGGCAGGCATGAAAGCAGCGGTTGTACAACAGCGAGCCGAAGCCAAAGATTACCTGGATCTTCATGCGCTCATAAACCGGGAAGCGGTGGACTTGTCTATGGCATTGGCGGCGGCAAGCCGGATCTATCCGGATTCTTTTCAGCCTCAACTGACCTTGAAAGCGCTCACGTATTTCGACGATGGTGATTTACACACCCTGCCCGAATCCATCAGGTTGGGGTTGGTAGAGGCTGTTCGTGGCGTCGACTTGGATCGTTTGCCTGACCTTGAGAATTCGTAACGGGTTGTACTTGAAGGCGGAGGGTAGAGAGTGAAGGAGTGCTTGTGAAACAGTTGACGCTTACAGATGAACTGACAAACGTCGCTTCCCGGGTTGTCTGGTTTGAATCTTCGGCAAAGGCCCTGTCCGATCCCATCCGATTTTTGACGTATGCCATGACGTACGGGACCCATGAGGATATGAAAGTTGTTCGCCGACACGTTTCTGATGAGGAGTTGCGGGAAGTCCTGGACCAAGCCCCACCGGGCATTTTCGATGCCCGCTCCTGGGCGTATTGGAACGTCATGCTCGGACGGTATCCCACCCCACCATTACCCCAAAGACGGTTTCCTGAGTAAACGGAAGGAATGGCTTTGAAAGGGTCTCGTTGTTTTTGTCTCAGTTACAGCAAGCCCTTGCGTTCGTGAAAGGAACCTCTCATTCGGACTGGCTGCCTGCCCCCAGGATGAAAATGGGTTTCATGAGAATCGTTGTCGAAACACGGACTTCCTTCTGTCATCCTTGTATGTGTTCAGTAATTCCCTTCGCTCCACTTCCTTTGGCTTCGCTTCCTTCGCTTCCTTCGCTTCGCTTCCTTCGCTTCGCTTCCTTCGCTTCGCTCAGGACAAGCAGGACAGGCAGGACAAGCAGGGCAGGCAGGACAGGCAGGACAAGCAGGACAAGCAGGGCAGGCAGGGCAGGTGTTGACAGAATAAAGGGACGGATCGCCCCAGAATTGTCATTCCGAGCACCCAGAATTGTCATTCTGAACGCAGTGAAGAATCTGTTTTTTGTAGGTAGTCGGTCGCTGATTGAGAGTTCCTTCGCTCCGCTTCCGTCGGCTCCGCTTCCGTCGGCTTCGCTTCCTTCGCTACGCTCAGGACAGGCAGGACAGGCAGGACAGGCAGGACAGGCCGGACAAGCTCAGGATGACCACTGGTGCGTGGACTAACGGATGGGGGCCCCTCCCTCAACCCATCGACTGAAAGGGGCAACGAATGAGTGAACATTTACAAGTATGACGGGGAGGGAGGGAAGTGTCCGGCGTCGTGAAGGTCAGGAGAAAGAGGAAGGATCGTAGGGCTGAAGAAAAAACCGCAAAGTCTCGCGGATCAGACAGGAACAGTGTGGGTGCCGCGCCCAAGAGGACATCGGAGTGCCGATGCCCTTAGAGGATGTCGTCCGAGGGCAGAGGGATAAAGAAAGAGAAAAATTAGAAAAATCTGAACAGCGCAACGAGGAGACCGCCGAAGGCGAACAGAGCGCCGACATTCCAGACGATGATTTTAAATTGTGTGTCGCTGAGCGCTTTCGTTAGTCTGGTCTCCAAATTCGCGATTTCCACTTTCGTGTCTTTGCGCAGAAGTTCAATGTCGTGCTGGATCTTGGCAATATCGGTTTTCGTCGCGGCCGTTGCATTGAGGTATGCGATTTGCCCTTGCGCGATGGCTTCAGCCAATCGCGGCTCGGCACCGGCATCGGTCATGCTTTTGATGTAAGCGTGGGTGTCAAAGACGACGTTAGTCTCCATAGTCGTTCTCCTTTGTAAGCATGTGACGTTCGGAAAGAATTGTCAAGAGCGCCGCCGGCTGATACACGTGGTCGGGGGCTGTCGGTTTAATCTATCAGAGCATACCCCATGGTTCGTCTGACTATCAGTTTGGCCGACCGTACGCATCGCGCGCTGAAAGAAGCCGCAGTGAGGGAGAATCGCTCAATGGCTTCGATCATCGAGGAAAGCCTGACGTTGCGAGGGATCCAGCCGCTCGACAGCCATCCCCGGGGGTGTCTCGTGACGGGCGACCGGCTCCTTCTTGAAAATCCACCCGGTAACGTCTCCGTCATTTCCCCACGCTCCTTTGCCGATACATTTTTGCCCCCGAAATAGCTCTGGCCTTGCGCCGGACCTTCCCTTGACTAACCGTTGACGGATAGCTAATTTATAGATCTTTTGGCCCATGAAAGACTGGGTCAAATGGGTCGATTGTTAATGTTCATTCGTTGACAGAATGACGGAAAGACAAGCCCTGAGACGCTGGATCCCCGATCAGAGCCTGTCCTTGACGTTCTTAATCGAGGATCGGGGATGACGGCAAGAGATAACGAACGTGTCAACGCCTGCCCTGCCTGTCCTGCCTGTCCTGAGCGAAGCGAAGGAAGCGAAGCGAAGGAAGCGAAGCGAAGGAAGCAGAGCCGAAGGGAATGAGTGAAGGCCCATCAGGATGACGAAGCCATGGAACCGGCGGATTCACCGTTGATGCCGCGCATCACCGCGCTTATTCGGGAAACGGGTCCGTTGACGTTTGCGCGTTTTATGGAACTCGCCCTGTATGATGAGGCGCATGGGTACTACACGACGGGTGGCGGAAGGGCTCCCTCCGCAACTTCTCCGATCGGTCAGGAGGGGGGTGATTTCTTCACGGCCCCGAGCCTTTCCCCGATCCTGGGCAAGTGTCTGGTCCGTCAACTCGTGGAGATTGACGAACGACTGGGGCATCCCCCGGTTTTTCATCTCATGGAAATGGGTCCGGGAGACGGGACGTTGCTCAGGGATCTGTTGCAGGAATGTCAGGAGCAGCAGGTCTCACTCCTCCCCCGGTTGGCGTGCATCCTGGTCGAGCGCAGTCCGGCTTTTCGCCGGCGGCAACAGGAAACTTTGGCTGCCCGGCAGGAGCAGGGAGTGACGATTCGATGGGTTGACGATCTCCAGTCGATTGCGGACGGCAGTCTGACCGGCACGTTGCTCTCCAATGAACTGGTTGATGCGTTTCCGGTCCACAGGGTTCGCATGGAGCAGGACGGTCTCCGGGAACTGTACGTGACCAGCCGTGACCATGCGTTGCAGGAACAATGGGGAGAGCCGTCCACGCCTGAATTGGCCTCGTTCCTTTCCGACTTGGACGTGGAGTTGCCCGTCGGTTTTACCACGGAAATCAACCTGGAAGCC
The DNA here is from genome assembly GCA_022825885.1 of Nitrospirales bacterium. Lineage (GTDB taxonomy): Bacteria > Nitrospirota > Nitrospiria > Nitrospirales > UBA8639 > Bin75. The sequence continues at coordinate 3,633 of JAJDVY010000050.1, read as the reverse complement.
GTGAAATGGATCAAACAGGTCGCCGGGGTGCTCGATCGTGGCGTCGTGATCACGATTGATTATGGTCACACCGCGCAGGATTATTTCGCTCCCGAACGAAAGAACGGAACCCTGATGGGATACCATCGGCATACGGTTTCGACGAATCCTATGACACGAGTCGGGGCGCAGGATTTGACGGCGCACGTGAATTTTTCGAGTCTGGCCCGCACCGGCGAACGGGTTGGGTTAACCACGACGGGGTTTACGAACCTCCAGCATTTTTTGATGAGCCTCGGTATCGAGGAGTTGGTCGAGGGATGCGATCAGGAATCGGAAGCGGTCCGGGCGGCGGCCAGGTTGTTGCGACCGCACGGCATGGGCACCACGTTTAAGGTTCTGATGCAGCACAAGGGGCTTGACGTTTCAACGCTTCGCGGCTTGCGCCACCGGGCGTTTTTTGAGTCGGCGTTGGCGACGGCCTGAAGCATGATTGTGGATTTTTGATTGAGGATTGAAAAATCAGCAATCCATAATAAAAGGTAACCCAGTATGGGCGGCGAGTCTGTTCCGTTAAATTATATTCCCATCGCCATCTTTGCCGTGATTGCGCTGGGGTTTGGCGTGGTGTCGCTGCTGGCCGGATGGATTGTGCGACCCAGCCGGCCCTATCGCGCAAAACTGCTTCCCTACGAGAGCGGAAGCCCGCTCTTCATGGACGCCCGGGTTCAGTTCCCGATGCGGTATTACATTATTGCGATGTTGTTCGTGGTGTTTGATATTGAAATCGTCTTCATGTTTCCGTGGGCGGTGGTATTTCACAAGCTGGGATTGTTGGGCCTCATTGAAATGGGCGTCTTCATCGCCATCCTGGTCGTGGGATTCTGGTACGTCTGGAAAAAAGGGGCGCTGGAATGGGATTAATACTCCCTCTCCCCCGGAGGGAGAGGGTTGGGGTGAGGGGGCCGGTGGTTGGCTTTTTCCGTCCTCAGCCAGAGCTATAAATGTTCACTTCATTCTTGACGGAATCAAGTGGCTGGAACAACCATACTTGTCATTCTGAGCCATAGGCGAAGAATCTCGTCGTTTCAAAACGAGTACCTGCAAAAGCAGATCCTTCGCGTTGCTCAGGATGACAGACGGAGCGCGTTATATGAGTATGCTCGAACGCCAGTTTGACTCCAATATCATCACCACCAATCTCGATTATCTGGTGAGTTGGTGCCGGAAGTCGGCGTTGTGGCCGATGACGTTCGGGCTGGCCTGTTGCGCCATCGAGATGATCGCGTCGGTGTCCTCCCGGTACGACATCGACCGGTTCGGGGCCGGGGTTTTTCGTGCCTCTCCCAGGCAGTCCGACGTTATGATTGTGGCCGGAACCGTGTGTCGAAAGATGGCGCCCGTGATCCGGCGGATCTACGATCAGATGGCCGAACCCCGCTACGTGATCTCCATGGGGTCCTGCGCGACCTCAGGCAATCATTACAACAGTTACAGCGTGGTGCAGGGTGTGGATCAGATCGTGCCGGTCGACGTGTACGTGGCGGGCTGCCCCCCTCGTCCGGAAGCGCTGTTGGACGCCCTGATCAAGTTGCAGGAAAAGGTTCAGAGGGAAAAGGTGTTCGTGAAATAGACGGTTTAACCACTCACGCCGACCCATTCTATGCATCGAGTTCTTGAAACCCTGCACGAGCGTTTTTCCGAGGCCGTCGTGTCCGTGCGCGAGGACCCGCAACGGGGCGATCTGTCGGCCCAGGTGCGGGCGCGGGATCTCGTGGACGTGGCGCGGTTCCTCCACGATGATCCCGGAATGGCCTTCGATCACATCACCGACATCTGCTCGGCGGACTATCCCGACGACCTGGAACGGTTTGAAGTCATCTACCACTTTCTCTCCCTTCCGCATAACACCCGGATTCGGCTGAAGGCCCGGCTGCCGGAAGAGAATCCCACCATTGGGAGCGTGACGTCCATCTGGAAGGGCGCGAATTTCCTGGAGCGGGAAGTCTACGATCTGATGGGGATCACGTTCGAGGGGCACCCGGACCTGCGCAGGATCCTGTTGCCCGAGGATTACGAGGAAGGGCACCCTCTTCGCAAGGATTTTCCCACCGAGGGCAAGGGGTGGCGCAGTACCTTTGATTTCATTCCCCGCCTGGATGAGCCGGAGAGTGAATGGAGCGAACGTGAAATTCCGCAGGATCAGCGGCACGTCTTTCTGGCCGGGGATCAGCCTGAAACCGCCAAGCGTACGACCGAACTCTTGCTCAACATGGGACCGCAGCACCCCAGCACGCACGGCGTCCTGCGGGTGGTGTTGGAACTGGACGGGGAACGAGTCGCCAAGGCCATTCCCGACATGGGGTATTTGCACCGCGGCGTGGAAAAACTCGCCGAAGGCCTCCATTACATGCAGGTCATTCCGCATACGGACCGTCTGGATTACGTGTGCGCCATGACGAACAACTACGCCTACGTGCGGACCGTTGAAAAACTGGTGGGCGTCACGATACCGGAGCGGGCCGAGTATGTCCGGACGATCGTGGCCGAAGTGCAGCGAATCGTCGGCCACCTCTTCTGGCTGGGGACCCAGGCCCTGGATATCGGGGCCATGACGGTGTTCTTCTGGACGTTCCGCGAACGGGAAGTCCTGCTGGATTTTTTTGAACAACTCTGCGGCGCGCGCCTGACGCTGAATTATTTTCGGATCGGAGGAGTGGACAGCGATCTCACTCCGGCCCTCGTCGAACGCCTGCGCGAATTTTTGAAGACGTTCCCCCAACACGTGCAGGAATATGACACGTTGCTGCAACGGAACCGGATCTGGGTGGCCCGGACCAAGAACGTGGCGGTGATTTCCGCGGAAGACGCGATCAACTTCGGGCTCACCGGGCCCACGCTACGCGGGTCGGGCGTGGCCTATGACGTGCGGAAGACCGAGCCATACGGCGTGTACGACCGGGTGGAGTGGGACGTGCCGGTGGGCAAGGGCGGGGACACCTATGACCGGTATTGGATTCGCGTCGAAGAAATGAAGCAAAGCGCGCGTATCATTGAGCAATGCCTGGATCAGTTGCCGGACGGGCCCATCATGGCGGATATGCCGAAAGTGATTCCTCCGGCCAAACCCAACGTCATGCGGGACATGGAAAGCCTGATCCATCATTTCATCATTTTTACGCAGGGGTTCAAGCCGCCGAAAGGGGAAACGTATTGCGCGACCGAGGTGCCCAAGGGTGAGTTGGGGTTCTTTCTGATCAGCGACGGGAGTCCGCGGCCGTATCGGATGAAGATCCGCTCGCCGTCATTTGTCCACATGGGCGCGTTTGATTTTATGGCACGCGGCTATTTGATTTCTGATATTATCACCATCTTCGGCACCTACGATATCGTCATGGGCGAATGTGATCGGTGAAGGGGCATGGATTGTGGAGTGAGGATGCATAAGAAGCTCTCGTGTGGGCTGACCGCCTGCATATCAAGGGATGAAAAGGGAGCAGGTTGTCAGGTTCGTTTCCTCCCCTTTGTAAGCAACTGTCTGGAGGTTAAGGCGTCACATGCATCGGTTCTTGCCAATAGGTTCGATGTTTGAGCATCGCATTCAGGATCGTCAACAATTTGCGCATACACGCGACCAAGGCGACCTTGCGTTGT
>JAJDVY010000035.1 GCA_022825885.1 Nitrospirales bacterium | reverse complement strand
TGGCGCACGTCGGGAAAGACCGTGCCGGTGGCCAGCCATTGCGGGTCCTGTCGCAGCAAACGGGCGAGGGCGAAGAAATGCTCCAGTTTGATGTTTTTGCTGAAGCCCAGTTCCCATTGATTCACCGCGGACGCCGAGATGTGCAACGCCTTGGCCACGTCCGCTTGGGACAAGCCCGCCTGTTGCCGCGCGACTCGAATCCTTTCGGTGAGGGACTGAGACGGAATGCGAACCAAAGCTGGTTTGGAGGGCTAACGGTGGGTGAGGGTTGAGCCGGCACTCGCAAAAGTGGTAGGCTCAACCCTCATCCTGCTCTCTCTTCAGGCCCACCGTGCCAGGCGGAGACGGGGACAACATGGACGGAAGCCCCTGTAGACCTGGCAGGAAGGTTCGTAATGGGCTCCTTTACCGCCGCGTGGCGCCAAAGGCCCCAATCACGTGGCCGTTCTCGAAGTGGCCGGTAAAGTCACCGGCCACGCCACGCGGATAGTCAGTGACATCCGTTCCAGTTGTTCCGAAGAATCCTCCGCGCCAATTCCCGCCACGCGGCGTCTGTCCGTCAAAGGTCACGAGGGCAGGGTTAGTACCAAGTTCAATGTTGGCCTCTTGGAGTTCCACCGTCCAACTCGGGTCAATGACTTGGCTCCCATCCACCAGTTGAGAGATTGTGCCCTCAATCGTGCCCATTTCCGTGCCATCGCCAAAATCCGCCGTTAGACTGGCGTGTCCGGTAAATTCGCCGACTGCGGGGTTGTCGCCTTTCCGGGCATAGGCCCCGGCTGCTTCACCTACATACGTGGCCGTGCCTGTCATCGTAGCAATCGTGGTGGTAATGGGTTGTGATCCGTCATAGAGTGTCCCCACCTCAAACCGGCTTCCGCTGGCCGTGGTCGTTTCGCTGATCCAGTACCCGAACGACAAATAGTCTGAATCATATTGGGCATCCGGGACTTTCAGCGTCTTGACGTCACCTTTGGGTGTAAACGTCCAGGTTCCTGTGAGAGCGGTGAGCACGCCATTGGCGTTGGCCGTCGCACTACACGTCGTCTCCCCAGAACATTTAAAGGTGCCATCGATGCCATTAAAGGAGCCCGTGAGGGTCCTGTCGCTGTCTACGTCTTCGGACATCCCGCTATCCCCGTATGTGGCATTCCTCTTGTTGGCCGTAGGAAAGCGGCTCGATTTGAAGAGGTCTCCATGGGTCGCGATCACCGTCGCCGTTTCGTCAATATTCAACTCGCCTGTCGCCACCGTTAACGCGCCATCCACGGCGGGGCGATTTTGAGTAGTAGGACTAGCGCTGTTCGGACCTCCATAATACGTGACATAGTCCACCGCCTTGGGGTCATCCACATTAGAAAAAATGGTCACGGTGTCCGTCAGTCCCCGTGTCTTTTTTTCATACGTCTGCGACATAAAAGCCCCTAAGGTGCCCTCACTCCCCATTTTCTTGAATGGCGAATCGGGAGCGTTGATATCCTGGCTGCCAATTTCAGTTTTTGGTATGTGGGCCGGCGGTATGTACTGGTTGGTGCCGACATCTTGTGCTGTCGCAGCCATCCCACCCGCTGTAACGTTCAACTTTTCGCTGGCAGAGTACCCTGGCCGGCTCGGGTCATTGGTGGGTCGGCTGGTGGTAGGATCATCAGCCACCGACGGATTGACAATCCCCCGGACGAGGGCCTCCTCATGGTCGGTTAAGCTTGGCGGTGGCGGCTTTGGGCCCGTACAGTTCGGATCCGTGGGATCGTCCATACACGTGGGCGGTGTAGGTTGCGTGGGTTGCGTGGGTTGCGTGGGCATACTCGCCATATCCCCGCCCCCATTTCCACCGCAGCCCACCATGACCACCAATCCTAGACAAATCAATCCATACTGAAGAAATCGTCGCATAGCGAACCTCCATGCTAAGAAAGTTAAGTTAAAAGCATACTCTTGTGGCACGATTAGCCGCCCGATCCAAACGGATCGGGCTGTGTTCGTTCCACCAAGAGTCCTTGGAGGATCCGCTTATTTACCTAATTTTGTGTGAACCGTCTTCTGACAGAGACGCGACCCCTGTCATGAACGGATCGAGGTTCTTGTATTGGGCGGCAACCCGACCAAAAAGAAACTCTCGATGGAACGAACGGCAACACTCTACCGCAAATGGAGGAGCAATGACAAGCCTTTATTTTTCTTTTTTGACAGGGAAATTGAGAGGTAAAAAATGGGAATCATCAAGAAAGTTGACGGTCCTTTCTTATTTGTAGCCGCGCGATCTTATCGCGCTTTCTGCCAGGTGGCCTCTGTGGGCGGCATGAGGCATGTCCCTGTCCCCGAGTAGGGATGCCGCTGCTACAATTGTGGAGAGGCCACATGACCCGGGATAAGACCGCTCCGAATCCAAGCGTTTTGCCAAGGAAACAATCATTGTCAACTATTCCGTATCATTCCCTTTCCTTTGGAACTTGCCCCGGCCGCAGCCGTGTGGACGTGGGCCACTGTGCGGCGCGAGGGGGAAGTCAGTGCTCGGTCTGCCTGGGGCATGGGAGTGCTGTGCGGCGCCGGCTTTCACTTCGGCCAGACCCCGAATCATCAGGAACACCAAGACCCCGAGGCCACGGACAAAGGAGCGAACGTGGCGCCGTGGCAGTCAGTTGGTCGAAGAAGAGCCAGACCCAGGGCCACACAACGGGGTAGACAGGCAGCGGACAGGAACCAGGAGCGGAGAGAAGACCTACGAGCAAAGAGGATCTCAGGGCAAGGAGCGTACCCCGCAAAGCCGTCGCGGAAGAGAGAGGAGAGATAGGCTGCGTCAGGGACGCGCAGGAGACAACCCTCGGGGAGACGGTATGGGGGATTATGAGTGGCGCCGAGAAGGCCGACGCCCTTGAGGACGTCGGCTTAAGGGAAAGCGATTACAGGAGTTTAATCGCGGCGATGATAAGGCCTGCGATGGCAATGAGGATGCCGAGGAGGCGCCAGGTCAGATCGTTTTTAGAGCGTTCGATTTCGCGCTGGATATTGGCAATGTCGGTTGCCGTGGCCGCGCGCGAGAGTTCGATATCCATTTTCGTCGCCGCGTGGAGCTCCTCGATTTTGGCCTGGATGAGAGCAAGATCGGTTTTCGTCGCGAGCTTGTGCTCAAGTAACTGCACCTGTTCCTCGGCGAGGGCTTCGGCGACCGGTGACGCCATGCCGGCTTCGGTCATGTGTTTCACAAAGCGATGGGTGTCGAAGATGACGGAATCGCTCACCGTGATTCTCCTTGTGTAAGCATGTGACGTTTATAAAGAATTGTCAAGCTAGGCACCTGTTACGCTGCGATCAGCAGTCCTCCAATTCCAGCAGCCATTGTTCGAGCAAGGCTTTTCCTTTTTGAAGGGCTGCACGTTTGTTGTCGAACGTGTGGCCCTGGTCCAGATTGAAGCGGTCAGAGGGATGCAGGGAAACGTGCCATCCCGTCGCGGTTTCTTGAATTTGCAGTCGAACCATGATGAACGCTTCCTTGTGTCGTTGAGTGAATGATCTGGCTCTTTACCAATTGGAGAGGGCCAGTGGAGTGAACGACAAGGGGACGGGCCGGCCCCGGTTCATAGCAGAGCATGGACAAAAAGCGGGTGCTTGGTCGAGAGATGAGCGGAGGAGAATAAGTCCCTCTTTAGGCACTTGACAACCTCAAAGACCGGAACATACAACTCCTCTCATGGCTGAGTCCGTCATCTTCGACACCCACCGCTTTGTGAAACGCATGACCGAAGCCGGCATGGCGTCACCCGTCGCCGAAGCCCTGGCCGAGGAACACGTGCAACTCCTCGAGCGCAACCTCCCCACAAAACAAGACATCGCGCACCTGGACGCCAAACTGGAGGCCAAACTCGCCGACATCCGAAAAGCGATTGCCGACATCAGAAAAGCGACCCCCGAAACCAAAGTGGAAATTATCAAGTGGAACCTCGGCACCCTTTTAGCTCTCGCCGCGCTTGGCGTGGCTGCCCTCGCGGCCTGGCCGCAGTGAGAAAACGGTAAAGCGGAATTTTACTGGCGCCGATCAAGCCGGTTTCGGTCGCGGTCACTCCAGGCCACAAATGCCGAGCCCGCAGCCTGCGCGGGCCGAGCGAACTCGGCGTTGAACGCGGGTTGAGAGACCTCGCGCACATACTACATGCTCAGTCTGCCTGGGGCATGGGAGCGCTGTGCGGCGCCGGCTGGATGATTGCGATTGTTGTTGGAATGATCGACGGCGCGGGGTAAAGGGATCCCGCGCCGCAAGAGGAGTCAGGACCGAGGCGTTAGCCCGGGTCTTGACCTGGAATCGATCAGAACAGGCCGGCCAGCACGCGAGTGAGGCCGGCATTGAGTGTCGGCGCGGCATCCTCGTATTCCAAATTCACTTGATTCGCCGTACTCATGACGCGAGTACGGTACTTCTTTTCCTTTACAACCTCATTAAAGACTTGTTCAACGTGGGTGCCGGTTCCTTGAGCGATATCCGCCCTGGTCTTTTGGGTGCCGGACACCCCCTCTCTGGTTCTCTGCGAGATTTGTACATCAGTAATGGCGGCATAGGTCACGTCTTTGACCATCGCGTTCGCAACGGTGGCAGCCAGGCCACCGGCGAGGGCGCCGGCACCGGCGCCGACCCCGAGTCCGCGAGAGCCCTCGATGGCCTGACCGATGGTGCCGCCGAGGACCGCACCGCCGAGGGCGCCGCCATATCCGGCGCGGAGCGCCGAGGCGGCTGCCGTGGGATTGGCTTTGCTAACGCTGAGGATTTGCGCTTGAAACTTGAAGTGGGCCTGGTCCGGATCCTCCAGAATCCGGTAGCCTTTGGCGGCAATGGCCGACTTCAACGAGGATTCAATGTCAAAATTCGGCTTATCCGACGTGTTCCGGACCTGGATAAAGATCGTGCGTTTATCCGATCCGACCGGATCAAGGAACACGGCGTCGCTCATTTTGGTCTGTACGTCAAGGTCGGCCTTGGCGATGGATGTGTGAACGGCCGCGCACCCGGCAAGTGCGCCGGCGAAGAGGTAAGCCATGAGAAGCAGGGAAATTGGTGGGCGGTGTGGTGCGGGATGTCGCATGTGAATTTCTCCTTTGTAAGTGTCAGCAGTTATTTGTTGCGGCTCAATGGCAACAGATCGATTCAAACGATCTTCTCAGAAGGGAGAAGTTCGGTGCTCTTTGAAGGGAAATAACCCGCTGCCGATGATTGGGAAATTTCTGGAGCAGCCTCAGAATGAGGCGCGGTGACAGTGGGAAAGGTGGAACACCCGGAAAGCCAGAAAACAAAGGCGATAACGAAGACGATCAACATGACAGGGCGATGAAAGATATTAGACCGAATGGTATTTTTTGGCAAATAATACGAAAATAGAACGCAATGTCAAGAATTTTGTTTGGGGACTGTTAGGAACAAATAAACTGTCCGCAGTTGTCACACATCATCTGTCCGGTTTTATCATGTGGGATTGGGGGAGGCATGATGAAGCGGACAGGAAGCAGGAACGGATCAGAAGACTCACGAGCAGAGAGGAACTCAGAGCGAGGCGCGCCCCCCGCAAAGCCGTCGCGGAAGAGAGAGGAGAGATATGCGGCGCTCTGAGGCCAGGAGGAAACCGCTGGGGAAACGTTACGAGGGACTATGAGTCGCGTTGAGAAGAAGGACGCCAGAAGATGGCCGCCATCCTTAATGGGGATGCCGCGCTCTTTCTCAGGGCGAAGGCGAATTCAAGAAGATTTGCAGGAGCGCGGCTATGCCGGCCATTATGATCCCTGCGAAGACGAGCAGAGTATGGGTGAACCACTTAATGAGGTCGTTTTTGGAGCGCTCGATGTCGCGCTGGATATTGGCAATATCGGTTTTCGTCGCGGCCGTCGCATTGAGGTATGCGATTTGCCCTTGCGCGATGGCCTCGGCCAAGCGCGGCTGGGCGCCGGCATCGGTCATGCTCTTAACGTAAGCGTGGGTGTCAAAGACGACGTTGGTTTCCATAGCGATGACCCCTTCTATCATTGTGATTTTGTGAGCAATTGTCAAGCGCGTGTATGGGTCCACCACCTTTGGCACTCAGGTTGGTGTTGTATGAGGAATTGTACCGGAGATTGGTGGTTGAGGCTATGGTGGGGCAAGACGGTATGGTCAGCCAGCAGCCAGTCGGCCAGTTTCCGGTTAACGGCGGCCAGGTCGTCAACCAGCAAGTCCTCATGGTCATCCACGAACTGTTCCTGGAGGGTGCGATTGAAGCGTTCGGCGTGGGCGTTCATTTTCGAGGAACGCGGATACGTCCACCAATGGGTGATGCCACGGGCGTCGAGGCGCTGCTGGAAGTGCCCGAGGAACTCGGAGCCATTATCGGAGAGCATGCAGCGCGGCGGGGTTGGGAGGAGGGTACACAGGGCGTCGTGGGGTATCATCTCCTTGCGATGCCCGATTTGCGCTAGGCGAGAAAACCCTTTGATGCGGTAGCCGACATGCTGGATTTGCATGGCCCCTCCTCCTGTTTCGAGGAGTGCCAAAGGTTTCTGAACTTATACAGCGCGATGATGCGCGCGTTTGAGGTCTTCTTCTTGTGAGATTTACGTTTCATCTAGTCCTTTCTCCCAACTATCGTTAGCCATTCGCGTTGCAAGCGTCGCCATGCGCGCCGACGTGGATTCGTCTTTGAAGGTATTGCTGTCGAGGAGTTCACCGGAGGCACGCGGCCAATCCTCTTTTTCGACCGCATCGAACAATTCGACGAATTCAGAGGTATTCTCGTGGCCGTGCTGGTAGGCTAATTCAATAAGAACGCCTTTTCGGACTTCGCTGAGGGAATCCCACCGTTCTTCGCTGACCAGAGCCTTGGCATCATGTTCAGCCTGAGCCATATCTTCGCGGAGTAGTTGTTCGGCTTGCTCAGGGGTGATCGTATCAGGAATGGGTGTGCCGTCGGCGAACGTGTCACCATTCGTTGTGAGATTGTGGCCGTATCCAATAGCCATACCTTTATTGTCAGGGTAGGGCTCAAGGCGCAGTTTCTCATGGCCCATGATGGACGCTATGGTTTGCGTTTGGCCGGTACCGGCTTCATGGGGCGAAGTGAGGGTTGCCCACGCGGCCGGGTCATCGAGATCCCGTGTGACGTGGGATTCTTGTTCCATGCCAGGCGCTGAGGGGCTGGCTTCGCTAAAGCCAGTCACCGGCGCACGCGGGCCACCGAAAGCTGTCTCGGGCCGCCCGGGTATATGGCTTTGTGCATCGGCCGTGTGATCGCGGAGCGGCGCGTGGGCGGCGCCGGCTGCCTGAATGGCGGCGGCAGCCTGCTCGATGTCAGGGCCGGGTAGGCCCTGGGCAAGAGTCGCCGCCGAAGAAAAGCCGGTTGACGGAGTTCGGGATTCAGGTAGGCTAGGGTCTGGCCGGTCAATGGCGTGCATGTGTTCAGGTGGCGGGGTTTCCACGTCGGACTCAGGCCCGTCGCCTGGCGTGAAATCAGGTGCTTGAGAAAGCCCACCGCTGGATGTGGTGGTGTCTTCAATGCCGAGCCCCTCGACGCCTCCTTGTTGCAATGCCGAGGACTCCTGTTCCATACCTGCCGTGACCCCGGCCGAAACTGTTTCTCCACTAGGAACAGGGGAAGAGCCCGAATTGACATCGGCAGCCGATCCGGCATCTTCCCTTCCGGGGTCCAGCGCCATGCCGAGATCGACGCGAATGCCAGTATCTCCATCTGGAGCGTCGCTCGGCCAGAAGCCGGTCTCAAGTGGTGGTGTGACCGCCACACCCTGATCGAGCGCGGAGACTTCTTGCTCCATGCGAGGCGGGCCCGCTAGGGCAGGAGCGGACCGGGGGGCACCTTCCCACGTCCAATCTTGGCCGCCGAGCTCGCGGGCGGCTTCCGGAGACACGGTCCATGGCCCATGCGTGATATTCTCAGCAACGTCGAGGGCACCCGTACGAACATCCCGAAGCGTGTCCATCATCTCGCCGTGATGGTGGACGCCGACATCGAGGCGTTCCTTGAATTGTTGCATGTGGTGTCCCGCCTCACCCTCATGGGTTTGTCTGATATCGCCGGCGACGTGGGCGCGATCCTGTTCAATCTGGTCGCGGACCTCCTCCGGGATGAAGCCCTTGGCAGGCAGATCGAATTCGACGATGCCGCCAGACTGTTCATAAGACTGTGCGGGGTCGGTGTGCAGAGATTCAATGCTGTCTCCAGGAACAAAGTCCTTGGTCAGCCCGCCGACCTTGCTGCCGACGAGGGGCATGGTACCATGCTGACGCATGGTTTCATCCATGTGGAGAAGTTGCTGGGTGGCGCCGTAATTCCCGTCGCTAACGTCGTGAAGGAGTTGCAGGAACTGTTGGAGGCTCATCCCTTCGTTATGGATAGCGTGATCTTTGATCGCGTCGATGCCATTCACCGTGATGTGTTCACTGAACTGTTCCGCTTGCTGATGACGCTCCGCTGCTTCATGCAGTTCGGATTGGGAGGTGCTGTAGTCGCGTTGATGGCCTTCTTGTTCCTGTAACGCATTGCGGATGGAAGTGACGAATTCTCTGCCCTGGGAGTCGGTGATGCTCTGAGAGCGATCGAGGGCAAATTTGGCGCTGGTCTGCATGGCGCCGCCGAATTCCTTACTCTGCATAAATTTATCAGTATAGTGTTGAATGTCAGAGCGCTTCATGAGTTCTTCGGACGCGGCATTGAGGCTACCGGACCCCCCGCCCTCCACGTGGAGGCCGAGACCAGGTGGGAGGGTCAGGCCGAGCCTGGCTTGCGCGGCCATGGAGATGCCGGCTCGTTCTTGGTCAGTGAGATCGAGCGAATTACGGCGGGCGAATTCATCAACGCTGTGATCGACCGTCCGCGTAAAGTTGCTGCGCACCGAATCGCGTGACTCAGAAAGATTCTCACCGACGACGGTTTGGGCAGCGTCTTTATTGGCGACCGCTGCGACTTGTTCTCCGAGATACGTCGTGGATTCGACAAAAGCCTCCCTCGACTGTTCCGCTTCCGTAGTGGCGTGCCGGAGTTCCTGGGAGGTTTGCTCGGTCATTTCCTTGCCAAGATTGAACCCGACGGCCGCGTCTGATTGGATCTGTTTAAAGTAGGGGTGGCCGTCAGCCGTCCACGTGACGAAGTCACCCTTGGGAGAAAGCGCGGAGGTTTGAATATTGTTATCGGGCGAGACGCCTGCGCCCGCGGGACCGAATCCGCCGTGCGCATTCGTCTCCCGCCATTGCACGCCGCCCATCTGTCCTTCCCCCCGAGTGATCTGCTCGGCCGCATGGCCGACAGACGTGTCATACCCCTGCATGATGCGTGACACGGCCATGGCGACAAGGGCTCCGGATCGGGAGACGAGCATCCAGGCGATGATCGGCAGCGAGGAGACGAGATAGCCCGAGGTGGCGACCATGTCGCTGACGTACTCCGTGAGTTGCGTGTTTGCCATGGCATTGAAGCCGCTCCCGTAAATGCTGCTCAATTCGGTGAGGACACCTTTGGTGTAATAGGACATAAAGAAATTGAGAATGGCATAAAGAGGCGGCCAGAGATTGATCCAGAGGAGGGTCGTGATATAGGCGAAGGGGACAGCGGTGGGCATGACGAGCGCGGTGAGCGTGATGATGGGAAAGATGGCGTACAGGAACGCCTCGATCAGTGCGCGCAACAGCGGCAGTTTTTCTTCCGCAATGCGGCCCATGGTCTGATACGTGGTCCGGCGCTCGTTTTCCGCCCATTGCCGCGCATATTGCGTGGCGAAGGTGGCGTCATCCACCGAGCGCGCCATTTTCAGGATGGCATTCCCCATGGTGTTGCTGAGCGAGCTTTGGAGTACGAGCGCTTCAGGGGTAATGCTCATGCCGGTGAGATACAGGATCGCCGGCGGGAGATCGCTTTTATATTTAGCGAGTGCGGCCGTGGCGGTGCTGTTGTTGGCGATGAATCCGCGAATCCCAGTGTTCATGATGCCATCCGTGATGGCCTGAAGATCAGGCTGTAAAGAGCCGGTAAATCCGGACCGGCAGGAGAGAATCTGCTGGACGTTGGCGGTCGTGACGTACTTGAACCGCGCCGCGTTCTGCGCCACGTTCGCGCTGAAGAAGGCAAGAAGGTCGTTGGCTTCAAGGACGTCTTCCCAGGAGAACCGATTGTGGCCGACCCCATCGACCACGACACACGAAGAAAAGAATTCCGTGAAATTCAGATACGTGCGTTCGTCAGGGATGACCATGGTTCTCGATGCCTCAAGGACCTTGTGGCCGAAGAGGAGGCCGTTGTGGGTATACCGGACGGCGTTCGGGATGGTGAAGACCGTTTCGAACGCGCGGGAGAACCAGTCCCCGGTATAGGAAAAGAAGCCGGCCGTGGCCGCGAGACCGAGCGGCACGTTGTTCACGACCGCCGACGCGGACGGCAACACCCGGTCGGTGATAACGACGGTCGTTTTGGGAACGAGGAGTGCCAGGTTCAGGACCATGGCGATGACGAACCACTTCACGCCGGCCATGACGTCCTGATTGATGGCGCCTTTGATAAAGAGAACAAGGAAGCCGAGGAAAAACGCCGTCTTCATGGCGCCAATATAATTGGCATTGCCGAAGATCGAGGCCACGGCCGTGAAGACCAGCCGGAGAAAATCTCCGGACCCATAGGCGATGACTTCCCAGTTCATCAGCCGGTCTCTTTAGGCATTTGACAACCCCAAAGACCGGAGCATACAACTTTTCCCATGGCTGAATCCGTCATCTTCGACACCCACCGCTTTGTGAAACGCATGACCGAAGCCGGCATGGCGTCACCCGTCGCCGAAGCCCTGGCCGAGGAACACGTCCAGCTCCTCGATCGCAACCTCTCCACAAAACAAGACATCGCGCACTTGGACGTCAAACTGGAAGCCAAACTCGCCGACGTCGAAAAAGAGATCGCCGACATCCGAAAAGCGATCGCCGAAACCAAAGTGGAAATTATCAAGTGGAACCTCGGCACCCTTTTAGCTCTCGCCGCGCTCGGCGTGGTCGTCCTCGCGGCATGGCCGCAGTGAGGGAACGCGGCCATGGTTAGCGTCCCCACCGCGCCGCTTGCATAAACCCCTTGCCCAAGTTTGTCATAATTTCCTTCTCGTATTGCCGAATCTGCTGGAGCAAGTCAAAGTACTGTTCCGCCTCATCCTCCGTTTCCTTCGTCATCATTGCGACCCCCTTGATGGCGTTTCGCAAGTCTTTTTCAAATTCTTTTACTTGAGGGGTTTCCGAAAGATTATTGGGGAGATTGATTGCCTGAAATTCCACCATGGTAAGGACATTATTGAGTGACGTGAGTATAATATTTCGCGCAAAAAGATTCGTATATTTGTCGGTCAACTCGCTCACGTCGATGCTGCTGCCGGGTGCGTTGGGAAACGCGGCACTGGCCGCAGTGAGAAAGCGGTAAAGCGGAATCTTACTGGCGCCGATCAAGCCGGTTTCGGTCGCGGTCAGCGCCGCATCGCTCCGGATCTTCGAAACGATGCTTTGAACCAGAGTTGTGATTTTGCCATGTAAGCCCGTCCCCCACGTCGCGGGATTAATGTTTCTTCGCTGAGGACGAATTCTTTGACACCCCATGGGCGTGGCGGTCGCCGTCCGGCAGCGGTAGATTTGCAGATGGACTGCTGCATCAGAGCCATATAGCAATGCCGCGATCATATTCTCGAAACTCGGATTGGGTGTGCCGTCTTCGTTAAGAGCCGCCGGAATGCGAGTAAGGCCGGTCGGGTCAGGGTCGCTGTTGCCCTCATCGCGGTAGATGACCGTGCCGACGATATTCATGATGAGTTCGGCAAATTGCGTATCGGTGGTAAAGAAGGGGTTTTGCATGAGCACGAACCAAGTGAGGTTGCCTTTGCTGAATATCACCTGATCCTCCTCACCCCCGCCCGATGCTTCGGTGGCTTTAATCCGACCCCCAGTCGTACAGTTGTAATTGGCGGTATTGTAGTCTTCGCCGGTTGTTTGCATCCGCTTCATCGTGCAGTTGCCCTCTTTTTGACCGAAGTATTCAAGGGCGCCTCCTACCAATTTGGTCGCCGCTTCGCACGAGTCCATGCCCATATTCAGGTATTCATTGGCCCAAGACTGAATGTCTTCCATCGCGCCGGACAATTGTGGCGAAACAATTTGGATGGCAAGCATAAAAGCCAGCGACGCGGCGTTTTGTCCAATCGCCCGGAGCGCGTCGATAAACTGGCTGGCGTTCATCACGGAGAAGCCACCAGTATACAGATCAATGCCCCCGCAGCCAGCGGAGAACCGGGGCGTCTGAATATTCAGAAAGCGGTACGGCTGAAAGATGGGCGCCCGGTAGGAAATGCCGCCTAATGTCGCGTATCGGGCAGACTGGGTTTCATAGATCCCCGGCCGTGTGGACGTGCTGAAATTCTGGTTGTTAAACCAGTCGTCGAGCTTGGAACCAATATCAGCAGACGCATTGGTCGCTCCTAAAGGGAGAAGAACGAGAAGGGATAAAAGAAAACGTTTGATCATGATACTTACCGGCCAACTCGGTCGATTCCTAGTAATAGAGCTGGTGTGGTGACATTGACGCCAGTGCAATCGTAGCCGGCAGGGTAGGAGCCTGCGACGGCAATAGAGCCGTGTTTTGAGGTAGGGGGAGAGAGAAGGATTTGGAGCATGGCGCGTCCAGCCGGGCTGTCGATATTGGCAGCCAGACGTTTTGTGTAGCCACTCCTTCCGCCGAAAGTCATGTAGATGATATTGCCGTCATCATCGACGAGGACACGTCGCAATGGGCGATAGGGGCATTCAGTAATACCAGCAGCCACCGGCGCGGGCTTCTGTTTAGGCTGATCCGGGAATCGGAACTGCGGCAAACCCTGTTGATTATTCGGAATGGGTCTTAGCTCCGGCTGCGGTGGCTGAACGACGGTGCCTGGCTCCAGCCCGTTCTGCTTCTTACTGCGATCTTTTGTGAGGATGTCCCTAAGTTCCTCAAGAGGATTGGCATAGCCAATTCCGATAAAGAGCAGTGCGACGGCGAATGCGAGTACGAGAATGCGGTGCAGTGAGCCATGAGTGGTGAAGGGTGTTTTCATAGTAAGCCTCCTGGTGAAGAGTGAGTGACCTGGCCCGTCATTCGGGAATGAGGGCCAGGAGCACGAACCACCAAGGGACGAAGGAAAAAGCCTTGCAGCTGCCGGTCTTCTGTCGGCGCCGTGAAAGGCGCGTTCCACGCACCGCACACGGGGATGGAGAACACGGGGATGGCGGGTGAGTGTGTCATCGCGAGCCTCCGCGAATGGTGGTCGCAGCTGAGAGTAAAGGAAGAACTGATCCCGCGTTAGCGTCCTGCGCAGGACGCTCGCCTTTAACAAAACTACCAAATTTGTTTTTGTCGTTTTTCAGGTTCTCCGCCGCCCACAAGATCTTTTTCGCAAGCGTCGAGGCATCCGTGTAGCCATAAGAAACGGGCAGGAGTTGATTCCGGACCGGGTCCACGAGAAAGACGGTGGGTACGACATCGACTTGGAGCTTCGACGCTAAGAGGGCATTGTGTTGGGGCTCCGGAAATTCCGGGAGCCCCTTCCCGTCGAGTGACACGGGAAGCACAGAGAATCCGTGTGTATCGGTGAAGGTTTTCAGGATCGGCGCAAAGCGCTGACAGTAGGGGCAATCGCCCCGGAGGAAGAAGACCAGGCCGTACCGGTCGGCCACGGTGCCAAGGTCGGCTGTCTCTTGCTGGAGCGCAGCCTGGTTCTTGGCAGAGATCGCCTCGGCCCGCACGGGATTCACCAAGGTGTAGTCATATTCGGGCGCGCTCCAGATGGCTTCGCGGAAACCCGTGGCGAATTGCTGGGCTTGGGCTTGAATGGCGGAGGTCAGCCGCAAGTACTCGAGGTAGTTGTCTGCGGAGGGATGGAGGACCGCCCGGGCAAGGGCGTCTTCCCAGACCTCGCCCTGTTTTTTCAGAACCTCGCGTGGCGTGAGCGGCGCCGGCACCGGAAGAGATGGGGCCGCCGGTTCGGGCTCCAGTTCGGGCTTCTCCGGTGGCGGTGGTGTGACCTTGTACCAATGCCGCCCACGGCCGGCCTCTTCGTAATAGGAGGGGAAGATCAAGGAGGAAGCCTTCCCCGAGGAAGAGGTGGCGAGGTCCTCTCCGCGCCCATGGGAAGCGGGGAGCAGGACGAAGAACGCGAGGAATGTGAGAATGAAAGGAGTCATGGGATTTCGTCGTGCCGTTGCTGCAATTTGATTGTGATGTCTTGAGTGGCGTCGACCGCGGCCGGCGTCGTGCCGGCGTGAGCCTCGGCAATAACCTCGGCATAGTATTCAGAGAGGTCGATAGCTTCAAAGTCGACACGGGGTAATTCAGCGAGCGTGAAGCCCGAGCAATTCGGGTTTCGAGGTCCGCCATAGGCTTTCCCGATCTGAGCGCGGCCCTGAACGACGACAATCCTGGCGAGTTTCGAGGGGAAGGTGCAATAGGATTTATAGTCGCGCCAGAGGATGCAGAAAAAGAGAGCCCTGATGTCGCAATTTTTATAGCGACCGACGTAGTGGGTGCGTTGCTCGTCGCGGTCGATGCGCAATTCGCGTTCGACAGCATTGCATTGAGCATTGCTGGGATTTTGGCAGCAGGTAAAGAAGCCAAAATTATTGTCTTTGCATTTTTTATTCTTTCCACGAAAGACTTCAAGCTTGGCCGGGTCGAGGGTCTCGGTCATTTCTTGGAGGACGGCGAGATAGGAGGCGGCTTTGGTGAACCCCGTCGTGGAGGGCGTGTGAGTCTGCCCAACATTTGCCGTGCAGGTGCCGTTCGGACAGATAAGTTGGCTGCCGCAGACTGAGACGACGGCACCAGGAATCCTGACGGGACTGCACCCTTGATAGGTTTGCGCGAGAGCCGTCATGCGAGCCTCATTGGCTGGCTTATGCGTCAGGAGTGGGTCTGTTTTTGGATCGATGGTGTGGGCAGGTCGGCTGGTCCGGGCATTGGTGATGTATTGCGCCGTGGGGTCGGTCGTGGCAAGCGTTTGGGCTTGAGTTTGAAGGGTCGAGCCCGAGGAGTAGTAGTTTTTTTCCGGAACGTTCGCCCCCGCGTAATTTGGCACAGTGGTGGGATCCAGATTGGCCGGGATGTCCCGGATCCCGGCATTCCGGCCTGAGGCGAAGCTTTTCCCGTCCTGGATTGCATCATCCATGTCACCGGCCACAGCCATACCGGCCAGAATGAAAACCCAGATGAAGACGATGTTAGAGGCTTTCATGGTGTGTCTCCTTGATGAGCAGAGAGCCAGTTGCGCGCCTTGTGCCGTTCCTCGGGCTTGCCGACACGTGAGACAAAGTCGAGAAAATACGAGAGCGAGGTCGACCCGGTTGCGCGCACGTGTTTGACTGGTTTGCAGCCATCCTGGGTGCAGGGCTCCAGACGTTCAAGGGGGAGTACGAACGTCGGGACACGTGAGACATTGAAGCGGTCAAAGACCGTGGGGTCGATGCTGATCCCACTCAATCCATCGCCGCTGAGCTGATGGATGGCCGCGATGGTGTCTCTCCAGTTATCATTGATGAGGCCGCGAATGACCACAGCCGCTTTCAAGCGGTGGGCTTCCTGTAATAGTTCGCGAATCTGGCTGTCGGGCATCCCGAAGCTGATGAGAATCAGCGGTCTGATTCGATCATCGGGCGAAGGGGGCCGTGACGCCAGCGGCGACGTCACGGCTTGGCCGACGTGTGTATCGATGAACGGATGACTTTCCGAGAGGCCTCCGGGAAGGGAGAAGTTTAGACCGCGTCCTGGATTGTGTGTCATTCCAGGAATCGCCTGCGCCGGCCGCAAGTGATCCGCGAGAGCCCCGTCGCGAAGAAGTTGTTGGGCGTCGTGAAGGGCGCGGTCGGCTTGCTCTCGCTGTTGTTGAAGCGCAGCCGGATCAGGCTCCTGGAAGGCGGGCTGCGAGGAGACGGGATACGTCGGGCCAAAAAGAAAGGGGAGGAGGATGGCGATACGGACGATCACGCGCACGGACCGGGACCAGACGGCTGGCCGGTCCCCAAAACCCAGGGGTGTCATCTGGAGTGCGGCCGCTTTGCCGGCCAGTCCGAAGCACCCAGACAGCATCGTCACCATGCACAGCATTTGCGTTTCCTCCAGATCAAATATGAGAAGTCTTCTCCTTTGTAGGGATACTCACGGCCCGCGCCCCACAAGACCGAGGGGGCCCCGAACCCGTAGCCTTGAGCCGTCTGCGGCGTCGGAAACAGCATCTGTTGTTTGTACTGCTTTTTCCGGAGAATCGGCTGGGGTTTGGACCCGCACATGGCGCCGCTCGTGGACGTGTCTCGGGCAAGCAGTTGCCGGTGCATTTTGAACACGTGCTTGTGCACGATAGCGAGGCTGGAATCGACCCCACCGACGTGATTGGCGTGATTCCCGGAGAGCGGGTACACGGAGCCTTGCGAGCCGGAGCACCAGAACAACGAGTCAAGCCCGAAGGAATTGAGCTGGGCCGCGATGGTATCGGCAATACACGCGGCCTGAGCCACACGGTTGCTGAACAGGATCGCCTCCGGATTCAGAATAAAGGTCAATTGGTCGTCATCCCACAGCGGATCAAGCTCGGAGAGATAGACGAGGTCGAAGGGTTCTGATTGAAAGCACATGGCCGCGGTGAGCGCCATGCCCAGCCAGGACAGCGCGGGATATTGGAACCAGTGGACGTGATAGAAGGCATTACCTTGTTTCCCGCCTTCGCCTTTGTGGTGAGTGCCGTGGGGAACCGTGAGGCTCGCCAGTGGGGTTCCGCCGAGCGTCGGGGAGCAGAAGGGAGTCCGGACGACTTCTGCGACTCTGACCGGCTCCCAAAAGGCGAAGCCGATGCCGATACGAATAAAGAGCGGCGGCGGCGCCGGGCAGCTGCAGATGAGCGGGGGAGCCGAATCCCCATTATTCGGCTGCCCAAACGCGATCTCGACCGGACCGATGTACATCGGAAAGAGGCAGAGCCAACAGACATCCATCATGGGATTGGGAAAGGTCCCGTTACAGGGCGCCGCCGCCGTGCTGGGCGGAGGAGCGATCAGGAGGAACGTCAACGCCAGGATGATCGCCACTCCCACAAGGATAAAGTCTCTATCGAATCGGGATTTCTTCAACATACAGCATGTGCTCCTTTTGCCGGACCGTCGCGGGGACCGCCCGAATGCCGAACCGACCAACGAGATACCCGCCTTGGTCGAAGTACAGGCGCCGGTCGAGTTGCTTGGCGACTTTGGGGTACTCTCCTCGGACGAGGATCAATTTATGCTTGAGCGGGTCCGGACAGTGCTGAGCCAGCCACGCGACCTGGTCGGGGTCGTCACCGTCGGCTAAGCAGAGCGTTTTCGTGAGCGACTGAAAGACCAGGGGATTGACTTGGGTGCCGACCGGATAGAGGACATGGCCACGCCCATCGGTGATGTCCTCGGTGGTAATGAATTCGAGACTGACCGTTGAGGTGCGATAGGTCTGTGCCCGTGGAAGCGGAAGACCCTGGGGCCGTGACGTATAGCGCTTGGCGCGCTCGGCGAGTTCTTTGCGGTGTTTCTCGAGGAGCCCGCTTTCTCTGTGCTCCCGGAGCCGCTCCTGGATCACGTCGAGCAGATTGCGCTCGGAGATTGCATACGTGGGACCAATCGTGCCGAGATCGCGAGCGTGACTAAGGCTATAAGAGCCGATAAGCCCGGCCAATAATGCGATTATGAGGAATAAGGTCGATCTGCGCATAGCGGCTGTCAAAGCTGTCTGCATGTTCCGTCCAGACGAAATAATAATCCTTTGGGATCTGGCCGCTGGTCCCGCGCGCGAGTGCAAGACCATTTTCAGCATGGACTTTGGCCGATCCTAAAGGTTGTCCATTGATAGAGAATTGACGGCCGTCCCATTGGACGACGTCGCCAGCAAGGCCTTTCACGTATTTGATGAACCAACGATGCGGATAGAAGTCATTGGGTGGCGGCCGAAATGCCACGAGTCCGTGCTTGACGGGGTGGTGATACTTGATGACGAGGTACACGTACCCAGGCAAGCTGTTGGTTGTATTGAACCCGATGAGATAAAAGATCGAAAGTACCCAAATCGTGGCGATGACGAACGCGCCGGCAAACCCCCAGCGGAGAAGACGCCTGGTCTGCTCTTGTGTCAGTTTACAGGTCATCGGGTACCTGTAATTGGTGTTCGATGTACCCCGTATAATCCGGCACATCGGACAGGACCGCTGGTGCAACAAGCAGATGAAGGTGTTCCTTCTTCGCGAGTTTGCGAATCTCAGATTCGAGAGATTGAGAGAAGTCCGCGGCCGCTTGCTGTTGTTGTTCCTTGGTCAGATTCCGAGCGGCATAGTCCTTGATATGCCGTTCAAGAATGTCCTGAATATTCACGACGCCGATCCGAAACGGAGGATCCTCGCCGGCGAAATTAACGGCGACGACTAGCAGCGCGCCAAACATGCCGCCAAAGGCGGCGAACAGGAGCGGTTTGGGATTGAGACGGGGGCTCAGGGAACTCCGCGCCGCCGCGTTTGCCTGGTGGGGTTGTTTCGGTTCGGTAGTCATGGGACCTCATTTTGGTTTAGAAATAGAAGGCTCTTCTGACAGTATTGAGCAGCGCGGTTGAAAGGTTGGTAAAGAAGGTGCCGGTAAGGAACAGCACGAAGGCCGTCCCAAGCAATCCGCCAAGAAAGGCATACGTCATGATTCATAGGATTTCATGAAGCGTGTTTAGTGCCCCTTACTGGTAATCCGATAGAGAATGTCAATAAGGTAGTTGTCAAAGAAGCCCTCCATGAACAAGAAGATCGCGACAAAGCAGGTCGTGACGACAAGGACATAGGCTGGCCATAGAAACACGGGAACGAGCAGGGTCTCGTGCCAATCAGAGCCGACCGCGAGGGCCGTATCATCGAGTTTGTTTTTCACTGAGTTCCTTCACCGCGTCCATAATATTGCGACCGACCGCGAGAGCGGTTTGAATCGCCTCGACTTCATTGGCTTTCGTAGAAAAAAGCTTCTCCGTCAGCGGATCGACGATAAAGCGGACAGGGACGAATCCCTTGGGCGAGGCAATGACCAATTCAGAATATTTCCCTTGGAGTGTTTCAAGGGACCGGAGAAGCTCCACACTGCCATTGTTCTTATCCAGCCATCCCTTTTCCGCCGCCAGTGCCAGTTCGTCTGCTTTTTGCCGCAAGAAGAGCGTGTAATCGGAGTTACTGAGCGCGGCTTCAGCGGTGGGTGAGTTATGATAATCTGAAAGCCGTTGTGTGATGGTCATGAAACTGCCGCCATGTTTCCGCGCGACCCGGAAGCCCTCCTGGATGAAGTCGCCGGCCTGTCCCTTGGATAAGAGCCGCCAAGCTTCGTCGATGATGCACAATTTCCGCTGTGATTTATTCTTGGACAGGTACATGACCTGAGTGATACGGAGCATCAGAATGAGGAGCACGACGCTTTGGAGGTCAGGCTTGGCGTTGAGCGCGTCGAGCTCGAGCACGACGAACTGATTGTCGAAATCAACGGTCGCGGCTCCCTCGAAGTAGGAGCCGTACATGCCGGTCTTGGTGAACGACTGCAGCATGACGGCGATATCCTTAGCCTGCCGCTGGAGGTCCGGGTCATCTTTATTGATCGTCTCCAGGGCGTTGACGATCAGCGTGATCGTGCAGTCGTTTTTGTGATTGTCCCAGGCGTGTAAGATAGCCTCTTCGAGAAGTCCTTTCTGAACGGGCGTGAGGGGCGCATCCGGCGAGGCCATCTGCGCCACGAGCATTTTGATGAGCGGGACCTGCTCGGCGAAATGCTTGGGATCGTCCTGGTTGATAAAGGAAAAGGGATTGAGGCGAATGTCGAGGTCATCATCGCCGAAATCAATGTAGGTCCCGCCGAGGAGTTTACAGAGATTCCGGTAGCTGTGGCCGGCATCGATGACAAAGACGCGGCCTCCACTGCCGAGGCAGTTACAAACCCATTCCTGGGTCAGGAAGGATTTCCCTGACCCGGACGTGGCGCAGCAGGCCAGATTGTAATTGCCCTGGGTATTGTCGAAAGGATCGAAATAGACCAACTGCCCGCGACGGCCAGTAAAAAGCATCATCGGAGTCTGCGTGCCTTTCCACTCGGCAATCCATGGGGCGATGTTGGTGCAGGTCCAAGACAGCCGCGTTTGAAAGTATCCGAATATCTTGAGCGCGCGCTTGCATTCGGTATTGATGCCCATGGGCATCGCGCCGAGCAGGCTGTGCATGGGGCTGTAGCGGCTCCGGGACAGGAGCCAGCCAAAGGAATTGTAGAGCCCCTTGAGGGCTTGCTCGCAGTCCTGCTCGCGTCCCTGGGGACAAAAGAGCAGGATTTGATAAGAGGCTTCGAGCAATTTATTGCCATCTTCGACCTTGTGATTCACGTAGTCCCAATCCCGTTTCCGGTCCTTCCACTGCGGGACATATTTGGACGCGGGCGAATCGACCATCTGTGTCGCCCGGGCGCTCTGCCGTTTGATCTTGCCTTTGATATAAATCTGATCGGGAATATTGACCGTCATCGTAATGATGAAGGGGCAGGGAAGCCGAAGAATGTTATTCGTGGGGTCGCCGAGGAGTTTCGTATTATTAAACCCGGCCCAATATTGCGGATACTGCTTCACGTGAAACGGGAGCATGGTGTAGGCGGACTCTTTATGCACGAAGCTCCCTGCGCCGGCGTCGACCAGGACGGCGGTATCCCCGTCGATGATCTGCGCATTAATGAGATTGTTGGGGTCGTAAGCGAGCTTCGGCCGTGGTTCATGCGTCGGATTCAGGATGCTGCTCATGATGTTGATGAAACGCTCGGGATGGAGACTGACGGAATCCATGCGTGCGGATTTCAATGTGCCCTGAATCGCTTCTCGTGTTTTGGTGAGGTAGCTGAGATCGTCTTCCGAGAGATCGTAGGTGCCCGGCATGGTGTAAGAGACGATAAGATGAAAATTGCGCACGAGGAACGCCTGGTCCTGAAACAGGGAATCCCATTTGCCTTTCAGGAAATAGTCGAGGCGGTTGTTGGCGAGCGTGGAAAAGATGTCGTGGTTCGGCGTGCCGGCACTGTTGTTCTTGAGCTCCGCCCAGGGCCGGAGAAGCCCGTCGATATTGTTGTCGGCGATCAGGGATATTTGGATGAGGGCGTCCGAGCGATGTTGCTGGACAAAGAACTGATTGAGAATTTTCAGTTCGTTGACTCCAAGCCCGGTGGCGGGATTGGTGTAGAGCATGAACCCGACCGTGTCGTGATTGTAATAGAGATTGGTGTCGGGATCGTAGGATTCATAGGGAAACACGGTGGCGAGGGGATAGCGCTCGGACAGGGCACGAAATTGTGCCATGGTCGGAAGCGATTGCCCGTTTTGCCAGGCAACACCAGGCGGGACGTCGCTCAAGAGCGACATTTTGATCGCGCTGGTGATGCCGTTCAGCACAGCCTTGAATTTTTGGAGTGGGCTTATCTGGGTATGACCCATTGCGATTCCTCCAGACGGATATAGACGTACCCGCCCGCATGTAGATCTTTTTGTTTATCCTCCCACGGCGTGAGCAGGATTCTGAGCAGCCGCGGCCGCGAGAGGAAGGGATCGCCGAATGTGACGTCATGCGGCAAAGGAACTCCGTTCGTGGTCGTGAGAAGGAGCGGCTCAGGAGGAGCGGACGGGTCGACCGCTCGCGAATCTTGCGTAGCAGTGCCGCGACTCTGGTCGTAGGTGTTGGTCACCGATTGGCAGACGGCCTCCGGAAAGTCTCCGCAGGTGTAGGAGGGACCACACGCCGCGAGGCCGGCGCAAAAGATAAGCAGCGCGAAGCCGGTCTTCATGAAAAGTCTTCCTCCTCACGAGTGTTATCGAGAATGGGATGGTCAAGGGAAATACCTTCTTGGAGGATGGCCTCTCCCTCGCGGTTCGCCGCAATCTCAATAATCGGGTAGATTTGGTTCGCCCGCTCAAGATAGTACTCGGCGATCCGCTCGAGGGCGCTGGAGAGCCCTGCCCCGGTCCCGGCCTGGAGCACCTGATTGGGATTGACGGTGGCGACGGCACCCAAGGGACTGGTTGCGAGTTGTTGTGACTGTTGCTGAAGGGTTCGTCCGAATCCGGACGCGAGGCCGGCAAAGAGCGAGCGTGCGACGAGAGCGCCCTGTTTGGAGACCAGGCGGCCACGTAGGCCGGCCTTACCATCTTCGCCGGCGACATAGCCTTTGACCGGGACTTCGATGATGTCGCCGTTCAGTAGCACACAAGAGAGCGTATTGAGTTGAATATTGGCCCGCTCGCTGGAAATATCGCCCCAAGAGGAAGCCACAATGTGGCAACTGGAGACATTCGAATGAAACAGATTCGGCAGGACGCCGTCCGTCATCACCCGGAGAAGAACGGGGATGGGGTCTTGAGCTCCCCCCAATGTCGGCGCGTCCACGCCGGAGAGGACGCGGACCGCGGCGAAGCTCCCCGCCGGAAGATATTGTTTGACGTTCTTGGCGGCGTCCGCCTGGGGATCATGGGTGCCCACAGTGACGATATGAATTTCTCCGGTTTGTTGTTGCGGAGAGATCGGATCAGGTTGGACGGACGAGCCTTGGATGGAAGGGAGAAATGGTGCGGCTTTCCCTGGGGGAAAGGGAAGGGTTGGTCGTGGGGTGGCCTGATCAGGCGGATTGACGGTGTCTGGCCCCGGCGGTTTCAGAAGGTCAAGAGAACCTGGCAGTTTGGGCTTTAAGCTGGGAACCGGGACCCCGTCTCCCTCAGCCGGTTCAACCCTCGACTCTTTCGGTCCCTCTTGGGCTTGCTTTGCAAGAACCCCCACGTCGATCCCAAGCTCTCCGAGCTTACCTTGAATAGTCCGCATGGCCGTGGACATGTCGTGGATCTGTTGATCTTGTTGGGCGAGCTTCTCTTCCGATTTGGCGATCCAAGTTTCTTCAGCAGAGACGGCTTTCTTCGTGCGGAAGCTCTTAGTAACTTCGGCGGCCTTTTCGCGGGCTTTTTCGCGGAAGGAAGGCTGATCCTTATTAGGATCACTGAACCACAGGCCGAAGATGAGGAGCCCGATCAGGCCGACAATGGCACCGCCAGCGATGAGGATTTGTTTGCGTTTGGTCTCGTCGGCACTGAGTAATTTCATGGTTCAGTCCTTTTTGTCTTGTCGCGAACAATAAAGAGCGACGTGGAGGCTCCCGCAGGAAGCGTGAAATGGTGTAGGGCTACCGCACGGGTGTCGGGCATGAAAGGAAGAAATTCCTGTTCATGAAAGGTGAGAGGTTGACCGGTGAGATTCGTGATTTTATAGATCTGGCCGAGGAAGTGAGAGCCTGTGTACGTGTTGGTGTGGACGATAGAGGTCTCTTCCCAAAGTGAGACGGGAATCTCGTGCGTGTCTTTGGTGAAACCCTTGGTCTCCCGATCGAGCGCCATGGCAAGCATAAGCCGTTTGATTTCCTGAACATACGAGAAGGGCTTTTGCTGGCTACGATTGGGATGTGTCTGGACCGCTGGCAACTCAGGTTTCAGAAGAATCGTTTCGGACGGCACGTCGCGCTGTTCGGCGATGATAGTGTAAGTGCCACCGGCACTGTCACGAACGAAAAAGCTCAGCGTCGCCGGCGCCCCGACCACGGGCCTGATGAAGATGTCGCCGTGTGCCCCCTCTGGTTGGATCGATAACCTGCCAGCCGGCGCCCACACTTTCTCCAGTCGTTGTGCTCCCTCGACTGACACGCGGGTGAGTTCTTGGGAGGAGATGATGGCGGTCACGCTTGCGCCGTCATGGACCGTCAAGGTCTGAATGCCGGCGGCGGCGCTAGGAAAGAGAAGAAGGCCAGAAAGGGAGGCCATGAGGACGCGGATCATCAGAGTTTGACCTCGTCATCTTCTTGAGAGTCAATGGGTTTGAGTTCCTGTCCGTCGAGTTTTTCTAATTCTTGAAACTTGACGAGATAGAAAGAACCATTTCGGTAGTCGTATTGAAATTGATAATGTTTTTGCTTCCGGGAAACGATTTTTTGCCCGATCATGCTGACGAGTTCCCCATTGATGGTGGCAGTCAGCTTGGCAATATGAATGCCCATGGGATAGAACACAGAGCCGATCTGGTGGCGGCTGACCCGTTCCGCCTGAGCATGAAATTCGGCCTTGAGATGGGCGTAGGTCGTTGGGTCCGCATGGCGGAGCACGGAGTCTAATTGCGCCGTGACATTGTCGTCGTGATAGGTGAGCAAGAGCTGGCTGAGATAGTAGGTCATCTGCTCAATGTAGGATGGGCTGATTTGATTCTTGTGAATCGAAAACGGCTTGACGAGATCGGGCGGCACGACGATGGTTTTTTCCGTTAAGTCGGCGGTGAAGAGAAAGAGGCAAAGGATGAAATTCGTCACGAGCAGCACGACGGACATGAGCATCCAGACGGCAGTCTTATAATTGGCGCTTACGAGCGCAGACAGGTACTTGTCCTTATTCACCGGCCGAGAAACTCCCGTGCGCAGGAAGGCAGGTAGGATGAGAGCCAGTAAGAGGAGGGGGTGTACCAGTACAGGATACGGGGCAGGAGTCCTTTTCCCCCTTCCTCTTTGATCTGTGCGTAGAGGCGGCCAAAAATCATGGCTGCCATGACGCCGAGAATGGTCGAACCCATGAGCATGCCGCCGAGCACCCACAGCATCGCAAAGTAGGCACGATCGGCTTCCCACATGAAGAATAATTGGGGCGCGTCCAAGTTCCGGCCGATCCAGTAATCTTCCAGGTGCTCGTGATCCATGATCAGATCGTTGCGCTGCTGAACAGGTTATTGATGAGCGTCGGGCCCATTGTTCCAAAAATGGCGAGCACGGTGCCCATCAGCGCTGGAATAGGTTTGCCGGTAGCGGCGCCAACGCCGAGCCCCATGAGGCCGCCGACAATCGCAATGGCGCGACCGAGGTAGCCCGTCGCGGCCTCGTAGAAGAATTCGTACAGGTCTTTGAATTCGGCCCCCGTGGTAGCCGCAATAGCGGTGGCCGGAAGAACCAGGACGAAGAGAAAAAAGAGAAATTGATGGAGGCGAATCGATCGCATGACATTACTCCTCGATTAAAGGTGGCGATTTAGGCCGAAGTCGGTTGGGGGTGTGTAAATTTCGACACGACGATTCTGTTGCTGGCCGGCCGGCGTTTTGCCCTCGGTTTTGAAACAGCACGAGCCCCGGCCACCGGCGAAGAGCTTCTCCGGATCGAGGCCGCTTTGAAGGAAGAAAGCCTTCACGGCCCGGGCGCGTTTATAGGACAAGCGCGCATTGGTGTTCTTGTCACCATTCCGGTCGGAATAGCCAACAAGAAGCAGTTGTTTATCGCGGATCAATGGCAGCAGATCGATTAAAACGATCTTCTCAGAAGGGAGAAGTTCAGCGCTATTCGAAGGGAAATAAACGGAGGCCAGATGCTTGACCCGCAGCTTCCGTTTTAGAACTGAGCGATCGAGATGCGAAGGCGCAGATGGCGCGGCTGAAGTTTGAGGAGCATGACCTTGACCTCCCCCATGGGGAATCATTTTTCTTGAGGATTCGACTGAGTGATCTTTTGGGAACGGGACGGCTGATGTAGATGGTGAAACGTCATCGGGAATGGACGGTGAGACTTGGTCGGGCGATCCCGGATTTGAATCTGTATTGAGAACGGTTTCAGTGTCTGCAATGATTGTGTCGGGCCCGGAGGACATGTGTGACGGCTTCGGCTCGTCATTATTCGGCTGATCCTCTGCCAGGTGAGCGAGCAGCGGTCCGATCGCATATGTGATTTCCTGGAGTTGCTGCGCGATGGCTTCATGTTCGGCGTGGCTGCCGGCCGTTACCGGAGTCGTGTCTGTAGCCCTTGTGGAGATTGAAGAGGTAGCCTTCGCCGGTCGTCGAATAGCTCCCATCGGTGTTTTTGGGGAGGTAATTATACATGGGTAGATATGAGAGCCGTTCCGGCATAAAATCTGTTGATTATGGGCAACCGCTGCCGATGATTGGGAAATTTCTGGAGCAGCAACAGAATGAGGCGCGGTGACAGTGGGAAAGGTGGAACACCCGGAAAGCCAGAAAACAAAGGCGATAACGAAGACGATCAACATGACAGGGCGATGAAAGATATTGGACCGAACGGTATGTTTTGGCAAATAATACGAAAATAGAACGCAATGTCAAGAATTTTGTTTGGGGACTTAGCTCGATAACTTGATGATGGGACTTATTTCAATGTCCGGCGGCTGATAACCCAGTTTGCCCGCCCAATTTTTGTCGCTTGACTGCCCTTTGATCGGTATATATAATTCTTCGTTTGGTGGGGTCGACCCTTAACGGTCTTTAAAAGGAAACACTCTAAACGCCCTTTTTTGCCTGTTTTGCAGGAAAAATTGGGCTTTGTCTTGTATCCCCGCTTTATACTTTCCCTTAATTTTAGATTGTCTTGACGTAGGAGGGGACTGCCGAACGATTGAGTTGTTGAACGGGCAGGTACCCGAGTGGACAAAGGGGGCAGACTGTAAATCTGCTGCCGTCGGCTTCCAAGGTTCGAATCCTTGCCTGCCCACCATAATTGTGAAACGTGTGTCACGAGATAAACGGGACGTTCATTACTGGCTTTTTGAGGTAAAGGAGTGAGTCAGGCTGACGGCGAATTCAAAAGCAACGGTGGCGGGCGTAGCTCAGTGGTAGAGTTCCAGCCTTCCAAGCTGGCTGTCGCGGGTTCAAATCCCGTCGCCCGCTCCAGCGAACGCGTGACGCGGTCAACCTGACCGGCGATGCAGAGATTCACGTCTCCATTCACAAGGCCCACGTAGCTCAGTTGGTAGAGCACGTCCTTGGTAAGGACGAGGTCACGCGTTCAATCCGCGTCGTGGGCTCCAGCACTTCGCTGAAACGTCACTGAAATATCAATGAAGGGTTTTTCCGGATTGCGGGATTATTCGTCTCACGCGGGACCGACGCGGTTCCCGTCGGGGACGATGCTTTTGGGAGGGGGAGATGGCGAAGGCGAAATTTGATCGAAAGAAGCCGCACGTGAACGTGGGGACGATCGGGCACGTGGACCATGGGAAGACGACGCTGACCTCGGCGTTAACGAAAGTGATGGGGCAGCAGGGGATGGCGCAGT
>JAJDVY010000009.1 GCA_022825885.1 Nitrospirales bacterium | reverse complement strand
ACTGCGCCATCCCCTGCTGCCCCATCACTTTCGTTAACGCCGAGGTCAGCGTCGTCTTCCCATGGTCCACGTGCCCGATCGTCCCCACGTTCACGTGCGGCTTCTTTCGATCAAATTTCGCCTTCGCCATCTCCCCCTCCCTCTTCGATTCCAAATCCTTTGAGGCTATGCGAGAAAGAAACGAGTCTCATCACGTTGCCTTCCTGCCCCTGAAAACAAAACGTCCCGCTATTCTCCGCGTTGCTTACTGACGATCTGGTCCGCCAGTTGCTTCGGAACGGGTTCGTATTCCGCAAACTCCATTGAATAGGTGGCACGCCCCTGCGTCTTCGAGCGCAGACTCGTGGCATACCCGAACATTTCTCCAAGGGGAACCATGGCCTCCACGGCTTGCGAGCCGACCCGGGCCTTGATGCCCTGCACTTTCCCACGCCGGGAGTTCAGGTCGCCGATCACGTCGCCCATGAAGTCCTGTGGGACCAGAACCTCCACTTTCATGACCGGCTCGAGGAGGATCGGGTTCCCCTTGCGACAGGCGCTCTCAAAGGCCATCGACGCCGCGATTTTAAAGCCCATTTCACTGGAATCAACCTCATGAAAGGACCCGTCGAACAACGTCACCCGAACGTCCCGCATGGCGTACCCGGCCACCACGCCGGACTCCATGCGCTCCCGCACCCCTTTTTCCACCGCCGGGATATATTCACGGGGGATAATACCGCCGACAATCTTGTTGACGAACTCAAGCCCCACGCCGGGCTCGGAGGGTTCGACGCGCAACACCACGTGCCCATATTGCCCTCGCCCCCCGGATTGCTTGATATATTTCCCTTCGGCTTCCCCCGCGCCGCGTATCGTTTCACGATAGGCCACTTCGGGTTTGCCGACGTTTGCCTGCACCTTAAATTCCCTGACGAGCCGGTCGACAATGATTTCCAGGTGCAGTTCCCCCATGCCTGAAATGATGGTTTGCCCGGTCTCGTCATTGGTTTGCACGTGAAAGGACGGATCTTCCTGCGACAGTTTTTCCAACGAAAAACCCAGTTTCTCAAGATCCTGTTTGGTCTTCGGTTCCACCGCCATGGAAATCACGGGTTCGGGGAATTTAATGACCTCCAACAAGACCTGACGCTTTTCATCGGATAAGGTATCGCCCGTTCTCGCACCCTTCATTCCCACCGCGGCGGCAATGTCCCCGGCATACACCACGTCAATGTCTTCCCGCTTATTCGCGTGCATTTTGAGCAAACGCCCGATGCGTTCCCGCTTGCCCTGCGTGACGTTATACACGTATGAACCCGTTTCCAGGCGGCCGGAATAGACACGGAAATACGTGAGTTGCCCGGCAAAGGGATCTGCCATGATCTTGAAGGCTAAAGCCGAAAACGGCTCTTCATCGCTGGCCGGACAGCTCATTTTCTCACCACTGGACGGCTCGACCCCTTCCACTTCCGGAACGTCCAAGGGCGAAGGAAGGAAATCCACCACGGCGTCCAGCAGCGGCTGCACGCCTTTATTCTTGAAGGCCGACCCGCATAACACCGGCGTCATTCGCATTTGATTGGTCCCGGCGCGCACGGCACGCTTGATATCCTCCGGCTTCAACGGATCTCCGTTCAGGTATTGCTCAAGGACGGCTTCATCAAATTCGGCCACGGCTTCGATCATTTTGTCCCGGCACTCCTGAGCCGCCGGCAGAAGATCCGGCGACACGTCTTCGACAACGTAATCCGCGCCCAGCGTTTCATCGTTGAAGAGGTAGGACTTCATCGAGACAAGATCAATGACCCCGCGGAAATCCGCCTCTTTTCCGATGGGCAACTGGACCGCGACCGGATTCGCTTCCAAACGATCGACGATACTTTGCACGCTGCCCGAAAAGTCGGCACCCACCCGGTCCATTTTATTCAGAAAAGCAATGCGAGGGACCCGGTATTTATCGGCCTGGCGCCAGACCGTTTCAGACTGCGGCTCGACTCCCTGCACCGAATCAAACACGGCCACGGCCCCGTCCAATACCCGAAGAGACCGCTCGACTTCAACCGTAAAATCCACGTGTCCTGGCGTATCGATAATATTGATACGGTGATCGTTCCAGAAACAGGTGGTCGCCGCGGACGTGATCGTAATGCCTCGCTCCCGCTCCTGCTCCATCCAGTCCATTTGAGCCGCGCCTTCGTGCACCTCGCCCATCCGGTGAGAGACGCCGGTATAATACAGGACGCGCTCGGTCGTCGTCGTTTTCCCGGCATCAATATGGGCCATGATGCCGATATTTCGAGTCCGCTCTAATGGATATTCCCTGGACACCGTTCCTCCGGACACAATCAGACTGCAACAACGCTCCCACACTCCCAACCCGAGAGCGGATTTCAAAAAAGACCTACGCGTGGAGAGGGATTAGACTACAGCAACAAGAAACCGCTACCAACGGTAATGGGCAAACGCACGATTCGCTTCGGCCATTCTGTGCGTTTCATCACGTTTCTTGACCGCAACCCCGGTATTATTGGCAGCATCAAGCAACTCGGCGGCAAGCTTGTCTTGCATACTCTTTCCCGTTCGAGACTGGGCACTGCGCTTAATCCATCGAAAGGCCAAAGCAACCTGCCGGACGGGTCTGATCTCGACGGGAACCTGATACGACGCACCGCCTACCCGTCTTGATTTGACTTCCACCATCGGCTTGACGTTGCCAAGCGCAGAATGAAACACCTTCAAAGGATCACTCCCCGTCTTTTGTTGAATGACGTCGAACGCCCCATAACACACACGCTGGGCTGTACTCTTTTTCCCTCTCGTCATAAGAATATTAATAAATTTCCCCACAAGGGTATCCCGGTATTTGGCGTCACCCACGGGAGTTCTTACGACGGCACTTCGACTACGAGACATATTCCGAATACACCTTCTCTACGACAAATCCGCTGACTACTTCGGCCGCTTCGCTCCGTACTTCGAACGCCCCTGTTTCCGGTCGGCAACCCCGACCGCGTCGAGCGCACCCCGGACCAAATGATAACGCACGCCGGGCAAGTCCTTCACCCGGCCGCCACGCACGAGCACAATGGAATGCTCCTGCAGATTATGCCCCATACCCGGGATGTAGGTCGTCACCTCGACACCCGTGGTCAAACGGACGCGAGCCACTTTCCGCAACGCGGAATTGGGCTTTTTCGGAGTCGTGGTGTAGACGCGCAAACAGACCCCTCGACGCTGAGGGCACCGATTGAGAGCCGGGCTCTTACTCTTGGCCTTGGGAGCCTTGCGACCTTTTCTGACAAGCTGGTTCACCGTGGGCATATCACGATTTTTCCTTTAAAGCGTTATGCGGTTAACTCTCTCGGACAACCTTCCGATTGTAGTGAGACTAGTATTAGGTGTCAAGGTAAAATGCTTCAATTTCTTACGTGGACTGCATCTGCAACTCTTCCCCTTCGGGAATCGCCAATGCAGCGGCGCCGTCATCCTCGACAACCTTCTCTTCGGGAGCGGGCACGAAGGTTTCCCGATAGTGCGAGAACCCCGTTCCCGCCGGAATCAGGCGACCCACGATGACGTTTTCCTTGAGCCCCCGCAAATCATCAACCCGGCCATTGATCGCGGCTTCGGTGAGAACTCGCGTCGTTTCCTGGAAGGATGCCCCCGAGATGAAGCTGTCCGTATTCAGCGATGCCTTGGTAATGCCCAGCAACACCGGTTTTCCGATCGCCGGTTTCCCCTCTTCGGCGAGAACCCGCTGGTTTTCATCGGTGAACGCAAATTTCCCGACTTGCGCACCAGGTAAAAAGTTCGTATCGCCGGGGTCCTCGATGCGAATCTTCTTCAACATCTGCCGGGCAATGATTTCAATGTGCTTGTCGTTAATCGAAACCCCCTGCAAGCGATACACTTCTTGAACCTGGTTCACCAGGTATCGTTGCAGTTCTCGGGGACCCAACACACTCAGAATGTCATGGGGATTCGCCGACCCATCCATAAGCGGTTCACCGGCACGCACCCAATCCCCTTCGTGCACGTTCACGTGCTTGCCTCGAGGAATAAAGTACTCCTTCACGTCTCCCATCTTGTTATCGACGACGATCTTTCGCATTCCCTTGACGAACCCGCCAAAGGAGACCTCGCCGTCGATTTCACTGATTACCGCTTGCTCCTTGGGCTTTCTCGCCTCAAACAACTCGGCCACCCTGGGTAGCCCTCCCGTAATGTCTTTGGTCTTGGTGGTCTCCCGAGGGATTTTCGCCAACACGTCTCCGGGATGCACGAGTCCGCCTTTTTCCACGAAGATATGCGCGCCCACGGGAAGCAGGTAGCGAGCCGGCGCACCCGAACCCGGCAATTTCGCCGTCTTGTTCCCATCGTCTTTGATCGAAACGCGAGGACGAAGATTGGTGCCGGCTTGCTCAATGACCACCTTCCGGGACAGGCCAGTGATTTCGTCGACTTCTTCTTTCATGGTGACGCCTTCGGAGATGTCGCCATAGGCAATCTTCCCGCCCACTTCCGTCAGGATGGTCAAGGAGTACGGATCCCATTCCACGAGTTTCTGCCCGACCGTCACCCGGCCGCCGTCTTTCACGATAATTTTCGCCCCATAGACAACCGGGTATTTTTCCCGCTCTCGACCGGAGTCGTCATAGACCGCAATCTTGGCGTTGCGATTCATGACCACCCATTCGCCCTGCTTGTTCTGCACCGCCATCTGCCGATTGTGAAAATCGGCGTTTTTCTTCGCGTCGAAACTGAGGTATTTCAAGACTCCATCGTGCCGGGACTCGACCACGCTTTGTTCCACGACCTTACTGGCCGTCCCCCCGATGTGGAAGGTCCGCATGGTTAACTGCGTACCCGGCTCGCCGATGGACTGCGCAGCGATCACCCCCACGGGTTCGCCCAATTCAACCAACTTCCCCCTGGCCAAATCGCGGCCGTAGCACTTCACGCAGACGCCCCACCGTGCCTGACAGGTCAACACCGACCGGATACGGACGTGCCCGATGCCGGCTTCGACCACGGCCTTGACGCGCGTTTCATCCAGCTCTTCATTCCCGGCCACCACCACGTCGCCAGTCAACGGATCAAAAATATCTTCCGCGGCAATACGGCCCAGAATACGTTCTTCAATAGGCTGAATAACCTCTCCGCCTTCAACCAGGGCGGAAACGTCGATCCCATCGGCCGTCCGGCAATCGTCTTCGCTCACAATGACGTCCTGCGAAATATCCACCAACCGTCTCGTCAGATACCCGGAGTTGGCCGTTTTGAGCGCCGTGTCCGCCAGACCCTTTCTCGCGCCGTGCGTCGAGATAAAGTACTGCAGCACGGTGAGGCCTTCACGGAAATTGGCGGTGATGGGCGTTTCAATAATTTCGCCGGAGGGCTTCGCCATCAACCCCCGCATGCCGCCCAACTGCCGGATCTGCTGTGAACTCCCGCGCGCGCCGGAATCAGCCATCATGTAAATGGGATTCAAGGTATCTTCGGGGCCTTGTCCGCCGCCGGCCTTG
This sequence comes from Nitrospirales bacterium, assembly GCA_022825885.1. Taxonomy (GTDB): domain Bacteria; phylum Nitrospirota; class Nitrospiria; order Nitrospirales; family UBA8639; genus Bin75. The sequence continues at coordinate 9,802 of JAJDVY010000009.1, read as the reverse complement.
ATTTCTTTCATCATCTCGTTGGCAACCTGTTCACTCACGTGAGCCCAGATGTCAATGACCTTGTTGTAGCGTTCACCATTCGTGATCAACCCTTCGCTATACTGCCGTTCGACCTCCGCGACGTCCTTGTGCGCCTTGCCCAGCAACACCTCCTTCTTGGTCGGGATGTGCATGTTGTCGATGCACAGGGAGACCCCGGCTTTCGTGGCATAATAGAAGCCGAGATTCTTCAGCTTATCGAGCATCTTCACCGTTTCATGAAGCCCGACTTCACGATAAACCGCATCGATCAGTTTCGTCATTTCTTTCTTGGTCATCACCTGATTGACGTGCAAAAACCCGATGGAGGGAGGCAGGATTTCCCCGAAAAGCACGCGCCCGACGGTCGTTTCGACCAAGGCTCCATCGACTCGGACCTTGACCTTGGCCTGCTCGTCCAGCTCACCGGCGTCATAGGCGATGCGCACCTCTTCGTGTGAATACAAGACTTTCCCTTCACCCTTCGCGCCCGGTCGTTCCTGCGTCAGCCAATAACACCCCAACACCATGTCCTGAGAGGGAATGGCAAGCGGACGGCCGTTCGCCGGCGACAAGACGTTATTGATGGACATGATCAGGACGCGAGCTTCGATCTGAGCCTCGACCGACAGAGGAACGTGCACTGCCATCTGGTCACCGTCGAAGTCCGCGTTGAAGGCCGCGCAGACCAACGGATGCAAACGAATGGCCTTGCCTTCAACCAGGACGGGATCAAACGCCTGCATGCCCAACCGGTGGAGCGTCGGCGCCCGGTTCAAAATAACCGGGTGCTCCCGGATGACCTCGTCCAACACGTCCCAGACTTCCGGACGTTCCTTTTCCACAAGCCGTTTCGCGCTCTTAATGGTGGTTGCTGCGCCGCGCTCTTCCAACTTGTGGAAGATAAACGGCTTGAACAATTCCAACGCCATTTTCTTGGGCAACCCGCATTGATTCAATTTCAGTTCCGGCCCCACCACGATCACCGAACGGCCCGAGTAGTCAACCCGTTTCCCGAGGAGATTCTGCCGAAACCGGCCCTGCTTGCCCTTGAGCATGTCACTGAGGGATTTCAACGGACGTTTGTTCGCCCCGCGAATCGTCCGGCCGCGTCGTCCGTTGTCAAACAGCGCGTCCACGGCTTCCTGCAACATGCGCATCTCGTTACGGATAATCACGCCCGGGGCCTTCAACTCCACCAACCGTTTCAACCGGTTGTTGCGATTGATCACCCGTCGATACAGGTCATTCAAATCAGACGTGGCAAACCGCCCGCCGTCCAACGGCACCAAGGGTCTCAGTTCAGGCGGGAGAACCGGAATGACGTCCAGGATCATCCATTCCGGTCGATTGCCCGACTTGTGAAAAGCCTCAATGACTTTCAGGCGTTTCGTGATCTTCTTGTTCAAGGCCGCGGAAGTCGTAGCCTTCACCTTTTCGTGGCGCTCGGCCCACAGGGTTTCGATATCAACTTGTCTCAGCAATTCACGAATGGCTTCCGCCCCGATACCCACCTGAAAACCCTGCGGTCCGTACAGGTCCACGCATTCCCGGTATCGCTCTTCCGTGAGCAACTCTTTTTCCTTCAGCGGGGTATCCTGGGGATCGAGAACGACGTACGCCTCAAAATAGAGAATTTTTTCCAATTGCTTGAGGCTCATGTCCAGCAGGATCCCGATGCGACTCGGCACCCCCTTCAAAAACCAGATGTGAGCCACGGGCGCGGCCAACTCGATGTGCCCCATCCGTTCACGCCGCACCTTCGACTGAATCACTTCAACCCCGCATTTGTCGCAGACGATCCCGCGATGCTTCATGCGTTTGTATTTACCGCAATTACATTCCCAATCCTTGGTCGGACCGAAAATCTTCGCACAAAACAAGCCATCCTTCTCCGGCTTGAACGACCGGTAATTGATGGTCTCCGGTTTTTTGACTTCTCCGTACGACCACGACCGAATTTTCTCCGGCGACGCGATCCGAATGCACATGCCGTCGAAGGACATGGCGTCGCGCGGCCTTTCAAACAGAGCATAGACGCTTTCCAAGGCTCTACCCTCCTTTTCGGAAGCTGAGAAATTCTCGAAGTGGCAATTACTCGGCGGACTTCATCAACTCGACGTCCAACCCCAGGCTTTGCAATTCTTTCACCAACACGTTAAACGACTCCGGCAAGCCCGGCTCCAGGAAATTTTCACCCTTGACGATCGCTTCGTACATTCTCGACCGTCCCGGAACGTCATCGGACTTCACGGTTAAAAATTCCTGAAGCGTGGAGGCCGCGCCGTACGCCTGCAGGGCCCAGACTTCCATTTCGCCCAACCGCTGCCCCCCGAACTGGGCCTTCCCGCCCAGGGGTTGTTGCGTCACCAACGAATAGGGACCGATGGACCGGGCGTGGATCTTGTCATCCACCAAGTGGTGCAACTTCATCATATAGACGTACCCGACCGTCACCGGACTCTTGAACGGATCGCCGGTCCGGCCGTCATAGACCACCGATTGCCCATCTTCCGGCAAGCCCGCCCGTTTCAATAAATCCTTGATCTCCACCTCCGTGGCACCGTCAAACACGGGACTGGCGGCGTAAATCCCCAAGGCCTTAGCGGACCAGCCGAGATGCGTTTCCAAAATCTGTCCGACGTTCATCCGTGACGGAACTCCAAGCGGATTCAGCACGATTTCGATCGGGGTCCCGTCAGGCAAATACGGCATGTCTTCTTCGGGGAGAATCCGGGAAACCACGCCCTTGTTTCCATGACGCCCGGCCATTTTATCCCCGACGGAAATTTTTCGCTTGATGGCGAGATAGACCTTCACCAACTTGATGACGCCGGGAGGCAACTCATCGCCGCGCCGGAGCCGGCCGACCTTTTCGTCATAGAAGGTTTGCAGGCTCTCGATCTGGTCCTTCACCGCCCGTTCAATGTCTTCAAGCTTTCGTTGCTCTTCCGGATCGCCCAGGATCACGCGCCGCACGTCGTCATCGGGCAGTCTCCGCAAGACGTCCGACGTGATTTTTCCCTTTTTCTTCAAAATGACTTCGCCGCTTTCGGGATCCATCAAGTCACGGCCCACCACCTGCCCGAGCAAGAGCCGTCGAATCTTTTTGTTCCGTTCATCCTCGATGATGTGAAGTTCATCCTGGTAGTTCCGTTCGATTTTCACGCGATCCTGAGATTCGATGTTCTTCGAACGCTCATCCTTGTCGATGCCTTTTCTGGAAAAAATCTTGACGTCGACGACAATCCCCTCGATACCCGGAGGAACCTGGAGGGACGTGTCTTTCACGTCTCCCGCCTTTTCGCCAAAGATCGCGCGCAACAACTTTTCTTCCGGAGTCAGTTGCGTTTCACCCTTGGGCGTGACCTTGCCGACCAGGATATCCCCGGCCTTGACCTCGGCCCCGATGCGAACGATCCCGCTTTCATCCAGGTTTCTCAGGGCCTCTTCGCCCAGATTGGGGATGTCGCGGGTAATCTCCTCCTTCCCCAATTTGGTATCACGGGCTTCCACCTCGAACTCTTCGATGTGGATGGACGTGAAGGTATCTTCGCGCACCAATCGCTCGCTCAACAGGATCGCGTCCTCGAAGTTGTACCCGCCCCACGGCATGAACCCGACCAGAATGTTCTTTCCCAACGCCAATTCCCCCCGGTCGATCGCCGGGCCATCCGCCAACACCTGCCCTTTCTTGACGGGCTGGCCGACCTGCACGATGGGGGTTTGGGTCACACACGTATTCTGGTTGGTGCGTTGAAATTTCACCAGGTCATACGTATCCCAAAAACGGCCGGTTTTCCTTTTCCCTTCGTCCGCCTTGCCGGGTTCGGTTCGCACAACGATGCGACGGGCATCCACGCTTTCCACGACCCCGTCCCGCCTGGCCTGTTCGACGTATCCCGAATCACGGGCCACCACCGCTTCCATGCCGGTTCCGACCAACGGTGCCTCGCTCTGCACGAGCGGGACGGCCTGGCGCTGCATGTTCGAGCCCATTAACGCGCGGTTGGCGTCGTCGTGTTCGAGAAAGGGAATCAACGCGGTGGCGACACTGACCACTTGCTTCGGAGACACGTCCACGTAATCGATTCGGTCCGGCGTCGTCGCAAAAAACTCTCCCTCGGACCGCGCCGTCACCGAATCGGATATCAAACGCCCGGCTGAATCCACCTGGGAATTGGCTTGCGCAATGATGTACCGCTCGCCTTCCAACGGCGAAAGAAATTCGACGTCCCGCAGGACGCGTCCTTTTTGGACTTTCCGAAACGGCGCCTCAATAAAGCCGAATTCGTTAATGCGCGCATAGGTGGCCAACGAGGTAATGAGCCCGATATTCGGCCCTTCCGGCGTCTCGATGGGACAAATGCGGCTATAATGCGAGGGGTGGACGTCACGGACTTCAAACCCCGCGCGCTCGCGCGTCAACCCCCCGGGGCCCAACGCGGACAACCGGCGTTTATGAGTGATTTCGGCCAACGGGTTCGTTTGGTCCATAAATTGGGACAACTGGCTGCCGGCAAAAAATTCCTTGATGGCGGCCACGATGGGCTTGGCGTTAATCAAGTCGTGCGGCAGCACCGTTTCCATATCGAGCAGGTTCATCCGTTCCTTGATACTGCGCTCCATACGCGCCAAACCCAAACGGATCTGGTTCTCGAGTAATTCCCCGACCGTCCGCACCCGGCGATTTCCCAAGTGATCGATGTCGTCCACGTCGCCCTTGCCCATTTTCAATTCGACGAGGCAGCGAACCACTTCCACGACGTCCTGTGCGGTCAGCACCCGCTGGACGAGCGGAAGATCCAATGAAAACCGGTTGTTCATCTTGAGCCGGCCGACCGGAGACAGGTCATAACGCTTCGGGTTGACAAACAGGTTCTCAAACAAGAGTTTGGCCGAATCCACGGACGGCATTTCTCCGGGCCGCAGGCGCTTGTAGATCTCCACCCAGGCTTCCTTTTGGGACGTCGTCCGTTCAGCGTCCAGGGTATCCAGGATAATCGGCGTGGCCGCCACGTTGTCCAAGTAAATGACCTTGAAAGTCGAAGACTTCAATTCGATCAGCCGTTCAAGCATGGGCAAGGTCAACCGCTGATTTTTTTCAACCAGCACCGCTCCTTTTTCCGAATCCAGGATTTCCGTTAACACCGCGCGCCCGACCAACTCGTCCGGCTTCACCGGGATCTCTTTCACCCCGGCGGCCCGCACTTTCGCCATCAATGATTTGGTGAGCCGCGTCCCTTCCCGAACGATCGGGTCCTGACCGCCCTTCTCGAAGACTTCGACCGACGAACGAAGGCCGGCGTGCAGGTCGGGGTCCAACTTGCGCATCAGCTTTCCATCCGAGACCCGAATCTCCTCGATGGGATAATACATCTTGAGCACGTCGTCCGTTGACAGCCCGAACGCCTTCAAGAGGATCGTGGCCGGCATCTTGCGCCGGCGGTCGATGCGGACGTACAAAATATCCCGGGCATCAAACTCAAAATCCAACCAGGAACCCCGGTAGGGAATGATCCGCGCCGAAAACAACACCTTGCCGCTGGAATGGGTTCGCCCCTTGTCATGGCTGAACGAGGCGCCGGGCGAGCGATGCAACTGGCTCACCACGACCCGCTCCGTGCCGTTAATGATAAAGGTGCCCCGGTCCGTCATCAGGGGCAGTTCGCCCACGTACACTTCCTGCTCCCGCACGTCGAGGACCTTGCTGTTCTTCACCCCTTTTTCCTGCGGATCAAAGACCACCAGGCGGATGCGCAGTTTCAGGGGGGCGGCAAAAGTCATGCCCTGTTCCAGGCATTCGCGCATATCGTACTTGGGCGTCCCTAACGAATAGCTGGAAAATTCGAGAATGGCCGAACTGTTGAAGTCTGCAATGGGAAAGACGCTCATGAGCGCGGCTTGCAGCCCTTTTTCCGCGCGACGCTCAGGGTCGGTCTCTTTTTGCAAAAACCCCTCGTACGAACGCTTTTGCACTTCGACGAGGTCCGGAATGTCAATCGTGGACTGAATTTTGGAAAAATCAGTACGCTTGATAATTCCCGGCAATGGAGGTTGAGACATAGTCGGCTCCTTCTGTATCTAGGCTTGTGAAAACAACCTTCCCCGGTCAATCGGACCCCGCAGCAACCGTTGTCTCCTACTTGACTTCAACCGTGGCCCCCACGTCGGTGAGCTTCTTCTTGATCGTTTCCGCCTCATCCTTGGCTGCCCCTTCCTTGACCGCCTTGGGCGCCCCTTCCACCAGATCCTTGGCCTCTTTCAATCCGAGCCCGGTGATCTCGCGCACCACCTTGATGACCTGGATTTTCTTGTCGGCCGGGACGCCGGCCAACACCACGTCAAAGGCGTCTTTCTCTTCGGCGGCCGAAGCCCCCGCGTCCCCGGCGGCCGGAGCAGCCACCGCCACGGGCGCCGCCGCCGTCACGCCGAATTTTTCCTCGAATCCCTTAACCAATTCGGACAACTCCAACACCGTCATGCTTTCAACGGCACCCAGAATGTCTTCCTTTGAAAGCTTTGCCTCCGTTGCAGCCATTTCTCCTTCTCCTTTCTTTTTGTCTTGGATCGCCAGCAGCACAGCCGCAAATCCTCGTAAAATGCCCTGAAGGACACCTGCCATTCCCCGAAGCGGCCCCTGCATCGCCGACAAGAGCATCGACAGCAGGATCTCCTTGGAAGGCAAATCAGCCGTCGCGATCAGTTGGGCGGGCTCGAGCGTTTTCCCCTCGATCACGCCTCCTCGCCACAGAATCTTCTCGTCACATTTTTCGTGCTTGATGAAATCCCGGAGAATCTTGGCGGGCAACACCGGATCATCGTAGCCGATGACCACCGCGACCTGCCCCTTGAACAGCGACACGACCGGCAAAAGCGACGTCCCCTCCGCGGCCCTCGCGGCCAGTGAGTTCTTCACCACTTTCAGTTCCGCCTGCGCGTCACGAAGTTTATGGCGCAACGCGGTCACCTGGTTCACCGGCATGCCTCCGCATTCCGTCACCACGGCCAACCTGGCCCTGGCGAATTTCTCGTGCAAATCGGAAACCACCACCGACTTCTGCTCCTTTTTCATACCCGGCTCCTTTTCACACCACGACTATTCAACGCGTCGCCCCAAGCTCGCACATTCCAAAGGAACGCCCGGCCCCATGGTGCTCGACATGGTTGCGCCCTTAAGATATTTCCCCTTGCTCGACGAGGGCTTGGCCTTCACCACCGACGAAAAGACCGCCTGCGCGTTCTCAGTGATTTTCGAGACGTCAAACGAGACTTTCCCGATCGGGACGTGGACGTTTCCGGCCTTATCCACTTTGTATTCGACCCGCCCCTTCCGGATTTCCTGGATCGCTTTCCCGACCTCAAACGTCACAGTACCGGTCTTGGGGTTGGGCATCAGGCCCCGCGGACCCAGGACTTTCCCCAATTTCCCCACCGAAGACATCAGGTCCGGGGTGGCAATGGCCTGATCAAACTCCAACCAGCCGCCCTGAATCTTTGCCAACAAGTCATCGGCACCCACGACGTCGGCGCCCGCCTCCCGTGCCTCCTGCTCTTTTTCCCCTTTGGCAAACACCAGGATCCTGACCTTTTTCCCGGTACCGTGAGGCAACACCGTGGTGCCGCGCACCATCTGGTCCGCGCGTTTGGGATCGACACCCAAGCGAATAGCCAATTCCACGGTCTCGTCAAACTTGGCATACGCCGCCTGTTTGACCAACTCACCGGCTTCCTGAAGCTCGTACAGTTTGGACTCGACTTTTGCTGTGGAGTTTCGTAATTGCTTTCCCACGACTCACACTCCCTCCTGTAAAAAACAACCAACGCGTCAGCCCCCTGATTTATTGTGACAGGGGGATGCAGGGCAAGGCGTCCCGCAACGAAACCCGAGGCTTATCATAGAGATAGGCGAGGGTTGAGCGAGGACACAACGCAGTCATGCGCCCGATAGCCCCATAAATCAGTCGGTCACCGTGATCCCCATACTCCTGGCAGTCCCCTCAATAATCTTCATGGCGCCTTCAATCGTCACCGCGTTCAAATCTTCCATTTTTTGCTTGGCGATTTCCTGTACCTGGGCACGGGAAATCGCACCGACCTTATCCTTCTGCGGCACCCCGGATCCCTTGATGATCCCCACCGCCTTCTTCAAGAGATCGGTCGCCGGAGGGGTTTTTGTGATGAACGTAAAACTCCGGTCACGATAGACGGTAATGACAACGGGGATGATGCTCCCTTCCTGCTTTTGCGTCTTCGCGTTGAATTGCTTGCAAAAGTCCATGATGTTCAGCCCGTGCTGCCCCAATGAAGGGCCAACCGGCGGAGCAGGATTGGCTTTCCCCGCGGGAATCTGCAATTTGATTTGTGTTATGACTTCCTTTGCCATCGCTCTGTCCTTTTCAGTTCACGTCGACGCCCGCTGTGCAAGCCGCGCCTCCACGGCAAAGACGCCCTACCCTCGTTCAATTTGCGCAAACACCAATTCGACCGGCGTCGAACGGCCCAGGATACTGACCAACACCTTGGCTCGACTGTGCTCGTCGTCCACTTCGTCGATTAAACCGTTAAAGCCCATGAACGGCCCGTCAATGATCCGTACGTTATCGCCCTTGGAGAAATACACCCGCTCGCGAGGAAGAGAAGCGCCGGATTCGATTTGCTTCAGGAGCGAATCGGCTTCCTCTTTCGGCAACGGCATGGGCTTGATCCCTTCCCCCCCGACGAACCCCGTGACCTTGGGCGTCTCCTTGATCATCACCACCGTTTCGTCATTCAAAGGATCTTCCAACTCGACCAGGACGTACCCGGGGAAAAACTTGCGCTTGGACGCGCGACGTTTGCCGTCTTTAATCTCGATCACGTCCTCGGTCGGAACCAGCACCTGCCCGAACTGCTCTTCAAGACCCATCTGACTCGCTCGCTCCACCAGGGAAGTGCGCACCCGCCCTTCATAGCCCGCGTAGGTGTGAATCACGTACCAGTGTTTGCCCATGGCGCCCCGACCTCGAACGTTTAAAGAATTTGACTGACGAGCCACACCAAAATGGAATCGGCCATTGAGAGGAACAAGGACATCACGAAACAAAACACGACGACGACCGACGTGGAACCAATGGTTTCATCGCGCGTCGGATACGAAACCTTTTTCAGCTCGCCCTTCACCTCAATGAGAAATTCCGTGATTTTGGCCCAGAGTTTCTTCATGTCACGTGCACCCCGTCTGTTTTACGTGACCCGCATGCTGGCAGGGGCACCAGGACTCGAACCCGGACCTTCGGTTTTGGAGACCGACATGCTAGCCATTGACACCATGCCCCTTCATGACTTCCGGCCAAGCCGTCACTTCACTTCCTTGTGAGGGAAGTGCTTGCGGCAGAACCGGCAATATTTTTTTATTTCCAGGCGATCGGGATCATTCTTTTTATTCTTCATCGTCGAATAATTCCGCCGCTTACATTCCCCGCAGGCTAACGAAATGATGACCCGCATTATCTATCCTCCCCTCGATTCATTGCACGATCGGGCGCATGGCAGCGTTGTATCCTCGCTCAACCCTCGCCTATCTCTCTGATAAGCCTCGGGTTTCGCTGCGGGACGCCTTGCCCTGCATCCCGCTATCACAATAAATCAGACCAAATCAGAGGTTCCCTTACGCGAGGATGTCGGTCACGACGCCGGCGCCCACCGTGCGGCCCCCTTCCCGCACCGCAAACCGTAACCCCTGCTCCATCGCAATCGGCGCGATCAATTCCCCCTCGAACGTCGTGTTGTCCCCCGGCATCAC
>JAJDVY010000007.1 GCA_022825885.1 Nitrospirales bacterium | reverse complement strand
CCGCGATTTGGCGGATCGAGTGTCCCGTGGTGTGTAAGTAGGCCATTTGACAGCGGGCTTCAAGGGTGAGATGTGTGTATGAGCGTCCCATGGCAACACCTTAACAAAGTGTTGCACTTCGTTTGTGAATTTAGGGAATCCAGTGTCTTCGCGTTTTCCGGTTTCCACAGGAGGAATGACAGGTTCGGGCTATTCTTATACCGGGAACCTCAGTGACACGTTGAATCAAACCCATGAGTGCTAACGATCAGGAACGGGCGCGTGATCAAGGTTTGAACCGCCAGACCTTTGTGGTGGGATCATACGACATGGCTGTGCGGGCGGCACTGGATGAAGTCCAGGCCAAGGATTTTGTGCGCAGGCTCTGGGCCAAGGATCCTGCATTGTGGCATGAGGACCCCGCGCATCAGGCCGTCATTCGGGGTGCCCTTGGTTGGCTGTCTCTTCCTGAACAACAGATCGGCCACGTCTCGCGGTTGCAGGCGTTTGCCGGCGAAGTAGCATCCGGCGGGTTTACCCATATTCTCTTGTTGGGCATGGGCGGGAGCAGCCTCTGTTCTGAAGTGTGCCGGATGACCTTCGGCGTTGTTCCCGGCTATCCCGAACTGCACGTGTTGGATAGTACCGTTCCCTCGCAAGTGAGGAGTGTTGAAGCAAGAGTCGATCTCGAACGGACGCTGTGTATCGTGGCGAGTAAGTCCGGTTCGACGACCGAACCGCTGGTGTTCCAACAATACTTTTTTGAACGGATGCGACGGATCAAGGGCGATCGCGCCGGCGAAAACTTTGTCGCGATTACCGATCCGGGTTCCCTCCTGGAACGTTTGGCGCGGGAACTCCGGTTTCGAGCGATTTTTCCGGGTGTGCCCGACGTCGGAGGGCGTTATTCGGCCTTGTCCAACTTCGGCATGGTGCCGGCCGCCGCCATGGGCGTGGACGTCGAGGCGCTTCTGCTTCGGGCCGAACGCATGCGTCAACGATGCGATTCGAGCGTGCCGGCACCGGACAATCCCGGGGTTGCGTTGGGGGTGGTTCTGGGGACGTTGGCCAAAGCCGGTCATGACAAGGTGACGTTTGTCACCTCTCCCGCCATCAGCGATTTGGGGGCTTGGTTGGAACAGTTGATAGCCGAAAGTACGGGGAAAGAAAACACGGGCCTCATTCCGGTCGATGATGAACCACTGAAGGATGCGCACGTTTACGGGAACGATCGTGTGTTTGTGTATATCCGTTATGCGGATGGGGCCGTTTCAGAGCAAGATGCCATTGTCGATGCTTTGGCATCGGAGGGACATCCGGTCGTGCGTATTGATTGCACGAATTTGATGAATCTCGGTCAGGAGTTCTTCCATTGGGAGATCGCGACCGCCACCGCCGGTGCTCTGTTGGGAATCAACGCGTTCGATCAACCCAACGTCCAGGAAAGCAAGGATTTTACCAAGTTCTATCTCGAAGAATTCAAACAGAATGGACGATTGCCGGAGGAATTCCCCATCATCACGGATGGCGACGTTCGTCTCTTCACCGATGAGGCAAATCGTCAAGCGTTACATGGCACATCTTCATTGCCCCATGCGATGGCCGCGCATCTCTCCCGTGTACGGACCGGAGATTACGTGGCGATCAATGCGTATCTTGAACGGACGCCGGCGGTTCATGAAGCTTTCCAACGTATTCGTGCCATCATTCGTGATGCGAAACGGGTCGCGACGACGTTGGGGTACGGCCCGCGCTTTCTTCATTCCACCGGTCAACTCCATAAGGGTGGCCCCAATTCCGGGGTGTTCCTTCAGGTCACCGCGGACCACGAAGAGGATCTGGCTATTCCCGGAGAGCCCTATGCATTTGGGACGTTGGCGGCCGCCCAGGCCCTGGGAGATATGAAAAGTCTGTGCGCGCGAAACCGGCGGGTGCTCCGGATTCATCTCGGCTGCGACGTGGAAGCCGGGGGCAGGCGAATCCTGCAGGCGGTCGAGGAGGCATTGCCAGGATTGTCTGAGTAAAGAGGGAATCAGGGGAGGCAGAGTGCCTGAGGGTAAGTCTGGACCATAGACTTGACGAACAAGGGAACCTAAAGGATTTTGAGTCTTGAAAGAGCCACCAGCAGTCCGATCACTACTACCACGATCGAACCAAGTTTAATGGTCAAGCGAAGTTCAAGCTCTTTCAGGTCGAGTTTCGTGGCTTGCCTTAGTTCGTTCAAGTCGTGTGCCATGGATTTTCTAAGCTCTTCCAAGTCCCGTTTCGTGGCGAGGTCGGATTCAATGACCTCTTGAAGGAGCCGGACTTGGGCTTTGGCGTGTGGCTCCGGAATGCCGGCTTCCTGTAACTCCTCAACGGATTTTAAAGCGTCAAAAGTCATGATGCCGTCACCCTATCACTTGCCGGCACGGGCTTCAAGATAAAACGCTTGGCGTTTTGCTGTGCCTGCCATTTTCTTCAACTTCCAACTTAGTCAGAGCTCCCTCGCCAGCGGTGATGCGTGATGGCAGACATTCCCATATATGTCTGAACTCGTACATTGTCAGATAGTTTCTCTTTTTTCCTTACGCACATAATTTTCAAACCATTTGGTGAATTCATTTAATGAATTTTCACTGATCAAATCCTTGACGTTAAATAAAAACAGGTAGCCATATCTTGAATAATAAATGCCTAATTGCTCGATTTTGAATTCTCCGCTACATGAGGAAGTTCCACCGATTCTATGGAGTAATAGATAACCGATGATTTGACAAAAATCGCTGAGAGGTAATTCAAGTTTCTTGGTTGTTTTGACATCGATTAACTTATCATCGATTATCAAATCGGCATCCGCACCACCTACAAGTTGAGAGCCTTTACCAAATATAGGATTTAATAAACATCTGTTTTTGGATTTAAACAACTTATCATCAATGAGAAAAAATTGTTTTTCGATATCTTCAATGTCCAGTTTATCCGCATCTGTACCTATGCATTCAACCCCGCGTCCAGATCGAAGGACAGGATCAATATAAGCCATGCACAATGTTTGTCTAATAAATTCTCGGGATAACCGACCAGTTTCGGTAAATTCTTTTCGTAGACATTTAACCTTCTCGATTATTTTAAGGCTATGCTCATAGGCTGACAGAAGAACTGAATCAGGATAATGAATTGATAAAGCGTATGCTATCATCGATTCACGTTGTGAGCATTGATGGATCTCTATGGATTCTTGTTCTAAGCATTCAAATCTTTCAATTTGAGTGCTCTCACAAGATTCAAACAGTATATTTCTTGCTTTTTCTGCAACCCATTGATTTTCGGAGTGATATGGGAGTTCATTGAGTCTCTCCAAATAAAATCGCAGAAGATAGTCAAAGGCCGTCCCAACTAACTGGTGGTTAGTCGTATTGGGGGATGCCAATAATGGACGGGTTTTTTCGATCCTTTGTCGTAATACTGACAATTGAAAATCATCACCGATTTTATTTCTCAGGGATTTGTCATTTTTGATAAGCGATGAAAGGCTCATGGTTGTTCTTGTCGGGTTAGCCCTCGGAGAGGGAAACAAGTATCATTGGATTCTCAGATCGATAAATTGGAACCGGCCGTTACACCAACCGCCACTGTTGGCCGTCGGTGGCGATGAGCTTGTCGGCTTCGATGGGGCCCCACGTGCCTGCGGGATATTCGGGCAACCAGCGTTGGTCTTGGGCGTTCCAGCCATCCAGGATGTCAGTAATCCAGGCCCATGAGGCTTCTACGGCGTCGCGCCGCATGAACAGCGAGGAGTCTCCGGCCATCACGTCCAACAGCAACCGTTCATACGCTTCAGGCGAGGGTGCGGCAAAGGCATCGTCGTAATTGAAGTTCATGTCCACGGGATGGGTTGTTGCCCGGCTTCCGGGATTTTTGGCCATAATCCTCAACGCCAGACCTTCCTGGGGTTGAATGCGAAACGTCAGGACGTTGGGAGCTTGGCGCGTTTGAGGCGAGGTATTGAAGAGAATTTCCGGAATGTCTTTGAATTGAACGGCGATTTCCGAAGCGCGACGCGGCATGGCTTTCCCGGTTCGCAGATAAAAGGGAACACCCGACCACCGCCAATTTTCGACGTGACACCGAAGCGCCACGTACGTTTCCGTTGTCGAACCCGGCCGGACGCCGGCCTCCTGCCGGTACCCGGGAGCCTCCCGGCCTTTGATGCTTCCCGTGGTGTATTGCGCGCGAACGGTGGCGCGCTCCACGTCCGTTCCGCGGATGGGGCGGAGGGAACGCAGAACCTCCATGCGGGCATTCCGAATGACGTCCGGGTCCAATGAGTAAGGCGGTTCCATGGCAATCAGGCAGAGGAGCTGGAGGATGTGATTCTGCACCATGTCCCGGAGTGCTCCGGCGTGTTCGTAATAGCTGGCTCGGGTGCCCAAGCCTTCCTCCTCACTCACGGTCAATTGGACGTGGTCGATATATTTATGATTCCAGATCGGTTCGAAAATGCTGTTGGCGAACCGGAGCACCATGATATTCTGAACGGTTTCTTTCCCGAGGTAATGATCGATGCGGTAGATTTGCGATTCATCGAATACGTCGCCGATCGTCATATTGATGGATTTTGCCGACTCGAGATCATGACCAATGGGCTTTTCAACAATGACCCGTGAGACGCGATCAGTCCGGTCGGCCGGATAGATCAACCCGGCGTGTCGCAACCCTTCACATGAGGGGCCGAAGGAGGTGGGCGGAATGGCGAGATAGAAGATGCGGCTGCCCGGCAAATTGAATTGGACCTCGATTTCTTCGATGCGTCCTCGGAGCCGTTCATACATCGTGAGGTCTTCGCTGGCTCCGGAGAAATAGTGCAGGCGTTGGGCAAAGTCCGCCCATGTGTCCCGTTGAAGAGACTGCCGGGAGAACTGTTCGATGCCGCCGCGCGCCATGCTCCTGAACTCGTCGTCAGTCCAGGCTTTGCGTCCGATTCCGATGACGGCGTAATTGGCGGGCAGCGATCCATCCAGCTTCAGATTGTAAAGGGCCGGCAGGAGTTTACGCTTGGTGAGATCCCCGGATCCCCCAAAAATGACAAGGGTACAAGGTTCGATTCCTCCACCGGATCCGGATCGAATCGGCAAGGACTGTTCCGGTTGTGCGGTCTGCGTCATCGTATTCTGTTCACGTCGACGTTTTGACCTTATGCCCGCCGAATGCCTGGCGGAGAGCTGCCAGCATTTTCTCCGAAAACGATTCTTCTTGCCTGGACCGGAAACGGGTGAAGAGCGCAGCGGACAGGGTGGGGACCGGCACGTCCTTATCCATCGCCTCCATCAGCATCCATCGGCCTTCGCCCGAATCCTGAACGTATCCTTTTAATCCGGCAAGCGTGGGATCGTCTTTGAGTGCCGCGGCCCCGAGTTCCAACAGCCATGAACGCACGACGCTCCCATGCATCCACAGGTCGGCAATTTTGGGTAAATCAAGGCGGTAATCGCTTTTCGACATCAACTCGAATCCTTCGGCATAGCCTTGCATGATGCTGTATTCAATGCCGTTATGGACCATTTTGACGTAATGTCCTGCCCCGTGACCACCCACGTGAGCCCATCCGTCTTGCGGAGCCAACGTGGTGAACACCGGCTCAAGCCGGCGCACGACTGTTGCTTCGCCGCCAATCATCAGGCAGTAGCCGATCTGGAGTCCCCAAATGCCGCCGCTGGTTCCGGCGTCGATATAATGAATCTCCTTGGTGCTCAATTCCGCAGCCCTCCGGACGTCGTCGTGGAAATTGGTGTTCCCTCCATCGATGATCACGTCGTCGGGGTCCAACAGCCCCGCCAGGGCCTGAACGGTATCTTCCGTCGGTGCACCCGAAGGGACCATCACCCAGATAGCGCGCGGTTTGGCCAGTTTCGAGACGAGGTCCTGCAGGGAAGAAGACCCGACCGCTCCGATTCCTTCCGCCTGTGTGACCATGTCCTGCGCCCGGTCGAAGACCAGCACCCGGTGTTCGTCCCGGCGGAGCCGCGTCACCATATTCATACCCATTTTGCCGAGTCCGATAAATCCGATTTCCATGCGTAATCCCTTCCTTTTCTCGTCAAGATACTCTTCTGGGAGTGCGGTTCATCGTATGAGGAGTCAATGGTTCATCACGAACGGTTCAACTTGGCCTCTGCGGAAGTATAGCTTACCTTTGGCTATCCCGGTTTTGCAAAGTGACAGGGCCGATGAGACATTTTATAATTGACCGGTATGGAATCTGAAGCTGTTTCTTCATCTCCTCGACCGGACCCGGTGTTGTTGGAGACGACGCTACGAACCCGGCTGCCCTTTCGGGCTGAGTTAATTCGTAGCGTGCCGTTGTGCGGCGACGCGTCAAACCGGCGGTATTACCGGCTCGAGTTAACCAATGCCCCCATCTCTTCGCTGATCCTCATGCAGTTGGCGGACCCCGAGGGCTTCAAGGTCTCGGAAGAAGCCGTGAGCGAAACAGCCGCGGATATCAGGGAACTGCCGTTTCTCAATATCCTGCGACCCTTGGCCCGGTCCGGGGTCCCGGTCCCTACGCTGCATTTCTATGATGAAGCCGCCGGGCTCCTGTATCTCGAGGATTTCGGCGACCTGACCCTGTTTCATGTATGCGGCAGGGACGGGGAATCGGCCGTCCGGAAATACTATCCATTGGCCATTGATACGTTGGTGCGGATCCATCTTCGACTGACGGCATGCGGCGACGATGACTGTCAGGCCTTCTCCCGCTCGTTCGATGCTCCGTTGTTGACGTGGGAGTTCGAGCATTTTTTGGAATACGGTATTTGGGCCAGGCGCGACAAGAAGCCGATACGTGCGGATGACGAGCGGGTGATTCGCGACGGATTTTCCTTCATCGCCGGATGGCTTGCCGGGCAACCCCGGGTGTTTACGCATCGTGATTATCACTCACGGAATTTGATGGTGGATGGTGAACGACTTGGGGTCATCGATTTTCAGGACGCCTTGCTGGGACCTGCGACCTACGATCTGGCCTCGCTTCTCCGGGATTCCTACGTGGCGTTGGATGAAGATTTTGTTGACGAGATGATTGAGCGGTACATGGCCGGGATGTGCGCGGAGCTTGATGCGGACAGGCAGGAGCTTTTCTTGTTGACGGATCGTACGGCGTTTCGGCGGCTCTTTGATTTTACGAGCATTCAACGTAATCTGAAAGCTGCCGGCCGATTCGTGTATATTGATCGGGTCAAGGGGAATCCCAAATTTTTGGCGGATATTCCCCGGACCTTGGGCTACGTGCGACGGAACCTGGAAAAATATCCCGAACTGGAACCGTTGCGCCTGCACCTCATGCCCTACGTTCCCGAATGGCAGTGAGGACAATCCCATGAAAGCCATGGTCCTGGCGGCGGGGCTCGGCATCCGGCTCCGTCCGTTGACGGAGTCCGTTCCGAAACCGCTTTTGCCCTTGGGACCCCATCCGCTTCTGGTATGGAATCTCCTGTTGCTGCGTCGCCATGGTGTCGAAAACGTGATAATCAATCTGCACTATCTCGGCAAGCAGATCAGAGAAGCGTTGGGGGATGGCGCCCAATGGCGCATGCGCCTATCGTATTCGGAGGAACCGGTGTTGCTGGGAACGGGTGGCGGCATCAAACAAGTCGAAGCGTTTTTTGGGGATGAACCGTTTCTCGTGCTGAATGGGGATACGATCGCGGATCTCGATTTGTCCGAACTGGTGACGTGTCACCAGAGAAAAAAGGCGCTTGCCACCATGGCGCTCCGTGATGATCCCGACGTCGATCGTTGGGGCGTGATCGAGACGGACGAAGATGACCGGGTTTTACGTATCCAAGGGAAAGGCTATGCGGCTCAGCGGGAGGGCGTGACCCCGTGCCGGCGTATGTTTGCCGGCATTCACGTGATCGATCCGTTTATGCTGCGCCACGTTCCCCAAGGGAGTGTTTCGTCTATTATCGATGCCTACGTGTGGTGGCTGCAACGGGGAGCCACGGTCTCCGGGTACGTGTTTTCCGGATACTGGTCTGATGTCGGGACACCGGAACGTTACGCTCAGGCCCAACACGACGTGAAGGCGGGCATCATCAACGTTCCCGAATGAGAACCGGAGATGAAGACGTTAATCCCGGAAGAACTTCTCTCGCTGCTTCAGGACCTGGGCGAACAGGTTCTGGAAGGGGCTTCTTTTTCACAATGCGTCCTGCGTCTGTGCGATCAACTGACTCGCCGTTTTTCTTATCCCCTGGCGTGGGTGGCAATACGAGAGACTGATGGAGATGTCTCAGTGTATGCACGGACCGGTGATCATGATTTGGACGCGGATTCGGCTCGTTTGACCGACGAGGAACGGCATGACATGGACTCCGTCATGAAAACGCAGAAGACGCTTCATCAGCAAGCAGCGTGTGGCCGGACTGACGAGGCGTCTCGTCTCGCGGGAGGGAGACGCTACCCGGCGCAACTTGTCGTTCCTCTCCGTACGCGAGATCTGGAGATCGGTGTCCTGGCTCTCTATGGTACACATCGGGACACGTTCGATCCGTTCACGATTCAATGGATTGAAGTCCTTGCCAGGCACGTCTCGATCACCTTGTCTTTGTCCGCGGTTCGCAAAGAGACGGCAGCGCGGATATTTCACTTGACCCACCACGACCCCCTGACCGGTTTACCCAACCGGGTTCTGTTCGCCGACCGCCTCAAGCAGGCAGTGGCCCGGGCCAAGCGTTATGGACGGGGAGTCGGGGTTCTTTTCGTTGACCTGGATCAATTTAAGTCGATCAATGACTCCCTGGGCCATGAAACCGGGGACGCGTTGCTGAAAATCATGGCTGACCGCTTGGTGCGTTGCGTACGGAGTACGGATACCATCGCTCGGCTCAGCGGCGATGAGTTTGCCATGGTGCTGTCTGATTTGGCTCGGGGGCAGGATGCCGGGCAGGTCGCGCACAAGATCCTGGATGCCATCGCCCAACCCGCCACCGTGGGAAATCGGACTATCCCGGTCACGGCGAGCGTGGGTATTGCGTTGTATCCTTCCGATGCCGCCGATCCCGAGGTGTTGCTTGCGCATGCCGACCGGGCGATGTATTGCGCAAAGGACAAGGGCGGACAGTGCCACCAATTCTGGTCTGAAGAAATGAACGCGCAGGTGCTTGAACGGCTCACGTTGGAGAAGGGACGTGGTTCAAAGCGTTGATAAAAAGCAACGCTTGTTGAAAAAAAGCATCAACAGCCCCGCCTCGAATGCGCCAGACCCGTTTTTTCGACGTTTTTCTCTTCCGGTCATATTTCCCTCTCAAAACAGATTTTCGCCAATATTGACAAGCCTTTTCGACATTGATCACCGGCACGTCCGACGCTTAGCTGAACGGCAATCCCTTCTCCAATCTTGAAAATTGGCCCCGTTTTTGCATCTATCATGTTTGGGTATGAACAGAAGTCTCTTCTTCGGAAGGTAGAAACCGTGCCGTGAAGCACAGATATGGAATGAGCAGCATCTAAGAAGGAGGTGTCCTATGAAAACACATCAATCGATTATCGTGGTTGCGTTGTCATGTCTGCTCTTACTGGTTTCGGCGTGTGGAAAGAAGTCCATTCGTGGCGTGAGTGGAGTGGAAGAGTCTTCTTCACACGAGGAAACAGTGGCAGCGCACATCAATGAGCAAGACGTTTCCAATGAGCCCTTGATGTCGTTTGACGAGGCATTATCAGAAGATAACCTGGATGCCGGAGTGGTCCAAGCTTTATCATCTGGCGATTTTCATGACGGTCAAGTTGAGACCGCCCTTGTCGGAAAAGGACAGGAGAGTCCTGCGTCCGTTTTCCCCGGCTCGATCAGCAGCCAAGAATTGGGTGCATCCACGAAGGTTCATGGAATTGAAGGTACCAAGGGGGTGCCGCGGGCACTGCCCCGGGATCAGTTGATGGCGTCGGGCAATACGGGGGCTCATGATAATGTCCGGGGAAATGCCACGGATAACGCCCTGGAACATGACACAGATGATGTCTGGAGAAATGGCACGGATGATTCAGAGGACCTCAGGGATATCTTCTTTGACTATGACAGTTGGCGACTTTCCGAGCAGTCTCATCAGACCCTGGAAGCCAATGCAAAGTGGCTCAAGTCACACCCATATGCCCGCATTACCATTGAAGGGCATTGCGACCAGCGGGGAACGCAGGCCTACAATTACGTTCTCGGCAAAAGACGGGCCGAGACTGCTAAATGGTATTTGTTGCATTTAGGGGTTTCCGCTCGTCAAATGACGGTGGTCTCGTATGGCAAAGACCGGCCGGTCTGTCATGTGTTCAGTAAAGCCTGTCTCGGGTCCAATCGGCGAGCGCATTTTTCCATGGACTTGAACCTGGCGTCTCGTGAGTAGATCTGTGATTCCGCGGCTTTTTCTTGTCGTCATTGCCGTCGGTATCAGCAGTTCGATGACACTGTCTTCTCCCCCACGCCCTCTCTCTTGTGGAGAGGGCCGGGGTGAAGGGTGAAACGATTTGACTCGCCCGTTTATGAAGGTGCCGCAATACGCACTCTTCGAGCGTCTATCCGTTCAGCTTCCTCGTGACGATTCAAAAGCCGAAGTAAGCCGGCATAGTGTTCAAGACTGGGAACGATCCGTGGATGGTCAAGGCCGAAGGCCGCCTCCCGGACTTTGAGCGCTTGTTCCACCAGGGGAATGGCTTTCGCATATTCTTTCCGGGCTTCAAAGATCAAAGCCAAGCTGCTTAAGGTGATGGCCATGTGGGGATCCATGGCTCCGACCGAAGACGCCCACACGGGCAGTGCCCGCCAGAAATAAGGCTCGGCCGCAGCCAAGTCCCCACGGACCCGATACAGTTCGCCGACGTCATGTAACGCGACGGCAAGGGCGCTGTCCGGTTGTTCCAGGGCTTCGGCTTGGCGAAGGGCCTCCAATAGAACGAATTCCCGCTCGTTATGATGACGGTCCCGTACCAGGTCGGGTTCAGACTTTGAGGCAGGGGGTGAGCCCTCCCGCTCTTCGCAAGCCGTGAGGACGAGAACCAGGGCAAGCCCGGCCACGACTGTTTGCAGGATCGATTTCATCACAACGGATCATAAGAGAATCTGATCGGTTCGCCAACCGTGGAGGTTTTCGTGATAGAGGCGACAGTCTGGACTTTTGGGAACGTCCGCTGTAGCCTTTCGTCATGATCAGGGTATCGAATGTGCCGGACCCATTGGAATCACCGATCATGAAGGAAAACCCGTGAACGTCCTGCATCGAATCGAGAAATTCTTTCGCCGGGACTTGTGGATTCAGGACTCCGCCACGCTCCGGGGTTTGCCGGCGCTCTATGTGAAACCCCTGCGGTTGATCGTGGTGGCAATCTCGGATTTTCGTGATGGAGTGCTCAGTATCCGGGCGACCAGTCTCGTTTCGACCACGCTCCTGTCCCTCGTTCCTTTCCTGGCCGTGACGTTTTCCGTGCTGAAAGCCTTTGGCGTCCACCAACAATTCGAACCGCTGCTTGCCCAGGGACTGGAGCCTTTGGGGGAAAAAGGCACGGAGATCGCCGACCACATCGTCGAATTCGTCAATAACCTCAAAGTCGGCGCCTTGGGGGCCGTTGGGTTGGCAGGGTTGTTTTACACCACGTTTTCACTGATCGATAAAATCGAAGAAGCCCTCAATTATATCTGGCGCGTGCGCGACGCGCGCCCCCTGACAAGAAAATTTACCGACTACTTGAGCGTGGTGCTGGTGGGACCCGTGCTCGTCTTCACGGCCGTCGCCACTATCGCCTCGGCCCAAAGCCACTGGCTCGTGCAAACGATTTTACGAATCGAACCCGTGGGGACCGCCGTGCTCTGGATCACGGCCCTCATGCCGTTTGTCCTGATTTGTCTCGGGTTTACCTTTCTGTACAAATTCGTTCCTCACACACAAGTGACGGTAGCCTCGGCCCTGGTCGGGGGAGTGACGGGCGGGATCCTGTGGAAAATCGTCGGCATGCTGTTTGCTTCTTTCGTCGCCGGAGCCACGCGCTACAGTGCCGTCTATTCGGGTTTTGCCATCCTGATTTTGTTCCTCCTCTGGCTCTACGTGGGCTGGTTGATCGTCCTGGTCGGCGCGCAAGTCGCCTATTATCACCAACATCCCACGGCCTATCTGACGCGTCTCCGGTGGAAACAGGATACCGCCGCTTTCCAGGAGCACCTGGCCCTGACCATGCTGGTCCACGTCACACGGCAGCATACAGCCGGTGAGCCTCCTTATCAGCCGCAACAGTTGGCGGCGAAATTAGGGGTGCCTCTTTCCGCGCTGGAAGCCCTTGTCGAAAACTTCGTGGAGCACGGTGTGATGTATCGGACGGCCGAGCCCAAAGGCGTAACTTTGGGACGCCCTCCCGAACGGATCACCGTACTGGAAATCCTTCGACTCGTTGCGCATAAAGACCGGACCGACGTGCCGCCGCAAAGCAACGATCCCATCGGAGCGCTGCTGCACCAACGCGACCAGGCCGTCCGTCAGTCCTTGGCCGGTGCGACGCTCGCGACGCTCGCCACCCAAGAACCCGCCGCCCTGCTCTTTCCGGAACCCTCTTCCGTCTTCGCGGACCAGCCGGTCTCGTGACGGCGCCTCTTTGCCGTTCATGGTGCCAATGTGTCCCGGAAAGAAGGGTTGTAGGACGGCGGAGGTTTCGGTAGGCTCACCTCATGAACACGGAAAATACTCTGACGATCGCGCTGGTCCAGATGGCGTGTGGGACGGGGTCTCAGGAGAACCTCGATTCCGCCATTGGAAAAGTCGAAGAAGCCGCACGGCGCGGGGCCACGGTTGTCTGTCTGCCGGAATTGTTTTGTTCGCAATATTTTTGTCAAACGGAGGATACGGCGCTGTTTGATTTGGCGGAGTCGATTCCCGGTCCCTCGACCGAGGCGTTGAGCAAGGTGGCGGGGCAACTCAACGTGGTGATCGTTGTTCCGGTTTTTGAACGACGGACGGCCGGGATGTATCACAACTCGGTTGTGGTGATTGACAGTGACGGGTCCATGGCCGGACTCTATCGCAAGATGCACATTCCCGATGATCCGGCCTATTACGAGAAGTTTTATTTTACGCCGGGAGATAAAGGGTTTCAGGCGATCCGGACGAGCGCGGGGACAATCGGCACCCTCATCTGTTGGGACCAATGGTATCCTGAGGCTGCCCGGCTCACGACGTTACGGGGTGCGGGGATGCTGTTCTATCCCACCGCCATTGGGTGGCATCCGTCGGAAAAAGCACGGGAAGGCGAGTCGCAACGCAGTGCCTGGCAGACCATCCAACGCAGTCATGCGATTGCAAACGGCGTGTTCGTGGCCGCGGTGAATCGCGTGGGTCATGAACAACCCGATACGGGCGGAGACGGCATTGAATTTTGGGGGAGTTCATTCGTGTGCGATCCGTTCGGCGTGGTCCTGGCCGAAGCCTCGATCGACAAGGAAGAAATTCTCCTCGCCGAAGTGAACGTGAACAGGGTTGAGGAAGTCCGGCGTCATTGGCCTTTTCTCCGGGACCGTCGGGTCGATGCCTATGGCGGCATCACGAAGCGGTTCTTCGACCAGAGCGACGATGGCGAGTGCTAGCATGTTTCTCTCATCCCGGACTCCATTCCTTTCTCAAAAGAAGGCGGTGAGTCCAACCCCTGACCAAGAAGGGTTTCGCATGCCGGCGGAATGGGAGCCGCATGAGGCCACTTGGCTGAGTTGGCCCCATAATGCCTCTGATTGGCCGGGGAAACTGGGCGCCATTCATTGGGTCTATGGGGAGATTGTCCGGAAGTTGGCGGATGGGGAACGGGTCCGCATTCTTGTTCAGTCACGGACTCATGAGGATCGTGCGCGGAGCGTATTGACGCGAGCCGGAGTCGATCTTCCCGCTGTCGAGTTTTTTCGGATGGCGACGGATCGTGGATGGACTCGTGACTTCGGTCCAATTTTCGTGACGCGGGACCGGCCGGTTTCGGAAGTGGCCATCGCACGGTTCCGCTTTACCGCGTGGGGCCGCTACCCTGACCGGGAAAAAGACGATCGAGTGCCGGTCAAACTGGCTTCACGGTTGAAATGCCGACTTTTTCCCATCACGCACAAAGGCCACAAGGTGGTCCTGGAAGGGGGCAGCATCGACGTGAACGGAGCCGGGACTGCGTTGGCCACCGAAGAATGTTTGCTGGATCGTACCGTTCAGGTCCGCAATCCGGGGTTCCTGGCTGCGGACTATGAGTCGGTGTTCAAAGAATCCCTGGGCGTGACCAACGTCGTCTGGTTGAACAAAGGCATTGCCGGGGACGATACCCATGGGCACGTGGATGACGTGTGTCGCTTTGTGAATCCGACGACCGTGGTCTTGTGTCAGGAACGGAACAGCGGTGACGCCAATTATCGCGCACTGGCTGAAAATCTGGATCGCCTGGAGAACGCGACGTTGGAGGATGGAGCAAAAATACAGGTTGTGCCATTGCCCATGCCGGCCCCGCTGTATTTTGACGGCCAGCGGCTTCCGGCAAGCTATGCCAATTTTTATATTGCGAATGCGGCGGTCCTGGTCCCAACGTTTAATGATCCCCATGACCGGATCGCCCTGGGCATTTTGAGTGAATTGTTTCAGGACCGTCCCGTGATCGGGGTCCACGCCGTCGATCTGGCGTGGGGGTTCGGGACGTTGCATTGTCTGACTCAACAACAACCTGCCTTGCCCGCCGGGTAACCCTTTTTCGTTCCTCATGTCCGGACCATTGACACTGCCTGCTCCGCTACGTCTCGGATGGATCGGGACGGGTGTCATGGGAGTGCCCATGGCCGGGCACCTCCTGGCCAAGGATTATGCGCTCACGGTCTTTTCACGAACGCCCGCAAAAGCCCGTGAACTGCTTCGACGAGGGGCGTGCTGGGCGGATTCACCGGCGCGGGTCGTCGATGCGTCGGACGTGGTGTTCACGATGGTGGGATTCCCCCAAGACGTGTCCGACGTCTACTTGGGTCAAGAAGGGCTCGTTCATCAGGCGCGGGCGGGAATGGTGTTTGTGGACATGACGACCGCGCCTCCGCGCCTGACGGGAATGATTGCGGAAGCCGCGACGGCTCGCGGCGCGCATTTCCTGGATGCCCCGGTTTCGGGCGGGGACGTCGGGGCGCGCAAGGCGTCGTTGTCCATCATGGTGGGTGGAGACGCTCGCGTCGTGGAAGCGGTCCGGCCGCTTCTTGAAGCGCTGGGCCGGACCATTATCCACCAGGGTGCGCCGGGCGCCGGGCAGCACGCCAAACTCTGCAACCAGATCACGATCGCCGGAACGATGATCGGGGTCTGCGAATCGTTGTTGTACGGCTATCGCGCGGGATTGGACCTGGAAACGATGCTGCAATCCATCAAGGGCGGTGCCGCGGCATGTTGGACCTTGGACAACCTGGCCCCTCGAATTCTGGTCCGAAATTTCGATCCGGGGTTCTTCGTCGAGCATTTCGTCAAGGATATGGGCATGGCCCTGGAAGAAAGCCGGCGCATGGGCCTTGTCCTGCCGGGCCTGTCATTGGTGCATCAACTGTATCTTGCCGTTCAGGCTCATGGACATGGACGCTCGGGCACGCATGCCCTGATGGTGGCGTTGGAGGAATTGTCGAACGTTCGCGTGAGCGTCAAGCCGGTCGAGCCTTCTCTCTAGAATCCTCTTTCCGATGCGTACCGTCGAAGATCTCAGAACAATCCTGGCCCGGATCGATGGACGAGGGTACAAGGCATACAAGGACCTGCAAGGCGCCTATGCCTTTCCTTGGTTTACCCTGTTCGTCGATCACGTGCAGGGCGATCCTTTTGCATCCCCTTCCAAAATTCGAGTGCGAGTCTCCGCCGCCGTGGCCAAACTTCCGCCCGATCTTTTTTCAAGTCGCGTTCGTCGCGTGGCGTTGCAGGATTTCTTGATTCGCGAAGTCCATCATGCGATCCGTCACGTGTGCCAGGGCAATCGGGGGATGGGCAAAAGCGGCCTTGTTTTCATTGACGTAGGCGGCCAGGAGATATTGGAACGAACGGCGATGAAGGTGACGCCGGAATGGGTCGAAGCGCGATTGTCACTCGGCCTGCCGGCACAAGGCCGGACGGTTCTGGGTCGCCAGGCCGAGGCCATGCTCTGCCGGGAAGTCCCGGCGCTTGCGGAACGGGCGTTGAAGTGGGAGCACGTTGAGCGTGAGCAAGCACGCGCGTTTGTCGCTTGTGTGGATAATCAGGAATCCATCCGCGCCCAACTCGATGCGTTGGGGTTGGTGGCCTTCATCGCCGATGGGGCGCTTCTTCCAAGGAGCAGCGGGGCGTCCGATCGTCCTCTGTCACGTCAATGGGCGCAACCGTTTCATACGCCCGCGTCGCTTCGTGTGTCGATTCCACTCCTGCATCCGGTCTCTCGGGACGGTCGGCTCACGCATTCGATAACGGGTTGCGGGATCCCTCAAGGCGTCACCTTGATCGTGGGAGGCGGGTATCACGGCAAGTCCACGGTTCTGCGGGCTTTGGAGCGAGGGGTGTATCCCCACGTGCCGGAAGACGGACGGGAGTACGTCGTGACCACGGAACGGGCCGTCAAAATTCGTGCTGAAGACGGACGCTCAATCGAACGGGTCGATATCAGCGGTTTTATCAACAATGTGCCGTACGGGCGGGAGACCACGCAATTTTCAACGGACAATGCCAGTGGGAGCACCAGTCAGGCCGCTTCGATTCTTGAAGCCGTCGAGGTCGGTGCCACTGCGCTGTTGTTGGACGAGGATACGTCCGCGACGAATTTCATGGTCAGGGATGCCCGCATGCAGGTGCTGGTACACAAGGAACATGAACCGATCACTCCATTCGTGGACCGGGTCCGCGAACTGTATGAACGGTACGGGGTGTCCACGGTGTTGGTCATGGGAGGTTGTGGCGATTATTTCGACGTGGCCGACACGGTGATGGCCATGCGGGATTATCAGCCGCTGGATGTGACGGCGGACGCGCAACACATCGCACAAGTGTTCCCGGCGCAACGGGCAATCGAAACGACTTCACCGTTAGCCGGGGGCACGTCCAGGGTCCCCGTGCGTGACAGTCTCGATTCTTCCCGTGGAAATCGCGAGATAAAAATCGAGGCCAGGTCCGTGGATGCGATCACCTTCGGGCATGAAGTGATCAATATGAGCGGGGTCGAACAACTCGTGGACGTCAGCCAAACCCGGGCGGTCGGATATGCGCTGCATCTCGCGTCCCGCCGTTTCCTGGACGGACGCATGGGCATAAAAGCCATAGTGCAAGGCCTCGTCGAACAGTTTGACGACGCCGGTTTGGACGGCCTCGATCCCTATCACCAGGGTGAACGTCACCCCGGCAACTTCGCCCGGCCTCGCGCCTTTGAAATCGCTGCAGCCCTCAACCGCCTGCGCACGCTTCGGATCAGGGAATAGACAGTTCCGGGTTATGCGTAGTATGGTTTGCCATATTCGTTTCAATGACAAACGTTCCTTGAGATGCAAAAGGCAGGAAGTTTCGCATGAATTCCTGAACCGGGGAGGCTGTGATGAAGCGCACCGTTAGAGTGAAAGCCGTGTGGGATGTCGACGCAAAGGTCTTCTATTCTCAAAGCGATATTCAAGGTTTGCATATCGAGACCGCCGATCTTGATGAATTTGAAGAAATTCTGATGGACGTTGCGCCTGAATTGATTATCGCTAACCATCGGACTGCCCCCGAGATTGCCGAACATTCCTTTAAGGACCTGATGCCGGCTATTCTGTGGCAGCGCCCGGAGACGGAAAAGGCGGTCGTGTAATTTGGTGGGCAATATCTAACAATTGACGTTGTTTATCGACTTGCCGTACTCTCCATTCAATAAAGGAGAAAGATCGTGGAACTTCACGAACTCGTTGTTGAAATGAAGCAGCTTGAACGGCGACTTACGCTCTACGAAGAAAAATACGGCATTCTCAGCCAAGACTTTTACGACCTCTTGAGTGCGGGAAAACTTGCGCGATACGACGATTTCGACGAAACTCGAATGGACTTCAGCCGCTGGAAAGGCATTTACGAAACGTGGCGGCGTCGCAAAACTGCCTATAGCGAGCAAATCCAACAAGGCGATCCCGCAGCCGCCTTGCGCGTCCAGCCTGCGTATTGAGATGGCTGAAAATCCCCTCGGATCTCTTGCCGATTATAGTCGCTTTGTTACCGAAATTCTGAATCGTCCTTCCATTCTCCAGTCAACGATTCGCGTTTGGTCGACCAGCCCCTTTACGGGAACAACCGAAGGAGAGGCGACGTTCTCCAACGGGCTTCGTCTTCGGATGCGGGAAGAATTGGATTTCCCGACGAATCTTCACTCGCCTCTACCTTTCCTCATCACAAGCACGTTCCGCCTGATATCAAACGCAATCGCATCCCCGTCGACTATATGCAATTTGCTAAACCGAATTTGCTTGCAATTATCAAGGAAATTGAATCGTTCAACTTGAGTTGAGATGCCTGTTTTGCACTGACTGATGCGAGATCAAGGTGCCTACATCGCCTTAGATGTTGCGCCGGGCTTGTGGGCCACGGTATGTAGGGAGAAGAGGTCGTAGCGTATCCCGACGACTTGTATGTGTTTCATCTCAACGATAGGAATTGATCACCTATGCGACCCGGGTTTGCCGTCGATATCGATAACGTGGTGGCGCAGGCCGAGCAGGAAGTTCAACGTATTTTCTATGAATTAACCGGTGGGCCGTGGCCTTCGGAGACCTATGCCAGTGCCGGTGGGCTTGATACGAGCAATCTGGATCCGGGCCTGATCGAACGGATTTTTGATTATTTTCACGAGCGCAGCATTCCAACGCTTCCGTTGGTTCCCGATGCGCGACGCGTGTTACAGCAATTGCAGAAAGGGTACCGGATCGTCCTGATCACGGCACGGCGCCCCACGGCTCGGCCGCAGACCCTGGCATGGCTGGAAGAACACGGCGTTCCGTTCGATGAACTGCATCACGCCAAGGACAAGACCGACGTGGCGGAAGGCATTGTCCTGGCAGTAGACGATCACCCCGAGCACGTGAATGATTACCTGGAGCAAGGCGTCCGGGTCTTTTTGATGGATCAACCCTGGAACCGGACGTTCGTCGCTCCCGGAGCAACCCGCGTATCCGGCTGGGATGAGTTGTGGCGAACCCTCAGCCTGAGTCCTGACACGGCCTCATGAAGAAACTTCGCCGGACGGGCCTTCTCTCACGCCACTGAGTTTCCTTCCATGACTATCGCGACCGTGACGTTTCGACGCTGCCTCGTGAATGCTTCCGAAGCCGGGAGCGATGAGGTGAAAAACGGTTCGCGCGTCTTCTTCGACCTGACGGTCGGGGGGCAAGAGTTTGTTGACGTGTACGTGGACGTGATGCCGGCTACACGGGAAGAGGACGAACCGTTATTCGTGACGCCCCCTCAAGGATATGACGGGCCGTTGAACGTTCAGGTGTTTCAGGGCCTCGTCGAATTTTACTGCCGGCATGCCGCGGGAGGCAGTCTGCAAGGGCTGAGTCCGGGGCTGCCGGATTGGGCGATCGAACAGGAAATGGTCGTCCAGTTTGAAGTCTGATTCCTGTCAGCTCCTGTCGAGCGCGCGTTCAATCTCCTCAATGATTGAGGCAGAGAGTGGTTTCAATCCCGGTCGATAACGGGCAATGATTTCTCCGTCCCGATTGACCAGAAATTTCTGGAAGTTCCATTCGATCTCCCCGGGGAATGGGCTTTGGGTGGTCAGGTAATGGTAGAGGGGGTGCATATCCTCTCCCTTAACGCTGATTTTGCCGAATAAGGGAAACTCCAAAGCGTATTTGGTGTAACAAAAGGATTTGATTTCTTCGTTCGTGCCGGGTTCCTGTTTCCCGAAATTGTTGGCCGGAAAGGCCAGGATTTCCAGCCCCCGCTCCCGGTACTGTTCATACAACGTTTGCAATCCCTCGTATTGAGGCGTATTCCCGCACAGGCTGGCGGTATTCACCAGGAGCAGAACTTTTCCTTTAAAGGTGTCCAGTGCGAGCGGATTCCCCTCAATATCGTTCAACGTAAAAGAGTAGACAGGGGCCATGGCAGTGCCGTGCGTGGCGGTTTCGGCTGAGTACCCTTGCTCACAGGCTATGAACGTCAGGATCAACAGGACGCCGGCTGCGTAGCCGGTCAGGAAGGTGAGAGGGAAGTATCGTTTCATGTCGACTCCTTTCCCGTGTCAGATTTCCGATGAACAACGTCGGGGACACAACGCCGGGGGGCGTGTTTCAGGTGACCACAGCGGCTCTTATCCAACAAGAAGCATAGACATATTGTACTGCGAAAAGAGAAAGGTTGCCAATCAATAAAAAGGCGTTCCCGTCCGTTCTTCTGCAGTATTTCCAGGCCAACTGACCGGTTGAATTCCGTCAGAATTCGGAATCATTGTTCCGTTTAGATTTAAATCGAAAGGTCTAATTACTAGGGTTTGACAATTAGCTTAAATTGCGTATACTCCCTCAAATTTTTGCCGTTACCCTGAGACAGGGTAACAGGCTTGATTCGCGACAGAATTCCCATGCAATAGCGAAGTAGAAATGTTTGAGTCCTGTGTTCATGGATTTCGGTGTCGTGTGGAAGGGTGTCAGGACAAAGAATCCTTCTGCGCCAATGACCTGTCTCCTTGGGGGCGGCAATGACGTCAAGGTTGAAAACGAACCGCCTGATGCTTCCATTGCTGTTGATGGCGATGGGTGCGACGGCGGTTCTGCCCGGTGCGGCAGAACAATCAACCGGCGACAGGGAAATTTCTTCCGAATCTGCGCACGAGGCATTGGAGAGGGGCAACCGGTTTCCCTCGGCTGCCGCCTGTAAAACGTGTCACGAAGATCATTACCGTGAATGGTCGGTATCCCCGCACGCCTATGCTCAGATGAGTCCCGTGTTCAATGCCATGCACGGCACCATCCTCAAACGGACCAACGGAACCAACGGGGATTTCTGTATTCGTTGCCACACCCAAGTGGGGATGAACCGTGGAGAGCCGTTATTCATGAGCACCGTTGACCGGCATCCGGTTTCTCGAGAGGGTGTGACCTGTATTGTCTGTCACCGGATTAATCAAGCGTATGGGAAAGAAAGCGGTCGGATGAAGATCGTGGAGGGCGATCTGCTCGAACCGGTTTACGGACCGACGGGTAACAAAGAACTCCGGCGTGTGATTGACAGTGAGGAATACCGGGTCAACACCGAACGAGGCAAACCTGGCCGGACCATCCATACCGACGCGAAGAAATTTTTTCAACTCGTGACCCCCGGGTTTTGTGGTGTGTGCCACGACGTCAATTTGCTCAATGGATTCCGTCTGGAGGAAACCTTCAGTGAGTATAAGACGTCGCCGTCTGCGAAGGCAGGCGTCACCTGTCAGGATTGTCATATGGGAACGGAGCCCGGTCGACCGTCGGGATACGCCGTGGCGCCTGCCGCCCGGGTCGGAGACGTCGAGACCAAGCCGCGGAAACGCACCAATCATATGTTCCCCGGGCCGGATCATTCGGTCATCCATCCCGGGATCTTTCCGCACAATCCGGACGCGGCGAAGGCCGCCAGCATCCGGGAGTGGCTGACGTTTGATTATGAGGCCGGGTGGGGGACGGATGCGTTTGAGGACGAGGTTCCCGGCGACGCGGTGTTCCCCGAGCGCTGGAATTCCGTTGACGAACGATATGACGCCCGTGAAATTCTGGACCGGCAATTGGCCTTGTTGGACGAATATCTGGTTCAGCGAAAACAGTTGTTGCAGGCAGGATTTACGCTCGGCGAAGTCGTGACCGAACGGGCCGATGAAGAAGGAATCCGGTTTCAGGTGCAGGTACGGAATGGCACCACGGGTCATGGAGTGCCAACCGGTTTTGATGCGGAGCGCGTCGTCTACTTGCAGGTGACGGTGACGGACCGCGATGGAACGGTCATCTTCAAGTCCGGCGACCTGGACCCCAACGGCGATCTTCGAGATGCCCATTCACGGTACGTTCACAATGGGGAATTGCCGCCGGACCCGTACCTGTTCAATCTGCAATCAAAATTCGTCACCAGGAACTTCCGTGGCAGCGAGAGCGAACGGATCATCCCGGTCAACCCTTCATTTGATCCGTTGCCGTTTCTACGTCCGCTTACGCAGTCAAGCGTTCTGCTGGGACGCCCGGTAAACGTGAGAAAGCACAGGAGCAGCATTGAACCGCACGGGAGCCGGTGGGCGTTGTATGAGATCCCGGGTGCCCGGTTAACGGGCAACGGTCCCTATGCCGCCACGATCAAGCTGATACTCGGCATGGTGCCGGTCAATCTGATTGGTGACATCAAAGAGGTTGGGTTTGATTATGGAATGAGTCCCCGTGACGTCGCCGAAGGAGTCGTGGAAGGACACGTGACGTTATGGGAGCGCGACGTGGTATTTGACGGTGTCCCAAAGGACCGGACACCCGGCCAATGAAGAGAGCGTTCAGCCTTTCCCCCTTCATGGTTCTGGCGTTACTGATGGGGCTTTCACCGGCATGGGCCGGCTCGGAAGGGCAAGGCGAGGCAGGGGCGCGACCCGGGGAGATGGAATCAGAAAGCCGGTTGTCCGACAGGCCTCTCCCGCTTCAAGTGGAAGACGTGCCGGAACGTCCGGCGCTTCTTCTGGAATTGGGGGATCCGTTTCTTGGAGCCGGGCCGTTTGGTCCGGAAGTCGAATTGCCCACCGGCGCGGTATGGCGTCCATCCCTTTGGGTATTCGGGACACACCGGATGGCCGCGCAGACTATCGATGACGGCGCGACGCGCGTTTCTGAATGGGCTCACCGTCTCGACCTGTTCGCCAATCTCAAATTGTCGGCCTCGGAGCGCCTGTTGATCGGATTGCGCCCCTTGGATCGTGAGAACCGTTTTACCGGCCTGTCGTTTGAACCTGACGGAGGCTTTCAGGACGAATTGAACGCAGTGGTCAGGACGCTATTCTTTGAAGGGGACCTGGGAGAGATCGTTCCGGCGCTTGATCGTGAGGATACCGGGATGCTCGACGTGGGTTTTTCGGTTGGCCGGCAAGCGGTGCTGTTTCAGGACGGCATCCTGATCAATAGCGGGGGGCTGGGTAATCCTGACGCCGTTTCGCTGGTCCGCAACAACCTGCAACTACCGGGGACGTCGAACGTACGGCTCAGTGCCTTCTATGCGTGGGGCAACGTGTACCGGGATAATAACCGGCTCGACCGGGATGCCCAACTCTTCGGCCTGTTTACGGAAACGGACTTTCCCATGACGACGATCGATCTGGATCTTGTC
Organism: Nitrospirales bacterium; assembly: GCA_022825885.1. Taxonomy (GTDB): domain Bacteria; phylum Nitrospirota; class Nitrospiria; order Nitrospirales; family UBA8639; genus Bin75. The sequence continues at coordinate 11,208 of JAJDVY010000007.1, read as the reverse complement.
TACCTCGAAGCGGGAGAGGACACGGGTGATGCCTGGTTTGCCGGACTCCGAGGCGTTCAGCGCATTGGGCCTTTCAATACGACGTTGACCTTCAATGCCTCGCTTCCAACAACGCGTGAAACGCCGCAAACCAGCCGCGGCACTTTGGTATTCAATGAAATTTCCTGGACCCCGCCGCATACCCGGGATTTCCTCTACCTCAATACGTTTTGGGGAATCGGTGAGTTTTCCTCGGCCATTCGCGGTCCTGAAACCGGCGGACCGCTCGGGCGAACCGGGATTCTGTTTGCCGCCGTGGGATTGGGCCAGTATGCGGCCGCATTGGGCAATCAGGCCGACAATGCCGCCGGAGGCAGTCTCGGGTATCAGGCCTTTTTCAACCGGACCCGTCAACAGCTTGTTGTTGAGTTGGGGGGCCGGAAGAATACGAACAATCAGGTCGACAATGGGGAGGCCTATGCCGCGGGTTTTCGGTATCAACATGCCATCGGTCGTCATGTCGTGGCCCAAGTCGATGCTTTTGGAGCGGTGCAGGAAGGACGCGACCCGTCCTATGGAGCGCGTCTTGAATGGCTCACGAAATTTTGAGGATGATGAAGGTGTTGCTGACCGCGGGCACGGGGCTGAGGCCCGCTTGAGACGGGCTTCAACGTTTTGACGGCGACGAGAGCGAAGACTGGTCCGTGAGGGAAAGGATGGAGTGGGTGATACAGGGAATCGGGGGCGGTATCGTCGTGGCGGGCCTGTGTCGGCTCGCCGGTTTGCTCGTCGGGTTGTGGCGTGGGATCAGATACAGAAAGCAGCAGCGTCGCTTTGCCCGTGAAGCGTTCCGCCGTCGTGTGCAGGCCGCGACGGCGCGGCACCTGGAGCGCAAGCGTACGAGGTCAGCCGCCACGCCTGCGGGTTTGGGTATTGAAGTCGTCTTTGCCAGGTCGGGCAAGACGTGTCTCTGGGACCCGAGCATCGGCTCATTATTGGAACTTGCCAAAAGAAATAACGTCAATGTGCGCGTGGGATGCCGTAGCGGCAAATGCGGGAGATGTCTGACGGCCATCAAGTCCGGGGCCGTCTCGTACGTGTCATCCTTTCAGGACAGACCGGCGGCAGGCTGGTGCTTCCTGTGCTTTTCCATTCCCACCGGTACGTTGATTTTGGACGCGTAGTCATCGTTGCGTGACTTGACCGGGGTGAACGTGAATGCCCTGCGGGCCCACTTCAGGAAGGTGATGGACGGATGAACCGCGTCAGTGCCGCGGTCCGGCTGGTTCTGGTGTGCTTCAGTCTCGTGCCGGGATTCCAGGTCTTTTCCAATGGTGAGATTGAGGCTGACGATCTGTCCGAAAACGATCTTCTGAACATTGTGGGGCCGGACGAATGCGGCGAATGTCACAAAGCGGAAGTGCACGTCTGGCGAGAAACCAGGCACGCCAAAACCTTTCACCTGTTGACGCGTAAGAAGCAGACCAAGGAGATTGCCAGTAACATGGGGATCAGACGCGTGAAAAGGGCCGAAGCCTGTGTGTCCTGTCATTTCACGTCCGGCTATCGAAAGAACAAGGTCAAAGCCATTGCCGGCATCTCCTGCGAGTCTTGCCATGGTCCGGCAAAGGACTGGCTGAAGGTTCATGGTGATTACGGCGGGAAGAACGTGACCCGTGAACAGGAGACGCCCAAGCATAAGGCCAAGCGTGTTGCCGCAATCAAGGATTCCGGCATGATTCGGCCCAAGGATCTGTATCGTCTTGCGTCCAACTGCTATCAATGTCACATCGTATCCAATGAAAAGTTGGTGAACGTCGGAAGGCATGGACCCGGGAGTGACGACTTTGAGTTGTTGTCGTGGTCGCTGGGCGAAATCCGCCACAAGTTTCTCCGCTCTGAGGGGAAGAAGAATGACGAGGCGTCCCCTGAGCACAAACGGATGCTCTACGTTGTGGGGAAATCCCTCGATCTCGAATACGGTCTCCGCGCCCTTGTCGAGTCGACGGAAAACGGGACGTATAGAACCGGGATGATGAAGCGCGTTGAACGCGTCGTGGCCGAACTTCGGACAATCGACGCGCTGATTTCTGTTCCGGAAGTCAGGACAATCCTGAAAATCATCGAAGGCCTCGATCTGAAGCTGCACAACAAGGAAGCCGGTTTGGTTGCCGCCGACGAAATTGCCGTGACGATTCAAACGCTTGCCGGCACCCGTGACGGCAGTCAATGGAGTGCCTTGGATCGAATCATCCCGCAGGCAGAGCGATACAAAGGCAAACCCGGAGGCCCTCCCGAACAGTTGACGATGCACGATCTTCCGGCCCTCGTTGGCCGGCTGAACCGGTGATGACGTTTGTGTCACGACATTGGGTCGCCCTCGCGACCTGGAGCGTGCTCATCCTTCTCCTCGCCTGCCTGTACGCCGCATCAGTTGTTTCACCTTACCGGACCACGTTTCTCTCGGGGTGGCTCCTCTTTGTCTTCCTTGTTGCCCTGATGACGTACAATCTTCGCAATCGACTTCCCGTTTTTCCGTTGAGAGCGTCCATTGATTGGTTCCAGCTTCACGTGTTTGGCGGTCTGCTGACCCTCGCGCTTGTTGCCCTGCATATTGGACTTCGTGTTCCAAATGGTCTGTTTGAAGTCACGCTGGCGCTGTTGTATGCGGCGTGTGCCGTCAGCGGGATCGTCGGGCTCATCCTGTTACACGTGCTGTCGCGGCGACTCGCGATGAGTGGAGAGGCGGTGAGCTTTGAACGCATTCCCATCATGCGAGAGCGCCTCCGTGAAAAAATTGAAGACGTCATTGAACGTACCGTTTCAGAGGATCATACGACGATCTTCGCGGATTTCCATGATCGCCGGTTAGCCGCTTTTCTGGACGGACCGCTGAACTATTGGAGCCATCTCTTCGACTCCACCCGTTCCCGTCGTGCGCTTCTCACGGATCTTGAGTCTTTGGGCCGCGGGTTAGGAGAAAAGGAACGGGAAAGAGCAGAAGCGTTGCGCGCCCTGATCCGCGCCAAGGATGATCTTGATTATCAGCAAACACTCCAGGGGACGCTCAAATACTGGTTGTTTATCCACGTTCCCGTGGCTTATAGCCTCCTGATTCTCTCATTCGTTCACGCAATTGTGATATCGGTGTATACAACGGGATAGCCTATGCGCTTGCAGGACGATGGATTCCGTAAAGGGCGCGTTGCCCGGCCCACCCGGAACTGGGTTTGCGGACGGGCGACGGAAGAGCCGGCCTGTTCGACCGGCCCCGACGAGAAGGGACGCTGCCGGGTCACGATGGAATGTGTCCCGGTATGGGAAGGGGCGCGGTGGCATTGTTCCCGAACCCCGGGCGGACCGTGTAAGGATGGGCCTTTGCCGGACGGAACCTGTTGCCGGTCCGTTCCCGCGTGTCAGCCGATTCCCAGTCTCCTGGCCGTGCGACGCAGGGTCACGTTTTGGCTTTCCATGGTCATGGTTGGTCTCTCGCTGCTCTTTCTCTCCGGTCCGAAAGGGTCGGCCTTCTTTTCTCCCGGAGAACTCACGTTCGGGCATGGAGCCTCAGCCGGATCTTGTGCGGACTGTCATACGGCCGTGCATGGAAGCCTTGTGGATCTGGTGTTTGGACTGGGTGCGCCGGGAACGGGGCAGGAGAACGGTAGGCGGTGTCTGACGTGTCATCATCTCGGAGACCACGCCTTGGAGGCGCATGGGCGTCCTTCAAAGGAATTGGCCGCCGTCACGGAACGTTTGAGCCGGATGTCTCAGCCCGCCGCCGTACCGTTGTTTCGAGTTCTTTCATCCTGGATGCCGAATTTGATGGAAACGGGAGAGCCGCAATTGGCTTGCGCAACGTGTCACAGGGAGCATCGAGGGAAACATTTCAACCTGGTCGCGATGGACGAGCAACAGTGTCAAACCTGTCATGCCCGGGCATTCCCGGATTTCGCCAATGGGCACCCGCCGTTTTCAGGTTACCCGTACAAGCGGCGTACACGGGTGGTCTTTGATCACAATTCCCATATCGGGAAACATTTTCTTGGCAAATTCAGGGAAGATGCTCCGGGAACCTGTACCACTTGCCATAGGCCTGATGACGACGGTCAAACTATGCGAACGGGCACCTTTGAGACGGCTTGCGCAAGTTGTCATGCAGGGCAGATCAAAGGGATCGGTCGGGCGGGGGCAAAGGGGCTTGCGTTCTTGCGGTTGCCGGGGTTGGATCTGGAGACGCTGCATGAGCATGGCGTCTCCGTTGGCGAATGGCCGGCCGATGCCAACGTCGAGAACGGGCTCACGCCTTTCATGGCGTTGTTGCTGGGAACCGATCCTGCCGTGGCTGACGACCTGGCTATCCTGTCCGGGTTTGACGATTTCACGGATCTGTCGGATGCCACGGATGAAGAAATCGCAGCCGTAGGCAGGATGACCTGGGCTGTGAAAAGGCTGTTTGACGATTTGACCCAAAGGGGGCAACGGGAAATGTTGAACCGGCTTCAGGCGACAACGAATCTCGGTACGCGGAAATTTACGGACCTGATTGGTCAATTGCCGGTTGAGGTGATTCGTGACGCACAGCAACAATGGCTACCTCATTTAACGATGGAGTTGTCCGCCCTGGGAGCCGAAGAGACGGTGGTCCGGCTTGAAGATCGTGAAGGAGAACAGGCAATCCGCTCGGACCGAGAACGTGAAAAGAGGACCATGGTTGGGGGCTGGTATCGTCAGGATTTGGATTTTGTCATACTCTACCGCCCAGTAGGACACGCCGATCCGTTTTTGTGTGCATGGCTGGATCTGACCGTTCAATCAACGGGAACAAAACACGGACGTTCAGCCGAGGCGATTTTCACGGCGTTGTCAAACCCCAAGGCTCATGGGCTGTGCATGAAGTGTCACAGTGTCGAGACTCAAGCCGGTCAACGGAAACGGATTCATTGGTCGGCGGCGCGTCCGGCCTCCCATGAACGGAAAGTGACGCGCTTTGCCCATGCGGTCCATTTCAGTTTGCTTGACGACAAAGGCTGTCTCACGTGTCATACGCTCAACCCTGACGCCGAGGTCACGGAAGCCGTCGATGACGCCAACCCGATACCCGTTGGGAGTAACTTCTCAGCTATGAAGAAAGCCGTTTGTGCAACGTGTCATCATGCAGCACGAGCGGGAGACACCTGCTTAACGTGCCATAATTACCACGTGGGAACGGTGACGCCGGTTCTCTCGAATGCGCCCCTCGTGGTACCGTCCCCGTAACCGGAAGAGTCCGCTTCGCATTTTGCCGTCTCCTGCTTGGTTTTCAAGCTGAGAAAAATATCTGGAACGGGTATGATCTTATGAGAAGACCGGCAGGGATTGCCCATCCGTCCAGAGAGGACCATTGCGATGTCACCGGACCCATCCGTTTCCAAATCCAAACGCCGCGAACTGATGATGGCCAGTGTGCCTCAGGCACGGGATCCGGTGTGTGGAATGTCGGTGGACCCGCTTTCTGCTGCGGCGAAATATGAGCATGCGGGGACGATGTACTATTTCTGCCATCCCCGATGTGAAGAACGGTTTCGCGTCGACCCGGACGGGTATCTGAGCGGCAAGTACGAACAGTCCATGGACGAGGCGCCGGCCAAACCCGGGACCCGGTATGTCTGCCCCATGTGCCCTGAGGTGGTATCGGACAAACCAGCGGCGTGTCCGTTCTGCGGCATGGCCTTGGAGCCGGCAACCGTCGCGGCAGAAGACGAGCCCGATCCCGAACTCGTGGACATGACTCGCCGGTTTTGGATGGGGGTGGTCCTGACGTTGCCCGTGTTGGTGTTGGCGATGGCCGGGATGGTCCCCGGCCGGCCCTTGCAGGAGGTGCTTTCGCCCCGGTTATCCAATTGGGTGCAATTCGTCCTGGCCACGCCCGTGATGGGCTGGGTGGGGCTGCCGTTCTTTCAGCGCGGGTGGGCATCCATCGTCAACCGCCGTCTCAACATGTTTACCCTCATTGCCCTGGGTACGGGAGCGGCCTACGGTTCGAGCGCGCTGGCAACGATTCTGCCGGGCGCGTTTCCCGAGGCGTATCGTACCCCGGCCGGTGACGTACCCGTATATTTCGAGGCCGCAACCGTCATTATCGTCCTGGTGGCCTTGGGCCAGGTGTTGGAAATCAGGGCACGGCGTCGAACCACGGGTGCGCTGAAGGCGCTCCTCGGGTTGGCCCCGAAAACTGCGAGGATCGTACGTCACGATCGGGAAGAGGAGATCCCCCTGGAACGGGTCAACGTTGGCGACCGCCTCCGTGTGCGTCCGGGCGAAAAACTGCCGGTGGACGGGGAGGTATTGGAAGGCTCGACGTCGGTTGACGAATCCATGGTCACGGGCGAAGCCATTCCGGTTGAAAAGCGGTCAGGGGATTGGGTGATAGGAGGGACCATGAACGGAACCGGCACCGTGTTGATGGAAGCCAAACGCGTCGGCCAGGAGACCATGCTGGCGCAGATCGTCAACATGGTGAGCGAGGCTCAACGCAGTCGTGCCCCCATTCAGCGGGTGGCCGACGCGGTGGCCGGGTATTTTGTGCCGGTCGTCGTGTTGTGTGCGTCCGTCACGTTCGGCGTGTGGGCCAGCATCGGGCCGGAACCTCGTCTGGTTTATGCCCTGGTGAACGCCGTGGCCGTGCTGATCATTGCCTGCCCGTGTGCGCTCGGGTTGGCGACGCCCATGTCGATCATGGTCGGCATGGGACGAGGCGCTACCGCGGGCGTGCTCGTGAAGAATGCCGAAGCGCTCGAACGATTGGAAAAAGTGACGATGCTGGTGCTGGATAAGACGGGCACGTTGACCGAGGGAAAACCCGTTTTGCAGTCAATTGTTCCCGCACCGGGATGGAATGAAGAAGCCCTGCTTTATCTGGCGGCCAGTGTCGAGCGAGTTAGCGAACATCCATTGGCCGCAGCCATTGTTGCGGGTGCACGGGAACGAGGGCTTTCCTTCAGTGACGTGGAAGAATTTCGTTCTCAGACCGGTCAGGGGGTGGAAGGGCAAGTGGATGGCAAAATCGTGGCGTTGGGGAATCGACCGTTTCTGGAACGGGACGTGGGGGTGCCGTCGAAGCAATTGCTGGAACTCAACAGGCACGGTGAGGCTCTTCGGCAAGAAGGGCAAACCGTCATATTTGTGGCGGTTGACGCGCAGCCGGTTGGTCTCATCGGCGTCGCCGATCCCGTCAAGGTCGCCACGGGCGAAGCGGTGGATGCCCTGAAACGTGAAGGACTCACAATCGTCATGGTCACGGGTGATCATCGCCAGACCGCCGAAGCCGTGGGGCGGCAACTGGGCCTGGAACACGTGCAAGCCGAGGTCCTGCCCGAACACAAGCAGCAGGTGGTCAAACAATGGCAAAAGCAGGAGCACGTGGTGGCGATGGTCGGAGACGGCATCAACGATGCTCCGGCGCTTGCCGCGGCGGACGTGGGTGTTGCCATGGGGACGGGCACTGACGTGGCAATGGAAAGTGCGGGCATGACCCTGGTGAAAGGCGATCTCCGGGGCATGGTTCGCGCCCGGACCTTAAGCAAAGCCATGATGAAGAATATCCGGCAGAATCTCTTTTTTGCGTTTGCCTACAATGCGCTGGGAGTGCCCATTGCCGCGGGTCTCCTTTATCCATTCCTGGGGCTTCTCCTGAGCCCCATCATCGCCAGTGTCGCCATGACGTTCAGTTCGTTGTCGGTCATTGCCAATGCCTTACGGCTCAGACAATTGAGATTGTAACGGTTCTCTTGAATTCATTGAAGCTGTCCTTACGTGAGCGTGCATGCTTGATCGGATAGGCCATGGGTACCAGGCTTTCCTGGTCAGCCTGGTGGATCACTGCCGGCGAGCGGCCGTCTGGGTCGTGATCGGCGTCCTCGCCGCCACGGGCCTGTCCGCGGTGTATACCGCGAAGAACCTGATCCTCGATACGGACCCCGTCCATTTATTGGATCCTGACCTGCACTTCAGGCAGTTACAGAAAGATTTCTATGCGACGTTTCCACAACTCGACGACTTGATCCTGGTTGTCGTGGATCAGGGGGCCGCCGGGGCCAGGCGCGCTGCGGTTCACGAATTGGCGAGGCTTCTGGAACGGCAGCCTTCGTTATTTGCTTCGGTGTATCAACCCCAGCAGGATGAGTTTTTCGATCAATACGGACTGCTGTATTTCGACGTCGATGAACTCTGGCGATTGGATGAACGGCTGGCCGAATGGTCCCCCTTCCTGGGGGCGCTCGCGCAGGATCCCAGCCTGCGAGGATTCTTTTCCATTCTCACCCTGGCGCTGCAAGAGGACTCTACGCCGGAGCGGCAGAAGGTCCTGGCCGACGCTTTTACCCTGTTGAGCCGGGCCATTGAGGCCCAGCGACTCGGGAAGCCTCCAACCTCGTCCTGGCAGCAGGCCATGCTCGAAGACGTGACGGGCAAGGGCGTCCCGTCGCGTGGATTTCTGTTGGTGAAATCGCGACTGGACTATTCGAACCTGGAAGCGGCCGAAGGTCCGCTGGAATCCCTTCGCGGACACGCGACCGGTCTTGAAGAGCGGTTGGGCGTGCGAATCCGGCTGACGGGTCCCATTCCAATCGAAGCCGAAGAACGGGAAACGGTTGCCCGGGGTGCGGGATTGGCCGCGGGGTTGTCATTGATCCTGGTCTCGGTGGTGTTGATTGCCGGGTTTCGCTCCCTTCGGCTCGTGGGAGCGATGCTGTGTACGCTGGTGGTGGGCTTATTGTGGACGGCTTTCTTTGTGGTGGTGGCCGTCGGCTCGTTGAATTTCATTTCCGCATCTGTCCCGGTCTTGTTCATCGGGCTTGGCGTGGATTTCGGGATCCAATTCGGCTTGCGGTATCGTGAAGAGTTGGCCCGCGGCGGCGATCACGAGACAGTGTTGAGGCGTGCAGTCACCGGGGTCGGCGGGGCCCTGACGCTCGCGGCAGTTGCCGCGGCCCTCAGCTTTTTTGCTTTCCTCCCCACGTCCTATAGAGGGTTTGCGGAAATGGGGCTCATTGCCGGGGTTGGCATGGGTATTGCCCTGTTGGCGAATCTCACGTTGTTCCCGGCGCTGTTGACCGTCTTTCCGCTTGCCCGTGTGACGAATCCCGCAAACAAACCGGAAGACCGTTCCCGGGACAATCCGTTGTCGGGCGCCATGATCCGGTACCGGCGGGTGATCCTCGGGATTCTGGTCCCCGTGGTGGTGGCTGCAGCCGTCGTGGTGCCTCGGCTGCCATTCGATGTCAATGCCTTACACCTTCGGGATCCTTCGACGGAAAGCGTCTCCACTTTTCAGGAGTTGCTGGCCGACCCGGATACCTCTCCCTACGTCATCCAGGTGTTGGCAGACAACCTGCCTGCCGCGGATGCGTTGGCGAAGGGTCTTCGATCGTTGCCTGAGGTCGACCGCGTGCTCACCCTTTCAAGTTTCGTTCCCGGCGACCAGGAAGAAAAACTGGCCATGATCGACGAGATGGCGCTGATGCTGGAGCCCGTTCTTGTTCCTCAGGCGGTGGCCGACCCGCCCGGTGAAGAGGAAGAAGTGCAGGCCATGAAAGAATTCCGTGCTGCTCTTGGTGCGTATGAGTCCGACAACCGGCAGGAGGATCTCGACCAGAACCTGAAAACTCTCAAACAAGCGATCGATGACCTGTTGCGCAATGCTCGCGGGTCGACGCTGTTTGTGCATGACCTCCGTGCGCGGTTGGTGGGAGACTTGCCGAACTGGTTTGAACGTTTACGAGGGTTGCTGGCTCCGAATGAGATGACATTGGAGACGTTGCCCGAAAGTTTGACGAGTCACTATTCCGCCCAAAACGGCCGGACCCGGGTCGAGGTGTTCCCTGCCGAAAACGTCGAGGAGAACCGGGCGCTACGCCGGTTTGTGTCGAGCGTACAGAAAAAAGCGCCGCGGGCGATCGGTTCGCCCGTAAGCATCATCGAAGGCGGGCAAACAATTATCGACGCCTGTATCCAAGCGACCATCATGGCCGTCGTGATGTCCTCTCTGTTGCTGTTCGCGGTGCTTCGACGCTTGGGCGAAACCCTGCTTGTTCTCCTGCCCCTGGTCCTGACGCTCCTGTTGACGGTCGCCGCGTGTTTGGTTTTGGGTGTTCCCCTGAATTTGGCCAACGTGATTGCCTTACCGCTTGTGTTGGGCTTGGGGATTGCTTTCGGAATCTACCTGATCCTGCGGAGACGGGAAGCCGGCTCGCCTGCCATTGGCCGGGTCATACGGAGCAGTACGTCTCACGCCGTGTTTCTCAGTGCCCTGACGACGATGGCGTCCTTCGGAGCACTTGGGTTTTCGCGTCATCCGGGCATGGCCAGCCTGGGCATCCTGCTGGTGGTGGTGCTGATCCTGGCCATGGTCTGTGCCTTGGTGATTCTCCCGGCCCTTCTGGCCGAATTGGAGCAGAGAGGGTGGTAACCCAAAGACCCTGAATCCCCGATCGGGCATCCAGCCTTCTGTCTTTTGTCTGTCATCCCCGACTCCGATCGGGGATCCAGGGTTTGGGGGGTTCCGTTGTTTGGAAAGACGCGGGACGACACGCAGGTCGTCCCCTACGGGATCATGGTGTTTGTGTGTAGGGGCGGGCCTGGGTGCCCGCCCTTCCTTTCTTTTCTCCTGTGGGGTGTCGGCCCCGCGCGACGAGGGGAGGAGGAGTGTGGGGTTTCGCCCCCACACGACGAGGTCCTTTTGTTTCGGCAAAAGGACCCAAAACCAGTGGCGCCCGAGCGTGGCCCCCAAGAGGGGGTGCCTGTGCCCCGGTCCCTGGTATGTGGGCTGCGGAACTCGCTGCGCTCAGACAGTCCTCGCCCTCATATGGCATGGACGGGACCGGGGCACAGCCCCGCCCGCAGGCGCCAGGAGGTGTTTCTTGTCATCCCCGATACTTGATGAAGAACGTCAAGGACAGGCTCCAATCGGGCATCCAAGGCTTTTCGCTTTTGTCTGTCATCCCCGATCGGGGTCGGGGATGACAGAAAGAGCGATCGGAGAGCATGACAGCCCGCCCCGCAGTGCCGTATCCTCACCATCGGGTCGAGAGTTCGAGGCCGACGCGGTGTTCCGGCATGGCCGCGTCCGGTTCCCGGCGCGTGGCCTGGACCTCCAGGGCAAAGGCCGACGCGGCTGTGGCCGGGACCAGGCGCCACCCGAGCCGGTAGTCCCGGCTGCCCTGGGCCAGCCCCAGCCCGATGAGCGGGCTGCCG
>JAJDVY010000016.1 GCA_022825885.1 Nitrospirales bacterium | reverse complement strand
AGAAATGACCCACTGGTGGCGCCTCGACTACAACGAGCGCCGCCCTCATGATGCTCTCGGAGGGCGTACCCCTGCCGAGTGCATGAACCAAAACGCCGAATCCTCTACTTTTGAACTGTCTCCTTGACGGGGAAGCTTACGGAATGCCTGGAGTCCGTCGACCGGATTTTAGACTTTTAATTGATGGCAGAACTATAGTCGTCGAAGTCAAAGCAATCGAAGAGACGGAAAATGATCGTCGTGAAGGGTTGCATAATGTCTTGGAGGAAGATATTCCACGAATTAGAAACCAGCTCAAGAAGGCCAACAATCAGCTACATCGATACTCGAATCGGGGGCTTCCAGGTATTGTTTGCATTCTCGATTGTACGGGTACAGGAATAACTGGGCTTCCGACAGAAATGCACGTGGCAATGTTTGGTCAGGACGCTGTCATTATGTCAGTTCCAAGCGACCCTAGATATTTGCCACATATCGTAGGCCAAAAATCTGCCGGAGAAGAAACGCTGACGCGAGAACACAATAGATCGATTTCTGCAGTTTTGACTTTCAATGTGGGAAGTACCGATCCCGTGCAATATGTTTCCACTCTTTATCACAATCATTTTGCTCGCTGTCCTATCGATCCAAACTGTGCAGTTGATCTTGTAAATGTACAATATAGGAGCGGAGAGAGAGAACGCCCCATAGGCGACCCTTGGATTCGTATTCCTGATCCAGACAAATGAAGTTCACTAGGAATCGCTGTTCTCAACAGTGGTTATAGAATTTTGAGTGTGACATGTTTCCACAAAGACAGATCATGAGTCGGGCATTGCCTCGTACATTTATGTGCGATATACTACGATGGGTGGAGATTTTATCAGACGCGTGGAGAAACTCGGTCGCAAGCGTGGCATCCATGTACGCTTAGAAGCCAGGAAAGGCAAGGGAAACCACGGACGTATTTACTATGGAGATCGTTTTACAACAGTCAAAGATCGCCGAAAAGAAATCGGCAAAGGGCTTCTTGCTGCAATGCTCTCACAACTTGGTTTGTCTCATAAGGATCTCTGAGAACTAAAAGGAGATATGGGAATATGGCAAAGTCAATGCAATTGGCGTATCCGGTCAAGTTGGACGCACGGGAAGAAGGCAACGTACTCGTATCGTTTCTCGATGTCCCTGAAGCGCTGACAGAAGGTACGACCGAACAAGAGGCACTGGCTGAGGCGGAAGATTGTCTTATTGCCGCCCTTGGTGGATACGTCAACGAACGGCGCAACATTCCGCGCCCGTCACCGGCGCGAGGATGTCCTGTCGTCACACTTCCGGCGTTGGTGGCTGCCAAACTTGCCCTTTACCAGGCAATGCGCGAGCAAGGTGTCAGCAATGTGGCGCTGGCCCGACAACTTGGGGTCATGGAAGGAACCGTCAGGCGGCTGCTTGATCTCGATCACCGTTCACACATTGGCCAAATAGAAGCGGCTCTCAAGATCTTCGGAAAGCGGCTGGTGATTGCCGCACATGCTGCATAGCCAAAAGATTTGGCAACACTTGATTCCGTTTTCCGTTAGTTCATCCTCCCCTTTTACGCTGTTCCAAGTGTATAGAACCGCATCTCATGCCATCTTCCACATTCATGAGTAACAGTGATGAATTTTGATCCTGCTATCACGGCACACAAGGCCCTGGTTCAAGCCTATGCTCAGGACGACCTGGGTGATTTTCAACAGGAAATTGAAGAAGCGGAGGACACGTTTTCTTCTGAGACGGGTTCAGAAGCCGCACGCGCCTATGATACCCTGATTGCCATAGGCGAACGCTTGCCTGATGCCCGGTCGTATCAGGAATTCTTGATTTTCATCACCTGGCAACAAGTGACGGAGGAAACGATTCCGCGCCATTTCCAAAAAGGGGTTCAGCTCACCGAACAATTTCTTGCCCGCTTCGGCCCTCACATGAAAGGGACCGAGGCGTACGAACGTATCGTCGCAATTCGACAGTCATTTAAACGTGGGCTGGGCCACCGCATGGAATCCATGCAGGACGAGTACGACCGGGATGCGTTTCACGGCGGCGATTGACGAGACACAAACTTCCATATTCTGTCAATATTATGTCAATAATTTGACGGTAATTTATTTTCTGTCATTCCTGCTTTCGCAGGAATGACAGAAAGAGAAAGGCAGAAATGACGGAGGGGGTTATTCTCGCATCAATACGTTTAAGGCCCCTCTGATTTATTGGATCTCCAGAGGCGTTCCGGTCTTAATCCCCAGTCTTTCCGCAGCGCTGCTTTCCTTCAGGAACACTTCGAGATAGCCGTTGCTGTTGATCAAGGCGTTCGGCATATCCGACGAACCCTGTTCATAATGCGTCTTGATCGTGTCGATGGTGATGCCGCCGATTTCAAACGCGACACTCTTGCGCTTCGTGATCGCCTGGAGTGCTTGAATGTCGGCCGGAGTCACGTCGGTGATAATGTTACCGAAGCGATCGACGTAGGCCACACGACCGTGAAGAGATCCGTCCCGCACCTCGGGTCTCTGAATCTGTAACCTTTCGTAATCGGCAACCAGACGTCCGTAAGCTCCGGGCGTTTGTCCTCGCGTCAACCAGGCGGCAGCCGGTGCAAATACATCCCGGCCCTCGAACGTCGCGCCTTCGGAATCCAGGCGAAATTGGCGATTTTCGATTTGCCGGACCTCGACGGAGTGTTCATTTTCAAAAATATAAGTCAACACGCCGTTGTCGGGTGCGACGAAAAAAAACCGCGACGTCGTGACAATTAACCCGCGACGTGACGACCCGACTCCCGGATCCACGACCACGACGTGCACGGTGCCGTCCGGAAAGTAGTGATAGCAGGAGTTCAGAAGAAAGGCGGCTTCTTCGATGGAGTATGATTCCACGTTATGCGAGACGTCGATGATGCGGGCCTGGTTGTTAATACCCAGGATCACCCCTTTCATGCTGGCGACGAAATGATCGCGTGCGCCGAAATCGGTGAGTAGCGTCAGGACGGATATGGCTGAAGGCATGGGGTTACTCCGGGAAAAAGATTTCTTGAATTTCGTACTCGATCATCCCTGCCGGCCGATTCACCTGCACCACGTCCCCGACGCGATGACCGATTAACGCCCGCCCGATCGGCGATTGCACGGAAATCGAACCGTTTTTGAGGTCGGCTTCTTCCTGGCCGACGAGGGTATAGGCTTTTTCTTCTTCCGAATCCACTTCCAAGAGGCGGACGGTGGTCCCGAACACCACGGTTTCGCTGGGACCGGTGCCGGACTCGATAACCTGTGCGTCGCCCAATTTATGTTCGAGTTCACTCATTCGCGTCTCGATATATTGCTGTCGCTCCTTCGCCGCCTTGAATTCGGCATTTTCCCGCAAATCCCCGTGTTCCCGTGCTTCGGCAATGTCCTGAATGTTTTGAGGACGCTCGACTTTCCTCAGCCGGTCCAATTCCGCCTTGAGCCCCTCATATCCTTTTTTTGTCATCGGAACAGCCATGATTCCTCCAAACGGATTTTGGATTGCTGATTTTGGATTGTGGATTTGCGATGACCACTGCTGGTCATTCCGAAAGCGTTCCTCTTATCAGGTCGGATGATAGTCTTGCAAAGGTTTGATCGTGAGTGACGCTTTCTTCATGGCCTCGATGGCGGTCACGGCCGCCTGAATGCCCTGGATCGTCGTGAAATACGGAATGTTCTGTTGCAGCGCTTCCCGTCGAATCGGCAGCGAATCATGATGGGAGGAGGCGGTGCCTACGGTATTGACGACCAACTGAGCCTGACGGTTCTTGATGTGGTCGACAAGATGGGGGCGGCCTTCCTTCACTTTATTGACGGGTTCCACGTCAAGGCCGCGTTCGAGCAAATACGCGGCCGTGCCCCGCGTGGCTTGAAGCTTGAACCCCAACGTTTGCAGGCGCTTGGCCACGTCGACTGTCCCGGGTTTGTCGCCGTCTTTCACGCTCATGATGATGGTGCCCATCTGAGGCAAACTCAAGCTCGCCGCGGCCTGGGATTTGGCAAAGGCCCATCCGAAATCCTGATCGATCCCCATCACTTCCCCGGTTGAACGCATTTCAGGACCCAACAGCACGTCGACGTTCCCCAGCTTCGTAAAGGGAAACACCGATTCCTTGACCGCGATATGCCGCGTGACAGGAACCTCGGTAAAATTCAGGTCCCGGAGTGAATGCCCGACCATGGTTTTCATGGCGAGTTTGGCCAAGGGGACTCCAATGGTTTTGCTCACGAACGGAACCGTACGGGAAGCTCTGGGATTGACTTCCAGGACAAACACCTCATTCCCTTGAACGGCGAACTGCACGTTCATCAGGCCGACCACGCGCAGGTCACGCGCCAAGGCCACGGTTTGTGTGCGAATCCGATCTATCAATTCTTCGGGCAAGGAGTGCGGAGGGAGGGAACAGGCGGAATCTCCCGAATGAATGCCGGCTTCTTCCACGTGTTCCATGACGCCGGCCACGACAACGTCGGCTCCGTCGGAAATCGCATCCACGTCCACCTCGATGGCGTCGGTCAAGTACTGGTCGATCAAGAGAGGATATTGGGCCGTCGTCATGATGTTCGTTTTGATGTATTGCCGTAGCGATTGTTCGTCGTACACGATTTGCATGGCCCGCCCGCCCAAGACGTATGATGGACGCACGATCACCGGGTAGCCGATTCGTGAGGCAATGGCATAGGCTTCCTCACCGGACCAAGCCGAGCCATTACGAGGTTGTTGAAAGCCCAACGTGGTCATCAACGCACTGAACCGCTCACGATTTTCGGCGCGGTCAATGGCATCAGGGCTTGTCCCTAAAATCGGGACGCCGGCCCGTTCCAAAGGAAGCGCCAACTTGAGCGGCGTTTGTCCGCCGAATTGCACCACCACGCCCATGGGACGTTCCACTTCCATGATGTTCAACACGTCCTCTTCGACGAGCGGTTCAAAATAGAGCCGGTCTGACGTATCGTAATCCGTACTCACCGTTTCGGGATTGCAATTCACCATGATGGTTTCGATGCCCAATTCCCGCAGGGCCAGGGTGGCATGCACGCAGCAATAGTCAAACTCGATCCCCTGCCCGATCCGGTTCGGTCCGCCGCCCAGGATGACGACTTTTTTCTGGTCCGTCGGGCGCGCTTCACATTCCCGGCCGTACGTGGAATACAGATAAGGAGTCAAGGCTTCGAATTCGGCGGCGCAGGTATCGACCCGTGAATACGTGACGTGGTGGGAAGGCAGATGGATGCTTCGAAACGCTCTCACGGCTTCGGCCGGCACGTTCAGCAATTCCGCCAACCGCTGATCCGAAAACCCCAGACCCTTGGCTTCCTTGAGTCGTTCACGTTCCTCCGGGTTATGGAAAATCTCGTCCAGCATGGACTCGCGCGGCGTCTCCCGGGCATGGGCACGAGCGCGATCCAACAATCGTTGCTCAAACAGTACGAGTTCCTCGATCTGATCCAAAAACCAGGGATCAACGTGTGTCGCCGAAAAGATTTCGCTTTTGGAGATACCGGCTCGCAGGCCGTCGGCGATGTGCCAGGGACGATCCGGATGGGCGACTTGCATGGCCGTGCGAATATGTTCCGACACGGATGGAGCGAGCTCGTCCTCCGGCAGGAAATGATCCAACCCGTTGAGGGAAATCAAACCGCAGCGGTCGGTTTCCAGGGAACGCAAGGCCTTTTGAAACGCTTCTTTGAACGTTCTTCCCAACGCCATCGCCTCACCTACGGATTTCATTTGGGTCGTGAGGGTGGGATTGGAGCCATGGAATTTTTCAAACGCGAATCGGGGGACTTTGACAACGACGTAGTCGATCGTCGGTTCAAACGAGGCCTGCGTCACCTTGGTAATGTCATTGGCAATTTCATCCAGGGTATACCCGACGGCCAATTTCGCCGCGATTTTCGCAATCGGAAATCCGGTGGCCTTGGAGGCCAAGGCCGAACTCCGGGACACGCGCGGGTTCATTTCAATGACGATCATTTCCCCGTTTGCGGGGTTGAGGGCGAATTGAATATTCGATCCGCCGGTATCCACGCCGATTTCCTGGATAATGCGAATCGCGGCGTCCCGCATGCGTTGATATTCCTTATCCGTCAGGGTCATGGCCGGGGCTACCGTAATACTGTCACCGGTGTGGACGCCCATGGCGTCGAAGTTTTCGATGGGACAGACGATGACGACGTTGTCCTTCAGGTCCCGCATGACCTCGAGTTCATATTCCTTCCATCCGATCAAGGAACGTTCGATCAACGCCTCTCCCACCGGACTGGTCAGTAACGCCCAATCGACGTACCGTTCAAACTCTTCACGATTATAGGCAATGTTCCCTCCGGTTCCGCCTAACGTGAAAGACGGACGCACAATGGCCGGGAATCCGACGATTTCCAGAAAACTCATGCCGTCTTCCCTATTGCGAATCAACCGGCTCAACGGCGTATCCACGCCGATATTGTGCATGGCCCGTTTGAACGCCTCACGATCTTCAGCTTTGTTGATGGCATCGTAATTGGCCCCGATGAGTCGCACGTTGTATTTCTCCAGGAGCCCTTGCTCATGAAGGCGCATCGTCACGTTTAACGCCGTTTGACCGCCCATTGTGGGGAGTAAGGCATCGGGACGTTCCTGTTCGAGAATCCGCTCCACCACTTCGACCGTAATGGGTTCGATATACGTGCGGTCCGCCAGGTCCGGATCCGTCATGATCGTGGCGGGATTCGAGTTGATGAGCACCACTTCATACCCTTCCTGCTTCAGGGTCTTACAGGCTTGGGTGCCGGAATAATCAAATTCACAGGCTTGGCCGATCACAATAGGCCCGGAGCCGATCAGAAGAATGCGCCGCAAGTCGGTGCGTTTCGGCATGAAGTGTCAGCTCTTTGAAGGTGAGGTTTGCGCCGGAGCTTGAGGTTCGGGGGTGTTTGGGTCAATGGCCGAGTCGCCATCATTTTCACGCGGTCGATAGAATTTCATGGCCTCGGGGATCCAAGCTTGTATTTGTCGAATCCGTGTGACGTCCGAAGGGTGAGTCGAAAGAAATTCGGGGATGGCCGCATTGGAGCGGAAACAAAACTTTCCAATCATCTGTCTTGGACATCCACTCATTCGCTCCCAGAAACCCACGGCTTCGCGCGGGTCATATCCGGCCTTCGCCATGAGTTTCAGCCCAACATAGTCGGCTTCCGATTCCTGTTTTCGATTGTGCGGAAGCGTGACACCCACGCCGTACGCGCTCATGGCTCCCATGGCAAGCTGGGGGTTAACGGCACCACTGGCTGCCCCGGCAATCATGCCGATTTGTGCGATTTGATCGAGAACCCCGCGGCTCATACGTTCGGCGCCATGGCGCTGAAGAGCATGCGCGATCTCGTGAGCCATGACGGTAGCCAGTCCGTCTTCGTTCTTCGCGTGCTTCAGGATGCCAGTAAAAATCGCAACCTTTCCTCCCGGAAGAGCAAAGGCGTTCACCATTTGATCGTCCTGAATGACGGCAAACTCCCAATGATATTCGGGTTTGTCGGCTGCGGCTGCGATTCGACGGCCAACGCGGTTGACCATTTCATTGATTTCGGGATTAGCGCTGAGGCGAGCTTGTCGCAACACGTCGCGAAAGGCACTCACTCCCAATGCAATTTCTTTTTCCTCCGAAAGAAAGATGACCTGATCGCGCGCGGTTCCCGGAGCTTTGATGCAGCCGGCCAGCAGAAAGAGCCCGCAAAGGATTGCAATTTTCTGAAGTCTGGGGAGAGAGAAATTCACGTGGTCACGAGTCATCCCGGTCCATTCCATTCTCTTCATGGAAGCCAAAGATACATAAACGCCGGTGTGCCTCCTGCCAACAGCAGCGAAACCGGATCAAGTTTGGGAAAAGCCCAATCGGTCCGTTCAGGGACTCCGGGGGCTTGGGCATACATGTTCGGATGATAGCCGCCTGCCCGTTGATACATGACAATCCGGGCTTCTTTCATCCCGGTTGCTTGTTTGGCAAATGCAAGGGCGTCATCCAGATAGCCTATCATATCAACCAACCCATGGTCTTTAGCCTGGGGTGCCGAATAAATTCGGCCATCGGCCAACTGACGAATGGTTTTGGGCTTTAAATTCGGTCTCCCCTGTTCAATGACCCGAAGGAACCGGTCATACAAGTTATCGATGACGCTCTGAAAAATGGCACGGTCCTGCTCGGTCATGGTACGGAAAGGAGACCCCATGTCCTTATGGGGGCCTGACGTAACTGCATTCGCCCGGACGCCGATTTTTTCCATCAGGCCCGATGCGTTGAGCGTCAGCATGATCACTCCGAGACTACCCGTGACCGACGACGGATGCGCCATGACTTGATCGGCAGCCATCGCCACGTAATAGCCGCCTGAGGTGCCCAGGTCCATGATTGATGCAATGACCGGGATTTTCCGGGTTTTTTTGAATTCCTGAATTTCATGATACAAAATATCCGAAGCCGTCACGGTTCCTCCCGGTGTATTGATGCGCAAGACGATCGCCTTGACGGCCTTGTCATCCGCAGCCTTGGCGAGTTCTTCCTTGAATCGGGCCGGCAGACTGAGCCGGGTGAAGAACCGGTCCAGGAGACCGCTGGGTTTTGCCGAGGTCAAAACCCCGGAAATCTCAACCAGCAAAATCTTACCCTCTCCTTCGCCTGAAAGTACGACTTCCTCCAATGGGCTTGTTTTCGGAAACAAGGATGAAGTCATACAGCCTGTCGCGGTCAGCAACAGGAGACCGAGAAACAGCAGTCTAGGCATGAGCGTGTTCCATCATGGCACGAAATTGACCAAACAGGTATGAGGAATCATGCGGACCCGGAGAAGCTTCCGGATGATACTGAACTGAGAGGGCCGGCACGGTCGTTCCGACAAGCCCCTCTAAAGATTGATCATTGAGACTTACGTGCGTCGCTTGGAATTGCCCCCAGGGTGTTTCCAATCTTTCGACTCTGCTTCCTTCGACTCCGCTCAGGACAGGCGGGGCAGACGGGCACTCGGGTTGCCCCGCTGAAGGCAGACGAACCGCAAAGTTGTGGTTTTGAGAGGTGATTTCCACTCTGCCGGATCGTAAGTCCATCACCGGATGGTTGGCGCCATGGTGTCCGAATTTTAACTTATACGCAGAAAGACCCAATGCCAAGCCCAGTATCTGGTGGCCGAGGCAGATCCCCATGACCGGTCGCCATCCAAGCAGATCCCGGATATGAGGAACCGCATACGATGCCTTCTCGGGATCCCCGGGCCCATTGGATAAAAATACACCATCCGGATTCATGGTGCGAATGGTCTCTGCCGTGGTAGACGCGGGAACCACGGTGACCGTACACCCTTCATCCACCAGCCGCCGTAAAATATTCTGTTTCACGCCAAAATCATAGACCGCAACGTGGAATCGTCTCGCCGGCATCGGGTCGATTTGCCCTCGGGCATTGAAACGCTGTGGCCAGGCCCCGGTGCCTTCGTTCCATTCATAAGCGGAATTGCAGGTCACGGCTCCGACCAGATCTTGTTTGGAAATGGAGGGCAGCGCGTTTGCTTTTGCGACGAGAGCGTCCGGGGAACCATTCACATTGTCTGTATGGGCGATGATGCCGGCTTGCGAGCCATACGTTCGCAAATGACGCGTCAGGTACCGCGTGTCGATCCCTTCAATCCCTACCATTCGATGATGCACCAAATATTCATGCAACGAAAGCTCTGAGCGCCAATTGCTGGGGCGACGGGACGCTTCATTCACGATGAAGCCTTCAGCCCACGTGCGCCGGGATTCGTTGTCCTCCGGCGAAATGCCATAATTGCCGATATGCGGACAGGTCATCAGCACCATCTGTCCCTTGTAGGACGGATCCGTGAGGATTTCCTGGTACCCGGTCATGGCCGTATTGAATACGACTTCGCCGGACGTTTCGCCTGCAAATCCCAACGCCCGCCCTTCAAGGACGGTTCCGTCGGCCAATGCCAGAATCGCTTTTTTCATTCCAATCCTGCCACGCCTTGGTTCCGAAACCAGTACCGGAACTTGACCACGAGCAGACTGATGGCCAGTCCGGCATTAATCAGATGAAGAGCCCGCACGATCACATGCATTTGAAAAAAGGCTTCAAGTGCCGTTTTTTTTGCTTCCGGCGAGTCCGCTTCAAACGCGATCTCCTGTAAGGCAACGGCCTTCGGTCCCATGACCGCAACAATTAAAAGCGTGACAAACGTGAGCGCCGTCAACAGACCGGCCTCGGATCGTTTTACCGGCAGACTGGCATCAGGCTCCTGCCGGTGTTTCCAATATCGAAAAAGCGCCGTGCCGACCAGCACAACGACGACGCCCACGGTGACGGCATTATACCCGTCAAAAACGCGGCGCAAAAACCGGCCGCCCGTTTCCATCCCCAGCGTATTGAACACCGCGGGAATCACCATCGTCAGGAGAGCGGTCAAACTCCCGATCCACATCATGAGCCCCAGCAATTCCAGCAGGGAGCAGGAGAGTTGCCAGCCTGGAGCGCGCCGGGGCATTCACCGCTCCTGCCGTACGGCCCGGGCCGGATAACCCGGGTTTTTCACGTTATGTTTCGTTCCGGTCATAGACCACGTTCCCGTTCACCAACGTCGTGACCACCCTGCCCTTCATCGTCCAACCGGCAAACGGCGTATTGCGGCTGAGGGAATGCAACCGGGCGGGGTCCACGACCCACGTGGCATTGGGATCGATCAACGTGACGTCCGCCTCGACTCCCGGAAGAATCGTGCCATGTGGCAAATCGAATACGCGAGCCGGTTCCCGCGTCAGTTTCGCAATGGCCTGTTCCAGCGACAGCAGCCCTTCTTCGACAAGGTTCAGGGTGAGTGGGAACGCCGTTTCCAATCCGATGATGCCGAACGGAGCCGCGTCGAATTCCAATTGTTTCTCCTGAACGGCGTGGGGTGCATGATCGGTGGCCACGACATCAATGGTATTGTCGCGCAACCCTTCCTTGACGGCCTGCACGTCTTCATCCGTCCGCAACGGAGGATTCATTTTGGCATTGGCGTCATAAGAGCGAACGGCTTCATCCGTAAGTGAAAAATGATGCGGGCAGGCTTCCGCCGTAACGGGGATCCCGCGCCCCTTGGCTTCACGTACCATCCTAACCGATCCCACGGTGCTGACGTGAGGCAAATGCAACCGTGAGCCGGTCAACTCGGCCAGGGCAATATTGCGAGCGACCATGACTTCTTCCGCGGCTTTCGGAATCCCGGGAATGCCCAGTTCGGTAGAGACCGCGCCTTCATGCATACTGCCCCCTCGTGAGAGCATCGAGTCTTCACAGTGATCCACGACCGGAAGATGAAAGGCCGAGGCATATTCCATGGCTCGACGCATAACCAGACTGTTCATGACCGGAGCCCCGTCGTCAGAAATCGCCACACAGCCGGCATCGAGCAGTTCCCCGATTTCCGCAAGTTCCTCTCCTTTTGAGCCCTTGGTAATCGCTCCAATGGGGAAGACTCTGGCTTTCCCCGCAGCCGCGGCTTGGGCAAGGATAAATTCCGTGATCGATCTAGAGTCGTTGACGGGATGGGTGTTGGGCATGCAACAGACCGAGGTAAAACCGCCGGCCACGGCTGCGGCACTGCCCGTGGCAATCGTTTCCTTGTACTCGAATCCCGGCTCCCGAAAATGGACGTGCACGTCCACAAACCCCGGACACACGAGCAGCCCCTGAGCGTCGATGGTCTTCAGCCCTTTGACTTTCTGAAATTTTTGTCGCAGGTTCGGCTCCACCGCGCTGATTTTTCCTTCTTCGATCAAGACGTCGGCCATGCCGTTCCATTGACCCGGATCAATCACGTGCCCGCCGGTGATAAGAATCTTCATGTCATTCGCCATAGAAGGCTGCCGCCTGCTCCTTCCTGTCATCCTTGCCCCTTCCTTCTGTCACCCCTGACTCTTCCTTCTGTCATCTCCGACTCTTCTTCTGTCATCCCCGCCTCTTCCTTTTGTCATCCCCGACCCGATCGGGGATCCAGTGTCTTTTTCCTTCAGTTGGCAAGGCGAAAACCCATGGATTTCTGCCTTGCAGGCGATGACGTCTCAGGGTGTTGTTGGTTATTGTCATACCAGCCATGGTTAATTGCGTTGTGACAACAAATACATGAGCCCCATTCGTACGGCCACGCCGTTCGCAACCTGGTCCAGGATCACGGCGGAAGCGCCGTCAACCACGTCATGCGCAATTTCAACTCCTCGATTGACCGGTCCGGGATGCATGACGAGCACGTCTTTGGCCGCACGTTCCATGCGCTCCGAAGTCAGGCCGTATAACCGGGCATATTCCCTGATGGAAGGGAAGAGGGAGCGCCCTTGTCGTTCAAGTTGGAGTCGCAACATGAGAACAACGTCGACTCCGGAAATCGCTTTGTCAAAGTCGTGATGGACCGTGACTCCAAGTCTGTGAAGAGACAGGGGAATCATGGTCGGAGGTCCCACAACTCGCACGTTCGCCCCCATTTTTGTCAACGCGTGAATATTGGACCGCGCCACCCGACTGTGAGCCAGATCTCCGACAATGGCCACTTGCAAATCCCGAACCTGACCTTTCTTCTCTCGAATGGTCAGTAAATCAGAGAGCGCCTGTGTGGGATGTTCATGCCATCCGTCTCCGGCATTGATGACGGACAACCTGCTGTTCCTGGCCAGGGTCTCCGCGGCTCCGGCCGACGAGTGCCGGAGCACCAGTATGTCCGCCTGCATGGACTCGATGTTTCTTGCGGTATCGAGCAACGTTTCCCCTTTGACTACACTGCTCGAAGAAGGCGAAAAGTTCACCACGTCGGCGCTCAACCGTTTGGCCGCCAACTCGAATGACGTTCGCGTCCGCGTGCTTGGCTCAAAGAACAAATTCACCACGGTTTTTCCTCGAAGGGCCGGAACTTTCTTGATCTCCCGTCCACTCACTTCTTGAAAAGACTCAGCCGCTTCCAGGATCAAGGCCATTTCTTCAGAAGACAATGCCGCAAGACCCAGCAGATCTTTGCGTTTGAAACTCATCGCGCGTCCCCCACGTTGACGAGCTTGGATACGCGATCCGCCTCCCCCAATTCTTCAAGGAACACCTGAATATTTTCATCTTTTGCCGTGGGAATATTTTTCCCCACGTAATTGGCTCGAATAGGCAGTTGCCGATGTCCCCGGTCAATCAATACTGCCAATTGGATTTCAGCCGGCCGGCCCAAATCCATGAGTCCGTCCATGGCGGCACGAATGGTTCGTCCCGTAAACAACACGTCATCGACCAGGATGATTTTGAGGTCCGAAATATGAAACGGGATGTCCGTTTTCTTGAGAACGGGTTGACCCTTGCGAATAGACAAATCATCCCGATACAACGTGATGTCCAGTTCTCCCAATACAACCTCGGTTTGTTCGATCCGTCCAATCAATTGCCGTAAACGTTGGGCCAGGTAGACCCCGCCGGTGCGGATGCCGACCAATCCGACGTCGTGACACCCCTTGTTCCGCTCTAAAATTTCATGGGCAATCCTGTTCAAGGCACGCGTCATTTCATGGCTCTCCATGATGACGGATTCGTGGCAAGGAGTCGTTCGGGACATCAGGTTTGTCAGTGCAAAAAAAAACCTTCCTCTCGCTACACGAGAAGAAGGTTAAGGGATATAGGGCAGGATTTGCCCGAACACGTCATCATGAAGAACTCCTTTCTCACCTCGCGGGATGAGCATTAAAGGCAGGCGTATCCTAAAAGGTCCCGAGGGGTTAGTCAAGGATTTCATTTCCCAGCCAGTGCTACGTTTTTTGAAGGATCCAGACGGACAGGTGAGGGTTCAACGTGGCCTTGGGCAAGATCGATTGGTGCATGCGAAAGGGTTGCAGCGTTGCGACAACGTCGCCGAATACGATCTCCAATGGAATCCCGGCCAGGAGAGAAGAAAGCGAATCCGGTCCGGCAACGAGTACCAGTGCGTTTGGTTTGAGGGCTTCACTGATCCGGCGCAGATACATTTCTAACGTTGACGCATCGTCATATGAAGCAAACGGCAGCCAGACGTACATGAGATCGTATGTGGATGCGTCATGGCTGAAAGCGCTTTCGTTCAGGAAACGATAGGATTCCTGCCGGTCCAGGCGATTATTTTTGGCCAATTGATTCCACGCCGCTTGGGCGTGTTTTTGGGCATAGGCGGCATGAGCATAGACAATGGTCGTGAATCGGGGCCGGTCAAAATCCAGCAAAGAACCGATGACTCCGTCAAACCCCCTGATGAGGATTCGGCCGGATTGCTCGACACGAAAGGCCAGGTTTCGGTCCTGCTCGATGAAATCACTCAAAAAATCGGCCACAAAAGGTTGGCTTGGGAGTTCACCGACCGGCGTATCATCTTCAGGGTAGAGCAACACGGCCGAGTATGCCTCACGCGGTGATACCACGGGAACTCCATCAGGAAAGAACCCTTCCCAGGAATTTTCCCTGTTCATGACGGTATGATCTTCCGCCTGGTGCCGTTGCGCAATGCCCCAGCTTGGCCGGGAAGCAATCTCACGTATATTCTTATGGTCATACAAGAAAAGCCGACTGGAGTCCACGGCAAGCCATTTCCCGCAAGGCGCGAATCCTTGTTGATTCAAGGGCACAAACGAAAGACCGCTGGCGTCGTCCGCTTTCGTCACCTTGAGCACGTTCCCCCGTTTGATCGTCAGGCAGATCCGGTGTTGGGAATCAACGTGCCGCACGGGTGGATGCGAATTCGGCACCCAGTCGATTTCATGTGACCGGGATGGGTCCATGAAGACGGCAAAAGGATTTTTCCCGCTCCGGTGCGTAGCCGTAAAAAAGTTGCTGAACAGCCCAAAGGCCGCCGCAGACGGATAGGTTGGAATGCCTCGATATTGCAAGGGCCGTGGAGCATGAGGGTTCTGATCGTCGTACAGCCCGCGAATCAATTCAAACGCGGCACTCCCCGTTCCCGGCAATAACGATTTGAAGAGTTCCACCACCGGCAAGTAGTCAATGTTTGCCCAATGCATGGCACTCATGCAGGACATAAATTGCGCCCGGTCCCAGGTGCCGTCGTTCAACACGTAGAATGCGTCCTTTCGCTGTCGAATTGTGGCCCGTCCTGTCTCGTCGAGCACAAGATCATCATTGGCATAAAAGAATTTGACTTCTTCGATGGGGACGCCCATAACACGTGAAGCCATCATGCGAAGGTCGTGTCGGGTGAGAGCTTGCCAATCGGGACGAGTCGTCAAGTCCAGCGTCATGACGTTCACCAACCCGCCGGGGTTGAGGCCCACCCATTGTCCCCAGTCCAAATAGAAGCGAGCCGACACCAGGTGAACCGTACCGTCATTGTGTCGCCTCCACTCACATTCGTGCAGCGGGTGCCCGTCGGGATCGGTCATGAGGATTCGCCGGCCCAACGGACCGTACACCACGACGTGGCCGGTCGCGAGCAGTTTGTACGTCATGCTGCCCGACGACGCATTGGCAATCAGCGCCTGATTGCCTTTCAGTCTGAAGCTTTCCGGATTTTGAAGAATAGATGAAAACGTCGAAGAATGGCTTTTCATACGTTGCAACATCTTGATAATGGGCATAAAAGAAACATTTTTCATCATAGCGAAGATGGCAACGGAAAGCGATGCTTTCCGTATTCGTCTTCAAAAATCCCGTTTATGATTGACGAACCGAATGATAGTTTTTAGAGTAAACTCCTATGCCGCCTGCAGAATAACGTCCGATATCGTTTTTGAGACGCTGAAAAAGTATCATTGAAAACCATTAAAATTCGTTGCGAGAACACGTGTTCATGAGAACAAGCGGCGGACACCGCCCGCTTCATCGGAATCAATGTGCATCAGATTCTGCCTGTCGTTCGGACCGTAACCTGCGGCGGCTGCACATTGCAGGTTTGTGTCTCCTGATCGGCCTGTTTCTTTCATCATGTGGAGGCGGTGGAAGCGGCGGCCTTGACCCCAGTTCAACTCCACCATCAGGTCAGACTCCACCGTCCGATGAAACTCCGCCATCCGTTCAGCCTCCTCCTAAGCCGGAATGTATAGAATCTGCCGGCTTTGGATGCATTTCATCCTCAGCATACAACGAGGAACATGGAAAAATTGCGGAACGCTATCGCGATTCAAATGATTTTTCCAATCAATGGGGCCTGGAGGCCATTAACGCAGACGAGGCCTACGCCCATCTTGAACTATTAAAAGGATCAGACGTGGTACCGGGCCAAGGTGTGACCGTCGGGTTCATTGATACAGGTATTGAGGAGGACCATCCTTTGTTCGGAGGCTCGACAATCTCGGAAACCTTCCTTCCCGGTGCAACTGATGAGCTTGGCGGCCGTTCTTCTCACGGCACAGCCGTTGCCAGCGTCGTTGGCGCAGATCAGACTCATCTCCAACCAGCTAATCGTGGGCTTGGATTCCAAGGTATTGCTTGGGGTGCCGACTTGAAAATGTTTGCGATTCCTCTCGGGTCTCCGCCACCACGAAACCGCGTGTATATTCCAAGATCGTTAAACAGCCTGAGCCAAATTGATGCGGACTATGCACAAATGTTCAACACGGTCCTTGCACAGGATATGGATATCCTGAATTTGAGCTTCGCCACTTCAGGACTCATCGAAAACTACGACACACAAGCGATCCGGAACAGTTTTGGACAAACAATCGATGCGTTGGCGCAGGCGGGCACTTCAGAGAAAATCATTCTTGTCTGGGCCGCCGGCAATGACCATGGCCGGGCTTGTACGCCAGGAAGTGATAATTGTGACGGGAACAATCGAACCGACAGCGATGGAAACCCGGCCGGGTCTCTTGATGCAAGCTCGGTGGGAATATTCGCCGGACTGGCCGCGCGGATTACGGAATTGCAGGGACATTCCATTGCCGCGGTGGCCGTAGACGAAAATGGCACGATCGCTGATTTTTCCAACCGCTGTGGGGCTGCCAAAGATTGGTGTATCGCGGCCCCCGGTGTTGACGTGAAGGTGGCCTATTTCGGCCCCATAGAGGGGACTCCTGGTAAACGGGGAATCGGCACAAGCAGCGGCACGTCCCTGGCCGCACCGATGGTTTCCGGCGGGCTCGCGCTGATGAAGCAGCAGTTTCGTGACCAACTCTCCAACACAGCCCTCGTAAGTCGCCTTTTTGCCACCGCCAACAAAGGAGGCCAATACGCCAATACGGCAATCTACGGTCAAGGCATGATGGACCTTGGTTCTGCAACCTCGCCCATAGGTCACACCACGGTTTCTCTTGGCCCTACGGTCGATGGCGCCGGCGCTGATTTGCGCACGACAAGTCTCAGGCTCGGCGGAGCCTTCGGCGACGGATTGGGACGTTCGCTGGCAAGTCAGGAAATCGTTGCGTTCGACGATCTGGGGGCACCGTTCTGGTTCAAACTTTCCAATTTCACCGGTGTGACGGGAGGATCGTCTTCCTTGATACGGCTTCGCGAGTTGACGGCGCAAAACACGGTCACACGGCACACCGCCGGACGGTTGACGACGTTCAGGCCTGACCAAGCCGGCGGTTCGGTCGAACAGGACCTGGGGTATGCCACGCTACGATTCGGATTCAGGGAAAGGCCCGCCGGTGCTTTGGGTGGACATTTTGCATTGGCAAACAACGCCACCACGCTGACGTTGACCGGGGCCAACGGCATGGCAGTCACGGCGTTTACCGCATCGGAATTTACGGGAAGATCCCCGACCTCGGGACTTGCGCTATCGTGGCGGCCTTTGAACGTTCCAGTCAGCTTCCGCGCAGGTTGGCTTGCAGAGCAAGAGACGCTCCTGGGCACAACGGCAACCGGGGCTTTTGGACGACTGTCGGCTGATGCCGTAATGACTGGGATTGAAACGGGATTCGAGATCGGACGGTGGCAACTTGTTGCTGATGCCGAAATCGGCACGGCACGCCCCCGGCTTCACAGCGGGATCATGAACCGTCTGTCCTCTTTGGTGACCAGCGCGTTTGCCTTCAATGCCACACGCGGGCTCGGCAAGAATAGCTTGATACGGCTTTCTCTCTCGCAGCCTCTGAGAGTGGAGGGAGGCCGCGCGGCCTTGTTCGTTCCCATCGGCCGTACCAGGGCTGGAGCCGTCCTGCGTCAGCAGGTGTCGGCCAATCTTATACCATCCGGACGGCAAATCGATGTTTCAGCCCAAATCTATCACTTGTTCGACAAGACTAACGAACTGCGTGTTGATGCCACCTGGATACATAACCCCGGGCATCAGGCACGCGCAAAACCTGCATTGAGTTTGCTGGCCTGTTGGCAATTTGAATTCTAGGTTTTATTCTCGAAGCTGCCCTGAGCCATACACCACGTATTTGCAACAGGTCAGATCTTCCAGCCCCATGGGGCCTCGAGCATGAATCCGCGTCGTGCTGATGCCGATTTCCGCACCCAGGCCGAATTGGTAGCCGTCATTGAGGCGTGAAGAGGCATTAACCATCACCGCACCGGCATCGACTTCCTGCAAAAACCTCAAGGCACGACCGTAGTCCTTGGTCACGATGACTTCGGTATGCCGGGACCCATACGTCTGGATATGCTTCATGGCCTCATCCATATCCTTGACCACTTTGACCGCCAGCGTCAGCGACAGAAATTCCTGTCCATAATCGTCTTCCGTCGCGCTTTCAGCATCCGGAATGTATTGGCGGGTTTTTTCACAGCCGCGTATTTCCACGTTGCCCTCGAGCAAGGTCTTGCCCAGCTTTGGCAAGAACGTTCTGGCGATGCCCTGATGGACCAGCAGCGTCTCCATGGCGTTACACGTGGAAGGCCGTTGGACTTTGGCATTCACACTGATGGCCTCGGCCATCTCAAGATCGGCATCGGCATCGATATAGGTATGGCAGACCCCTTTATCATGCTTAATGACCGGGATGGTCGAATGTTCCGTGACGAGTTTCATCAACGACTCCCCGCCACGTGGAATAATCAGGTCGATAAAACGGTCCTGTTTCAGCAATTCCAGGACGGCTTCCCGTTCAGTGCGTTCGACTAGGGAAATGGCCCCGTCGGGGATTCCGGCCTTCTGCCCCGCTTCGGACAACACGCGGGTGATGGCCATATTGGAGTGAATAGCTTCCGAGCCTCCTCGCAGCACGCAGACGTTGCCTGACTTGAGACATAACGCCGCGGCATCGGCCGTGACGTTCGGGCGGGACTCGTAAATAATCCCAATGACCCCGATGGGCACGCGAACCCGTCCCACTTTCATACCATTGGGCCGTTCCTGCATGCCTGACGATTGACCGACGGGATCGCGCAACCTGGCAATCTGCCGGAGCCCGTCGGCCATGTCACGAATGCGCTCGGGCGTCAGCCGGAGCCGGTCGGCCATCGCTTCACGCCCATTGTTCGCATCAAAAGCGTCAAGGTCTTTTTCATTGTCTTCCAGAAGCAAATCGGTGGCTTCCTCCAGTCCCTCGGCCATCGCGACGAGCGCCTCATTCTTGACGGACGCCGCCAGACGACTCAACGGAGGAGCGGCCGCGCGCGCGCCTTCCAAAAGCGTGCGAAGGTAGGTCGGGGTATCGACAACCTCATCCTCGACGACATCTTCCGGAGGAACCTCGACCTTTTCGGGCGATTCATCTATCTGTTCAACGTCTGACTTTTCTTGAATGTCTTCCGCGCTCATATTCTCCAGCCTTGAGATAATAATCTGACGAGTGACGTGATTGCCTGCTCACGGAGCGAGAATACCCAGCCCCCATAAATCAGGTCAAGATCAAGTACAACCTGGAACCGTCAAAAATGAATAAAGTTTCAGGAACTTCAGACGCATGCAGGATGACGCGTCTCCCTCCACCGGCCATTTCCTTGATTTTCCCCATTCAATCCTGTTACACATGTTGCCGCTGTTGCTTCAATACGCATGCAGCTCCGCCATCTTCTCACGGTCATCCTTGTGCCGAGGTAGCTCAGTTGGCAGAGCACAGCCCTGAAAAGGCTGGTGTCGGCAGTTCGATTCTGCCCCTCGGCACCATATTCCCTTCCCGCACGTATGCCTCTTACTCAACACCAAGCAAGATCCTTGCTTTGAAACCAATCTGATCGCACAAAGAAATCGAGTTCCCCGCTCGAATTACCTGTGGACAAAAAATAATGTCAATTTTATGTCATATATTTGACATTATTATATTTTGTGTCATATTTTATGGACCTCACGTTAATTTAAAGTCAACCTCAGGCAGTGCCGTGCATAATTTGAGATTGCGCATAAAGGCCTCTGATTACGAGCTTGAGGCCGAAGGCTCACGAGATTTCGTGCGTGAACAGTATGAGGCGTTCAGACGACTCCTTGGTGACGGATCGGGAAAATCGGTTCTGCCGGAATCAAGGGACAGCTTTGAGTCTTCAAGAGCACCTGAGTCACCCACCGCTCCCCTCTCCGGCGAGAAGACAGGTGGTCAACGAAATGCCAGGACCGAGTCGTTTCAGCAGTTATTAGTGTGGGATGACCGAACCCAACGGGTAAAAAGCACAGTTCTCCCTGATGGCCCCATGAGAATGGCCGATACAGTGCTCCTGCTGTTACTGGGCTATCGTGAACTTCGAGGGTCAGGTGAAGTCCCGGCACTGGCTTTGAACAAAGCACTGAGCGCCGCGGGCTTCAGCCAATTCCGCATGGACAGGATCATGGCCCCTTATCTGGAAGCCCGGCTGGTTTTGCGGTCCGGAGTCGGGAAAGGCAGCCGCTATCGACTCACCACGCGCGGCGTAAAAAAAGCCCGAGAGCTTGTTCAAGCCCTGGCCATACTGATTCCTGATCCTCTGCCCTGAAGGTTCTCCAAGACGGCGCCTGATTCAGAAAGCGATCCGCCGAATCCCAGCCACCACGTCGAAATGCCTGTCGTTGCTCAACACCGGAAGCCCGTGTTGCCGGGCGAGTGCCGCAATCCAGGTGTCATTTGAGGGGATGGGATTGCCCAGTTGTTTCAATTCCAGGCGGATATCGGCGTAGGCGTCTGCCGTGGCCGAGGTCACAGCGGCGATTTCAGCTAACGGCAAATAGCGGACCAGCCATTCCTCGTAGCGGCTGCGACGCCGTGATTGGCGAATACCAAAATAATACTCACCGAGAACAACGCTCGGCACGACAAGCCGGTCGGCGGACCGAAAGGCAGCTTCGACTGCCGCAAGCCCTTCCACCCACGCGGATAAGGCATTGGTGTCCAGGATCATGCGATGTCTTCAGGGGATAGGGTCTCGAATTCCTGGTCAATGGCAGACAAGACAAGACGGTTTTCATCCGAGAGGTCAGAAAGCGCGCCGAACCCGGCCATCCAAGGCGCTTCGGTGTTGCCGGAACAGCGACGGAGTTGTTCCTCAAGCGCTTCAGTGAAGAACCGCTTCAAGGTCATGCCACGGCTGGCAGCAAGAATTTTGGCGCGCCGAAACGTGATATCAGGTAGTTCGATAGTCGTTTTCACTTTCCCATATTCCCATAATTACGGTGACTTTTCAAGCTATTGTATGGGGCCACCACCTTTGGCACTCGGGTTGGTGTTGTAGGAGGAATGGTCCCGGAGATTGGCGGTCGAGGCCATGGCGGGTCAAGAACTGCAGAAGTGAGTAAAGGAAGAGCCTATGGGATGCGGGCTAGGACGTCATCTGTTTCTTATCCGACCCGGTCGTAACCACGTCGATCATGGAGCGAAACAATAATTGCCCGTCTTCGTTGTCCAACAGGGCTTCGGCGCAACGTTCCGGATGCGGCATCAGGCCCAGCACGTTCCCTCCGGCATTACGTAATCCCGCGATATTATCGAGAGACCCATTGGGATTCGAGTGCTCAGTGACCGTTCCGTCGGCACGGCAATACCGGAACATGATCTGCGCATTGGCCTGAAGTGCGGCCAGGGTCACGGGATCGGTATGGTAGTTGCCCTCGGCATGAGCAATGGGAAATCGCATGACTTGCCCGGATTCGTAGTGCCGGGTAAACGGAGTATCGGCATTTTCCACTCTCACCCAGACGTCTTCGCAAATAAAGGACAGTCCGACGTTGGGCAGCATGGCACCGGGCAATAATCCCGCTTCAAGCAGGATCTGAAAACCATTGCAGACTCCCAGGACCAACCTGCCCGTCCGGGCAAATTCCTTGACCGCGTGCATGATGGGCGACAGTTGCGCGACGGCTCCGGCGCGGAGGTAATCCCCGTATGCAAAGCCGCCCGGCAGGATAACGGCATCCAGCCCATTCAGGGAGGTGTCGCCGTGCCAGACAAGACGGACGTCCTGATCCAGGACGTCCGTCAGAACGTGCGCACAGTCACGGTCACAATTGGACCCCGGAAAGACGATCACGCCCCATTTCATGAAGAGTGCCGTGAGGGTTGAGGCTTCAATTCGTATCGATATTCTTCAATGACCGTATTGGCGAGCAGCGTTTCACACATGGCCTTGAGTTGTGCTTCTGCCTGGGCGGGGTCTTCTTCATTCAATTCGATTTCCAGAAACTTTCCGACCCGAACGTCGTTCACGCCGGCAAACCCCAGAGTCTCCAACGATTGCCGGATGGCTCGGCCCTGCGGGTCCAGAATGCCCGCTTTCAACGTGACGTGAATCGTTGCCCTGATCATGACCGGATCCCGTTTTTCCGCGCGCGCTTCGTTTCCGAAGGGACGGCTTTTGAGCCAAAGACCCGACGATACACTTCATCAAGGTGACGAACGTACCATGCCGGATCGAAGCAGGACTCGATTTCAGCTTGTGTCAACTTTTTGGAAATGAACTGATCCCGAGAGACCAGGGCGTGAAAGGGCTCCCATCCTTCCCAAGCTTGCATGGCAAGGCGTTGAACCGCTTCATAGGCGGCCTTGCGTTCAACCTTCCGATCCACCAAAGCCAACAACAAACGTTGAGAATGCACCAACCCGCCGGTCCGGTTTAAATTTTCCAACATCCGTTCCGGGTACACCATCAGGTTCTTGAGGAGTTGGGTCAAGCGGACGAGCATGTAGTCGATCAGGATCGTGCTATCCGGAAGAATGATGCGCTCGACTGAAGAATGACTGATGTCACGTTCGTGCCACAGCGCGACGTTTTCCAACGCGGCGAGACTATGGGCTCGAATGACCCTGGCCAAACCGCAGAGATTTTCGGATCCCACCGGATTCCGTTTATGCGGCATCGCGGAGGATCCTTTTTGGCCGGCACTGAAATATTCCTCGGCTTCCAGGACTTCGGTTCGTTGGAGATGGCGGATTTCCGTCGCCACTTTTTCGATGCTGGCAGCCACAAGGGCCAAGGTGCTCACAAACGCGGCGTGCCGGTCTCGTTGCACGACTTGATTCGAAACCGGAGCCGGTTTCAACCCCAACATGGCACAGACGTTTTTTTCGATGCGCGGCGGCAGGTGGGCGAAGGTGCCCATGGCCCCGGACAGCTTCCCAACGGCAATGCCCTCTCCGGCGACAACCAGCCGCTTGCGTTGCCGCTTAAATTCCTCGTACCAGATGGCGAACTTGAAGCCCAGGGAAATCGGCTCGCCGTGAATGCCGTGAGACCGTCCCACCATCATCGTCTTCCGATGTCTGAAGGCCTGATCCTGCAACACCTGCAACAAGGCGTCCAAGTCTTCCAGAATAATGCCCACCGCCTCGACCAGTTGAAGTGCCAGCCCGGTATCGAGGACGTCGGAGGACGTCAGCCCCACGTGCAAATGACGGGCCGGCGGGCCGGCCTGTTCGGCAACGGATTCCAAAAACGCAATGATGTCATGTTTGGTGACCCGTTCGATTTCTTCGATTCGGCCGGGGTCCAGGGTCACTTTTCGTTTGACCCGTCGGGCCGTGCTTCGCGGAACGTCACCCGTTTCCTCACGCGCTTCGCAGGCGGCCAGTTCCACTTCCAGCCAGGTTTCATACTTCCGCTTGGGAGTCCAGACGCCCCCCATGCGAGGCAAAGTGTAGCGTTCAATCATCGGTGTTCCCCGGCCAATCCTTCCTCAGCTAACGCCTTTTCGAAATTCGGATCGAGTTTCGCACACTCACGAGCCAAGCGTCCCCGATCCAAACTTGCCAATTTTTCTTGCACCGCCACTTCAATAGCCTGACTGCGGCTGGGAAACACGGCTTCCTCCACCAAGCCATCAAGCCGTCGAAGTACATGCGCATCAAGAGAAACCGCTATTTTAGACCGAGCCATGACGACCCTCCGATGCATAACAAAGTCTGATATTGCAACATGTCATACCTGACTTTTCGTCAATTGTCTACAGTTCCTGAATGCTCGATACGGCACACCTCATCAAACGATATAGACAGGAAAAAGTCTTTTAGTTTGTGCTTTTGTAACTGCGCCATCTCATGGCGCAATGCATTCCGTTGACCGCACTAGGTATGTTCCTGTGTTGACCATGGAAACGGTGGCCACACATGCAAAAAAACATAGATCCCTGAGTCTGTCTGATAGGAGAAGTAGGGAACAACGATCGTTGTTCCCTACTAAAATTTCAGACTTGCGGAGTATAGAGACAGGCATCAAGAATGCCCAGGACCTCGTCAAGGACAAATCCAGGGGCTTTTTCAACAAACTGTGCCCGTCGCCGACCGCTATCAACGGACTTGAGCTGTTCAACCATGATGTACCCCGCCAAGGATGAATCTTCAGGCACGGCCACGTGAAAGGGAATATTCCTGAACGTCTTGGTAATGGGGCACACCATGGCAAGCCCCGTATGGCGGTTGAAAAGCGTGTTACTGACCACCAAAGCAGGACGGCGCCTTCTTTGTTCGTGCCCGGCTTGTGGATCGAAAGTCAAAATGACAAAGTCGCCTTTTTCCGGAACATATCCGGGCATTTACCATACCTCCCTCCCAACGGATGGTCCCCAGTCCCGTTCTTCAGGCTGATACGTTTTCGGCATTTTGGCTACCAACGCCTTTAGGTGATATCGCCCCCGTACTTTGGTCACGGGTTCAACGATAATTTGCCCTTTCCGAACAGAGACATTGACTTCGTCACCAACGTTGATCCGGGCTTCGTCCAATAGGGCTTTCGTGAATCGAAGCCCTTGGCTGTTTCCCCATTTCTGAACTTTACTCACCATTGCCTGCCTCCTCGCATCACCAACATGTATAGCCAAAGTATATCCTCAAGTTCGTTGCATCGCAACGGGTTAAAGAACAGACGGGTTGGATCCTCCCGTCATTCTTCACTCCAGCGGGCAGACACGCAGGTCTGCCCCTACGGGAGGACGGTTCATGCGCGTAGGGGCGGGCCTATACGCCCGCCCTTTCCGTCTTGTGACGTGCGTGAAGGACGCCCCTCGCCCCGGCCCTCTCCCCGCGGGGCGAGGGGAAAACTTCAGAGATTCAGGAAGCGAGCGCGATGCGTTTGGGCTCGAGGCGTGTATCGTGTTTGATGAGTTGATCCAAGATGCCGTTGACGAATCGCCGGGTTTCATCGTCAGCGAAGTTCTTGGCCAGTTCGAGGGCTTCATCCACCGTCACTTTGGCGGGCACGTCGGGGACCCAGAGCAATTCATACATCGCTTGTCGCAAAATATTGCGATCCACCACGGGCATGCGATCGATGGTCCAGTTTCGTGCATAGGCAGCGATCAGTTCATCGAGTTCGTCTTGATGGGTCCGGACACCGGCAACCAGCTCAGACGCAAACGTTTTGACGGATGCCGACGCTTCTCGTTGCGCCCAGAATTGCTCCAGCCAGAACTCGGTCGACCCGTGGAAATCACATTGAAACAGAATCTGAAGGGCCAATTCACGCGCATCATGCCGCGTATATCCTCGTCGAGGTTCGGAGGAAGCGTCTTCTTGTGTGATATCCACGGACATGTGCATTTACCTGCGACGGAAACCGGTAAGTTTGCGATCGCTGTCGGACAATTCCTGCATCAGGGTCGCCATTTCAATGGCCGTACACGCAGCTTCCGTGCCGCGATTGATCTCCGTCGTACCCGCCCGGGCCAATGCTTCTTCCTCAGTATTGGTTGTCAGGACTCCGAAGACAACGGGAATGCCGGTATCCAAAGAAGCTTGAGCAATGCCTCTGCTCATTTCCGCACTGATGAAATCAAAATGCGGGGTTTCACCCCTGATGACGGCGCCCAGACAGATCACGGCGTCGAACTGTTTGGATTGTGCCAACTGTTTGGCCACCAACGGGATTTCAAACGCCCCGGGAACACGAACAACGTGAAGGTTGTCCTCCGATGCGCCATGGTGTTTCAGGGTTTCGAGCGCAGCGGCTTCCAAACGGCCGGTAACGAATTCATTGAATTTGCTGACAACAATGCCAAATCGCAACTTGCCGGCATTCAAATTTCCTTCAGTGGGTTTCATGGGAATGTGCGGGCGGGGCTCGTCGCCTGTCTTCCAAGAGATGGATATGGGCCGCCTTGCATCAATTTGTCATTCCCGATATCCCCCCTCCTGTCATTCCCGATAAAAAAGCTGGATCCCGCTTTCGCAAGAATGACGGATTCCGGATATGTTCTTGTCGATGACAACTTGGATGCGAGGTCATCCCGTCAGACGTTGTTTAAAAGGTGTCCCAGTTTACTTTTTTTGGTTCGCAGGTAATGGACGTTCGTTTCCTGGGGGTCGCTTTCAATCGGGACGCGTTCGACGACCGTCAAACCATATCCTTCAATCCCGACGATCTTTCGCGGGTTATTCGTCATGAGACGGATCCGTCTGAGTCCCAAGCTGACCAGGATTTGCGCACCGATACCATAGTCGCGCAAGTCCGGTTTAAAACCCAGCTTGAGATTGGCCTCGACGGTATCGCTGCCTTGATCCTGGAGCTGATAGGCCTTGATTTTATTCAGCAACCCGATGCCCCGCCCCTCCTGGTTCAGATACAGCAGCACCCCTTTCCCTTCTTTCTCAATAAAGGTCATCGCATGATGCAGTTGATCGCGGCAATCGCAACGCAAGGAACCGAAGACGTCCGACGTGAGACAACCGGAATGCACGCGGACCAGCGTGGGAGACGCATCAATCCGGCCCTTGACCAGGGCCATATGCGTGCCGTTATCCAGTTCATTCTCGAAAACCCAGGCTTCAAAATTCCCAAAAATGGTGGGCAATTCCGCGCTGACGGACTTTTTGACGAACGTCTCCCGGGACAACCGGTATTGAATGAGATCTTTTATGGTAATGATCTTGAACGCATGACGCTTGGCAAAAGCCATCAGATCGGGCACCCTGGCCATGGTTCCATCCTCATTCATGATTTCGCAAATAACCCCGGCCGGATAGCGACCGGCCATCCGGGCCAAATCAACGGAGCCTTCGGTCTGGCCGGCCCGCTTCAGGACGCCGCCATTGTGGGCCCGCAAAGGGAAAATGTGTCCCGGCCTCGTGAAATCAGAGGGTTTGCATGAAGAATCGACAGCCATGCGGACCGTGGTGGCCCGGTCGGCAGCCGAAATCCCCGTCGTCACGTCTCGTGCGGCATCGATAGACACGGTAAACGCCGTACCGAACGGCGCAGTATTTTCCGCAGTCTGGGGGTGCAAATTCAATTGGTCGGCCCGGTCGGACGTCAGGGTTAAACAGATGAGCCCTCTGGCATGCGTGGCCATAAAATTGATGGCTTCCGGGGTGACGGATTCGGCAGCGATCACCAAATCCCCTTCATTTTCACGATCTTCGTCGTCTACCAGAATCACGAACTTTCCGGCTCGAAGATCCTCAAGGGCCTCGTCGATGGCATTGAAAACGGTCGTCATGGGTTCAATCCGCTTGTTGAATTTGATGGGGAAGACGATATCATCATTGTCATTCTGAGCCGCAGGCGAAGAATCTGTTGTTCAACAACCGTACGCCCCAATTGCGAGATTCCCCGCTTCCCTCGGAATGACAGTTTTTCCTTCGAACTCTGGCAACTGTAAGTTTTATATGGGGTTATGACTCGCCTTGTCAATGAAAAGTCCATGACGTGCGGCTCCGAGAAGAAGAATCAGGAAGCTTCCTCCTTTATCGAAAGGGCCAGGGACCGTTGAATGGAAATCACGTTCATTGTGGCAATGCCGGTCAGAACGACGAAGACGAGAAATCCGCTCGCGTACGTCCCTGTGGCATCCTTTAACAAACCAAACCAAAACGGAAGAAAAAATCCGCCGAGACCGCCGGCTGCGCCGATAAAACCCGAAGCCGTTCCCATCATGCTCCTATAGCGTAGCGACACGACTTGAAAGACCACACCGTTCCCGAAGCCCAGGAACAGAAGGGTCGTCACGATCAAGGGGAAAGCCCCCAGCGGAGGCGGCAGCCACGCCATTAGAACGCACAGCCCCCCGATAGCGGGAAATCCAACCTGGAGCAGGTTAAGTCCGCCGACCCGGTCCGCCCAATGACCGCCGACCGGCCTGGCAATACTTCCCGCGAGCCCGCATGCCGCCGTCAAGGTCCCGGCGACAACCATATCCAAGCCATATTGATCGTGGAAGAAAATGGGCAAGAAGCTCGAAAACCCGACAAATCCGCCGAACGTCACCCCGTAAAAGAAACACAACCATTGCATGAACCGCTCCTGATACACCATACGGAAAGAGGCTGCCAGGCTCTTCCCGGATTGATTGTGCAAGGGAAGTTCCCGGACGAACAGCGCAAACATCACGGCCGCGAACAGAACCGGTACAATCATTAAACCGAAAACTCCGTGCCATCCGACGTGAGGGACCAGACGTGGGGCAAAGAAGGTGGCCAGAAGGACTCCGCTGTTTCCCGTCGCGGCGATCCCCATCGCCAGCCCTTGATGTTCTGGTGGATAGGCACGGCTCGCCACGGGGAGCGCCACGGCAAAACTTGCGCCCGCCGCCCCCAGCAAAAACCCAATCCCGAACATTTGGGCATAGCTTTCTCCGAACAACCAGCCCAATAGCAATGCCACCACTTCGATCCCGAGAATGCCAAGGCCCACCCGTTTCGCGCCAAACTGGTCAGTGAACGGTCCGACCACGATGCGCAATAAGGCCCCGCCAAGCAAGGGAGCGGCAACCAAGACCCCTTTCTGCGTGGCGCTTAAAGCGAAATCTTCTGCAATGGCAATCCCCAATGCGCCGATCAGCAGCCAGACGACAAAACTCACCTCGAAATGGAGCCATGCTCCCGCCAGAGAAGGCCAATGGCCGCTTTTCAGGGCATTCTTGAGTACGTGCGGAGTCATCATCATGAGAACGAGTGAATGGGAAAGAAGACTCGAAGAAGAACGTGAATGTTTCCAGCGACTGCGACTATAAAGCACTGCGACGAACCGCCGCAATCGGACAACAAAGCCAGAGAGGCACAGAACCCTTCTTTTGTGATTCTGCTTTCCACGGTTTATAATTTTTTCCGTAACGCCTGACTCCAAAGGCAAAGACACTGGTTCCCCTGAGCTGTCATTCCTGCGAAAGCAGGAATCCAGCGTCTTTCTCTGCACGAACGAAGGAAAAAGCAAAGACACTGGATCCTCGATTGAAAATGTCGAGGATGACAGGAGGGGAAAGAGAGAACATTTAGATCAACAACCCGATGCCTTCTTCCAAGCAAGACGAGAACCGACTCGAAGCGGACGATCTTCCTGTCGAGGCCGAATTGTTGGTCGGGCCCGAGGACGAGGAAGAGCAATCCGAAGACGTTGCGGAATCCGGCGACACCGCACAAGACACGACAACGGCCCTTGTGCCCTCCACGGCATTGGGACGGTATCTCGTTGAGGTCCGTCGCTACCCGTTTCTTTCCAAAGAAGAAGAATTACAGCTCTTCCATGAATATCAGGTCATGGGCAACAGGGACGCGGCGGTCAAACTGATCCTGTCCAACTTGCGCGTGTCGGTATCCATCGCCGCGGAATATGGACATACCGGCGCCGACCAAATGGACCTGATCCAGGAAGGGAACGTCGGCCTGATGCAGGCCATCAAGAAATTCGACGTGTCCCGCAACGTCCGCTTCTACGCGTATGCCGCCTGGTGGGTCAGGGCCTATATTCTCCGGTACCTGCTGCACTCGCACCGCTTGGTGAAAATCGGCACCACGCAGGAACAACGAAAGCTCTTCTATAACCTGAAAAAAGAAAAGGCCAAACTTGAACGTGAAGGGTTCGTGCCGGATGCAAAACTCCTGGCCGACCGCCTCCAGGTCCGGGAACGGGACGTGCTGGAAATGGACCAGCGCCTGGGAAGCTGGGAGCTCTCCCTTGACCAGCCTATCAGCAAAGATAAGGAAGAAGGGACTTTCCTCGATTTACTCCCCGCCCCCGTTCCCCGAATGGACGACGCCATTGCTAAAAAGGAATTGATGCTGCTCTTCCGGAAAAAGCTCGGAGAATTCTCAAAGACCCTCGATGAGCGGGACGAGGACATCCTGCGGAACCGGCTGCTATCGGAAACACCGTTGACGCTTGAGGAAATTGGACGGAAATATTCGATCACCAAGGAACGGTCGAGACAATTGGAAGCCAGAATTATCAAGCGGTTGCGTGAATTCATGAAGGCCGAATTGCAGGATTTCGACGCTTTGCGGAACTGAATAGCCGACTCCCCTGCCGATCATCCACATTTTTTCATTTCCGGACCTTGACTTTCGTCAATCAGGCCTTATCTGTTCACCTGAACATTGCATGGAATCCTCGAACCATCAGGATTCCCAAATAGTATCAGACAGTTACCAAAGGTAGAGAGCCGATACTTTTAACCAAAGGAGGAAGTTGTCACATGGCCACACAAACAAAGGAAAAAGAAGAAACCAAGGGCACGGCGGCCAAAGGCTTTTTGCCCCTTGGCGATCGCATTTTCGTGACCTATACCGAAGAACTCGAACGCACGGCCGGAGGCATTTACGTGCCGGATTCCGCCAGGGAAAAACCCCAACGGGGAACGGTTGAAGGTGCCGGGAAAGACGTCAAATCCCTGAAAGTCGGCGATCAAGTCCTCTTCGACAAGTATTCCGGAACCAAGATCAGGATCGAAAACGACGATTGTCTGATCCTGAGAGAAGAAGACATTCTTGGAGTCTTCGTCGATTCCTGATAATTTATCCAAGCCGACAACACACAATTACATGAAAAGTTCAAGCACGACTTTAATTTGATGGAGGAACATTATGTCAAAGCAACTCTTGTATAGTGATCAAGCCAGGAGCGCGATTCTCCAGGGCGTGAACCAATTGGCCAATGCCGTGAAGGCCACGTTGGGTCCGAAAGGCCGGAACGCCATTCTGGACAAGAAATTCGGCGCCCCCACGATCACCAAGGACGGCGTGACCGTCGCAAAGGAAATCGATCTCAAGGATCCCTATCAGAACATGGGGGCCCAACTGGTCAAGGAAGTCGCCAGCAAAACCAGCGACGTGGCCGGAGACGGCACCACCACCGCCACGGTGTTGGCCCAAGCCATTTTCCGCGAAGGGGTGAAGCACCTCAGTGCCGGCGCGAATCCCATGGAATTGAAGCGCGGGATCGACAAAGCCGTTGAAGCAGCCACCACGGAACTGAAGAAACTCAGCAAACCCTGTCAGGACAAGAAAGAGATTGGGCAAATCGGCGCCATTTCCGCCAATAATGACTCCACCATCGGCGATCTGATTGCCGAAGCCATGGACAAAGTCGGCAAAGATGGTGTCATTACCGTGGAAGAAGCCAAATCCATGAGTACCTCGCTGGACGTGGTTGAAGGCATGCAATTCGATCGCGGGTACATTTCTCCCTACTTTGTCACCAATGC
The DNA here is from genome assembly GCA_022825885.1 of Nitrospirales bacterium. Taxonomy (GTDB): domain Bacteria; phylum Nitrospirota; class Nitrospiria; order Nitrospirales; family UBA8639; genus Bin75. The sequence goes on along the minus strand of JAJDVY010000016.1, from coordinate 16,477 downwards.
CGAACGCATGGAATCCTCTCTCGAAGATGCGTTCCTGCTCATCCACGAAAAGAAAATCAGCGCCATGAAGGACCTGCTCCCCATACTGGAGCAAGTGGCCAAAATGGGGAAACCGCTCGTCATCGTGGCCGAAGACGTCGAGGGCGAAGCCCTGGCGACCCTGGTGGTGAACAAGCTGCGCGGCACCTTGAATATCGCGGCAGTCAAAGCCCCGGGCTTCGGCGACCGCCGGAAAGCCATGCTGGAAGACATTGCCATCCTGACCGGCGGCCAGGTGATTTCCGAAGAAGTGGGCGTCAAACTGGAGAACGTCAAACTCACGGATCTCGGTCGCGCCAAGCGAGTGACCATCGACAAGGACAACACCACGATCGTGGAAGGCGCCGGAGACCCCAAGCAAATCGAAGGCCGGGTCAAACAAATCAAGGCGCAGATCGAAGAAACCACGTCCGATTACGACCGCGAAAAACTGCAAGAGCGGTTGGCGAAGATCGTAGGCGGCGTGGCGGTCATCAACGTCGGGGCCGCGACGGAAACCGAGATGAAGGAAAAGAAGGCCCGCGTGGAAGACGCACTGCACGCGACCAAAGCGGCCGTGGAAGAAGGGATTGTCCCCGGCGGCGGCGTGGCACTGCTCCGTGCCGTGCCTGCCCTGGAGAAAATGAAATTGGAGGGCGATCAACAATTCGGCGTCAATATCGTCCGCCGGGCCTGCGAAGAACCGATCCGGCTGATTGCAGAGAACGCCGGGGTCGAAGGCTCGATCGTGGTGGACAAAGTCCGTAGCGCCAAAGCCAGCAACGGGTACAACGCGGCTTCCGACGAATACGTGGATCTGGTTGAGGCCGGCGTCATCGATCCAACCAAAGTGACGCGGTGCGCATTGCAAAACGCCGCGAGCGTTGCCGGGTTGATGCTCACGACCGAAGTGACCGTGACCGACTTGCCGGAAGAGAAGAAAGAACCCGCCATGGGCGGGCACGGCCATGACCACGGTATGGGCGGCATGGGCGGCATGATGTAAGAAGTCTGAAAGACTGTCGTTTCGCATTAAAGCAACGAAGGCCCGAGGGAACGTTCCCCCGGGCCTTCGTTTTTTATCCCCCATTCAGAGCCTGTTTCCGACTCCCCTCCCTGTCATCCTCGTCCCCTCCTTCTGTCATTCTCGACAAAAAGAACTGGATCCTCGATTAAAAACGTCGAGGACGAATCCAGAGTCTTTGCCTTTCTCCCTCGTAACTTTTTGCCCCGCTTTGATTTTTTTACGACGCTCCTCTACAGGCAACGTTTCAAGATGCTCCACCATAACACTTGCCATTTCTCCTGCGATTTCTCTAGCTGATAGCTTAGGTTTCATGGATTCCAACTTAGCACCGAGGCTGATAACGTCACCGCGACTCCCATGGATTGATCACCTCCACATCCAAGCCCTCGAAGTCCCTGGTATTTCTTGTGGCGACAGAAAGGTCATGGGCCTTGGCAGTTCCCGCGATGAGCGCGTCGGCCAAATGCAACACGCGGCCAAACCGACGTGCTTGCCCTCTCAGCATCGCTGCCTGCTGTGCTTCCGGGCGATCTAGCGGCAGAATCCTGTTGTCGTATTTGGATACGAAACCCGACAAAGCTGCACTAAGATTGTCGCGACGATGCCCCGGCGGGAGCAAATTCAGCCCAAAGTCCATCTCATGCAACACAATTATCGAAAGCCACAGATCGGGCTTATCCATCAAGAACCTGATTACGCGTTGTTCGGGGACGGCTTTAACAAGTTCCGAGACGACATTGGTGTCCAGCAAGAACCCTCTCATTCATCTTCCCGGGTACTGAACGGAATTTCCCGCTCAGGTTCGCGGCGGTCCGGGAGTTCAAGCTCTATCCCACGCGGCATGTTCTCTACCAGCCACTGCCCCAAGGGTTTACGCGGCGGCGTCTTCGCATCCCACGTGGAGGCAGGCACGACCACGAATGACCGGCGTGTACCGATACGTTGCGGCCCCTCCTCTTCGGCGAGTCGCAGGATTTCGGATAGCCGAGCCTTCGCTTCGGCCACAGTCCATGTCCGGTTGAGTTTGACATGCTTGGTTGTCATATACCCTCCTATGAATTTATAGTAGTCCAATATAGACCACATATAAAACTGAAGCAAGATGTCTTACGATTCATTTCTTGAGCATTTACTCAACTGAAAGAAATGACTATAGTGGGCTAATTATATTGTCTAGAGAGGTTATCTATGAAGACGGCAACCGTATCGAAACTCAAGATGGCGTTAAGTGCTTACTTGCGCCAAGTGAAGACCGGTGAAGAAGTCTTGATTACCGAGCATGGCCGCCCTATTGCGCGGTTGCTGCCCATTGCCAATCCCGTGACCTTGTCTGCTCACTTGCAAGACATGGAACAAAAGGGGCTCCTCAAGCGCGGAGAAAAAGCCTTGCCGTCAGACTTTTGGAATCTGCCTCGTCCGGCAGACTCGCGAGGAACCGTGCGCTTGGCAGTCATAAGTGAGCGAGAAGAAGGCCGGTGAAATTCTGGGATACGTCGGCCATTGTGCCGCTTTGCGTGCAGGAACCTCATTCAGACAACGTACAAGCGATCCTCATCGAGAAGCCATCCATCTCGAGGCTTCAATCTGTTTGAGCCCACGCCGGCGAATGATCTCGTCAATACGAACGACGAGTTTTGCCTTCAGCAAATGCGCCTCCGCATCCGGACGCCCCAGGTCCGCAAACACGTTTCCGCTACCACGTTCAATCTTTATTTTGTCAGTTTTTATGGCTCTACCCTTCGCCATAGGTGTCGGCATAATGCTCTTGTGCCGTTTTCAGTCTGTGTCTGACGGAGGTAAGTTCTTGCCTCGGAGTTGCGATCCCCTCTTTGGCCTTCTTTTAGAAAGCATGCGGACATAGATGGCCACCTTGAATCGTCAGCAGTTTACGGACGTTCGCATGTATAACCTGCTCGGCCTGCCTAGATCATGACATTCTAAGTCGCGATTTGAAGTGGATTTCTGTCGTCGGCACACTCGTCATCGGAAGGTAGCGAAAACTCAGGGAACTACAAGCTGCAAATATATGACATCCGACATGCCACGCAAATGAGTATGGCACCTCATCAAAAAACAAAAAGATCGCGAACGATTGACTCCCGTGCGAAATACTTTATTGGGCACTAAGACCAAGCAAGTCTCTCAGTCGCTGATCCTGTAACAAAAACGAAAGGCATTCGGGAATAGTCGCGTTTCCATTTTTAAAAAGTCGAACTCTGGAGATCATTTCGTTACCTAAAACGGCGTTGTCAAACATGATGACCCCATTTACATACGACAGGGCCTCGCAAAAATCTCCATGCTGTCCTTCTTCTCCCGGATTGGCAAACAAGGCCCGCCTCACATGTATCGTATTATCTTTGTGCCAAACGAATTCCGGATGACAAACGTTGACGGCAATCAAAAAAACTTCTTGTTTAAAGTCCTTTTTACTCCAATCTTTCGCCTTTCGGGCCAACGCTTTTGCCAACGGTCGTGATCCGTCCATAGCACCACTTCTGCTTGGGCCATAGATTTGGCCTTGGCTACCTATAATTCTGGGAGGGCAGAGGTATCCCCTTAACACCCAGCCATCTTCCCTGATTTCAACTGTCAGAGACTGACGTGCGATTTCCTGACCACTTTCGGAATATAGTTTTCTTACGTCGTCGGCAGTATATCTATTCAACAAATTCTCGAATGGTTCAACAACCCGTCTCTTCGATAGGGTTGTGCAAAGGTCTCCTGTTGCAGATAGCCATAGGTTAGAATGCGGGTGTTCTAGATGCTTGCGCAATTTCTCCGCAGCATCTTGCTCATTTTCATTGGCACACAATGTACCCTGTCCTATACCGCATACAGTCGCCTCGATATAGAATTTCTTGCCTTTGTCAAGAATGCGAAAATCGACTTTCCCATTGCTGCTGGCAAGTCCTGGTTCGATTTCAATGACGCAACCGAGCCGTTTGAATATTTCATGAACCTCCAATTCAAACATGGCCCCTAAAAATTGCTTGAAATGCTTAGATTTTAGTCTTTTTTCTATATCTCTCTTTTGGTCATCTGGAACGGCCTGAAACCAGGACTCTATCCATTGTCTTGTTGCAACTGCTTCTTTTCGCCCTCCGCGCTGTAGAAATTCAAAAGTTGTTTCACTGGCAGTTGCCGGTCCCCATTTTTGCTCAACAGACTTGAAAAGCATGTCCTTCATCGCTTTCGTTTCTTTTTGCCCTTTATGCTTGCTTCCAAAGGCGCCATCATTGTCTCGTAGAGCATGAAGAGGTGCTCAACGCGTTCGCGTTCGGAAGCAAACCCGGTACGGCGGTAGAGTCGGTCTACGGCGCGGTCGAGGGCTTGGTGGGCCTTGCGTAGATTTGGTGGCATGAGGTCGGGATCGTAAAGGTCGGCCAGTGTTGCGTCAGGATGGGAGGCGCGGGCGTCGAGTACGGCCTGTGCCAGTGGTTCCAGTTTTGACAGATCCGGTCTCTCGGGTGGCAACGGGAAGGTGTTATAGACGAGACCAATCGAGTAACGGTAATCACTTTTTAGGCGCCCGCCGACGTGACGTAGCCAAGCCATGTGCATCGCAGATGTGAGGAGTGCAAAGTCGGCGAAGGTTGCGTTTTGCAGCACAAAGACGAGATCGCTCGGAATCGTTGGAGGCTCCAGCCAGCCAGTAGGCACATACTCTCGCCGTTCCGAACTGACTTTGGGAATGACCAGAAACGGTGTAGTGGGAACAACGTTCACATGATAGAGCGTCGGCGTTTCCGCCAGTTTCTGCGTCGGTTTGCTCTTGCTGGCATACCGGTATGCCCGAACAGCCGCGATACGCTCTCGCACACGCGGAAGCCGCGCCAGTGTTCCCGGCGACGCTTCATGCAAAGCTAGAATCCAGCGTTCGCCACCTTGCAGATATTCAAGGGCACCGACAAAGGGACGCAAGAAAGGCTCAGCACCAGGCTCCGCCTCCAAGAACGAGTCGCGTTCTTCCGTGTTGAATATGTAGTTACCCCCGTCGATAGGCTTCGAACCAATTATGAGCTTTCCCATCCCATTGATCGGGCCGCTTTCCTCTTTCACCGTCAGATGAGGATCAGCGAGCCCGCTAGCGTCCAACAGATAGGGCGATAGCGCCTTGTGCCGGGTTTCTTCCGGCTCGCCGTTGATGTCGGGATAGCTGAACAGGCGTTTGTCTGTCCGCTTGTGATCTTTGGCGTCGAGCCCGATAATGACGACGTGCACGTGGGCCTTGCCGTGCGCGTCAGAGCCCCAGGCGAAGGTTCGGTGCGCAAAAGCAATTTCCAGGCTGCAACGCTCGAAGATGAGCGGCCAAAGTTGCGCCACCTGCTCGCCTTGGGTGATCGAATTTGTAGCGACGAAGCCGATCCGTGTTGGTCCTTTTGAGACGTATTTCCCGGCTTCGATGAACCATGCAGTCACATAGTCGAGTGTTCCACCATTCTTGCCTAAGGCTGCGATGCGGCGCACTTGGGCGCGCTGTTGTTCGCTTTGGTATTTTGCTCCGACAAACGGCGGATTGCCGAACACGAAGGAGCAGTCTTCCGGCGGCAGAAGGTCCGTCCAATCCGTTTCCAGGGCGTCTGCGTTCAGGATGTGTGGCGCATCTTCAAGCGGAATGCGGATGTGGCTCTGCCCGAACTCCAAGCTCAACCGGTTGTTCATGATATGATCCATCATCCACAGAGCGGTCTCGGCGATGCGTGCCGGGAACTCACCGATCTCGATGCCGTAGAACTGATCGACATTGATCCGCGAGAGATCCGCGGTATCCAGCACCCGTTGCGTCTTATCGCCCTCGTCGCGGTGTAATTCTCTGATCAGTTCGATTTCCAATTCACGCAATTCCCGGTAGGCGATGATCAGAAAGTTGCCGCACCCGCAGGCCGGGTCGAAGAACTTCATTTCAACCAGCCACTGGTGAAAGGCTTCCAATTCGCTACGCCGGCGATGATCTTTCCGCCGTTTGATCCGTTGAAATTCCGCTCTCAGATCATCGAGGAACAGCGGCTCGATCACCTTCAGGATGTTTTTCTCGGTGGTGTAATGAGCGCCCTGGGCTCGGCGCTCGGCGGGTTCCAGTACGAACTGAAAGAGCGCACCGAAAATGGCAGGCGAGATTGCCGTCCAATCGAACCGACAGGCATCGAGCAATACCTCGCGCATCTCTGCATCGAAATCGGGAATGGTCAGTCGGACCGCGAACAGGTTGCCGTTGACATAAGGAAAGCGGGCGAGGTCTTCATCGAGCTTGGCTTGGCGTTGCTCCACGGGCGTATTCAATACCTGGAACAGTCGCGCGAGCCAGCCGCCGAGGTCGGAGCCGTCTTCCCTGGTCCTGGTCTCCAGCAGATCCAGAAAGATGTCGCGTGGTTCGAAGATACCTGTGTCATCGGCGAACAGGCAGAACACTGTCCGCACCAGGAACACTTCCAGATCATGACCGTCGTACCCTGATGCCTTGAGTGCGTCGTGCAACCGCCCTATCAGTTCCGAGGCTTTGACGTTGACTGGGTCTTGATCTCGGAAGGTGCGGCGCTGTACGCCCAGGATAAAGCCGAATTTCTCGACATGGGACGGTAGATCCTGCAGCGCAAACGTGGTCTGCTCGCGCTCATCAAGATCATGAAGTTCGAAGTTCTGAAAGTCGCTGACTAGGATATAGCGAGGACGATCTTTCTCGGCCAGGACGTCAAAATACTCCCCAGCCTGCCCGTAGGCTTTCGTCAGGTCACGGCCGGCACTCTTTTGTTCAACAAGCAGAACGCCCGGCCAGAACAAGTCGATAAACCCGGACTGGTTGCCCAACTTGCGCACGTGTTGCTCATACCGTGCGACGGAGCGACGCTTGACATCAAAAATCCTGAAAAAGTCGTTATAGAAACTCTGCGTCTCGCCTTTTTCGTAGGCTGCGTCCTGCCATTCACGGGCAAATTCAGCGGCACGGGTACGAATCTCGTTCCAGGACAGGCGCATGGAGATTACAAGGTTCCGGGTTGAAGTAGTCCTCGTTGATCTTTTCACCTGCACGCGCAGGCCGTTTCTTTCGGAGGCTACGAAGGTAGATCGGATGGGAATCTCTGCCCCGGATTCTCAACCGTCACCATAGTCAACCTTCCGGCATCCGTCAATGATGATGGTGACATGCCACTGCAAAGACACTGGATCCCCAATCAAGGCCTATCCTTGACGTTCTTAATCGAGGATCGGGGATTGTATGTGTTCACTAATTCCCTTCGCTACGCTTCCTTTGGCTCCGCTCAAGACAGGCAGGGCAGGTGTTGACAGAATAGAGGGACTGATCACCCCAGAATTGTCATTCCGAGCTTGCCCTGAACGAAGTGAACGGGTCTAGCGAGGAATCTTGTCGTTGCCTCCGTCGAACGCCCAACCAACAGCAGATCCGTTCGCCGGTCCGTCGCGTGGCTTCCTTCGACTTCGCTTCCTTCGGCTACGCTCAGGACAAGCAGGACAGGCCGGACAAGCTCAGGATGACCACTGGTGCGTGGACTGACGGATGGGGGCCCCTCCCTCACCCCATCGACTGAAAGGGGCAACGAATGACTGAACATTTACAGGGATGACGGAAGGGAAACGCAGAAGAAGAGATAGATTTCTTCAGATTCTTTATAACTTTTTGCCCGGCTTGAATCCTTTTATGACGTTCCTGTGTAGGTAAAGCTTCAAGGTGCTCCACCATAATATTTGCCATTTCGTTGCGGCCCCTCCTCTTCGGCGAGACGCAGGATTTGGGATAGCCGAGCCTTGGCTTCGGCAACCATCCAAGCTTGATTGAGTTTGGCATGTTTGGAGGTCATATGCTCTACCATCAAAAATAATAGTCCAATATAGACCATATATAAAGCTGAAGCAAGATGCCTTACGATTTATTTTTTGAGCATGTATCAGTTCAGAATTCCATGTATTATGAAAATTGACAAATGATTTGTTAATTATCATGATAAATAATAAAATAGTAGATATTTGTCTTGACCATGGATAGCACAATCATTGCACGATATTTGGACGTCAGAAAACTTTTGCAACAGAAGTCCTGTTTTCTGTTCGGTCCACGGCAAACCGGAAAGTCCACCCTGATCCGGCAGCAATTCGCTGGCGTCCGCACGTATAACCTGCTCGATCAGATGCTCTTCATCCGTCTCTCCAAAAATCCGGCGTTGATCAGAGAAACACTCACCCCGGACACCCGGCTCATCGTAATCGACGAAATTCAAAAGATGCCGGTGCTGTTGAACGAAGTCCAACTCATGATCGAAGAGCACGACATTCGCTTCTTTTTGACCGGATCAAGCGCGCGTACGTTGCGCCGGAAAGGAGTCAATTTACTCGGCGGCCGGGCACGTTCCCGCGTGCTGCATCCATTTGTGCATGCCGAACTCGGCGATCATTTTTGTTTGGAAAGGGCACTGGAATTTGGCCTGCTGCCGTCGATTTATTTTTCCGACGCACCGGAAGAAGATCTGGCGGCCTACTCGGGAGATTACCTCAAAGAGGAAGTCGCAGCCGAAGCCCTGGTCCGCAATATCGGCGCATTCAGCCGGTTCCTTGAGGTGGCGGCACTGTCACACGGCCAGATGATCAATTTCTCGCAGATTGCGAGTGACGCTCAGGTTCCGGTCTCCACAGCGCGAGAGTATTACGGTATTCTTCAAGATACGTTCATCGCGCACGAAGTTCCCGCCTACACCGAAACCCGTAAACGCAAGGCGATCTCGACATCCAAGTACTATCTGTTTGACGTTGGTCTGACGCGCCACTTGCAAGGGCGTCGTGGTCTGGCTTTGGGCACAGTCGAGTACGGCGAGGCGTTCGAGACTTTTGTCTTACAGGAGATCAAGGCATTTTGCGATTACCACCTGCTCGGTCCGCCCAAGTACTGGCGTTCCAAGTCCCAATTTGAAGTGGATTTTATTGTGGGCACACTCGCCATCGAAGTGAAGACCAAGAAAATCATATCACATCGGGACCTGAAAGGATTGATGGCGCTCCGGGAAGAGGCCTTGATGACACACTATGTGCTGGTGTCCATGGAACCGACGGCTCGTCAAGTGGATGGCATTGCTATTCTGCCTTGGCAGGAGTTCCTTGATCGACTGTGGAATGGCGAATGGATAACCAACATGGGACATCCATAGGGAACCTTCCGGCATCCGTCAATGATGATGGTGACATTTCACTGCAAAGACACTGGATCCCCGATCAGGGCCTGTCCTTGACGTTCTTAATCGAGGATCAGGGATGACGAAAGGAGACAACAAAAGTGTCAGCGAATTACTGAACGCATACGCGGAGCACGGAAAAGACGGCCGGATGATTCCTGTCTTGTTCCTCGAATCGTGAGTGCGGTATGTTGCCGGGATGAGTGACAACGACTTGAACATCACGCTCGGGGTCGAAGAGGAATTTTTCCTGGTCGAACCCGAATCACGCGACCTGATCGTCGATCCCGATCCTGCGATCTTCGAAACCTGCGAGCGGGCCAGCGGACCACATACGGTGGTGCGCGAATTCCTTCGATCTCAAATCGAGACCAACACCCGAGTCTGCGCGAACTTCGTCGAATTGCGCAACGCGCTGAACGAAACGCGTCGATTGGTTGCTGATGCAGCCAGGCATCACGAGGTCGCCGTGATTGCGTCGTCCACGCATCCGTTTGCCGACTGGCGGCTGCAACTCCCAACGCCGAAGGACCGATACCAGCGACTTGCGATCACGCTTCGCGAGCGGAGGTCCCTTCTCGTGGGGGGGATGCACATTCACGCCGGATTCGGCGATCCCGAATCGCGCATCCGGGTCATGACCGCCCTGCGACGCTATCTTCCGTTGCTGAACGCCCTGTCCGCGTCGTCACCGTTCAGCGCGGGACGGGAGACCGGGTTCAAATCCTACCGGCTGAACCTCTTGAATGTGATGCCGCGGTTCGGTCTCCCGCCGGCATTTGCTTCGCAACGTGAGTATGAAAAACTGCTGGAAGCGTACCTGTCTCTCAAGTTCATTGAGAACGGCAGCGAGTTATGGTGGGATCTCCGGCCATCGTCAAAATACCCCACGATCGAGTTACGCATTTGCGACGTCTGTACCCGCTTGGACGACGCTCTCGCCGTTGCGGCGGTGTATGCTTCTCTTATCTGCAAACTGCTCAGGCAGGATGCTGCCGGCACGTTACCACCGGAACCGGCATCCGAAATTATTGCCGAGAATCGGTGGTTGGCCGCACGCTACGGGGTGCTGGCGTTTTTCGGCGACCCCGCCGTGGGTGGGCGGGTCGATATCAGCGATCAGCTATCGTCGCTCGTTGAAGATCTTACAGGGGATGCCCAGGCCCTTGGATGCGAAGCGGAATTGCGCCATTCCCTCACCATCATTCGAGAGGGCGCCGGCGCGGACCGGCAACTCGACCTCTTTCGGTTGCGCCGGCTCGAAGGCGATAGCACGGAACAAGCGTTACGCGCCGCAACCGATCTTGTTATCCAGGAAACAATGGGCGTCGCCTAGCAAGGAACCCGGCTCCCCCGCCTTTGCCTTTTCCTATTGTTTGCAAGGAATCTGTATTTAATTGTATCTGTCATCTCAGACTTGACCGGAGATCCAGGGTTTTGGGTTTTGCAAAAAAAGTGAAAGGCAACGACCCTGGATCCCCGATCGGAGTCGGGGATGACAGAAAGAGACAACGAATCTTGTTAACGAATTACTGAACACATACAAGGATGACAGCCTGAGAGGACTTGCTCTTGTACTCGAGTCGTTCTAAGGTAGAGAAAATCTTTGGCGTTTCCGGAATATGAACAGTTCAAAAAGGACTCGGATGATGAAACACTCGGCACTGTCTCTGGCATTGGTTGCAAGCGGAATCCTATTCATGAACGGCATGGTGGCGCATGCGGAACCCCGGACTGAATCGATCTGCAACCTGGGAATGGTAAAAGGGGAGAAGGGTCGCACCTGTGAGGTGCCGATCCCATCAGGGTGCAAGGTGGCAAGCTTTCCTGGCTATGATGATCCGTGGGTCGATATCTCCAAGGGCGGCAAGACAAGCTGCGTCATCGATGAAAAACAGACCGACTGGAAGACCAAAATTGTCGGTTCCTGCAGTGCCTGCGGTACGGATAATTGTTCGGCCCGGTTCAGCGTGATGTTTACATGCGGTGATGCCCAGCCCATGACCACTCAACCGAGAAAAGTCTATAAGGATTAGGCGGAAGCGCCATAAGACGGCGCAGCTACAAAGACAGGAAGGCAAAGACACTGGATCCCCGTCGGGGTTTGTCCTTGACATTTTTAATCGAGGATCGGGGATGACAGCAGGAAAGGAGGGGTCTCTTGGGTGTCTTCGACCACACAGCTTCTCAAACAGGCTGCCCTTGAACAAGGGTTTCATGCCATCGGCATCGCCCGCGTCCCGGCGTCCACCCCGGACGGGGCTTCATTTCCCGCTGGTCGCTCCCATGCAAACCTGCTCGAACGCCTGCAGTATTGGTTGGCCCAAGGCTACCACGGCACGATGGAGTGGATGCGACGCGCTCCCCAACGACGCACAGATCCCACGCAGGTGTTGCCGAGCTGCCGTTCGATTGTTGCCCTCGGCCTCAATTATTGGACCGACGAGGCTCCTGATGAGCGGCGGGGCAACGGCCGGATTGCCCGGTATGCCTGGGGAGAGGATTATCACCGCGTCTTCAAGAAAAAACTCAAAACCCTCGAACGGACCCTCAAGTCTCTCGATCCGGCTTGTTCCACACGCAGCTACGCGGATACCGGCCCGGTGATGGAGAAATTCTGGGCGCAACAAGCCGGCTTGGGGTGGATCGGCAAGCATTCCAATCTCGTCTCTCCGGCTTTTGGCTCATGGCTCTTACTCGGAGAAATTTTGACCACCGCTGACTTGGAGGCCGATGAGCCGGGCACCGACCTGTGCGGGACCTGTACCCTGTGCATACAAGCCTGTCCGACCGGAGCCATTGTCGAACCCTACGTCGTCGATGCCACCAAGTGTATTTCGTATCTCACCATCGAATACCGGGGAGACGGGGCTTCACTGGACCAGGACTTGCGGCGTCGCATGGGGAACCGCATCTTCGGCTGCGACGACTGTCTGGACGTGTGCCCCTATAATGCGTTCGCCCCGGCGACGGACGAACCACGCATGCAACCGACCAGCCTGACGCAGGGTCCCAATCTATCCCGGCTCTCGGCATTACATGAGGAGGAATTTTCCCGAACTTTTGCCCATTCTCCTATCCGGCGGGCAAAGGTTGCAGGACTCCGGCGCAACGTGGCCATTGCCCTGGCAAACGAGCCGTAGCCGCAAACGGCATGCGGGTTACGATAACTCCGCCATCGTTGCGCCGTCCCCGCCTTCTTCCTCGTTCCCCGGTCGAAACGTCGTGACGTACGTCGACTGCGCAAGAAATTGCCGGACGGCAGCTTTGAGCTTTCCCGTTCCATGCCCATGAATAATCCGGACCGCCCTGGCATTGCGCAGCAAAGCCTGATCCAACTGAGCCGTTAGCTGCTCAAGGGCTTCTTCCGCGGGTTGCCCCCGCAGGTCGATGCCGGCAAAATCCGGCGACCCTGACCCCGAAACTGTGCTTGGACTTGACAATGACGGCGGTTTCGTCACACGCCGTGGAGGACTTTTTTCTTCCGGGATAACGTCCGGCACGCTCCCTGCCTTGCCGACGCCCACAAGCCGCTCCACGTGGACGGAAAGTTCGGATGATCCGATTTGCACGCGAACGGATTTCTTGCCCTCAGGCTTTTCCAGCAAACGGCCCAGCGTATCCAGATCGGCAATTTCCACCACGTCGCCCTCTTCAAGGGACTCAACCGGAACCGGTTCCGGCGATGCCTGTTGATTGACGGCCGCCTCCGCTTGCCGCAACAGGTGCTGCGCCTCCTGTGCATGCCTCCAGGTCCGTTGACGTTGCAACGACTCGGCGATCCGGCGAACTTCCGCACGGGCCGTCGCCAACTCTTCCCGGAATTTCTTTTTCATCTTTTTGATTTCGTCGCGTTCGACGGAGCGTAATCGTTCCGCAATGACCTGCGCCTCCGTCGCGTCCCTACCGGCAATCTCTCGTAGGGTTCGAGCTTCTTCCAGTTCTTCCTTCAACTGCCGGTGGGTCCGTTGCAGGTCCGTGAACACGTGGTCGAGTTGCCGGTCTTCACGATGGACCAAATCCAGGGCCTGATCGAGAATCGACGGATCCATACCCAAACGACCGGCGATATCCAGCGCGGATGATCCGCCGGGGATGCCGGAGATAAACCGGTACGTCGGGGCCAGCGTCTTCACGTCAAATTCGAGGCTCGCGTTTAAAAATCCCGGCGTTGAAAGGGCCAACGTCTTCAAGGAATTGTAATGCGTGGTCACGACGACCTTGAGGTTGAGTTCGGCAAACCGGCGAAGCAGTGCCTCGGCCAAGGCCGCGCCCTCGGCGGGATCGGTTGAACTGATGACTTCGTCCAGGAGTACCAGCGTCCGCGGAGACTCTCTCCCGGTCCGATGTTCGATGCTTTGGAGTAAGCCGATCAGTTTTCTGATATGCGCGGAGAAACTGGACAGGTCCTTGGTCAGGTCTTGCGCGTCACCGATATCCGCAAACGTTTCTTCGAAAAACGCCATCTCCGATCCGTCCCCGCATGGAAGATGAAGCCCGCAGCGCACCATCAAACTACTCAAGCCCAACAACTTCAGCAGCACGGTCTTCCCACCGGTGTTGGGCCCTGAAATCACCAACACCGAGGAATCCCTTTCAAACATGACGTCGTTCGGCACGACCTGCTCTTTGGTCAACAGGAGTAAAGGATGCCGCGCGTTCCACAGGCGAACGTGCCCGTCCGCGTTGAGCCGGACCGGCGTCCCGTTTATGCGTGCGCTCAGGCGCGCCTTGGCGCCAATACAATCCAGGATGGACAGGACCTGCAAGAGGCTCCGCAAATCATCCAGGTACCGCACAACCCGGCTCGAGAGTTCCTGCAGGATGCGGGTGATTTCCCGGGCGACTTGAAGCTCGGCGACTTTGATCTGATTGTTCAGATCGATCAGTTCACGAGGCTCCATGAATACCGTGGCGCCACTTGCCGAAATGTCATGCACAATGCCAGGAAGATCATGTTGCCGTTCGGCTTTGATGGGCAACACGTACCGGTTTTCCCTCTGGGCGTAGTACGGCTCCTGCAGCAAATCCCGGTAACGTGAAGACGCCACCATGTTTTCCATGCGCTGGCGTATACGGTACTTCAATCCCTGCGAAAGACGGAGTGCTTCATGCAATGCCGGTGAGGCGTGATCGAGTATGTCCCCTTCCGTGCTCACGCATGCATTGATCTCGTCCCGCAGTTCAGAAAGGTCCGGCAGGGACCCATAATAGGCAAACAGAGCCGTGGCTGTCTCTTGATTCACGATAAGACAGCGCCGCACCGCCCCGGCAACGTGGATGAGAACAGAAATATCCCTTAACGTGTGGAGGTCCAGGATTCCGCCCTTTTCAGCCTTGCGCAAGGCTTGCGACGCGTCCTCGAACCGTACGGCCGGAAACGACACGGGGGCATGCTGAAGCTCCAGCATATCCGTGGTCTCCTGCATGCGTTGCTCCGCGAGTTCGAGTGTGTCCTCTAACGGCAGCCGCCGGCATAACTCGGCGCCCAATACCGAATGCGCCTGAGCCGCTAACGCCTCCAGCACCTGGGGCCACTCGAGGACTTGTTGCGTTTCGGAAATAGCGGAAAGATCAGACACGCGGATGGCCGATAAAATAGTTCATGGTTATAGACTGAGCTGCAGGTAAGAGTAACGAAGTCACAAACGAAACGAAAGGGGTGTTCCACGCTCTTGTCACAAGAGATGACCCGCAGTAGAGTAGGACCTGAACGGAGGCTTGGGAGAATATGTTACGGAGTATGAACTTCCGGGACGGCGCGTTGTGACGAGCATCCTTCTGCTGGGGCTATTGCTCGGCATGCAGCATGCCTTGGAGGCTGATCACGTGGCGGCCGTATCGTCGCTTTGCACCGGCACGCGATCCGTTCGCCGGATCGCCACCCATGGTGCAGTTTGGGGCCTCGGCCATTCGTTGACTTTGTTCATCTTTGCCGGTGCGGCTGTCTTTTTGGATCTGCGGTTCGGAGAGACCCTGGCACAAGTGCTGGAGTGCGTAGTCGGCATGATGCTGATCTTGCTTGGCGGACAGGTGCTCTTTCGCCTGTGGCGGGAACGGCTCCATTTCCATACGCATCATCACCCCAACGGCCGGACCCATTTTCACATCCATAGTCATCTTGGCGAAAACGTGGACCGTAATCCCGACCATCACGTTCATGCCCATGCGAACAGGCTGCCCCTGCGCACACTCGTGGTGGGCATGGTGCATGGTTTGGCCGGATCAACGGCCCTGGTTCTTTTGACGGCCACAACGGTACAGGATCCGGTCATCGGCCTGCTATACGTCTGGCTATTCAGTCTGGGGTCAATTGCCGGCATGACGGCATTGTCTTCATTGCTCGCCGTCCCCTTGGCCTGGACCGCGCAGGCTCTGACATGGACTCATCGCAGCCTCCAAGCTGTCGTAGGAGTCGCAACACTCGTAATCGGCGCGCTGTTTCTGATGGAGGCAGGAGGCTCGCTTCTTCTGCAAACCTGACCACCCATTCAATAGTTTACATATATTTAACATATATGTCATATTTGTAATATATTGTAATATGCATGAAATATTTGTAACTTAAATGCAATCCGTAAGAAACAAACTCCGTGTATAGGCTAGGATTCACTCAATAATGGAGCTTGATGACAGCACAACTTAGCACGACTGTCAGAAAAGGAGGCTCATCATGAAACTGCACCTCACCCTGTTTTTGCTTTTGGTCCTGTTAGGCGTTCCGGCTCTTGCCTTCGGTTGGGACACCCCTGATCTGTCCGGCAAGACGTTCTGTTCGAAAGAACAAGTGGAGGATCTCATTGCAGACGGTGAAGATTACTATGATGAAGATGAAGCGGATGAAGATATTTGACTGAAACTTGAAGTTTTTCGAAATCGAGTGAATCCTGGCCTCACACTCGGCTCGGCATCAGCACACGAGTTTCCATTTCCGATTGAACCGCTCCCCCTGCGTGTCAGTCACCTTGTCCTATCCAACCCGGTTTCCTTAGAATTGTGCGTTAGTTGACAATTTTTGCCGTCTCCTTCTGTCATCCCCGACCCCGATCGGGGATCCAGTGTTTATTCCCAGGCGGGTCGGCATGAATAAGGCCCAGAAGAGAAAGACACGGGATTCCCTAAATTCACAAACGAAGTGCAACACTTTGTTAAGGTGTTGCCATGGGACGCTCATACACACATCTCACCCTTGAAGCCCGCTGTCAAATGGCCTACTTACACACCACGGGACACTCGATCCGCCAAATCGCGG
>JAJDVY010000048.1 GCA_022825885.1 Nitrospirales bacterium | reverse complement strand
GTCCGCGGTGAATCAATGGGAACTGGGCTTCAGCAAAAACATCAAACTGGAGCATTTCTTCGCCCTCGCCCGTTTGCTGCGACAGGACCCGCAATGGCTGGCCACCGGCACGGTCTTTCCCGACGTGCGCCATAAACGCGCAATGCCCCCGAACGTGGGCGCTCTACCCCTTACCCGCGAAGAACAAGCCATCCTCCACCAGATCCGCCGCCTGCCCGACGTGACGCGCAAAGGCCTCCTGAAGTTCCTGCGGTTATTGTAAACGTTCTCCCCGGTTGACAGGTTTTTTCAAAAGCCCCTAGCATAGCCGCCATGACGCAACCGGAACCAGCACCTTCGACGCCGACCGGACGAACATTCATCCTGCGGGTCCTCTCCCTGACGGCCTGCCTTATCCTGGGCACAAGCCTGCTGGCGTTCTCCGCGCCGCCGCCCCCACCATCAGGACCAAACGGTTTGTCGGGCGGGTTGGCCACGGTTTCGACACCAGACGGGTTCATGATTTATTGTGAACTCGCCGATACGCCGGCCAAACGGAGCCAAGGCTTGATGTTCCGAACGCGCATGGCCCCTGATCGAGGCATGCTGTTCACCTTTCCGGAATTTCAGGAGCCCGGCTATTGGACGTTTTGGATGAAGAACACCAAAATGCCCCTGGATATTCTATGGCTGGACCAGGACGGGACGATTGTTCACGTCGAACGGTACGTCCCGATTTGCACGAGAACCGACAACCTCTGTCCCCGTTACCGGCCGAAAACCGCTGCGGTCCTGGTCCTGGAACTGGGCGCGGGGCAAGCCGCGACGCTGAACCTCAACGTCGGCACCCAACTGACCATCGAGTTGCCGCAATAGCGCACTCACGAATGTTCCCATTCCCGGACGCGTTTGGCTGAAATGACGCCATCCACCCGCGCGATGCCTTCGAGCGCGCGTTCGAGGTGGCGGGTATCGGAAATTTCGATCATGAAGTCCAGGACGGCCTTTTGATCCTCCCGTGTCGTGATTTCCGCCCGGCTGATGTTGGCCTTGGAAGCGGCAATCGCCGATGACACGTTGGCCAACACGCCGGGGCGGTCAAAGGTCAACACGCAGACCTTGACGAAGTGCCGGTCATCGGCCGCCACGTCCCATTCCACTTCAACCAGACGATCCTTTTCATAGTCCATGGTCTCAAGATTGGGGCAGCCCTTCGCGTGGATCGTCAGCCCGCGGCCGCGGGTGAGGTAGCCCAGGATGGAATCACCCGGCACCGGCGCGCAACATTTCGACAACTGCATCAAGGCGTCCCGTGCGCCCATGACCTTCACCGATTTTACGGGACCCCAGGCCGGGGCCGCCCCGGATGTCTCATGAACGGGAGTGACGGCTTTCGCCGTGTCCCCGCCGGGCACGAGCCAATTGACCAGTTGCACGGCAGACAGACGCCCGTAGCCCACCATCCGGATCATCTCCTCGACGGATGCATAGCCCCGTTTGCCCGCGACATGGGACAGCCGGTCAGATTCGGACCACTGCGCGGTCGGGAGTTGATACCGGCGAAACTCGCGTTCAAGCAACCGGTGCCCCAATTCCAACCCCTGTTTTTGCTCTTCGTCTTTCAAATAATGTTTGACTTTCGCTCTCGCCCTGGAGGTCTGCACGAACTTTAACCATTCCTTCTGCGGGACCTGGGTCGGCGACGTCAGAATTTCCACGGTATCTCCGCTCGCCAGCGCCTGCCGCAGAGGCACGATCTTGCCGTTCACTTTCGCCCCCACGCACCGGTCGCCCACCTGCGTATGAATCGCATAGGCAAAATCCACCGGCGTGGAGCCAAGCGGCAGTTCCTTCACTTCGCCCTTCGGCGTAAACGCAAAGACCACGTCGTGGAACACGTCCAGGTGAAACAGATCGAGTTTGACGGAATCCATGAACTGGCGATTGTCGGACAAGTCCCGGTGCCACTCCACGAATTGCCGGAGCCAACTGAACACTTTCTCGTCGCGCTCGTCGACCTTCACCTGTTCCTTGTACCGCCAATGCGCCGCCACGCCATATTCCGCGAGACGGTGCATTTCTTCCGTCCGTATCTGAAATTCCACGTGATCGCCCTGCGGCCCCAACACCGTGGTATGCAGCGATTGGTAAAGGTTGGTGCGCGGCGTGGCGATGTAATCCTTGAAGCGCTCGGGCACCGGCGGCCACGCGGCATGCACGACTCCGAGAATCGTATAACAATTGATCTTGGTGTCGGTGATCACGCGAATCGCCACCAGGTCATGGACTTCCTCGAACGTAATCCCCTGGCTCTCCATTTTCTGATGAATGGAATGCAGGTGCTTGGGCCGTCCGACGACGCGACCGGGCAACCCGGCCCTGGCCAAGGCGTCAAGCGTTTCCTGAATGATCGACTGCACGTAGATTTGCCGTTCTTCATCCCGTTTCGCCACCCGCAGCTTCAACAGGGAATAGGCTTCCGGCTTGAGGTATTGAAAACATAAATCTTCAAGTTCCTGCTTGATCCCGCTCATGCCCAGCCGGTTGGCCAACGGCGCATAAATTTCCAGGGTTTCCTGGGCGATCTGCTTTTGTTTGCCTTCCGGCAAATGGCCCAACGTGCGCATGTTGTGCAAGCGGTCGGCCAACTTGATGAAGACGACCCGGATGTCGTCGGCCATCGACAACAGCATCTTCCGGAAATTCTCGGCCTGTTTCTCTTCGTACGTGCGAAACGGGATTTGGCCGATTTTCGTCACGCCTTCCACGAGATGCGCGACTTCATCCCCGAAATGCGCCTGCAATTCCTCCTGGGTGGCCACGGTATCTTCCAACGTGTCATGGAGGAGCCCGGCCACGATGGCGGTCACGTCCAGCTTGAGGAACGTCAAGATACTGGCCACGGCCAGCGGGTGGTGCAAATACGGCTCGCCGGACCGGCGAGTCTGTCCCTCATGCGCCTTCGCGGAGAACTCATACGCGCGCCGAAGCAAGGCCTCATCCGCGTCCGGATAACAACCCTGCACCTCCCGGACCAAATCATCAATCTCTGTGACACTGGTTACCGACATATGAAGTCTTTCCGTAACGTGCTCACTCATTCCTTGGTGATTCCCACTCCATATTCCCTCTCTCCCTTGCCCCCCCTCCTGTCATCCTCGACATCTTTAATCGAGGATCCAGCGTCTTTACCTTTTCCTCGTTCGTGAAGAGAAAGACACTGGATTCCCGATTACTAACGTCGGGAATTGTAAATGTTCACTCATTCGTTGACAGCATCCCAGGCTTGATCTGAACCGAAACCACGGCTTGGCTTTTCGCCTTTGTCTGTCATCCTCGATCCTCGATTAAAAATGTCAAGGACAGGCTATTTGTAATCGAGGATCCAGTGTCTTTGGTTTTTCTTCGTCCGTGAAGCAAAGACCCTGGATCCCCGATCGGGGTCGGGGATGACAGAAAGAGACAACGAATCTTGTCAACGAATTAGTGAACACATACAGGAATGACAGCCAGTGGAAAAGTCTTTCTATACGTGCTCAGTCATTCGTTGACAATTTCTACCTCCCCTTACAAAGGGGAGGAAAAGAGCCCGTTCGTTCGTAATTCCTCCTTGGCCTGCTCCCAAGGAACGTACTCCTCACCCGACTCTCGGACACGATCTATCTCTTGTAAGTCCCCAAGGTCTTCCAGCAGGCCCAGCAATGCCTCCCAAGTCGCGTAATCCAGTTGCACGGCCTGCTTCTTTCCAGTGGGATCCACGACAAATTGGGCTCTCTGAATCAACTCGTTGGCTTGCATATTTTCCTCCATCTTTGCATATCCGGATATGAACGGCCTGGATGACGCTGAATCTGCCTTTTCTTCACCCCACCCGTACGTCTCGCAGACGGAGTTGAATGCGGCTCGAGCCTTTCCATTCATTCAACTCGGGAGTGAACACCGCATCGATCCGCCCGTTACCCGCATCGATGTCCCGTGCCAAGCTTCCCATCCGAAAGCCGATGCCGTCCAGGGGAACGGAGCCGGGCTGGCGAAGGACCAGCTTCAGGTGACTCTCTCCGACTACGCGTTTTTCCAGCACCGAAATCCCCCGACTCACAAAGTTCGGCTCGGGATTGCCCGTGCCGAACGGTTGCAGACGCTCCAATTCCCGGATAAGGGGAAATTGCACGTCGGCAAGCCCGACCTCCGCATCCACGTCCACGGCGGGAACCGGCTGTGCGCCTTCCAGCAATCCCTCGACGGCATCCCAAAACCGGCGCCTGAAACCGGTAAACGCATCCTCCTTGACCGTGAGACCCGCGGCCATGGGATGCCCGCCGAAGGCCACCAGGTCCTGCTCGCATTGCTGCAAGGCCCGGCACACGTCGAAGCCGGCGATCCCCCGGACCGATCCCTTGCCGGTCCCGTGCACGTCGAACGTCACCACGATCGCCGGCCGGTGATAGCGTTCCACCAACCGCGCCGCGACGATGCCGATCACACCAATATGCCACCCTGTCGCGCTGACCACAATCGCGGGCTGCGGGTCCCCGGCGTCCACTTGCGCAATCGCCTCACGGGTCATCTCCTCTTCAATCTCTCGCCGGTGGCGGTTCAGGTTCTCCAATTCCTGGGCAAGCTGAAGCGCCGCGGGTTCGGACTCCGTGGTAAGCAACCGGACACCCAACTCGGCATGGGCCAATCGCCCGGCCGCATTCAGACGCGGGGCCACACGAAAGCCAATCGTCCCGGCCGAACACGTCCCGTTCAGGCCGAGATCCCGGGTCAGCGCCCTGATCCCGCAGCGTGTGCCTTGCGCCACCTGGGCCAGCCCATCCCGGACGAGGGTCCGGTTCTCATCCGTGAGCGGAACCATGTCGGCAATGGACGACAACGCCACCAGGTCGCGGTACGCCTCCACCGACACGCCCGCCGGCCGGTATTTTCGTACGTACGCATCGGCCACCTTATAGGCCAAGCCGCCGGAACATAACCCGTGAAACGGATAGGCGGAATCCGGACGATAGGGATTGATGAACGCCACCGGTTCCGGCAAACGGGATTGCAGTTGATGGTGATCGGTGACGATCACGTCCATGCCCAAAGACCGGGCCACTTCAATCTCCTCATACGAGGTGGTACCGCAATCAGCGGTGAGCAACAGGGACACGCCCTTCCCGGCCAGTTTCCGAATGGCCCCTTCGTGCAGGCCATATCCTTCCTCCTGCCGATGCGGAATATAGACTTCGGCCTGGGCGCCCATGCGTCGCCAGAACAGGAGGTGCAGGCTCGTGGCCGCCATCCCGTCAACGTCATAGTCCCCGTAAAAGCAGACCCGTTCCCCGCGTTGAATGGCCAGATGAAGCCGGTCAATTGCCCGTTCCATATCCGGCAGGGCAAACGGATCATGGGTCAAGCCGCCGGAAGAGGAAAGCCAGGCTTTGGCCTGCTCGGACTCGGCCACGCCGCGTCCGCACAAGACCGTCGCCGTCAGGGGCGAAAGACCCAAGACCCCGGCCAGGGCGGAGACCCGTTGAGGATCGACCGGCCGTACCCGCCAATTCGAGGATGGCATCGTCATACGCGCAGATTTACCTGTCTTCGGAAATGATGGCGAAAAAAAAGAAAGAGCCGTAGGGAACAACGATCGTTGTTCCCTACTCGCCCCCTTTCTGGACGTAATTCTTGACGAACTCGGCGGCGTTTTCTTCCAGGACCTCATCGATCTCATCGACCAACTGATCAATGTCTTCCTGGAGTTTCTTGCCGGTTTCAATGACCTGGGGATTCGGCTTGACCTCCTGACCTTCCGGAGGTGAGGAATTCTTTGGCGCCTCGGATTTTCGTTCCTGCTTTTCCATGGCTGTTCCTCCCGGTGCTTAAGGAAACTTGCACCTTTCGGATAGAATAGCCCAGCCTCTCGAAGGGGTCAAGAGACTGAAAGACCACGGCCATTGACACGCGGCCTGATTCGCAATGACGGCGCGCGTTGAATCGAACCGGCGCTCAGGTCAACGTCCGTGAAAACTCAAAGGCCCGTTGAGGCAGGATGCGTTTGCGACGGGGGTCCTTGTCCGCGTCCCGAACCAGCCAGCCTTTGACGGTCATCCGGATACCGGAGCCGTCGCGGTGGCGGGAGAAGGCGATGGTCAGAAAATGCTCGCGGGTGCGGGTCCCCGGATACACCCATTGACGCCAACTGGTCTTGGAGTTGATGGCGTACATGGAACCACCCTTCTTCTTGTCCGGGTAATGGTTGACGGCCCGGGGCTTCCAACCCGACAGGGCCTGCTTGCCCTGCGGGTGGCTGAACGCGCGTGAGGCGGGAAACTGTTTCGGAGTCAGGCGGTTCCGGTTGGCGGCGAACCAGGCATTTACATACGTCAGGTTCGAGAGCGGTGAAGAGATCACTTCATACAACGTCGCCCCTTGAAGACCCAGCTTCACGCTCACCACGCGACCGTAGTGCGCGTCGCCGCTCATCACCACGATATCGTGACCCGTGCGGCCCAGGGCCGCGAGCAACCGGCAATAATCCCCGGTGTAGTCGAGCAGGGTGGCTTCGCGCGGATTCCCGGTGACGATCAGGGGCTGGGAACTGACGAGCACACCCGGAGTCGTGAGCCCGTTTGCCCAAGCCAACACGCGCTCCAGGTCCTTGGGGTTCATCAGGCCGGCTCGCTCCGGCTTGCGGAACGAACGCAAGTCGGCCAGGCAGAAACTGAGATCTCCCGGAAACTCCACGATCTCCACGACCGGGCACTGTTGCACGTTCTCGATGCCCTGACGCGCCGTCTGTTCCCAGGCCTTGCGCACCTTCGCGTCCTGCAAGGCCCACAGGTACGGATTCCTGGGATCAGGGTCCGGGTAGCCGTTATACCACTCGTGGTCGTCGGGCAGCATGTAGGTGGCCCCGCGGGTCAACACGTCGCTGAGCCCCTGCCAGTGACGGGCGTAGTCCCGGGCGATCCGGCGACGGACCTCCCCGGGCACCCCGGAGCGCACATCGAACCCGACGTCCAGGTAGACCTGATCGCCGGTAAGAAAGGTCAGATCCGGGCTGTCGTGCGGGTCCCGGGGACGTTCGTACAACTCCCGGTAGGCCGTGCCCACGCGCCCTCCGTCCTGGTCGGGCCAGTAACAACTCCCCAGGGCGATGGTCAAGGGTTTGGCGCGCGACTGATGCACGGGCAGCCGTTTCGGCAACGTGCGGATACTCGCGGAACGGAGGATTTCCCAGTCCCTGACGTCGGCGCGCCACCGCTCGAAATAGGCACGATAGTTCCTGGCCGGTCGCAATCCCGTGAACGTGAGGGTCTTGTAAAACCGATCCCGTGACGCAGCGGGGAACGGGCGCGCCCACTCGTCACGCCGGATGCGTTTCGACTCGACCTCATGGCCCGAGCCGTTGCACAAGCGCACCCTCGCGTTCCTGGGCTTTTGCATATCCCGCTCCAAGGTTCCCACCCAGAGACGCACGCTATCGGTCGTCACCCGCGTGGCATAGCAATGGAATTCGCTCAAGCCCTGATAATACCGGTTCGCCATCTCCTTCTGTCATCCCCGATCCTCGATTAATAATGTCAAGGACAAGCCCCGATCGGGCATCTAGCCTTCTGTCATCCCCGACCCCGATCGGGGATCCAGCGTCGTTGCTTTTATTCATGCGGGGTTTCGCCCCCGCACGACGAGGTTCCTTCGCAAGGCCCGTTCACTTCGTTTCCTTCGGCTTCGCTTCCTTCGGCTTCGCTCAGGACAGGCAGGACAAGCAGGGCAAGCTCAGGACAAGCCATTTTGTTTCGGCAAAAGAACCCAAAACCAGTGGCACCCGGGCGGGGCCCCCAAGAAAAACCGAAGGTTGTCATTCTGAACGCAGTGAAGAATCTGTTTTTTGTAGGTAGTCGGTCGCTGATTGAGAGTTCCTTCGCTGCGCTCAGACAGTCCTCGCCCCCATATGGAAGGGACGGGACCGGGGCGCAGCCCCGCCCGCAGGCGCCGGGAGGCGTTCTTGTCATCCCTGTATGTGTTCACTAATTCGTTGACAAGATTCGTTGTCTCTTGCTGTCATCCCCGACCCCGATCGGGGATCCAGGGTCGTTGGTTTTTCCTTCGTTCATGAAAATGAACGACACTGGATTCCCGATTAAAGATGTCGGGAATGACGCAAAGAGGGATCGGGGAGCCGGAGTCTTTGTCCTTATCACTTTCATTAGTGCGGGAAAGAGTTGGGACGATTGTCGTAAAGCGTGGCATTTTTCAATCAAAAGGTCAAAAATTGAAGCTCGCAGGTAAATGTTACAAATTGTACAAAATGTACAAATTGTACGCTTTGTACAATTTGTAAAGTTTTGTAAAAAAATAACTTTTGTACAAAACCGCGAAAAGTTTACAAAACTCAACTGCTTGGGCAGGCATTTGCAACGATGAGAGCAACCGGCAGACGGTCCGGGGCAAGAGGCGAGATACGCGCTCGGCCTCCCCTCGCCCCTCCTTGCGCAGGAGGGGAAGGAAGAACGGTTTTTCGCCGGACCGTTACGGCGCGAGGAAGGAAATGATGAGCAAGGACACGATGTTGATGACTTTGATCATCGGGTTGATCGCGGGACCGGCGGTGTCTTTGAAGGGGTCGCCGACGGTATCGCCCGTGACCGCCGCCTTGTGGGTTTCGGTGCCTTTGAGGCCCTGCTCCTCGATGTATTTTTTGGCGTTGTCCCAGGCCCCGCCGCCGCTCGTCATGGTAATGGCCAGGAACAGGCCCGTGACGATACTGCCGACCAGGACGCCGCCCAAGGCCGCCGGCCCCAACAGCACGCCGACGATGATCGGGGAAATCACGGGGATGATGCCGGGCACCAGCATTTTTTGAAGGGCGGATTGGGTCACGATATCCACGCACGTGCCGTATTCCGGTTTCTGCGTGCCTTCCATGATCCCGGGGATTTCCCGGAATTGCCGCCGGACTTCTTCCACCACCAAACCACCGGCCTGGCCCACGGCTTTCATGCAGAGCGCCCCGAAGATAAACGGCAGCATCCCGCCGAGGAATAACCCCACGAGGATGTTGGGATCGGACAGGTCGAAGGTCAGGCTCTGGTTCCCGGCCTGGGCTTCCCGGGCATATTCCGCAAACAATACCAGGGCCGCCAGCGCGGCCGAGCCGATGGCATACCCCTTGGTCACCGCCTTGGTGGTGTTCCCCACGGCATCGAGCGCGTCCGTGATTTTCCGCACGTCTTCGCCCAGGTGGGACATTTCCGCAATACCGCCCGCGTTGTCCGTCACCGGTCCGAACGCGTCGATCGCCACCACGATGCCCGCCATCGACAACATGGCGACCGCGGCAATCGCGACTCCGTACAGCCCGCCGCCGTCGGCCCCGCCGCAAATCCCGAAACTCAACAGGATGGCCACGATGATGACCACCACAGGCCAGGCGGTGGACTGCATGCCCACGGCCAACCCGGCGATGATGTTCGTGGCATGTCCGGTTTCGCTCGCCTTGGCCACCTCCTGTACCGGTGAATAGCCCGTGGCCGTAAAGTAATCGGTGATGAACACCAGGGCCAGGGTCACCACCAGTCCCAGGAGCGCCGCGATGAAGTAACTGACGCCCGAAACCCCGCCGATACCGTCCATCATGTTGGTGGTTACGGGAAAGAACGCAACCGCGGCCAGCCCGCCGCTCACGAACAGGCCTTTGTACAGGGCCGACATGATGCTCCCGCCTTCACTCGCCTTCACGAAGAAGATCCCGATGATGGTGGCGAAAACGGTCAGCCCGCCGAGGACCAGGGGATACAACACGGGAGCCGTGTTTCCCGGGAAGAGACTCATGGCCAGGACCATGGCCGCGACGATGGTCACGACGTAGGTTTCAAACAGGTCGGCGGCCATCCCGGCGCAGTCACCCACGTTATCGCCCACGTTGTCCGCGATCACCGCGGGGTTGCGGGGGTCGTCTTCAGGGATCCCGGCCTCGACTTTGCCGACGAGGTCGGCGCCCACGTCCGCGGCCTTCGTGTAAATGCCGCCCCCGACGCGGGCAAAGACCGAGATCAGGCTGCCCCCGAACCCGAGACTGATGAGCGCATGGACGGCTTTTTCCGGTCCGGCCACCGCGGACCCGATGGCGTAAAACCCGGCCAGGGCCACAAGGCCCAACCCGATGAGCAGCAGGCCGGTCACCGCGCCGCCTTTGAAGGCGACCTGCAATGCCGGGTCCAACCCATTGGACGCAGCCTGCGCCGTCCGTACGTTCGCCCGCACGGCAATCACCATACCGACGTACCCGGCGATGGCCGAAGCCGCGGCCCCCACCACGAATCCCATCGCCGTCAACAACCCGAAATGGTCCGACCACGCCCCGGCCAGCCACAAAATCAGGAACATGACGCCCGCCACGATGCCGACGGTTCGATACTGCCGATTCAAATACGCGCCGGCGCCTTCCTGGATCGCCAGCGCAATGGTTTGCATGGTGTCGTTACCGGCGTCCTGTCGCAGGACCCAAAAAGTCAGATACACCCCATAGGCAATGCCCACGATGCCGGACACTAACGCAAAGATAATCACCGAACTCTCAGTACCCACGAAACGCCCCCTTTGGCAGACTAAGGAATTTTAGATTTTGGATTGCTGATTTTGGATTTGGGAATTTTGGATTTGGGAATTTTGGATTGCCGAAAGGCGTGCTATTCTAGCCCGCCGTTCGTTGAATGTTCAAGGAGAAATTCCTTCCATCCTCAACGTCACGTCATCACTCGTCCGGTCGAATGTTCCAAGGGAACGGCTCTCGGTCAACGTCCCGTTCATGTTGTCACACTTTCATCATTTCACAAAAACGAGTAACGGGGATGACCCGGGCTTTTGATTCGACTTGTTCATAGTCCCGGTCGCCCGTGTGGACCTGGTAAAAACAGGGGATGTCCGTGCGTTGGGAAAAATAGGCGATGTTTCGGCTGAGGCTCCGCTCACCCGTTTTGCATTCGACGGCAAACAGCGGCTTGTTGTTTTTCACAACCACAAAATCCAATTCCCTTCCATTGGCGTCCCTGACGAAGCGTAGCGCCATGTCATCGCCTTCCGTATCTTCCTTGAAGTGGCAGTACTTCAATAGGTGAGACGCCACCAGGTTTTCGAAACGCGCACTTTCATCCCCACAGAGCGACCAGTCCCACAGGTATAACTTCCTTTCTTTCTTCATGGCGCGCAGGTGCGGTAATCCATAAGGCGGAATCCTGAAACAGTAATACAGGTTTTCCAGGATCGTGATCCACCGGTTCACGGTTTCATAGGCCACGGACAAATCCTGTTTCAGGTTGTTGATCGAAAGAACGGACGCCACCTTCTCCGGCAACGTCCCGGCCAGCAGATGTAATTGCGACACTTCCTTGACGCGCTCCAGGTTGATCAAATCCTCCTGGATGACGCGGCTCTGTCTTTCCCGCTGCCATCGCTTCCAATGTCGCACATTTTGTTTCAGAAACGGCTCGGGGAAACCGCCATAGCGTAACAGGAGAGACAGATCGGACTTGGTCGGCTTGGCATTCAATTCATACAATGACAAAGGGTGCAGGCGATGGTAATGATAGCGTCCCTGTAACGAATCCCCTCCTCTCCGATAATGATCCAGACGCGCGGAGCCGGTGATCAGGAAATGCCTGCGTGATTTATATTTGTCGTAGAAGCCCTTGAGCAGGTTACGCCAGTGTTTGTATTTATGGATTTCATCGAAAATAATCAGCGATTGTTCCGCCGGAAGGTTCCCCTCCAGGAGCATCTGCCGTACTTCACGCAAGTCCCAATTCAGGTATGCCGGATGGGATTCATCGGCGCCCTTGATCAGGCTGAGAGAAAGCGTTGTTTTCCCAACCTGCCTCGGACCGCCCAAAAAGACCATTTTCTCCGCCAAATCTGCTTTGACACTGTTCGTCAGATACCGCTTCATGGCCTTACATAAGATATTTTCATGTAAAATTTAGACTCTATACTATAATATACATGTCTTTTTTAGAGTCAACCGAAAATTAACCTGCTCGTATGGGTTCGCCCATCATTTGCGTATATGCGGGGCATCTGTTAATGTGGCGGGAAGTCATTTACTCACACGTTCTGATTCACCTCTGAGACAATCATATGGCATGGGAACCTAGAGATCCATGGGGTCAACAAGGCGGCGCCGATCCGCTTGACGACGTCCTCAACAAAGCCAAGGAACAATGGCAGCGGATGAAGCCGACGCGCGGGATGAAGTCCATCGTCCTGGTCGTGGCGGGCATCCTGGTCCTGTCGCAGTCCGTCTTCAAGGTCGAACCCGACGAAGAAGGCCTCGTCAAGCGGTTCGGCGACGTGGTGCGAACCGTCGAACCGGGTCCCCACCTCAAAATCCCGTTCCTTGAAACCGTCGTCACGCCCAAGGTCCAGAAACTCCACCGCATCGAAGTCGGGTTTCGCACCAATGCGCGGGGCCGGGCGCAAATCGTTCCGCAGGAAGCCCTGATGCTGACCGGAGACATGAACATCCTCTCCGTCGAGTTCATCGTCCAATACAAAATCAGCCAAGCCAAGGACTATTTGTTCAACGTGGCGAATATCGAAGAGACCATCCGGAAATCGGCCGAGGCCGCGATGCGGGAAGTTGTCGGCAAGAATAAAATCGACGAAGCGTTAACCGTGGGCAAGGCCGCGATCCAACAGTCCACACAGCAACTCCTGCAAAGCATCGTCGATGAGTATCAGGGCGGCGTCCAGATCGCCACCGTGCAATTGCTCGACGTCAATCCGCCGCAGAAAGTGGCCAAGTTCTTCAAGGACGTGGCCAGCGCCAAGGAGGAACGCGAGCAATTGATCAACCAGGCCCATGGATACCAGAACGATATCATCCCGAAAGCCAAGGGACAGGCGGCCCAGGACATCAACCAGGCCAAAGGTTACGCCCAAGCCAGAATCGCGCGGGCCGAAGGTGAAGCCAACCACTTCCTGCAAACGCTGGCGGAATACAAAAAAGCCAAAGGCGTGATCGGTAAGCGGCTGTATATCGAAACCATGGAAGAAGTGCTTTCGAAGGTGGACAAGATCATCCTGGATTCGAAAGCCGCGGGCAACGTGCTGCCGTACCTCCCGTTGGAGCGACTGCAAAGAACGCCCGGCAAGAAAATGGAGGCCGCGCCCTGATGAGACAGAACCTGCTCGTCGGCATCATCGGCATCCTGGTCCTGCTGGTCGTGTTGGGGGCCTCTCCCTTTTTCATTCTCGACCTGACGCAAACGGCCATCGTGGTCCAACTCGGGAAACCCAAGCGGACCGTGACCGAACCCGGGCTCAAGTTCAAACTGCCCTTTGTCCAGGAAGTCCGGTACTTTGACAAACGACTCCTGGACTACGACGTGCCCGCGCGTGAAGTCATCACCCAGGATAAAAAGACCATCCTGATCGACAACTTCGCCAAGTGGAAAATCGTCGATCCCCTGGAGGTCTACAAGGCGTTCCAGACGCAGCGGGGCGCGCTGCAACGGCTGGACGACATTATCTATTCCGAAATGCGCGTGGAACTGGGCCGGCACGAGCTGTCGGAAATCGTCTCCGCGAACCGGTTGCTGATCATGTCCGAGGTGGCCAAACGCGCAAATGAAAAAGCCTCAAAGTACGGCCTGGAAGTTTTGGACGTCCGCATCAAACGCGCGGACCTGCCCGAGCAAAACGCCAAAGCCGTGTTTGACCGGATGCAGGCCGAGCGGGAGCGGATCGCCAAACAATACAAAGCCGAAGGCGCGGAAGAAGCGCAGAAGATCCGGTCGGAAGCCGAAAAAGACCGGGAGATTCTTATCGCCAACGCCTACAAAACCGCCCAGGAAATCCGCGGTGAAGGCGACGCCAAAGCCTACAAAATCTACGCCGATGCGTATCGCCAGGACCCGAAATTCTTCGAATTCGTTCGATCCATGGAAGCCTACCGCAAAACGTTCTCCAAGGACACAACCATGGTGCTCAGCCCCGACTCCGAATTTCTGCACTTCCTCAAGAGACGCTGAACGAACATTGTGGATTGCTGATTGCTGATTTTTTAAATCCACAATCTACAATTCCTTTTAATCCAAAATCCGCAATTCGTAATTCTTGTTATGTCCAATCAAGACCACCTTGATCTGTTACTGCAGGGCCTGGAAGTCTGGAACAAATTTCGACGAACTCAGCCAACCGTCAGGCCTGATCTCCGGAATGCCGACCTGTCCGGGTATGATTTCACGAGAATGGATTTTTCCAGGTGCGACCTGACCGGCACGGATTTATCCGATGCCTACTTACTCCGGGCCAACCTGGAAGAAGCCGATTTGACCGGAGCCAATCTTACGGAGGCAGACGTCATCGAAGCCAACCTGCTCAAGGCCACCCTGACAAACGCGACGCTCGTGATGGTGGACCTGAGTGGGACCGGCCTGATCCGTGCGAACCTCGCAGGCGCGGATCTCTCCAAGGCCAACCTGACTCGCGCTTCACTGCCATGGGGAAACTTGCAGGGATGCCGGTTGGTGCAAACCAACCTGAAAATGGCCGACCTGCGGGAAGCCGACCTGACCGGATCCGATTTATCCGAAGCCAACCTGCAAGACGCCTCCCTGACCGGGGCCGTGTTTCAACGCGCCAACCTGCAAGGCGCCAAAAACGTCTCCCTGGAGTACCTCGGCAAAGCCAGGACGCTTTTTCAAGCCAGCCTCGACCCTCCGCTTCACGAAGACATTGAGAAGAACTACCCGCACCTGCTGACGCAACCGTAAGGCGCTGCCCGCCACAAAAACCTTTTATGTCATTCCTGACGTTAGTAATCGGGAATCCAGAGGTTTTTCTTGGTCTCTGTTTGTCATCCTCGATCCTCGATTAAGAACGTCAAGGACAGGCTATTAGTAATCGGGGATCCAGTGTCTTTGCTTTTCCTCCGCTTGTGACGGAGAAAGACGCTGGATACCCGATCAAGCCGGGCATGACAGAAGAGGAGGAGTCGGAGATGACAGCAGGGTCTACTGCTAGGAATCGCTTCTTCGGATGAGCACCAGCCGGCCCAGGAGATGATGGGGAGGATTCACGGGGGGTTCGACCAGATCGACGCGCGGACCGACACCCTGCACGAGTCGAAAACCTTCGGAAGTCTGCACGAACCCTTTGGCTCGCAGGGGGTGGCGTGATTGAATCCTGCGAACCAGCGTCTCGGGGGCGATGCCCGATTCGATGACGCATTCTTCCGCCTCGAACGCCTCATGGGTATGGGGCTCATGTGCCGACGACTTGGCGGTTCGTCTGGGAAGACTCACCGGATCAGGAGGAAACAACACCGGCGTACCGACGCGAGCCTGAACGGCCGGAACGACCGGCGTCCCCGGAGCCAAGCCCTGCACCCGTTCCCGGACCCGGTCACGTTGTTCCGAAGGCACGAGGTCCAGTTTATTCAGGATCAACAGGTCGGCCGATGATACCTGCTGTTCAAAGGTCCCTTCCAAGTCACGGTCATCAGCGACCTGTTCGGCATTCACCACCACCGCCGAGAAACATTCGCCGACCCACTCGGACACCGGCTCGCGCCAGAAATTCAGGAGCGTGTCAAAGGGCAAGGCCACCCCGGACGTTTCGACGACGACCCGGTCAGGATGCACCTCCTCCCGGATCCGTTGCAACGTCGTCACCAATTCATCGGACAGCTTGCAGCAGACGCACCCGCCTTCCAGTTCGACGTAACTTTGGCCGGCCTGGGCTCCCAACAGGGTTTGATCGATTCCCAATTCCCCGAACTCATTCGATACGACCGCGATCCGTACTCCCTGCGCCTGCGCCTCTTCAAGCAGATGCCGCACGAGCGTGGTTTTCCCCGCACCCAGGAACCCGGACACGACCAGCGCCGGCACGGTATTCTCAGTAGCCGGCAAATCATCCACCGGGTTCTTGATGTCAGACGATGACGGTAATTTGTCTTGGGGCGGCATAAATTGTGGATTAAGAAATTTTGGATTGGCGTAATTTATTGATACGAAAATAACCAATGCCAACAAGAATTGTCATTCCCGACATCTTTAATCGGGAATCCAGTGTCTTTGCTTTCTTCTTCTTGCTTTTCCGTTGACAACCACGACCGGGCTTTATGAGAATGCCTGAATGGATACTCCGTTGCCAACGTCATCCGATTTGCCGTCGGAGACCGATCTTCCCGACCGCCAATGCAGGTGGTGCCAAGTGACGATGACGAAACGCCTGGTGGCCGAGGGGCGTTTCATTCACTACACCTGCCCATCCTGCCTCTTTCAACATACCGGAAAACGCCCTGGCACCTGACAATCAGCGAGTCCCTAGAACAAATTCGACACGATGCGCGTGCCACCGACCCACGTACCGATGACGCTGCCGATGGTGGGAAACAAAAAGGCCAGGAACACCCGCAGCAGCCGGCTTTGCCACCACCGACGAGGAACGGTCACGTCCTCGGCCACGGTCTGGAATTCGCGCACGATCGGTGGTTGCATATAGGCTTGGACAAACGCCGTTACGTACCCGACGCCGATCACCGGGGTCAGGCTCGTAAACGGCGCCCCGGCTACGGCCACGATAATCGTGAACGGGTGCGCCCAGGCCAACAAGGCCCCCAAGCCGCTGGGTATGCCATTGGCCACGATCCAAAAGAGCGCGTTGTCTCCGGCGGCCGCGGCTCCCTTTTGGTAACCGATCAAGGCAATGGACCCGACAATAATGGCCGGGATCGCCCACCCGGCCCACTTCCACGCCGGCGACGTGGGCGGGATCACCTCCAGGCTATCCAGGTTGGTTTGCCGCTCGCCCTGCAGAATGGTTTTAATCCCCTCCACGTGACCGGCGCCGACCACCGAGACGATCGTCCTGCCTTCGGCCCGTAGGGTCTTCTCCGCCAAATAGCGGTCCCGCTCGTCGATCAACACCGTTTTCAGCGTGGGGACCTCCCTGCCCAATTCCTGCATCATCTCCGACAGCACGTCCTGTTTTCTCAACTCCTGCAAGGACTCTTCGCTCACGGGCTTGGTGTCGAACACGCCCACGATCAGCGACGAAATCAACATGCTTTTCTTGAAGAAGGGAGTGGACCGCCAGGCACGTCGCATGGTCACGCGCACGTCGCGGTCGCAGAGGGCAATGGGGATGTCGAACTTTTTGGCTACGTTGATCGCTTCCAGCATCTCGGTGCCGGGGAGCACACCCAACTGATCCCCCAATCGCTTTTGATAAGAGGCCAACAGGACATTGGCCAACATCGTGCTGAGCTGTTTCTTGCGGATGACCTCTTTGAGGTCAAACGCCTCCCATTTCTGCTGCTGGGACAAGGCTTCGTATCGGCGGGAATCCAATTCCACGCAAACCGCATCCGGCCGCTCCTCTTCGATGACGGCGCGAACCAGATCCGCGGATTCCCTGGACACGTGGACCGTCCCGACCAGAATAATCGTCTTGTCCTCAACGGTGAGTACGTGGACTTCCGGAGACGAGCGGGCCGCGCCGGGAACAGCCTGCGGCGGCGTGGATTCCTGCCCATTACCGCCTTCCACGGTGACCCCGCAAGCGGCGTAGAGCCTCACAAATCCAACATGTACGTGACATTATCTCCTCCGAACTCCTTGACTTTGCCTTCGATCATCTTTTCGTTTTGACTGTACACTCTCACGGTGACGTCCTGGAGTCCTGTTAACGACTTCATCTGTTGCATCAACGTCAGGACAATCTTTCTGCCGCGCTCCCGGTCAACCGCCAGCCGCCGGTAAAACTCCTCGGTCACGTGCAGTTGCAGCAGGTCTCCCTTGACTAACACGTCTTCCACGGCCCCGCTCTGTCCCAATTGCGCACGTATGCGCTCAACAACCTGTTCATCCGTCATGGCTTCACTCATAACTTGACCATATCCCTTTCACCCGGACCCCGGGCTGTCATGCCTGCTTTTATCTGTCATTCCTGCGGAAGCAGAGAGCCGGTGTCTTTCGAATCCCGAACAAAGGAAAAGCAAAGACACTGGATCCCCGATCAAGTCGGGGATGACAGAAAAAACAAAACGAAAAGCAAGAACCCGGGAAACTTAGAAAATTCCTTTCGTCGCCTGCTTCAACCAAGCAGCCGTGGACGAATCAACCAGGGGTCCGATGACCTCTCGCACGCGGGCATGGTAGGCATTGAGCCACTCCCGTTCCGTGGTATTCAACAAAGATTTGTCGATGAGCGAGGCATCAAACGGTACGAGCGTGATCGTCTCGAACGCGAACCATTCACGTCCGTCACCGTTATCCGTTGTCGCAGGAACCACAACCACCAGGTTTTCCAGCCGAATCCCGTATTCTCCGTCCTTGTAATACCCGGGTTCGTTCGACAGGATCATTCCGGGCTGCAACGCGACCGTATGGCCGCCTTTCGCAATACGTTGCGGACCTTCATGAACGCCCAGGTAACTCCCGACTCCATGCCCGGTCCCATGCTCGTAATCCAACCCCGCCTCCCAAAGCGGCCGCCGGGCCAGCGCATCAAGTTGCGCGCCGGTCGTCCCCTTCGGAAACATGGCCCTTGCGAGGGCGATATGTCCTTTGAGGACCCGGGTATAACGATCCCGGCATTCCGGTATCGGAGAGCCGATGGCGATCGTTCTGGTAATATCAGTCGTGCCGTCCAGATACTGCCCTCCTGAATCCACCAGATACAACGTGCCAGGCTCAAGCCTGCGACATTGCCCGTCGGTGGCCCGGTAGTGTACGACGGCTCCATTGGGGCCGGCCGCCGAAATCGTGGGGAAACTCATATCCTGCCAGAGCGGTTGCCGGCGGCGACAGGCATCCAGGTACGCCTGCGCGTCGAGTTCGGAGAGTCGCCCCGTCTGCGCTTCACGGCTCAACCAGGCGAGGAATTCGCACACCGCGGCCCCATCCCTCTTCTGCGCCTCCCGCGCGCCGTTAACCTCCACCGCGTTTTTGCAAGCCTTGGGCAAGAGACACGGGTCTTCGCCTTCGATGACCTTCGCCCCCGACCGAGTCAGGCGTTCGGGAATCCAACTCGCCGTACGCGTCGGGTCGCACAACACCCGTTTGCCCCTCTTTCCCAATTCTTCCAGGGCCTTCTGAAATTCGGAGACGGGACGAATCCGTACGGCCGGTCCCAAGTGCGAAACCAGTCCATCGGAGACCTTGCTCGTATCCAGAAACAACGACGCCGTGGCATCCCGATGCACCAGGGCAAAGCCAAGGGGTAACGGGGTGTGCTCCACGTCATGACCACGCACGTTCAAGAGCCAGGCGATGGAATCCGGCGCCGTCAGCACGGCCACCCCGGCATCATCATTCTTCAACGTCATGGAAAGCTCCTGTCGCTTGTCTTCCGAGGACTTGCCCGCATAGGCGAGATCATGCGGCACGACCTTGGCCGCGGGAGGCGCGGGACGATCATGCCATACCGCATCGACGGGATTCGATTCGCATGGCCTCAACGAGGCGCCGGCTCTGGCACAGGCCTCCTTTAATTGTTTGACCTCTTGCGGCGTATGCAGCCACGGATCATAGCCCAATGTGTCGCCGGGCCGGAGCACGGACGACAACCACGAATGCACCGGCTCATCCATGAGATGCCGTGGGGTCCATACCTGCAAATCGACTTGCGAACGGACTTGCAGGGTGTATCGTCCATCCACGAAGATGGCGGCCTGCGCAACAAGGACCACCGCGGTCCCCGCCGAACCCGTAAATCCCGTCAGCCACGCCAACCGCTCGGCACAAGCCGGCACGTACTCGTTCTGATACTCATCGGCATGGGGAACGATGAACCCGGACAACCCTCTCCTCGTCATTTCCGCGCGAAACGCGTGTATCCGTTCTGCCGTCAATGGAGCAACCTTTCTTCAGATCGATCGATTTCTCAAAATATCACGTCGGCATGTTTCTGGCAAAAAAGGGAGGGCTCCGGCAAAGAACGCGAATGCGAATTCAGGCAATCCGGGAGAGTAAGTTCTCAACAAGAGAATTCACTTCTATTTGACTGAACGTCTGTCTTTGATTCATGACGTGATTGGCGATCTGATTCTCGGACAGCGTTGTCACATATTGAAATTCCTGGTTTGGCCTGTGATTTATTAGGCAGAGGATTGATTTCGGCGATATTTTCCTGTCTCCCCAGTGGTGGGAAAAATTAGCAAGACTCTCGCCACTGACGGCCTGATTCAGTGACATAAAAATCGCATAATTGCTTCTTTTCAATTGCCTTATTGGAGAAAATAAATCCGTGTTTTCCACTGACTCCCTACTCCAATTCTTTGTTTCCACCAAAAAAAGACCGGTGGGTCCGACAACAACGTGATCTATCTGGATTGAATATATTCTGTCGTTATTGTTTCTATCATATATGGGTGGAGAAAATTCCAACCGGCAATCATTGATGACGGTGTACGTATCAGGAAGTCTTGATAATTCCCGTGCCACTCTTTCCTCTCCTATAGCTCCATAAAACAGGGAATTGTGTCTCTCTAAAACCGAAAGGATTCTTTGCTGTTCTTCTATTTCACCGGCTGAATAGCGTTCCACCCAATTATCGGCGTTATTGCTTCTATCCTCGATTTCAGCCCTCAGACTATCAATCCTTACAAATCCTCTCCTGAGCGGTCTTTCCACTTCGTTCTCAAAAGAGTTTTCCAAAGTTGTCTTTCTCTTCGTCAATCTCCTTTTCCGAAAAAAGAAAAACCACCGCAGCAATATGCTGCGGTTTTCATTCGCAACAAGAGTCTCTCTAAGGTCCTCCAATTCATCTCTTAGCAAAGTTTCTCTTGCGGAAATTCTCCGATCCAGTTCCGATGATATTCGTGTACACTTTGCCTCAAGCTCAACAACTTCCTGCCTCAGAATTTCTCCGTATCTTGCCCTGATGCGGTCAAGAGAATTATTGTAATCATTCTGAAATGACCGAACGTCATCCAGCGTTCTGAAGACATCTATTCCCTCTCTATTGAGTTCATCAAGCAACTGAGTCAGAGCACCTATTTGCCTGTAAATAGTAGCCATCGTAGCGGTTCAACTATTCTTTTGTATGGTGTAGCGTTGGTCTTTGCTTCTGGCCCAACCAGCCATGAGGTTGAAAACGCGGATCACAGTGGATTTCCTTGACATACTGTGTATATTATGAACATATATGAAGATCGTTGATCTTGATCAAATCGACGGCTTTCACTGGGACGAAGGTAACGCCAGGAAAAGCGTCAAGAAGCACGGCGTCGGCCGGTCAGAAACGGAGGAAACATTTTTGAACGAACCGCTTCTGATCGTCGAGGATATCGTCCACAGCCGTTCCGAGTTGCGGTTCCATGCTCTCGGCGTCACCAACACCGGACGTCGACTACATGTGACCTTTACGTTGCGAGAAAGCAATACCAAAATCCGCGTTATTTCCGCCAGAGACATGAGCCGGAAGGAGCGAGACCGCTATGACCAGGAAACGTAAATCGATTCCCGCTTTTGAAAGTGAGGGGGAAGAACGGGTCTTTTGGGAAACTCACGACTCGAGTGGCCACGTGGACTGGAGCAAGGCCCAGCGTGTCCGTTTCCCCAATCTCAAACCATCCACCAAGCCGATTTCCCTGAGATTGCCGGTTGCGCTGCTTGAGCGGATCAAGGCCGAAGCTAATAAGCGGGATGTCCCTTACCAGTCACTGATCAAGGTTTGGTTGTCCGAAAAAGTTGCTTCCGTATAAGGCACGCTCCCAGGGACGGCCCGCCTCTTTCACCCCACCGCTTCAGCCGGCGACTGACGGCTTGGCTTCGGCGACTTCCCATCAAGGGGGAGTGATGGGGAAGGGCAGGCGTGTCAACCACCGAGCGCGGCCTGGACCGTCTCGCCGATCTCCGCGGGATTGCGAACGACTTGCACGCCGGCGGCTTCGAGCGCGGCAATTTTCTCTTTCGCCGTACCTTTGCCTCCGGTAATGATCGCACCCGCGTGGCCCATGCGCCGGCCGGGGGGCGCCGTCATGCCGGCGATAAAACCGACGACGGGCTTCGTCATTTCCCGTTTGATGAACTCGGCGGCTTTTTCCTCGGCGTCCCCGCCGATCTCCCCGATCATGACCACGGCTTCCGTCTCTTCGTCGTGCTCGAACATCTGCAACAGGTCGATGTACCCGGTGCCGATGATGGGGTCGCCGCCGATGCCCACGCAGGTCGTTTCGCCAAGCCCCAGATTCGTCAACTGGTTCACGGCCTCATAGGTCAGGGTCCCGCTACGGGAAATCACGCCGACTCTGCCTTTCTTGTGAATGAACCCGGGCATGATGCCAATCTTGCACTCGTCCGCCGTGATGATCCCCGGACAATTGGGGCCGATGAGCCGGGTCTGGGTGCTGGCCAGGGCGCGTTTTACCCGGACCATATCGTTCACGGGAATCCCTTCCGTAATGCAGACCACCAGCCAGATCCCCGCATTGGCTGCTTCGAGAATCGCATCCGCGGCAAACGGAGGTGGCACAAAAATCAGGGACGTCGTGGCTTCGGTTGCTTTCACGGCGTCGCGGACCGTGTCAAAAACCGGAATGCCTTCCACTTCCTGTCCGGCTTTACCGGGCGTGACCCCTGCGACGACCTGGGTGCCGTATGCCTGACACTGGGTCGCGTGAAACGACCCTTCCTTCCCCGTAATGCCCTGTACAACCACCTTCGTTGACTTATTCACCAAAATACTCATGCGCCGTTCCTTTCCTCACTGCATTCCAACGTGGTCAGACCCCAACAATAGGTCACAATTCTGGCACGGTCAGCCCTTCTTCCTCTTTTTGCGTTTCATGGCCACGATTTTTTGCGCGGCTTCCCAAAGATCCGTTGCCACGTCCACTTTCAATCCCGATTCCAGGAGAATTTTTCGTCCTTCTTCCGCGTTGGTTCCCTGGAGACGAACCACCACGGGCAACGTGATGCCGACCTCTTTCGAAGCCTCGATCACGCCATTGGCAATCCGTTCACACCGGACGATGCCGCCGAAAATATTGATGAAAATGCCTTTGACTTTCCTGTCTTTGAGGAGAATCCGGAACCCGGCCGCGACGGTTTCCTTGGTGGCACCCCCGCCAACGTCCAGGAAGTTGGCGGGTTCGGCGCCGGCCAACTTGATCACGTCCATCGTGGCCATGGCCAACCCGGCCCCGTTCACCATGCACCCGATGTCCCCGTCCAGCTTCACGTAATTGAGGTTATTGGCGCCCGCTTCGATTTCCAGCGGTTCTTCCTCGTGCAGGTCACGAAACGCCTGTACGTCCTGATGCTTGAACAGCGCGTTGTCATCAAAAGTGACCTTTCCGTCGAGCGCGATGAGTTGCTTGTCCGTGGTGATCACCAGCGGGTTGATTTCGACCAATGACGCATTTTTTTCCATGAACAGGCGATACAGGTTCCCGAGCATTTTGATGAAGGGCGACACCACGGCTTTTTCCAGGGAGGGCAAGCCCAGGGCAAAGGCCAGGTTCCGGCCATTGTAGGGATGAAATCCGACGGCCGGATCGATCGTTTCCCTGAACAGTTTTTCCGGGGTCTTCTCTGCTACCTCTTCGATTTCCATGCCCCCTTCGGTACTCGCAAGGAACGTGGGACACCCGCTGTCCCGGTCCACCAACAGGCTCAGGTACAATTCCTTGTCGATTCCCGCCCCTTCCTCAATCAACAAGCGTCGGACTTTTCTACCCTTGGGTCCGGTTTGATGCGTCACCAGGGTTTTCCCGATGAGTTCCCGCGTCAGGCCCGGAACTTCCTCGCGCTGTTTCGTGATTTTCACGCCACCGGCTTTGCCCCGTCCTCCGGCGTGAATTTGCGCCTTGACCACGTAGACCGGCGCGGCCAGGGCCGCAGCCCACTTTTCAGCGGCCCTCGGCGTCTTGATTTCTTTACCGCGAGGCACCGGCACTCCGAATTGAGCAAACAAGTGTTTCGCTTGAAATTCATGGATATTCATGATTCTCCTCTTTAAGAAAAAACTCCCC
Organism: Nitrospirales bacterium; assembly: GCA_022825885.1. Classification (GTDB taxonomy): domain Bacteria; phylum Nitrospirota; class Nitrospiria; order Nitrospirales; family UBA8639; genus Bin75. The sequence goes on along the minus strand of JAJDVY010000048.1, from coordinate 68,505 downwards.
CCTCACCCCAGACCTCTCCCTCGTCAAGGAGAGGGAGTTATGGGACACGCCAAGCTCTCAAAAACCCAGTTCAGGGCAGGATGTTGAAAAAAGCCGTCCGGCGCGGCCGCAGCAAGCGAGGAGGCAAGGCGTACGTTGCGAGTACGTTGAGCCTTCGAGCGCCGCGAGAACAAAGCTGGTGAGTTTTTTCAACATCCTGCTACGGTTGTTCGGTGTAGGCGGGCAGCACCACCGGCGACGTGACCTGGTTCGTGACCCGGCGCTTTTTGGCTTCGATCCGGAAGCGCTGCAGGTGGTTCAACGTCAACCGGCCGTGAGACATGGTTCCCACGCGCCCGGCCACCGTCAGCCCCGATCGTTTGCCGAAGACCATCAGGTCCAACAACGAATTGCCCATTAAACGATTGCGTCCGTGCAACCCCCCGGAGGTTTCTCCGGCCACAAAGAGGTTCTTCACGGACGTTTCACCGTTGACGTCGATCTTCACGCCCCCGTTCTGGTAATGCAGCGTCGGATAAATCAAGACCGGGTCTTTGCGGATATCGACTCCGTACCGGGCATATTGGCGAACCATGGCGGGGAAATGCTTGTCCAGCGTCCCTTCACCGTGCTCCGCCTCGAGCAACGGGGTATCCAACCACACACCCACGCGACCGGTCGGCATACGGACGCCTCGGCCTTCCTCACATTCACGAATGATGGAAGATGAAACCACGTCCCGGGTATCCAATTCGTTCACGAACCGTTCGCCTCTCCCGTTGACCAGGTGCCCGCCTTCGGACCGTATGCCTTCGGTGACCAACTGGCCGACGAGTTGTTCCGGGTAGACACCGCCCGACGGATGATATTGAAACGTATCGATCTGGACGAGCGGGGCCCCGATGCGATAGGCCAAGGCGAGCCCGTCGCCCGTGGCGCCGTAATGATTGCTCGTGGGAAACCCCTGGATATGCAACCGTCCGATCCCGCCGGTTGCCAGGATCACGGTCTTGGCAGCCGCCACCAGAAACCGTTTGTTATCCAAGTCCTGGAACACGGCTCCGGTGCACGCGCCGTGCTCGTCACTCAACAGTTCCACGGCCGCGGCGAATTCCAGGAGTTGGATCTTCTGGTTGAGGACCTCGTCCTTGAGTACCCGCATGATTTCGAGACCGGTGTAGTCCGAGCAGGTGAGCAGCCGCGCCTTGGTGCTGCCGCCGCCCTTTTTTACGTGGAGGTTGCCGTCGTCGTCCCGGTCGAAGAGCACTCCCAGTTCCAACAACCACTTTGCAATGGACGGCCCTTCCTCGACCATCGTTTTGAGCAATTCATGGTCGTTCTTCATGTGACCGCCCTTGAGCGTATCCAGGAAATGCTGGACCGGGGAATCATTGGGCGCCACGGCAATCTGCATGCCCCCCTGCGCCATCACCGAATTGGAATCCCCCAAGCGCAACTTCGTCGCCAGCAACACCTTCGCGCCCTGACCATGCGCATGAAGCGCCGCGGCACAGCCCGCGCCGCCGCCCCCCACGACGAGGACATCGGCCTCGTAATGAGGCGTCAGGGAGAGATCATCCGGAACCACGCTATCGCCTTCCAGGACGGAGGCGAGTTCCCGTACCGTCAAGTCGCCTTCATTAGGGCCGAAGGACACGGGACGGTAGGCGGCTTCCCGATGATCGGGATGAAATTTTTTGATCAGGGTGTCGCGTTCGGCCGGAGAGAGTTTGGGAAGGGTCTGTTGCCGGCGGGCGTCACGAGAGCGATGAACGACGTCGTGCAGGGCTTGAATATCCACGTGTCAGCCGCACTCCCCTACGACGTGATCGTGGCCGAGGTTTGCTGTAATTCGTCATCGCTCATCTTCAGGATTCGTTCCCAGTCGTCGTTGTACCGCCCATCGGCAATGGCTTGGATTCGATCGAAGAGGCCGGGAGGCTTTTCCATTTCCCGCACGCCGTAAGCTCGACTGGCATAGACCCCCACCAGGTTCGGCGCAATATCGGCAATGCACACGGGGACGCACATGCCACACATCACACAGTCCATGAACGTCTCCGACACCGCCTTGAAGTCCCCGAACACGGCTTTCCACACGCCTTCCCGCACGTCAATTTGTTGGGGACAGGCTTCGGTACACGCGTTACAGTTCCTGCACAAGGGCGCTTCGGGATACAACGTGAACAGGTCCTGTTTGGGATTTTCGAGTTCATTCAGATCGTACGTGGCCTTGCGCGCGGGGAACGCCGGGGCAAACGAAAACGACATGCCGTCTTCCACCGCGTGCGAACATCCCAGGCAGGTTTTCACTTTCGGATCGTCCCTGGTGCGATAATAGGTTGCGCAGGCTCCGCAGAACCCGCCCAGGCACCCCGCCCCCCGCGTGACTTCATGGCCGGTATACCAAAGGGCCTTCATCAGGGTAATCCCCGCCGGAACCCGGAAGGACTTCCCCGCGATCTCCACCGTGACCATCTGAGGCTGGAGTGCCTCTTCCCGGCTTACGGCTTTTTCCGTATCGAATGAACCCGTCATATCCGCTTACCGTACTCGTCTATTCCCCTCCTTTGTAAGGAGGGGCGAGGGGAGGTAGAAACTCGCCTTCTACTCCATGAACGCTTGGCTCTACCCCACCTATCCTCCCCTTACAAAGGGGAGGAAAACGCTGACCCATCTCACCCTTACTCTCTCTCCCTGGACGGGAGAGGGTTGGGGTGAGGGCGAAAAACTATTCATTCAACGCATTCAGCGCCGAACCCGCCCGGAACCACTTGATCTGCTGTTCGGTCATGCTGTGCTTGGCTTGAATCCTGACCTCTTTGCCATCCTTCTTGTGAATGACCACGGACACCGGCTTGCCCGGCGCCAACCCGTCGAGGCCCGTGACACTGACGCGGTCCTCCTGGTCGATCTGCTCATAATTCGCGGGGTCTGCAAACGTCATGGGCAGGATGCCCTGCTTCTTCAAATTCGTTTCATGGATGCGGGCAAAACTCTTGGTGAGCACGGCTTTCACGCCCAGGAAACGCGGAGACATGGCCGCGTGTTCCCGGCTGCTCCCTTCGCCGTAATTCTCGTCCCCGACCACGAACGACCCGACGCCCTTGCCTTTATAGTCGCGGGCGACCTGCGCCAGGGTGAGACCGGATTCGCCGGTCAATACGTTGTTGCCTTTTCCCGCTTCACTCGAAAACGCGTTGTTTGCACCCAAGAACATATTGTCACTGATCTTGTCCAAATGTCCACGAAACTTGAGCCAGGGACCGGCTGGTGAAATGTGATCCGTCGTGGTTTTTCCCTTGGTCTTGATCAGCAACGGCAACTTGTCAAAATCCTTGCCGTCCCACTTGGGGAAAGGCTGCAACAGTTGCAGCCGCTCGCTGTTCGGAGGCAGGTCCACGGCCAACCCGTCGCCGTTCCCAGCAGGGGGAATGAATCCTTCTTCACCCTTGGCAAACCCCTGGGACGGCAACTCATCCCCTTGCGGCGGATCGAGTTTGATTTGTTGGCCGTCCGGAGTGGAAATGGTGTCCTGTATGGGATTGAATCCCAAGTCGCCCGTCAGGGCATAGGCAGCCACCAATTCCGGACTGGCCAGAAAGGACAACGTGTCGGGAATCCCGTCGTTGCGACCGGGGAAGTTCCGGTTAAAGGTACTCACGATCGAATCGGATTTGCCCTTGACGCCGTCGGCCCGTTTCCACTGCCCGATACACGGGCCGCAGGCGTTCGCCAACACGGTCGCGCCCAGTTCCTCGAACGTCTCCAAAAAGCCGTCCCGTTTCATGGTATGAAAGATCCGTTCCGAGCCCGGCGACACCAAGAACGCAGTCTTGGCTTTCAATCCGGCTTTCAACCCTTGTTGGGCAATATGGGCGGCCCGGCTGATATCCTCATACGAGGAGTTCGTGCAACTGCCCAGCAAGGTCGCTTTCAACTCCACGGGATACCCCTTCTCCTTGGCCTCGGCCTCCAATGCGGAGATGGGGCGGGCCAGGTCCGGGGAATGCGGTCCCACGACGTGCGGTTCCAGGGTCGAGAGATCGATTTCCAGGATCTCGTCAAAATACTTCTCCGGCGCCTCATAGACTTCCGGGTCAGCCACCAACATCGATTGGTTCGCTTCCGCCAAGTCGGCGATCTCCTTGCGCTCCGTGATGTTGAGATAGTCCACCATTTTCCGGTCAAAGGGAAAGATCGACGTGGTCGCCCCGAGTTCCGCGCCCATGTTGGTGATCGTGCCCTTACCCGTGGCGCTGATCGTTTCCGCGCCGGGACCGAAGTATTCGACGATCTTGTTCGTGCCGCCTTTGACCGTCAGCTTGCCGCAAATATACAGGATCACGTCCTTGGGCGAAGTCCAGCCGTTCAATTTGCCGGTGAGCTTGACCCCGATCAATTTGGGGTGCAGCACTTCCCACGGCAACCCGGCCATGACTTCTCCCGCGTCGGCGCCGCCGACGCCGATCGCCAACATGCCCAGCCCGCCGCCGTTCGGCGTATGGGAATCGGTCCCGATGATCAACCCGCCCGGGAAGGCGTAATTCTCCAACACCACCTGGTGAATAATCCCCGCGCCCGGTTTCCAGAACCCGATGCCGTATTTCTTGGCGGCCGATTCCAGGAAATTGTACACCTCACGATTTTCATCGCAGGCGCGCAGTAAATCCTTGGACGACCCCATTTCCGCGCGAATCAAATGGTCGCAATGAATGGTGCTGGGCACCGCGGCTTTTTTCTTGCCAGCCTGGATAAACTGCAACATGGCCATTTGGGCCGTGGCATCCTGCATGGCCACGCGGTCGGGACGAAGCGCCAACATGGCTTTCCCCCGGTCCCAGGCCTGGGTCTCGAGATTATCCGCATGAGACACCAGAATTTTTTCGGCAAGGGTCAACCCGCGACCGAACTGCTTTCTCGCCGCATCCACGGCCCCGGGCATTTTGGCATACAACGTTTTGACAAGCTCTATCGACATAGGACGTTCTCCGCATGGTTTCCGCGTCCCGCTCCGATCTGCGAACCGGGACAAAGGAAACCGTCAATGTTGTTATTGAAGTGGCGGCACTTCCCGACGCGCGGGCGCCGCGTAGTTCACCAGATAGTTGAACAGCCGGATCAACCGGCTGCCCTGACGTTTTTGATCGGCCCAGTGACCGATCAATCCGATGGTCCTGGCCAGGACGAAGAACCCGTTCAGACTGTCAACCGGGAACCCGAGATCGACGAGGACAGCCGCCATGGTTCCATCGACGTTCAGGATCAGGTTGTCCTTCTTCGCCGCCGTGATCTTTTCAACTTCCAGGGCAAAGTCCAGATGCGGCGTGGCCAAGTCCAGACTCTTCACGTATCCCACCAGTTCCTTCACGCGCTTATCCGGATTCCGCAGGCTCTTCACGCGATGCCCGATCCCCGGCACCGGCCCCACGTTTTTCTTCATATGGGCCAGAAACTCGTCCACGGACATGTTGTTGGCGATGGCATAACTGAAGTACCGGCCCGCATCGGTCACGGCTCCGCCGAATCGCGGTCCGATCATAATCAACCCGGCCGCCACGGCTTGCGACAACCCGATACCGGCACAGGCTCCGATGATCGTGGTCAACGCTCCGCTGACGCAGGGGCCGTGATCGGCCGACAGGATGATGATTCGCCTGATGATTTCGGCCTCCTGCTTTGAGATCAGCCGCTTGTCCCATAGGAGCCCGATGATATGAGGAATGTCATAGCCTTTGTTAATGAGTTCGGACGCCGGATATCCTTCGTACAAGGGCTCGTCGCCCCGGTCATCGCTGATCGTGGACTTGATCAGGGGAGCGACCAGGATATCGCCGTCTTTCATACCCTGTTCCACGGTCCTGGGCAGCTTGGGCTTTTCCGCTTCACTGAGTTCGGGGATCGGCTTGACTTCACCGGACTTGACCAGCTCTTCATACGTTTGCTTGATCGCCGGCCCCAAGGCGCCGAAGGTCTCGGGCACGATGGCCCCGGACTTCTTCAAGGCTTCCGCTTTGGCCCGGGCCGACCCTTCTCCCTGGAGACCTTCCTTGGCGCCGGCGTGCCCGAATTTCATGCCCTTGGGCAGGCTTTCCTGGCAAAAACCGGATACCACTGACAGGAGCTTAACCCGGCGTTTCTTCGCGCCGTACCATTCCGCTGCCCGTTCCTCCAGGTCGCCGCCCATCTCGCCGACGATCACCACGGCCTTGGTTTGCGGATCGTTTTCGAACATCTCGAGGTACGTCACGTAATCCGTTCCCGGATAGGCGTCCCCGCCGATCCCGATGGCGGTCGTGATGCCGTCGGCGAACTGCGAACAAATCCAAATGATTTCATTCGAGAGGCCGCCCGATTTCGTGATCACCCCGAATGACCCCGGGCGATAGAGTTTGCAGGCCACCAGGTTGTCGAACGCCCCGCCGATCACCCCCAAGCGGCATTCGCCGGCCGACATGACGCCGATGGATGAAGGGCCATTGAACGTTTTCCCGAGTTTCCGCGCATGCGCCCCGAGCAATTTGGAATCTTTTTCAGGCAAGCCTTCCGTGATCATGGACACCACGTGAATGCCGGCATTGTCCAAGGCTTCCTTGGCGCCGGCATAGGCGCGGTCCGCACCGATATAGACCAGGCTGGTGTTGATTTCCGGATGATTGGCCGTGGCTTCTGCTACGGTTTTGTACACCGGTATCGTGAGCAGCCGGTTTCCACACACGACTTCATTGGTTTTCCCGGCATCGGGTGGATACACGAACGCCGAAACGTTGAGGGGCTGTTGAATCATGTGGCGAAATTCGCCCATTCGCCGGGCCGCGTTCACTCCGGCCACCCCGCCCTGGATCACAACATGTGTCTCTTTCGTTGCCAGAATACTCATCGAACTCTCCTGCGTCTCAATTATGGAACCTCTGATTTATTGCACTATCGGGCGCATGGCTGCGTTGTGTCCTCGCTCAACCCTCACCTATCTCTGTGATAAGCCTCGGGTTTCGCTCCGGGACGCCTTGCCCTGCATCCCGCTATCACAAGAAATCAGGGGTTCCTTATGTTTGCAAAAAAATCTCTTGCCTTCTGTCATCCCCGACACCCCCTGCTGTCATTCCCGACATTTTTAATCGGGAATCCAGTGTCTTTGCTTTCTCCTCCGTTCTCCTTCCGTCATCCCCGACCTGATCGGGGATCCAGCGTCTTTGGCGGTGTAGTCAGTTCCTCCATTCCGTCAACTCATGCGAACGCTTCCTTAGTAACGTCATCACTTCTTGGCCAGGGCCATGTCCACGATGTCCGTCAACGGAGTCCGGCGATCAAACACTTCGATCTCAAAGCCTTCGTCCTTCAACGCGTTCATCGCCGCCAGCCCTTGTTTTTCGTTGGGCCCGCCTCGTCGTACCCAAATGCGCACACCGTCCAGCTTCCCTTCCGCCTTGGCTTTACGGAATGCATTGATGATCCCGCCGAAGGTTTTCTTGACGTCGGTGAAATTGGCGATGGCCCCGCCGACGATGATGTTCTTGATGCCGGGAAGGGAACAGACCTTGTCGGTCAGCACTTCAACGGCCCAGTCCGGAGGATCGCCGGAATACTCGGCGTAATTGGCCAACTTGCCGCCACGGGCCACCACCGCGTCCGAGTAATACACACTTGCCCCGCCGCCCGCCGGCAGCATCGCCGTGTCGCCGCCCGGAATTTCGATCAGCTTCACGGAACCTTTTACCTTCGAATCCACGGCCATGACCTCTTCTTCATTCTCGGTGTAAGCCCGGCCGAATTCCGCGGCAAACGGAAACGTCCAGTCCGGATGGCGGAACTTGGCGTCGCCGTCCAACAGGGTCACGGCGTCGAGCGCAACCAACTCGCCGGCGGCGTTGAGCACCACCGGATTAATTTCCAGATACTGCCCATCTTCATTGTCGAAGCACAGAAACAGCTTCCTGGCGAAGTCGGCCACTTTGGCGGTCAGTTCACCGGAGAACCCGGCTTCTTTTGCCAGGGCTTCCAACGCCGCATCGGAAGGAGCATGCCCCACCACGACGGAGCAACGCTTCACGCGATCCCAATTCGATTCCACTTCAACCCCGCCGCACTTGGCGACCATCACGTCCGCCCCGTCACGGGTCGACTTCACGGCGACATAGTATTCCTCGCTATGGTCCACCGCCTCGGACACGATCACTTCCCGAATGGTCAACGTGCCGACGGTCCGTCCGAGCATTTCATTCGCCGCGGCCTTGGCGCCCTTGAGATCCAGGCCCACCTTCACGAGACCGAGTTTAAAGCGCGACCCCAAGGCCTCATGGGCCTTGACGACCAACGAACTCTTGTTCAACCAATCATTGGCCTGCGCCAACTGTTCCAGTTCTTCAGAAGAACCGACCACGGCATAATTCGGGGTTTGCAACCCCCATTTTCTCAGCAAGCCCATGCCAGGGCCTTCAAGTACCTTTGCCATAACGCAACCTTTGTTAGTCTTGAATGATAAGCGGAGATCCGGACATCAAACGGGGCATTGTAAAGAGAATGCGGGCCGGTCGCAATCAATCGAAAGGCCCATGCCGGGGAGTCACGAAAGACCCAGTAGAAAACGTCCCGAGCCTGTCCTGAGCTTGTCGAAGGATGCCATTCCGGATTTCAAACGGCGGTGCGGCCCGGCCCTGACCACACCATCAGAACGCTTCCCGCCACGTCCTGACCCGGGCCGGGACAGCGAGCAGCGCGGCTTGCAGGCGGCAACTATCATATTGGACGGTCAAGGGGCCCGTTGACTGGTCGATCTCACCGGCCCAGACCGCACCGCGAATCACGATGCCGTTTCCAAAACCGTTGAGAAACAACGTCCCCGTCACCAGGATCATACCGTCCCACCGGACCTCGCCTTCCAGGGTGGCGTTCCCGTCCACCAGGAGAATACCGAATCCGCTGGTCTGTCGAATGCGGATTCCCTGCGATTGGGGAAATAACCCTCCTCCCGCAAAAAACGTCATGGGCACTTCCATGGTACCCAAGTGTTGATTGATTTGATTTCCGTTCAATACGACCGGGTCCGCACTCAAAGCGGCGAGCGCGGAGGCAGGATCAGGCACGTGGGCACTATGCTGTGGACTCGCAGGAATTCCGTCAAAGTGAATCGTCGGGGCGTTCGCGACGGTACCTCCATACACGACCGGCGGCAGGCTGCCAACCGCGCCACAGGCATCATGGCCATTGATCGCACCCGGTACGCCCGCCAGGCTGACGGACCCCGAGGCATGAAGCGCTCCAAGTTGGTTCGGCCCGGGCGGGTGAACCACTTCTTCCTCCAGAACCACGGTGCCGCCCGTCGTGGACCCATGAGCGGCGATCTTCTCAATGGGCAACCATGGTGTGGGGGTATTTGTCGTGAAGGAGACCGGAATGGTGTCGGTCAGCGAAGGGTATCCGAAATAGACGACGTTGCCCCGGTTGTTTTTGCCGTGCCGGGAGGCGCTGCCGTCGAGATCAACGTAATGAGGCGTGGCCGTCTTATGCCCGGCCCGCTCGGCATCGTATTCGGTTTTGTGACGGATCTTCGCCCAGTACGGCAGGCCCGTCTGCAAACTGTTCGGCTGGACCGTCGTATTGGTTGGATTGCCCGGAACAGGGATCAGGTTGGTCTCATGCGAAGCATATTCCGGATCGACGGACAACGACCAATCTGCGGATTCCACAATGTAGGCCGTCCACAACGGATCAGGCGTTGCCGCCGTGTCCGCAATAAAAAAGGTCTCGGTTCCACTCGTCTTCCGTAAACGCGAACGGGCTTCCGCCAGTCCGGCCTCGGCGGCGTACAAGTCCTGCACCGCCCGCTTATGATTCGCGCTGATCCGGATTTCGGTCGAGGTCGTCTGCAATACCGTCGCCGTGACGACACCCACAACGGCCATCAGCAACAGGACCGCCACCAGCGCAAAGCCACCGGCAACGTTGCCGTTCGAACCTTCGATCATCGTGCGATTTCAGCCACGGCATATGTAATCGTGGCTGGTGGTTACTCAACTGAACAAAGAGCAGAAAAACATGACCTGGTTGTTTTATAATCCAGGAAGTTGACAGTGGTGTCGGGACGCTTGATAAACGTAGGCTTTTTGTTCATTCGGGCAAATGTTATTTCGAACTAATTGACTGACGGTGGATTCCAAGTTGAAAAGATACCCAAATTCGTAGTCCTCGTAGTCCATTTCTTTTCGTGTTGCCCGTGTCTTAAGCAATTCCGCAATCTCGTCAACATTCAAGTTGCCGGTTAAATCCAGATAGTGCTGTTCAGCCAGTTTCTTGAATCTTCCAAAATAGATATTCATTCCGAATTCAATAGTCGAGAGCCCTTGAAAAACAGAGGCTTGATGCCGAGCCCACAACGAATGCTGCGTAGCCTGGTGAGCTGATAGACGATCATGTGAGACGTATCCGAAATTGTGATGCGCCATATGATCATTTTCACCAAATGAGTCGTCATCGCCACCAATGATCGTGCTTGAGCAAATGCAAGGGATGAATTTCCCGTCAGCATCACACTCGATAAAGCCATGAAAACCTATGTTGATGACGACCATAAAAAAAGACATTGCAAAGAGGCTCTGGAAATAAACAAAAAACAGGAATAAACCGATAGATGCCGGATTACTGCCTGTCGCCCATAGCCAAATGCCTATCGTAGAAGGAAGTATCAGCCAGTAAATGATCATACCCTTGCGGAGTTGACGATAGGCCTTGTCCATCACCGGGATATATCTCTGTTTTCCAAATTCGTGAAGACCTCCCCAACCTGTCATATAGATGAAAATACGCCATTGATAGAGCATAACGTCGCCGAACTTGGTTCGGTCGACGTCCCACATGTAGATGGGATCACCTTTGCCGCCGTTCAGTCTGTGATGTAACAGAACATGTGCAGTCGAAAAGTTATAAGGTACGTTTCCGTAAAAAGAACCGATCCAATTCTCGAAAAAGTTTCCTATGTATTTGCGAATCCAGTGTCGATACAGACAGCCTCCGGCTGCGTGTCCCTCACGGTGTGCGAACGTATATGCGGCACCCATGCTCCGACCACCAAAACCTACCCACCAGAAAAAATACATGGCTATAAGCCACCAGGGTAGCGAGCCGAAGGAAATCTGCCAGGAGAACACAACTGTTAACGAAATGAGAAAACCCGCCAAAAAGAATACTGCAGTGGCAAAATAATCAACAAGAAACTGCTCACGATATACATATCGAAACGCAAATTTACGGAGCCGTGCAGACTTGTCAACCAGATTATAAATCGGGTGGATAAACCGACGTAAAAAAGATTTATAAACCCACCCCTGAAGAAAAATCGGCACAGCCCAAAAGACCAGAAAGTTAATGGTCAATAAAAAACCAAGTGTCTTTCGTGCTGCGATGACGATATGTTTGTGTTTTTGACTCAACGAAAGAGTATCCGCCGAAGAACCACCGAGATGGATATTTCCCGAAATCGCCATAGTGAGTAACCGGATACGTATCCTCTAAAAAACCTCAGTTGGGCAGATTTCTAACTTGTGGAGAGCATGGTTTTTCGTTTCTCTACTTACTTGACAGGCAAAAACGACCGGCGATATTTGAAGGCAGGTACAACGTTGCCAATCATGTCTTGCAGAACGTCCTGGAAGAAATATCGATTGAGATTCTTTCGGATATGCGGGCTTGTTTCAGCCTGTGCTATCGCATCGGCACAATAGCGGCCAGAGAAGATGGCATTCGTTATGCCAGTATAGCAATCATTCTGAAGCAGCCCCGCCGCATCCCCTATAACGTGGCAGCTTCCATCAGGTGTCGTCATCGGACGATTAGCGAACGCTCGAATAATCCCACTGCTCACATGGTATTGCTTGGGGTCAAAGTTCCGTGCCAAGTACCCTTTCGAACGTATAAAGTCCACAAACTCATCGAACAGTATATCTTTCTTTTTAAGTTTTGGTGGTCTCGAAAGTCGAGCCGTGCCTATGTGAAGCCTCCCGTCACCTATGATGTACGTCCATCCGAATACCCCCCCCCCCATGAAGTTAAAATAGCTGACGTAAGATGGGCCGCTGTATTCCCGCTCAGGTACTTCTGCTTCCGTAAGAAGCGTCATTTGACCGGGCCATGAACTCGTGTTATTAAAAAATCGTCGATAGACAGGACAGAAGGTGCCCGCAGCGCCGACAAGAAACGGCGCGGTATGGATCTCGTTCCCGACGCGAACTGCATATGACTTGTTGTTGAACTCAATATCTTCGGGTCGCACAGTATGATCTCGAATGATGATACAACCATCCTGATTGGCTAATGACAACAACCAATTGTCAAATTCATCTCGATTGGGCAAATAGACGTACCGATTCAGTTTGTCCACAATAATCTTAAATATCGTCGTCAATTCTTTGTCGTTATTGAGGGTTCTGAATACGGAAGCATTGGGTGAGCGCATTGGGTATGGGTATTCGTGGGGCGACAGTTCGAGTGCGGGCCAGGTATGATCAAAGATTCCCGCGCTGGTCCTCTTCACGTGGCATTTGCCAGTTCGCTCAATCAAGGCCACATTCAGACCGTGCTTTCTTGCGAATCGGGCGCACGTAGACCCTGCGGGTCCACCACCTACAATCAACACGTCATGTTCACGTCGTGAATCCATGAATATCAAATTATTCCTTTCCGAAGACTTATAGCATTTTAGCAACACCAATGTCCCCGTCAAGACCTTGCCTTGCCTTGCCTTGCCTCGCCCAAGCCATAGGGGTACACTTATCATCCCTTCAGTAGAGGGTATCTTTTTTATGATATCGCAGGAATACAGGAAGGGCAAAGCTGATGGCGATTGCTGAAGCTAAAGAAAGCCTGACACCCCCAACGCTTAGTTTGCCCGAAGAGTTGATCCTGATGCTCCTTAATCAGGAGACCGGCTACTTTCATCAAGTGCCCGGCTGGAACTTGAACTGTGCCGTCGGCGGCGCAGTGCTCGCGGAACTCTCCCTCCTGTCGCGCATCGACACGGACATGGAATCCCTGTTTCTTGTGGACCGGACCGAAACGGGCAATCCCACCCTGGACCCCATCCTGAAAGAGATTGCCAGCGAACCAACTCAACGGAACACCCGGTTCTGGATTGAACGGTTCGCCGCACGCGCGGAGTCAATCATTGATTTGACTCTGGACCGCTTGGTTGACTTGAAGATCCTGGAACACCACGACGGCGATTTCTGGACGCTGCCTCGTACGGGGTGGCAGACAGAATTGCACGGCACCATCCAAAAAGGCACTGCCAGCGAATTCATCAAAGCGCGTATCAGCAGAGCTATCTTCACGAAGGAAATTCCCGATCCGAGAGATATCATCGTAATTTGCCTCGTTAATACGTGTGACGTCTTTCGCTTCATCTTCCAGCTCGATGACGAGTCAGAAAAATGGATCCAGACGATCTGCAAGACAGATTTGATCGGCCGGTCCATCGCCAATGCAGTCACCCAGACCCTCATCGGCCCCTTGTTTCGACATTCCTCCCTGGTCAGGAAGGAGATTCCGAGCGTCTCTCTGCCAAAGCTCCTGATCAATCCGCATGTACGCAAGGGCAACATTCCCGCGCTCTTTGCAGATCTGACGAAAAAATACGGGCCGGTATTTCAGATCCGCCCGCCGTTCCAGCAACCCATGACCTTCCTCTCCGGGGCCAAGGTCAACCGGTGGGTCCACCGGAACGGACGCATGTACCTGAGATCCAGGGACTATTTCACCGATATCGAGAAGGTCTACGGCGCCTCAGGGCTGATACCCGCCCTCGACGGCGCCGAACACTTCCGTCTACGCAAGGCCATGCAACCGGGCTACTCCCGCGAAAGGCTGGAAGGCTCGTTGAATCCTCTCTACGGACATATCCGCGCATTTATGGGGGATTGGAAAGTGGGCTCCTCCGTGCATGCGGTCCGCCTGTGCCGGCGCATGATCAACGCACAAATATCCCCCCTCGTTCTCAACATAGATTCGCAGGACATTGTGGAAGACCTGATAAAATTCAAGGAGCGGGCGCTCACCACCCACGTCGCGAAAATACTGCCCAAGTTCCTGCTGCATACCCCGGATATGAAACGCCCTGCCAAGGCTATCGACGTGGCGGTGCAAAGGGTCCAGAGCGTCCACACGCCAGCCCAGCGGGCCGGTTGCCCGCGCACCCTTACGGATGACCTGCTCAGCCTCTACACCAGCGACCCGCAATTCCTCCCCGAGTCGAACATGGGATTCTCTCTTTCGGCACCCATGCTTGCCAGCATGTACCTCGGCGATGCTTTGGCCTTCGCGCTTTACGCCATGGCGTCGCACCCTGAACTCTATAGCCGGATCCGAAGCGAGGCTGACGCCCTGTTCGACGGCCCCGATCCGGACAAGAAAGGCTTCGCCAAGTCAGAGATCGACGTCACGAACCGCTTCATCATGGAGTGCATGCGTCTGTATCCCATCGTGCCCATGTCTCTTCGCAACGTGATGAATTCGTGCGTAATCGAAGACTACGAACTGCCGGTCGGGACACGCGTCTTCATTGCTCAGACGGCCCCGCATTACATGGAAGACGTCTTCCCGAACCCTTTCTCATTCGATATCGATCGCTATCTGCCTTCGCGTAACGAGCACCTCAGCCCCGGATACGCGCCATACGGACTGGGCACACATACGTGCCTCGGCTTCCGGTGGGTGGAACTGCAACTGGCCGTCAACCTGCTCATGGTCGCGCATTACTTTACGCTTGAGGTGTCGCCTGCGAACTACAAGCTCCGGTTCAACCCGTTTCCGTCGATGTCCCCGAGCAAGAGGATGAAGTTCCGAATCGCCGAGCAAAGACGCAAACTGCCCGCCTGACGTACCATGATGGCCTATGAGACCGGGACACGGGGGAGAGACTATCAACGTCCCCCAAACGTCAGCCTTCGTGAGGAACGTCGCATGAACCGGCCAACAGCCAACAGCAACCGGTGGGGACAGGGACCATGCCGCGACGCATAGCCATTGTCGGTGGAGGCATATCCGGGCTGGGGGCTGCATGGGGGCTGCATCACCACCCGGAGCGATTTGACTTTCGGCTGTTCGAAGCCCGGGACCGGATCGGCGGAAATGCGATTACTGCCGATATGCCGCAGGATGACGGCGGCACCATTCCCTTCGACATCTCCGTCACCGCTTGCATTCCGTCGGTCTATCGACACATTCTGTTGCTGCTGAAGAGGTTCGGCATTGAGTTGATTGAAACCCGGTTCAGCTACAGCGTGAAGTACCGTGGCCACGTCTATGCCCACGATTTCGATTCCGACATCAGGGGGCAGCTACAACCCGAGATCGTCAAGTTTCAACGACTCCTGAAACGGCTCCATTGGTTCGGCTGGTTGAGCCGTTGCCAATCGAAATTTCTAAACGCCCTCAATCCGTTCAATTACATCAGCATGCGGACGGTTCTGAATCTGGGTGGCTATTCCGGGGACTTCAGGTACAAGGTCCTGAAGCCCATGTTCGTCAATTTTCTGATGGCGACAAACGTGTTCGATATGCCTGCGGCCCTCTTTACGAGATACCTGGAATTTTTTGATATCGAAACTTCCACGCCCATGCAGACGTGGGATCAGGGAACACGCCGCATCTACGAGAACCTGTCCGCCAATTTCCGGGACAAGATATACCTCAACCGGCCCGTCAGGAAAGTACACCGCCGGTCGTCGCACGTTGAAGTCGAGGACGAGGACGGCGTCAAGGAGGCGTTCGACGAGGTGATTTTTGCCTGCAATGCAAACCAGACCCTGATGATGCTCGATCAACCCACGATGCTGGAGCGCTATATCCTTTCGTCGATACGGTACGAGAGCGAACTCCACAACCATACAATCGTCCACTCCGACTCCTCTGTCCTTCCGGATAACGACGTGAAGCCCCTGGCAACGCGAAGCAATCATATCGAACAATATGGTGCCAGGCCGGACAATTACGAAATCACGTACATCATGCACAACCAGCAGCCGTGGGCTCATCGCTCCGACAAGCCCTGTCTGGTGACCTACAATCCGATCAGCCAAATTGATGAAAAAAAGATCATCGAACGATGGTGGTTTCAGCACATCGTCCATGACGTGCGCCAAGTGGCCTTGCTCGTTCCTTTATTCCGCTTCATTCAAGGCAAGAAACAGACGTGGCACTGCGGCGCCCACACGCTGATCAACAGCCAGGAAACCTGTTTTGTCAGCGGACTCGCCGCGGCAACGCAGATCGGCGCGGACTATCCCTTCGACGACCCCGTGGCAAGGCGGGCCTTCAACTATTACGGGAGTATTTTGCATGGTTGGAGATTCAGAAAAGCGAAAGGATAAACCGACCACGTTTTTGCACTTCTCGACTTCACCAGCCAGCTACTCCAGCCAAACGGATGAGGTTTTCAGAAATGACAGAACGTCCAATGGGAGAGCCACGAGGCTGAGCCGTCCGTGAGGATCAAGAGACATGCCCGAATCCCGCGCTGATCGAGCGATTCACGAACATGACGCGGACCAAGCCCGCCTAACGATACCAGTGGGACTGTTCCTGGCACTGATCGTCGCGGCCCTTGCATTGTCCGGTATCGGCACACGCTACTACGTTCACGGGGACCTGAACGTCATCCATGCTCTTTTGAGCCTGTTCTTCTCGATCAACCTCCTGATTTGTTATTGGGAAGTGTGTTTGTTCATTCGACGGAACCATATCGAGACGCGCGCCGAATATTGGCGTGAGCGATTGCGTCAATCGGGCCGGACTCCGGCCTTCGAGTTCTTTGTCTCAAAGGCCCCTTTTACACGTGTATTGTCGCCAACGCTCTGGGCCGACGTCTGGGCGACCTACTCCCAATACGACGACTCCTATGCGGATCGCCGGACGTTCGGCTACAATGCGGATATTGCCAACGGCTTTGTGACTCCGGTTCCATCACTGATCCTGTACGCGGCGTATACGGTCGATTTCCTGCCCGCTCTTTTTGCAGGCATTCTCGGGATCATGATGTTCTGGCAATGGACCTATGTGACGTCGGTCTACTGGGTCAGCTTCTTCGTAGCCAAACGGCAAACCCGGATCAGCCGGCGCGAGTTGTACCTCTACATCCTTGCGATCAATTCTTTTTGGGTGCTGTGCGCGCTGCTGGGCTTGTATGTCTCGATCCACCTGATTGTGGACGGCAACTACAGCATTCTGGGATATTGACGCCCCTGCCGGCATGGTGCTCCCCAAGACCGGCTTCCATGTTGTAGCCAGTCGGAACGCGGCGATCATCCCTGGAGCCTATCCGTTTTTGTTTGACCCGACAGGTTCAGCCTGGCCCGGCGACGCTGCTCGTAGAGACCGAGCGCGTGCAAGGGGAAATACTTTCGATACAGGACGTAATCCAACAACGCCGTGCGAAAAAAGACCCCGGCCATGTCCTGCTTGGGCCATGTTCCATCCGCGTCCTGCGTGTTGAGCAAGAACCGGGCGCCCTGCGAAATCGCGGCCCAATTCGGATCGCCCGCTTCGAGGAGCGCAATCAACGCCCACGCGGTTTGGATGACCTGACTTTCATCATGCGCAACGTATCGGCCGGTCAAACACCCGCTGTGGTGTTCGCCCCATCCCCCGTCTTTCTGCTGACGATCCAGCAGCCATCGGCAAGCCAAACGCAACGCCGGATCGACGGGACGGGCCCCGGCGGCAACCAGCCCCCTGACGCCAAAGAAGGTGCCATAGATGAACTGAACGCCCCAGACGCCGCGCCACGACCCATCGCTGGATTGGGTCCGTCGAAGCCAGGCTTCAGCCCTCAAGATCGCATCCGGCACCGCCTGATTCGTGACGTGCGGGAAGTGCATCCGGCAAGCGGCGAGCGCCGCGAGGCAAGACGTGGTGCACTCGACATAGGAATGCTCGGTCATCGAGCCGCCAAACATCTCGGCCGGATTCAACCACTCGAGGCCGACCGCGGAGCGTTGCACCTCATAGCTGCCAAAACCGCCATCGCGGTTCTGGCTACGCAGCATGAATTGAATCGCATCGCTAATCGCTGTCTCGCTGATGGCCTTGGGGTCGACGGCAAGGACCCCCAGCACCGCTTCCGCGGTGCAGTCACTCACCGGCCAGCCGTGCCAGCCCCCGGGGAAACACCAGCCGCCTTTAGGATCGGCCCGATACGCCTCGCGGAACCCTTCGAAGCTGGTGCCGATCTGTTCCCGGCACAGGAAGCCGGCTCCTTGTCGGAGAGCATATTGAGCCCCGTCGAATTCGGGCACCGTTGCCAGGGCTTGCAGGGAGAAGCCGGTATCCCACGAACTGCTTCTCGCGCCGGTGACTCGCGCGCCACGCTCCTCGTCCTCCCAAATCCAGCCATCCAACTGCTCAAGCGCCTGACGGCAGTCGGCATCGTTTGGATCACGCAGCCATAAGGCCAGGATGTTGAGAAACCCGCTGACCGGCGAGATGCTCGTATGGTTGGTGGTTTGCAACTCCCATTTAATCTGCTTGATGATTGCGTCCAGGCACCGGGCGCGCAGGCGCGTGGAGTGGGACCGTTCAAACAACCGCGCCAATCCATATCCGGCTCGGAGCCACGTACCGGGACGCGCGTAGAGGTCCGCATCCCGCAAGCGATTGCGGGACGCGGAAAAATCGACGTTGGCAAACCCCTGGGGGAACAGTTCCTCTCGCAACGATGCGATCACGGACGTGACGGGCGTTTGAAACCGGTGCGGGTAAATCGCCGCCATCGCCATGTAGATGAGCCTGGTATGGCAGTACCAATTTGAGGGATGTAACGGTATCCGGCGCGGCAAGCCCCACAGTTCCGGGAGAATGGCGTTGACCCCGCGCCAGTCGTAGAGATTGAGGAGTGCCAGCCAGAATTTCCCCCAACTCGGGATACCGAGAACCTCTTCTGCCTGCAGGAATCGGCCGGCCGGCTCGATTAACGGATCATCCCGTTCAATACCGAGTAATCTTGCCGCGACGTAAACCAGGGTGGTGACAAACAGGTTGGGTGGCGGGTGCTCGTGCAGACTCCATAGGCCTCCTTCGAGACGTGTGTGCTCAAAGGAGCGCAGCACACGACGTCGCCGGTCGGGGTCGAGCCGCCGCCCCATAATGTGATGCAACAACACGTATTGCGCGGTGAGCATGGGACACCAAACCATCTCGCCTTCCCAGGCGCCATCCTCACCCTGGAGCTTCAACAGGCGGGCACTTGCGCTCCTCAACGCCGGACCGGCATCCGGTGAAGTCACCTCCTTTGGGCGGACGTGCTGGGAGTCACCCACGCCCGATGGTATGGAGACCAGAAGCGCGCGAGCCAAGATATCCCGCGTTTGATCGCCTTTTTCTCCGCCCTCGCCTTTCGCCTTGTGTAGATGCATGACGCCGCGCAGCAGCCACAGGAGACGAACGGTGAGTGCATGAACGACGTCGCGGGCCCGGCGCCAAGCGAACTGGTTGCAGGATCGCGGAATCATCCCGGCAAACGCCCGGAACACCATCGCGCCACCCGCGAAACTCATACGGATTACCGATATGTCTTCACAGGCGAGCAAACTCATGGTTCGGTTGCGGAACGCGGCACTTGTCCTCCAATGCCGGTAGATGGCACGTCTGATCGCCACTGCCTCGGGCCGGTGATCGGCAAAGACCTCGTAGAGCTCCATGGCGAGAAGCTCCGGTGTGTGGGTTGCCTGGAAACGCTTCGAGACGAAGTCGTGAAAGTCCTTGCTCTCAGCCAGCGTCAGCGCATCGCCGAAACCGAGCGTCATGCCCACGGCCGTCATGGGATGGTAGTGCCCAGCCGCATCGCCGATCAGCACTCGACGCGGGCTTCCGTACGTGACGCGAGGGCTCAGTTCATTGGCCGCGGAGTGAAATTGCCCGGTCTGCAGCGCTTCCACAAATGCAGATCTGAGTGTTTCCGGCAACAAACCGGCATACGAGTCCGACAGGAAGCCAATCCGGTCTCCGGGTGTCCAGCCGTCCGATGGGACATCGACAATGACCCGGACGCATTGCTCTCCCAGCCGATACATGAGAATGGGACCCGGCCCGCCACACAGCACGTGCCCATAACCTTCCAGCGGCAAGTCCACCCCACTTATCGTGACCCCCACCATCCGCGAGCAGGTCCTCGGTTTTATCGACAAACCCAACGAACGACGCACGACCGAGGCCCGTCCGTCGGCACCCACAATCCGCACGGCACTGACGGTTTCCGCTGTGCCGTTACGGCTAAAGGTGACCATCTCGTCTTCGACCGAACGTACCCGCGCGTAGGGAATATAGTCGACGTTCGGATTGCGCGCGATCGCTTCACGCAGCTTCGAAACGATCGTCGCATGCTCGCACGCCAAACCGTGAAACCCATCACGATAAGGAAGGACAATCGGCTCCGAGCGGTCTTCCGGGAACACCACGAATCCCTTGCCGGTGGTGCTGCGGGCCTGTGTGTCGAGCCTGATCCCGACGTCGTGCAACATTCGGACGGCAGGCGGATGCAACCATTCGCCCGCCATTCGTTTGGAAGCGTTGGGATTGGCTTCGAGCAGAGCGACCCGGACGCCTTTCCGTGCGTGAGCGAGCGCACACAAGCTACCTGTCGGACCCGCACCGACGATGACGACGTCGTAATGACCGAAAGTCGCGTCGCTCACCGGAATACGCTCGGCTGTGAGCGGCGGCGATAACGGAGCCGGCATGGGGTCTTGGGACCCGTCACCCAGCTACTGTAATTCGGGGCAGGGAACGCGGAGTCGAGATGAAAGTCGAAGCGGTCAAGCAGCACGGTCCAGATCGCCTTGATTTGCAGGTACGCGAAATGTTCCCCCATGCATCGGTGTTTGCCGCCGCCAAAACCGATCAAGGCGTAGTGGTGTTGTTTGTGCTCGCATGCGGGGGAGGCAAAACGTTCCGGGGCAAACCGCTCAGGGTCGGCGAACACGTGAGACAACCGGTGAGCGACCGCCGGCGACACCACGGCCAGGGTGCCGGCGGGCACGACATGGTCTCTGTAGCGCAAGGGTTTGAGTACCTTGCGGATCAGGATGATCAACGGCGGGTGCAGCCGCTCGTTCTCACGTACGGCGTTTTCCAGCGCCACTTGGCTCTTGAGACCTTCGAGGCTCACGGTTCCCGTCTCGCGGTAGACGTCCTGCATCTCGTCTCTTATCTGCGCCAAGTAGGAGGGCGCCCTCAGCAACTCCAGACCGGTCCATGTTGCGAGCACCGCACTGGTATGTTGCCCCGCGAATAACGCCGTCAGCAGGATCCCGGTTATCTCGTCGTCACTCAAAGCGCGGCCGTCCTTGTAGCGGGCCTGCATGAGCGCCTGCAAGAAATCATCGGGCGCAACCCCGGAAAGCCGGCGTGCCGCCATGATCCGGCCAAAGATCTCGGCGACTTTGCGCCGGGCCCGGTCTCGACTCCGATGCGCCGGAATAGGCAGCCTGGGGAGAAAAAATCCCAGGACGTTGATGCCGTTCTGCAGATCGTGATACGCCTCGGCGAAACCCGAGTCCACTTGCTCCCGAACTTCCTCTCCAATGAGACAACGACTGGCGATTTTGACGGTAAGCTCGTTCAGTGCGTGCGAGAGATCGATGACCCCCTCCTCGCCGAGTTCGTCAACCAACTGCATCGTCTCCTCGAACATGACACGGGCATATCTGCGCATCGCGGCTTCGCGCAGGGCCGGAAACAAAAACCCAAGCTGCTCGTCCATGATCTCGGGGGAGGCGTCGTAAGCCACGCCACGACCGAAGATGGGGACCGTGAACTGATACACGGCTTTGGCGCTTAGCTGATCTTCCGGCGCTCTGAAGTAACAGTCGTGAGCTTCGGGTCCGGTGAAGAGAACAAACTCGCGGGGACCGAGCCGGAACCGGACGAGTTCACCCTGCTCGCGCCAGCCGCGGCTCAACATCGAGATCGGATTCTTGAGAAAAGCCAACAGATGACCGATCAACGGCCACCCGCCCGCAAGTTCGGGAACGGCTTTTGCCGCCGCCGGCGACGGCTGTGCCGAACGCAAGATTGCCACACCGTGAGACCGATCTTCCACCCTTGCCCTCCTCAATAGACAAACGGCAGCATCGAAAAACGCACCTGTTGTGTATACCGGCCCCACAGCTTCCCATACTTGGCGTGGCAACGACGCTCATCACGTCTCGAGCGATGCCACAACAAACCCGTCAGCCACAGGGGTAGCAGGTAGGGCACCCAGGATGCGAATCCCGTGGTCAGGGTAAACGCAAGGTAGACGCAAATCTCCCCGGTATAGTTGAGATGTCGTCCAATACCCCAGAATCCGGAGACCAGCAGGCGACCATCCAAGGACCGGGCGGGTTGCCCCCAAATCCTGATGCCCGGATCACGCTTAAACCGGTGCTTCTGCTCGTTGGCACCGCGGAAAAGCCAAAAACCGAGGACGAACAACAGGACGACCGCGGCTACGGCGATAGGAGACAGCGGTTCCGATGAGTGAATCAGCCACCAGCCGGCGATGCAGTAGAAAAACGGCACCAGCACGTAGTCTCCCCAAATCAACATCCATCCGAATCGCTCACTGACCAGATCCCAGGTGTGGATCATTCCATGTTCGAACTGGAAGTAATTGAACACGTACAGGAAGGTGAAGATCTGATAGAGCGCCATCGACAAAGTCAGCCCGCCGTAGGTTTCATACTGCACGACGGCAAACGAGGCGTTGAGCAACGCCAGGCCAATGAGGGAAGGACGGTAACTGAAGAGCTTCAAATCCACCCCGAACCAGGATGGATTGAACTCCACTCCAAAGAAAAACCCCCGCCACGGTCCCGGTGGCGCATCCCGGGCCTTGGCTCCCTGCCAATACAACCAGCCGGACAGCGCGAATGCGAACCCGTTGGCCGCCACGAATAAAGCGGCAAAGTGCGTATACAGCACTGAAAGAGAAGCCCAGCCGGAGACTTGGGCAAGACCGGCGACAATCATGGTCATCAGGAACAGGGCGAGGCCGTTGAGCGTGTAGGTAGGTGAGGGGCCTTCGACGTCCGGTCCCGTCACCCGCCGTCCGGGCAGGAGCATTGAACCCAGAAACAACGCGCCGACAAACCCCAATACCATGACCGCCGCCTCAAGCAGGGTGCCGCCCGACAGTGCGGATAACAGGAAATTCCGCTCAGGTCCCGGCATTGACGCTCTCCATCCCACGCGCCACGTATTCCCGCCACTTGCGCACGGTCACGTTTTGAAAAGCCCGTACCACAGGATTGTACTCGATGGGCGGGGCGTCCCAATGTCGCTCGTACCCCTCTTGCTCCGCTTCGACCGCAACGCCGTCCTGGGCAAGTAACGGACCGATAAGCACACGGTTCGAGATCTTCAACACCGCGTTCATGGCGAAACGGGGAATACGCACCGGCAGCATAGGCAATTTCAACGACTTGAAGTAGAACAGGAAAAACGCCCGGGTGGTCCGTTCATCGATCGGCAGGACAAAAAGCCAGTGCTTGATCGCGTCATCGGTGTTCGACCACTGGTAGGGGTATTGGTAGCAAAGCTCCATGTAATTGGTGTTGAGCCGGTTGTGATCAACGAACAGTCCGGAAATACGTCCGCGTCCGACGTGCGTATCATAGGCGACGTGCACGTCGTCGCCGACGGTCTCGCAACGGGTGAGGATGGCGCCTTCTTCGAATGGACGGTATCGACGGTGCAGATGGGCGTGGGTGAAGTCGCTCACGTTGTCGATCACCATCGAGTGGTGGGCCGCCCAGGTAAAGACCAGCGGCTCACAAGCCCACCGTTCAGAGCCTTCGAGTTCGGGGATGTCCGGGACCCGGCGCAACTCAGCTTGCTCTGGGTTCCCGGGGAACAACCAGATCAGACCGTAACGGACCTTCACGGGATAGGTTCTGAGCGGAAGTTTCGGGAGACCTCGTCCGTAGCAGTCGTGGGGGATCGCGACACAGCGACCGTCTTCATCGTACTGCCAGCCATGATAGGCACACACGAGCCGGCAGCCTTGCACCTCGCCCATGGAGAGCTTGAGTTGACGATGCGCGCAGCGATTCTCAATCGCATGAAACGCGCCGTCCGATCCCCGGAACAGCGCGATGGAGCGTTTCCAGAATATGACCTCGACCACGGTCCCCGGTTTGACTCGATGCACTTCTTCAACCACGTACCAATAATTCGGGTCCATACCTGAAGCACGCGCTTGCTGACGCAGGTTGCGGGCTTCCTTGAATCCGGGTGGGGTACCCGGTACCGGGCTCATACCGAGCCTCCGTCGGGAGTGATCTCTATGCTTTGGTTCAGCATCAGACTTTCCTCTTGTCTTATAGCGTTTTGCCCCGTGACGTTCACGCGCGGGCGTTTCGCAAGTGGATTCGTGATCGCGTTGCGGTGGTAGTGAAATGCATAAGCCTCATGAACCGCCGCGCGGATACCGGTTGGCTGATAACCGAGTTCTCGTGTCGCTTTGCCGACGTCGGCGTGTAAGCGTTTGCGTAACAGGCGAATGGCGCCGGGGGTGAAACGCTGAGGGAAGCTCGGGTGAAACCGGCTCAGATAGAAGCTCGTCATTTCCGAAAACGCGAGCATCACGTTGGCCGGAATACGCCGACACGGTCGCGGAACGCCTGAGACTTCCTCGAACAGGTCCAGGATTTCGGAGATCGTTTTGTACTCGCTGCTGAAAATGTATTTTTCGCCCGAGCGTCCTTGGCGCATACACAACAGATGACCTTCGACAATATCCCGCGCCGCGACGAACTCGAACCCGCCATCAACGTAAGCATGAAGCTTACGATTGCTATAGTCACACAAGGCTCTTCCCAACCGCGAAGGGAAAAAATCGGCTGGCCCGACCACGGCGCAGCACGTTGCCACTACGACATCCTGTCCTTTGGCCGCGGCGCGCCAGCACTCATGCTCGACGAGCGACTTGCTGCGCTCGTACGGCATCGTGCGCTCCATGGGATAGAATTGCATCGTCTCATTGGCGGGCGCGGACGGATTATCCAAATCATACCCGACCGCACTAAAAGAGCCCGTCACCACTACCCGACCGGCTTCAACCTCCCGCGCCGCTTGCAGCACGTTGCGGGTGCCGACGACGTTGCAGTCGAACACTTCCCGGCGATGAGCGCGATTGCCTTCGATGGTTGAGATCTTGGCCGCGACGTGGTAGACGCCTTGACAACCTTCAAGCTCACGCCGGGTTGCATCCAAATCCCGGATATCACCAAACCGGCGTTCAACGTCAAGACCTTCCAGGCCTTCATTGTTGTCCTCGTGTCTGAGCAGCACCCGGACCCGAATGCCGTCGTCCAGCAGCCGGCGCACGAGATTGGCGCCTACGTGTCCGGCCGCACCGGTCACGAAAACGGGCGGCGGCGATGAACCGGTGGGTGCGTTCGACCCTTTAATGGACATCGTGCTCATTCAATGATTTTTCCATAATTAGCATATTATTTCAATGATAATGCTATTCATAATACTATTAATTTATACTGAAAAGTCTTATACTGCATAATCTGTCTGGTTTTCCATCGGATGCTGAAGGCGACATCTGATGAGACGAACCGAATGGCTACATGTGCTACAGAACCGGACATTTCTATTTGTCAGAAACAGGGTAAGGCCATTTATTGCACTCCCAAGCAATATTGCGGGAATGTTGCCGCTACGAACATGGCGATTGAGAAGGATTTTACGTAGATGGACAGCCGGAATTTTTTGGGGTCAGGGAGGAAGCCCTGTGCCTTGCAGGGCACAACGAGCGTTATGCCCTGCAAGAGTCGGATCAGGTCAGCCCAAGGTGGCGAGGATATTGTTGAACGTGGCGCTCGGGCGCATGGCTACTGCGACCTTGGCAGGGTCTGGGTGATAGTAGCCGCCGACGTCCATGGACTTGCCCTTTGCGGCCTTCACTTCTTCGAGGATTTTCTCGATATTGGACTCAAGCTCTTTCGCGACGGGCGAAAATTTCTCCTGTAATTCCGTATCGTCGGTTTGCGCGGCGAGTTCCTCCGCCCAATACAGGGCTTCGTACAGGTGGCTGCCGATGTTGTCCAATTCCCCCAGCACCCGGCCTGGCGACTTGCGGTTATCCATGAGTTTGCCCGTGGCCCGGTCCAGGGTATCGGCCAGGATTTGCGCTTTTTTATTGTCGCGGGTTCGGGCCAAATGGGCAAAGGATTCCGCCAAGGCAAGAAACTCCCCGAGAGAATCCCACCGCAAATGCCCTTCTTTCACGAACTGCTGCACGTGTTTCGGGGCTGATCCGCCGGCGCCGGTCTCGAACAGGCCGCCGCCCTTGATGAGCGGAACAATCGAGAGCATCTTGGCGCTGGTACCCAGTTCCAGGATGGGGAACAGGTCCGTGAGATAATCCCGCAGCACGTTGCCGGTGGCGGCAATGGTGCTCTGCCCTTCCTTGGCCCGTTTCAGTGAATGCTTCATGGCATCCACCGGAGCCATGATTTGAATGTCCAGGCCCGTCGTATCATGGTCCTTCAAATAGCGGTTCAGTTTTTCGATGAGTTGCGCGTCGTGGGGCCTGTCCTTGTTCAACCAGAACACCACCGGCATTCCGGACGCCCTCGATCGATTCACGGCCAGCTTCACCCAGTCCTGAACCGGAATATCCTTGACTATGCACGCGCGGAAGATATCGTCTTTTTCCACGCGCTGTTCATGCAGTACGTTCCCCGTTCCGTCGATCAAACGGATGGTGCCGCTTCCGGGAGCTTCGAAGGTTTTGTCGTGCGAACCGTATTCTTCGGCTTTTTGAGCCATGAGGCCCACGTTGGGCACACTGCCCATGGTTGCGGGATCGAAGGCCCCGTTTTCCCTGCAGAAATCGACCACCGCCTGGTAAATGCCCGCGTAACTGCGGTCCGGGATCATGGCCTTCGTGTCATGTTCCTTGCCGTCCGGTCCCCACATCTTCCCGCCGACGCGCAAAGCCGCGGCCATTGACGCATCAATGATGATGTCACTCGGCACGTGCAGGTTGGTGATGCCCCGATCAGAGTCGACCATGGCCAGATCCGGACCGTTTTGCATGGCCGCCTGAAGATCAGCCTTGATTGTTTCCTGCTGCGCGGCCGGCAGGGCATCGATTTTCGCATAGACGTCGCCCAGACCGTTATTGGGATTGACGCCGAGTTCGGCAAAGGCCTTTTCATGTTTCTTGAAGACGTCATCGAAATAAACGGATACGCAATGCCCGAAGATAATGGGGTCCGAGACCTTCATCATGGTGGCCTTCATGTGAAGCGACAACAGGATGCCGTTTTTCTTGGCGTCGTCGATCTGTTCCTTGAAGAATTGGCGTAACGCCCCGGCGCTCATCTTGGTGGCATCGACCACGGCGCCCTTGTCCAGGGTCACGTTATCCTTCAACACGGTCGTGCCGCCGTCGGCGCCGACGAATTCGATGCGGCCTTTCCCGGCCGTTTGCTCGGTAATCGTTGTCGATTTTTCATTGGCAAAGAAATCCTCACCCGACATATGGGCAACGTGCGTTTGCGAATCCTTGGCCCAAGTCCCCATTTTGTGCGGATTCTTCTGGGCATATTGTTTCACGGAGGTTGATGCGCGACGGTCCGAATTGCCCTGTCGCAACACCGGGTTGACCGCGCTGCCCTTCACCTTGTCGAATTTTGCTTTGATGGCCTTTTCTGCGTCGGTCTTGGGGTCTTCGGGGTAGTCTGGAACGGCATATCCTTGGGATTGCAATTCGGCCACGGCACCTTTGATTTGGGGAATCGAGGCGCTGATGTTCGGGAGTTTGATGACGTTGGCGTCCGATGTTTCCACCATTTCACCCAACAACGCAAGATCATCGGGCTGTCGTTGTTCCGGATTCAAGGCGTCGGGAAATTGCGAAATGATTCGACCGGCTAACGAAATATCTTTTCTGCCGACGTTGACGCCTGCGGTTTTCGCAAAGGCCTGAATGATCGGCAAAAACGATCCGCTTGCCAATTCAGGCGCTTCGTCGACCTTTGTATAAATAATATCCGGTTCTGCTGACATGGGTTCCTCCTCCATTTTTCAAAGTTGTGTAAAGGCACCATATGCGGAATCTGAACAGATAATCTTAGAGCGAACCGGCATTCGACGCAATCAATCGAAAGCCCCAGTCGTCGTGAACATTGGACCCCCACTCAAGACTGCGGGGGCAGGCTCCAGGACCAGAACGGAATGGGTCTGGCAGGAAAGGCGGGCAGGTTCCCTCCATCATTTCTGCGAGAGCATGCCTCGACTCCGATCAAGGGCGACATCCAGGGTTTTGCCGGTTGTGCGTGAGATGATGGTCCCGGTGAGGGCACTCACTTTCAGCCGGGCTGTCCGTCGTCGAAAATTGCCAGTTGCTCAACCGCCTTTCGGTGTATTATCCGGTCGTAGGCGTCTTTCTGCGGCAGACTGATCGCGCGCTTGAGGAGGTTGCGCGCCTTCCCGCCGTATTCCTCTTCATTCAGGCTCAGAAGGCCGAGCGCATACTCGATAAGGATGATTTTCTCTTGAGGTGCCAATTCGAGCGCCCGCTCGAAATGGGCCAGGGCGTCCTCTTCGTTGGCCCCATAGAGTATGCCGCCCATGAATCCGGCGACGCTGACGACTCCCGCATGCCAGGCGGCGAGACTCAAATGGGCGGCTGGCATATCCGGAGCCAGCCGAAGCGCCTCTTGAATGGCATCACGCACTTGACCCACGTACCCTTCGTCCAACCCCTCCCATATGCCGGTCACTTGCGCAAGGCGCCCGATGGCATGGCTCAATTGGAGATAGGCTTCCGGGTTGGAGGTGTCGAGGCGGATTGCCTTTCGTGCAAGTTCTTCGGCCTGCAGGAACGAATCTTCCTTTTCGCCGTCCGGGACAATGTAGTAGCCGTAAATCGCCAGTGACTTGGCCGCGAATGCATAGCCTTCGGATGTGTCCAGAACCCGGGCAAGATCGGCGGCCTCCATGAAGCGGCCCTCGGCATAGAGAGTGCGGGCCTCTTCCATCGACTGTGCGCCGATGGTTCCCACCGGCACAAACACGCACACCATCGTCAAAAAGGTAAGAGATATGGACTTGTTCATTGATGCTGATCGGGTAAGACAGGCAGGCATCATTACGCCTTTCGGTCGATGGCGATCAGCAGGGGCGGGAGGAGCAGGAAATCGCAGATCAGCGCGAAGCCGATCGTGAGCGCAACCAGGAGGCCGAGCATCAAACTGATCGCAAACCCCGACGACGCGAACACCAGGAAACCCAGTACCAGGATCATGGTTGTGATAAACAGCGGATGCCCCACTGAACGAAAGGCGGTTTGCACCGCCTCTGGTGCGGAACGGCCCTCGCGACGCGCCTTCAGATACTGGGTCATGAAGTGAATCGTGTCGTCGACGACGGTGCCGAAGGCGATCGCGGTCACGAGAGATCCGGCGTTCCCCACTTCGACGTAGAGATAGCCCCAGACGCCGAAGGCCATGGCTGCGGGGATGAAGTTCGGCACGAGACTGATGAGGCCGAGACGCAGGCTTCGGAAAATCCCGATCAGGATCAGCGAAATGAGAGCCATGGCCATGACCGTGCCCTGCAACATGTTTTTGTTGTTGCTAATGGTCAAGTGGGCGAAGGCGAGGCTGTACCCCGATCCCCCGGTGGCGAGTTCCGGCCCGTTCGCGCGGAGCCACTCCTGCCCGCGCACGTCGAGCTTGCGCTGCTGCTCAGCATTCAATCTGCTCATGGTGACAGTCATGCGCGTGGCCGATCGGCCGACGTCGATGCGGTTATTGAGGTCGCTGCCGAAGGGCACCGAAAGCTCGTAGAGCAGCAGATACTGCGCGGCAAGCTCGGAGTCTTCGGGCATCCGGTAGAAGGCCGGGTCATCACCGTGCATGTTTTTGTTGAGGCGCTTCATGATGTCCGGAAAGGCCTGGACGTGCGCGACTTCCGGCTGGGCGCGGTACCATTCGGCGAAAGCGTCGATCTTGCGCAGATAGCCGAGATCGGTGATGCCACCATCGCGCCCGGCATTCAGGGAGTATTCCAAGTTTTCCATGCCGGTCAGATTGTCAATGACAAAGTCCGTATCGCGCCGAAATTCATAACGCTCATCCAGATACTGCAGCCAGTTGTCCGTCAACTCGATACGGGGAATACCCGCCGCCAGAACAATGGCCACGGTGGTCATGGACCAGAGCAGGAGCGTTTGGCGCGCGACGACGAAGGCCCCCAAGCGATCAAAGAAAGCGGAACGCCCGGCGCGTCCGGGATTTGCGCGCAACGGCAACACCAACAACAGTGCCGGCAGAAGCGTCATGGAATACATGAAGGCGCAGAACACGCCAAACGCCACGAAATTGCCGAGGACCCGAAAAGGCGGAGAGTCCGAGGCGTTGAGACTGAGGAATCCGATCATAGTCGTGACCGTTGTGAGGAACACCGGCCAGGCATTCTCGCGCAGGGCTTCGGCAATCGCCGCGTCCCTCTCCAGGCCTTGCCTCATGCCGGACATCGTCGTCGCGATAATATGGACCGAATCTGCGATGGCGAGCGTCATGATGATAATCGGAATGCCGGAGTTGGCGGCGTTAAGCAGCGTGCCGGTCCAGCCGACGACGCCCATGGTCGAGGCGATGACGAAGATGAGCATGGCGACAAGGGACAGCGTACCCAGCAGAGAGCGCAGAAGGAAGGCGGCGACGGACACGATGACGAGCAATGCAACCGGCGCGAGGATCTGCATATCGGCGTCAACCGCGTCTGTCATGATGCGGTTCACGAAGACGTCGCCGGTCATGTGATAGGTGATATCCGGATGGTCCGCCCTGGCCTTGTCCAGAAGGCCGCGGACGTGGTCGATCACCTCGGTCAGGGCAGCCTCAGGGTCCTCGGGAAAGGCGAAACTGATAACCAGTCCGGCAACGCGCCCGTCATGGGAGACGAGCCGGCCCGCGACACTGATCTCGCCTAACGCAATCCCCTTGATCCGGGCGAGGTCGTCATCATTGAGCGATCCGGCATCCTCCACGAGCCGCTCAACCTTCAAGTCGTCCCCGACCGCTTCGGTGTGGTTGTAATTGGTCAGGGAATCGACCCTGGTGGACCAAGGCACGCGCCACGCGGCTTCGGTCAACTCTTCCACGGCGCTCAGCGCCTCGCGGGTGAAGACCTCCCCCCCCTTGGGCGCCACCGCGATCAATGCCACGTTGGTCGCGGTATAGGTATCCTCCAAGGCTTCGAATGCCACGCGATGAGGATTGTCTTTGTCGAAGTTGTCGCGCCAGTCGTTGGAGACGATGATGAATTGGAGTCCGGCTGCCAGACCCACCATCACCGCTACGGCCAGCGTCAGGACCAGCCATCGGTAGCGTAATATGAATGTCGTGTAGCGTTCCAGAAATACAGCACTCATGGCTTGGCTGCCCGGCGGCTTACAACCCGCCGGTTCCGTCGGTGGTTGTCTGTCGGAAGCGCACCCCAATCATCGCCATATCACTTCCAGTGGCAGAGCGGAGACATTCAGCTTCTCCATCATTCGCTTGGCGATTCTTCACTCACGTCCAGTTTCTCCACGTAAAAACTCAGGCAATCTTTGATCTGCGCTACGGCGTCGATGGGGGTTTCATAGGCCCAGACGGCGTTGTCGGCTATTTGGTCACCCACGTGGACGGAGAAATATGACGCATTGCCTTTGAACGGACAGTTGGTCGAATGATCCGTCCGCTGCAGGTAGGACATCTGCACGTCACTCCGCGGGATGTAATGCGCCGGCGGGAGCGGTCCTTCCTTCAAAATCAAGGCACGGGTGGTATCGGCGATGACGGTTCCGTTAAACGCGACTTTGACGCGATTGGGGTTTTGCTCAATGGTAATCGCATGGGGATGGTCTGGGCTACTCATATGGTTTCTCCTTTCCTTATCACGACTTACGGCGTCGCGACCAGTCGAAATCCGACGTCGTCGCGCAGGAAGGCGGACAAATTCCAGTAGCGATTCGAGGAACGCAGGTATCTCGGGTAGCTGGTCCAGGCACCGCCACGCAACATGTGTCGCGCACAATTCCTGCTCTTCCACGCGCTCCCATCGGCCGGGGGACCCGGAAATTTCTTGTTCCAGCAATCCTCCACCCACTCCCAGACGTTCCCGCTCATGTCATAGAGGCCCAATCCGTTGGGTTGCTTCTGCCCGGTCCGATGGACCCTGTTCCCGCTATTTTTGTCATACCAGGCCACCGAATCCAGGTCGTCGCTCCCGACGTAGAGGTGCGCTTGACTCTTTTGCCCGCCCCTGGCGGCATACTCCCACTCCGCATCAGTCGGCAACCGATAGGATTCTCCCGTCAGGGCACTCAATTTCTTGAGAAACAACTTGGTGGCATCCCAGCCCACGTTCTCGACGGGACATCGCGGGCAGTTCCGGAACTTGCTCGGATTCTTGCCCATCACCGCCTCCCACAGATCCTGGGTCACCTCATACTTGCTGATCCTGAAACTCTTCACCTGTACCTGACGGACCGGCGTTTCGTCATCGTCGCAACTGCTCTGCTCCTCCGTACACCCCATCGTGAACGTGCCACCCCGGACGGCAACCATCTCCCGCTTGAGGTTTTCCAATAACGACGGCATCAAGTCCTTGAGCGTGACGGCGCGCTCCTTCGCCGCTGCCTGCCGTTGTGCTTCTTCCGTTTGCCGTTGTTCGGCTTTTTCGATTGTTTTTCCTGCGATGGAAAGCAACTCCAGGGTCGGTTTATAGTATTCGGAATTCTTTTCGATATTGACGACGTATTGCTTGAGCGACGCTTGTCCCTGGCGGACGTCATCAACCGTCGTGCCATGCTCAACCAACAGTTTCCCGAAGAAAAAGAAAAACTCCAACGGGGGTTCCGTATCCAGCGCTTCGATTTTCTCAAACGCCCTCCTCGCGGTTTGCGGCTCGCCGCTTTCCAGGGCTTTCTTCGCTTCCAACAGATACTGATCCGCCAGAATATCATCGGGCAGGTCCTGGGACACCGCCATCCCGCCATAGCACAGGCTCAGGATGACACAAACCAGGGTCAACGTTGTTCTCATCTTCGGGCTCCTCCAGCCGTAGGCGAACTGTGAACGTGAAAGACGTGATCGACCGAATCGCATTGGGAGCGGATATTAGTAGAGCGCCGTCGAAGCGTCAAGGAAGCCGGACGAACGGACGTGACACGCTTCACGGCAGGTTTCTCGGGACGATGCGGGATCGAAGAGTCAACGTCCGATAGCCTTCGTTCTCGGGATATTGGCTATCGGCGTGGGCGGCTCGAGCGGTGACCTGCACGTCAACGGCCCGGATACTCGGCGAGTGCGTCGTCGGATGCCCCAGGGCATCGCGATAGGAAACGGTCAAGGACTCGATATGTTCCGCCATGGGTTGTCGTCCACCCATTCCCACTTTGCGTCGCAACGTGGAAGTCGAGTCGTCATACAAATAGACAATGGATTCTTTCGAGTCCGTGAGCACGCCGTTTCCGTTCAAATCGGCTCGAACGTGCAATTCCGTGGGATGATAACTGAGCCCATAAAAATCATTCGATGAAACGGCGTCGCGATTGACCCCCATGGGATCATAACCGGCCATGCGAATCTCCCTGGCCATCATGTCCAATGCGGCACGAGCGGTTTGTTGCATAGCCAAGACGTCCTCCTGAACGATCTGTTTTTTGACCTGATTCAGATGCACGCCATAGACCGCGCCAACGGTGAACAGCCCCAAGGCCAAGGCGATCAGCAGTTCCGTCAAGGTGACTCCTCTTTGGTCAGTCACGGGTTGAGCCTCATTGGTTGCTACGGGGCAAGAATCGTGGAGACGGTCACGGAGTGCCGGTCGTCCGCCCACCATACCGTGACCGTCGCCGTTTGCAAGCCGGGAACGGGACGGCCGGTTTCCATCCTGACGACACGTTGATAGAGGTCAGAACCGGGTATGGTGCCATAGGCTTCAGTCGTTTCACGGGCAGCCGCCGGGTCGTAGCCGGCACTCCTTACCTGCTCCAGTTTACTCTGGGCCAAGGTGGTGGCCGTGGTCAGATGTTTGCTCGCTGCTGCGCCCTTACTCGCCGTGACCGCCACTCCCGAGAAGGCCAAGACGGCGATAAAAAAAAGCGCCATGGCAATGACGGCTTCCAGGAGGGTCAGGCCTCTATGGTTTGTCACGTGGCTCATATGGAAACAATGGGCATACTAAGGTGCAGCCACTTTCACGCGGCCCGTAATGCCGATCGTGATCGCCTTCTCTCCGGAAACGTTGGAAACCCTGATTGTGGCAAGACTGGAGGCCGTGCCTCTTGGATAAAAAATCGGATTATTGTTGGACTCGATTGCCACGCCCGGAAACTCCTCCAGGATCGAGCGGGGTTCGACGGGTTCCCCGGGATCGGCCCTTCCATTATTGTTGACATCGTTCAAAATATCATAATGCTGCGCATCCGTAAAAAAGACACGAACTTCATTGCCCTTCTTAACGGCTTGGGCTCTCGCTGCCAAGAGGTCCGCACGTATTTGTCGGACCACTCCATTCAGACGATAGTACGGCAATTGGGAGGAAAACCAGAGACCGCCCAACCCCAACACGACCCCCAAAATACCCAGGACCACCATCAATTCCGTCAACGTATATCCCGGTGGTCCATGAACCGGACAGGCGCACGTGTCCATCGGCCCGGATGAGGAACGCCTCAAACGGGTACGCCCGTGTTCACAAGCATGGCAGTTCAATGCGCGGCCCTGGTTTTCATGACGCAAACATGGTTTCATACAGACCGAACAGTTCCCGATAGAAAAACAGCGATGCCACCGCTCCCGCCGCCAAAAACGGGGCAAAAGGGAGGTACTGACCACGCTCCATGTAGCGAAAGGCCGTCAGGCCGATGCCGAACGTTGCCCCTGCGCATGACGCGAGAAGCAAGGTCATGCATGCGTGCTGCCAACCCAGGAACGCGCCGATCATCGCCAGGAATTTGATGTCGCCTCCACCCATCCCCTCCTTTCCAAACAAGTAGGGACTGGCAGCCGCAAGCATCCACAGGATCCCTCCTCCCAATGCAATGCCCAGCAAGGAACCGGTCCAGCCCACGGGCAAGATGAATGACGCCGCAAAAAAGCCGAAAGCCAGACCCGGGAGAGAGAGGACATCGGGGATCACGAAATGATCGACGTCGATCATTGTCACGACCAACAGCAACGACAGAAACAGCGCATACACGAGGGCGCTACGGGTCCAGCCGAACTTGTAGACGATCCCGAGATAGCTTACTCCGTTCAGACATTCGACCAAAGGATAGCGCCATGAGATCTTTCCCCCGCACCATCGGCACCGCGCTCTCAACCAGAAAAAACTCAAGAGCGGAACGTTGTCGAACCAGCGAATGGACGTCTCGCATTGCGGGCAACGAGACCCCGGCCGCATAACGGATTCGCCGCGTGGGATTCGCAGAATGCAGACGTTGAGGAAACTCCCCATGACCAATCCCACCACAAACAACAAAATATAGGAGCCTGAAATATCCATTGCTCTATATGTCGTGACCCTGCAAAAACCCTCGTTTTTTGGGCCTGGAACGTCTATTCCACTTTACTTTTCAATGAACACCCTGCTAGTATTACCTACATAATTCATCTTGAGAGAAATTTCGGTGCAGGATGCCCGTTCAGGCAAGAACGAACAAAAAGAGAGACCTCCTCCCCATGCGACGGAAACGCCCGGAGTCGCTCACCGAACGGGAACAGGAAATCCTGCAACTGATCTGGTCCGGCCTCAAGAATAAAGAAATCGCCGAACGTCTCGCAATCAGCGTCAAAACCGTCGAAGCGCATCGTGCCAACATGATGAAGAAAGTGCGCGTCTCGAATGCCGCCCAACTCCTGAACGCGGCTATTCAAGAAGGATTGATTGCAATCCGGTAAGACGTTCACGCCTTCCTTCCGTTGACAACTCCGTCCGGTCACGAACGGTTTGAATGCCCGCGCTTACAGGAAGAGCCGGCTACGACATCCGTTGACGAACCGCTTCATACGCGACCACGGCAACACTTGCCGAGACGTTGAGTGAATGCACTTCCCCGCGCATGGGAATGCGGGCGTGGGCATGACAGTGTTCGACAATCCTCGACCTGAGTCCTCGGCCTTCTCCTCCAAATACCAATAACGTCGGTCCCGTGAAATCCAATTCGGTATAGAGTCTGGGAGAGCGAGGATCCAACGCCACGGTGGTCACGCCACGGTCCTGCAAGCGATCGATCAGTTTGCCGATATGCGCGCACCGGGCCACCCGAACGTGCTCGACGGCGCCGGCGGAGGCTTTTGCCACACTCGCCGTCAACCCAACGGACCGGCGGTCGGGAATAAAGACTCCATGCATCGCAGCCGTGGCAGCCGTTCTGAGAACCGCCCCGAAATTCTGCGGGTCTTCCACCCCGTCAAGCGCAAGAAAAAACCCTGGCTCCCCTTGTTCCGCGGCATACCTCAGGATCTCGTCTTCCGAAGCATAGGCTTTGGCCGCGACCAGCGCCACCACGCCTTGATGATTTGCGGCAGGGACCAGCCGGTCGAGTCGTTCACGCGGTTGAACCTGCAAGGGCACGCCTTGGATTTTGGCAAAGCGAATGATCTGGGAAAATTGGCGATGTCGATGTGACAGGAAAATCTTTATGAACGTTCGCGAACCCGACCGGAGCGCCTCCGTGACCGCCTGAACCCCGAACAGGAAATCACCGGTCCTATCGCTTCCACCGGGTGCTCCCGTCCGGACGGTCTTCGAGGAGGATCCCTTTGGCCGCCAAGGCTTCTCGAATGTGGTCGGCGGCGGCGAAGTCTTTCCGCGCCCGCGCTTCGGTCCTTTGTCGAATCTGGTCTTGAATCCATTCATCGGTGTCCTCCTGCTCAGTGCGCATCCGGCAATGCTCCGGGCCGAACTCCAACTCGCGAAACACCCACTCGGTTTCGTTGAGTTGAAACAAACCCAATGACGCGCCGCATTGCCGAAACATGCTGAGGACTTCTTGCCGGTCCTTCCCGGACAACCCCGTTCGAAGGACTTGATTGGCCTCAGCCCGAAGCTGCTGGAATGCAGCCAACGCTTTGGGGGTATTCAGATCATCATCCATGGCCTCTTCGAACGCCTGACGAAATTGGGTCAAGACGGCTCCCAAAGCACTCCCGGAGCGAGAACCGGACCCGGACTTTTCGGCGAGCCGGCTGAAGAGGTCATACACGTTATCCAATGCGGATTTGGCTTCCACCACGGCCAAGTTGGAAAAATTCACGTCTCCACGATAGTGGGTCGAAAGCAGGAAATAGCGTATCGCCTCAGCCGTCACGGGTTCAGGACAATTCGATTGATCGAAAATCTCCCTTACGGTAAAAAAGTTTCCCAGCGACTTCGACATTTTTTCTTCATCAATGGTGACGAATCCGTTATGCACCCAATACCGGGCAAATGCCTGCCCCGTTGCGGCACAGGATTGCGCAATTTCATTTTCATGGTGGGGAAAGGTCAAATCCTTGCCCCCTCCGTGAATGTCGAAGGTTTCGCCCAAATGGCGCACGGACATGGCCGAACACTCGATGTGCCAACCAGGCCGACCCGGTCCCCATGGACTCTCCCAAGCCGGCTCCCCGGGTTTGGCCGCTTTCCACAAGGCAAAATCCATGGGATCCTGTTTTCGTTCATCCACTTCGACTCTCGCCCCGGCTTGCATGTCGTCGAGATGCCGTTTGCTTAACCGGCCGTACTCCGGAAAAGCCGCTACTCGATAATAGACGTCGCCCTCGACCTGGTATGCGAATCCCTTCTCCAGGATTGTGCGTATCATCTCAAGAATCTCCGGCATGTGTTCCGTGGCCCGCGGTTCAACGTCCGGGGTGACGACGCCCAACCGTTTCATATCACGGCTATACGCCTGCACGTATTTTTCAACGATTCCTTCCCACGCGATGCCGTCCTCCGCTGCCCGGTTGATGATCTTATCATCCACGTCGGTGAAGTTTTTCACGTAGGTCACGTTATGGCCCCGATACTCGAGATACCGCCGGAGCACGTCAAAGACAATCGCACTGCGAGCATGGCCCAAATGACATTCATCGTACACGGTGACCCCGCAAACGTAGATGCCCACGCGGGGCGGCGCGAGGGGGACGAACGGCTCTTTGTGATTCGTCAGGGTGTTGAAAATCTTCACGAAGCGTTCATTTAGCGGTCGGCGAAGCGGAAGGACCCAAGGCCCTATTCGCTTGCCGTTTGACGATCCAATATCCCAGAACGACGCACGCCGCCAAGACAACGGTGAACAGATTGAAGTAGTGTTCCAGGACGTCTTTGACCCACGGCCCCAATAGCTGTAACGTCCCGGCGACCAGAAAAAATCTGGCGCCCCGGCTGACCAGCGACGCGACGACAAACACGCGGAAATTAACATAAAACGCGCCGGCTCCGATTGTAAACACTTTATACGGAACAGGCGTCAAGCCCGCAATTAGAATCGCCCGGCCTTCATAACGTTCAAACGTGTCGTGGACCCTGGAGACGCGATCCTGTCCGACCAACCGCAACAGAAGCGGCTTCCCTCCCCACCACCCGATGAGATAGCCGAACGCGCCTCCCAGCACCGAGCCAACCGTGGTAATCGCGGCGTAATACAGGCCCCACGAGGGATTCCCCATGGTCAACGCCAGCAATAACACGTCAGGGGGAACGGGAAAAACGGAGGACTCCGCAAACGCCAACACAAACAACGCGAGGTCCGCGTATGACGATTCCGACCACGAGACCATCCACTGATACAGGTCCTGGAACATGGCGTCCGGCTCCCGCCTCTCAGGATGACCGCGTTCGCTTTGACAGCACGGATTCCCAGGCCGCTAGTTTCTTCATGGCGTGGTACTGCGTCATGTCAAAATGCAGCGGCGTCAGGGAAACCTTTTTGGCGGCAATAGCA
Source organism: Nitrospirales bacterium (assembly GCA_022825885.1). Lineage (GTDB taxonomy): Bacteria > Nitrospirota > Nitrospiria > Nitrospirales > UBA8639 > Bin75. The sequence goes on along the minus strand of JAJDVY010000048.1, from coordinate 29,555 downwards.
TCCGCGTCGGAATTTTTGCTTCGATTCCATGTCACCTGTTCTCCCGCGATCCAATAATACGCGCCCCCCCTGGGATCGACGTTTTCAATGACGGAATTCCGATATTGCCGCCGACTCAACGACGTGATCCGGATCCCCGTCATGGACTCGGCCGGAACGTCGGGAACGTTGACGTTCAATAGCGTATCGGTCGGCAAGCCATCCTGCAGGATCAGGGTGGCCACCTCGACCGCGACCCGGGCCGCCACGGTGAATCGAAAGCGTTTCACCCCTTCCAATGAGACGGCCATAGAGGGAATTCCACGGATCGCACCTTCGAGCGCCGCGGCGACGGTTCCGGAATTGGTCACGTCGTCGCCGAGATTCAACCCTTTATTGATCCCCGACACCAGCAAATGAATCGGGCAGTCGCGGAGCACCCGTCCCGCGGCCACAATGACGCAATCCGACGGCGTGCCATTCACCGAAAAGACCTGTCGGCCGAGTCGCTTTAACCGGATGGGCTTATGCAGGGTAATGGCCCGGCCCATGGCGTTTTGCGGGCGTTCGGGGGCCACGATCCAAACGTTGCCGAGCTTCTTCAGGTGTTTCGCAAGGGTGCGGATCCCGGAAGATTCAACGCCGTCGTCATTGGTCACTAAGATGTTCATGCCGGATCATGATACGCAGATGCCACAAAAAAGCCTACCTCAACGGAATTGAGGTAGGCTTTTTCGGGAAACACGCAACGGCGCGTTCAAATATTTTGCATGAAATGCGTCACGGCTTCCTGGTCCACGGCGCCCATGATGGCGGAAGAAGGAACCGTCGCCGACTTTTTCCCCGTCAGCCCGCATTCAATCTCGTCGAAAATCATTTCCACAGGCATGGACATGCCGCCATAGACGTGCGGGCCAGCCACGATTTTGGCGTTCGAGTACCCGTAAATGGCCGTGGCCACGTCTTTGGCCAACCACCCGACGTAATTGAACTCCGGCACCACAATCAGTTTGGCCTTGGCGCACAGTTGCCGCAACTCCCGCGTGGGGAACGGACGAAGCGACTTCACCTTGATCAATCCCGCGTGAATGCCTTTGTCTTTGCACATCCGAATGGCCTCGCGTGACTGGGCCGCGGCGCTCCCCGATGAAATCAACAGCACGTCGGCTCCTTCCACGTCTTGCGTCTCGATCAGGCCGTCCATGTACAGGTCGATGTATTTTCGTGACCGCTCCACTGCCGCCCACACCTCCTGTTGCCATACGGCGTGGATGTTATAGGCCATGAAATTCGACTTTTGCACCGGCGCATCCCGGGACAACCTGGCCGGAGGATTCTCCGCATCCAGGACCGGAACCGCGCCTCTCCAGGAATCCCGCTCCGGCAATTTGAGTCCGCGGTCCTGCATGGAGCAATAGCCCCGGGCATGGGTCACAAAAAAGCCGTCGCAGCACACCCCGACCGGCAACGTCACGTCGTTCTTTTCACTGATGATAAACCCCTTCATAATAAAGTCGAACAAGTCCTGCTGGTTTTCGGCGTGAAAGACGATCATGCCGCAATTCAACAGGTACGACACTTCGATATTGTCCGGCTGAATGGCCAACGGAGCATTGACCACCCGGCAGGTAAACATGGCCACGGCGGGAAGGCGGTGGCCCGGCCAGGAGGCGATGGGTTCAAGCCCCCGCAACGTACCCGGTCCGGCCGTGGCCGTGAAACACCGCACACCGGCACGGGATCCGCCGGCAATCGCCGACATGACGCCGTATTCCTCCTCACCCCGATAATATTCTTTGACGTACCCTTCTCCGTACAACACCCCGATCAACTGCATGGTTTCACTTTGAGGGGTAATCGGATAGGCGATGGAAAGATCGACGTTGGACCGGCGAACGGCTTCCTTGGCGGCTTCGCTCCCCGTAATGAATTCCCGCTCACGCGGCGCTTCGGAAAACATATACTCCGGGGAAACCTCCTGTTGCCGTTTGGCCTCAGCATGAGGATCTTTTCTCCCTGCTTGACTGGACGGTGGCGGAGCGGCACTCGTAATCGGGTCACCTTGCGGATTGGTTTTTGTTTCCGTCTCTAATGCTTCACTCATGGCTTCCCCCCTCCAGGGTGGCGACAATCCCGGAGCAACGGTTCCGGGATTGCATGGTCGATCATAATAGACTTAGCCCTCGCGCTGCATATCTTCGGCTTTATGCCCAAATGCCGCGGCACTTGCCGTCCCTCCTTCTCCCAGCGGAACGTTCAAAGGATTCGTATGTGTTTTGCCGTCATGCACACGGGACTGCAACCCCGTGAAACGGACGCTCTCGCCGTTCTCCGGCAAGGCAATTCCCATTTCCTCACGAACGCGCTTGAACACCTGAGCCGCTTTTCGAATCTTGGCCGCATCGGAATCCCGGACCGTAAACATGGCATCTTCGTGCCCCTGCTCGGCACAGATCGCCGAAGTCCAGCAATTCGTGCCGGCCCGGATCATTTTCAGGGTCAGGTTGGCGTAATGACAATGCACCCCGATAAAAATGCAGGCTTCGATTTTATTCCCCCAGATCGTCAGATTGGGGTGATTGGGGTTGATGACTTCCTCGGGCTCAATCTTCGGGTATTTCGGACGATAGTCGGGCATTGGGATGATGAGGACTTCCGGGATCTGGGCCGCGAGTTCCAAGACGGCCCTGGCCTTCTCGGCCGCGTGGTCGTTCCAATTCCACAAAACCAGGGGACCTGGGAAAATCGTCGCATTTTTTCTCGTGAACATGGACTTGGCCATTTCTTCCATCGCCTTCTCTTCCGGCACTTCATGACCGAACGTCAGCCCATGCTCCGGCAACGGAGGAAGGACACCCAATTCGGCCGCGGAGGGCGGATGAAATCCCGCCGGACCCGGCTCAACGATTCTCTCCAACTCTGTTGCTCCCACCTTATTCCTCCACTCTGGACTTATCCGGTTGAGACGAATACCGTCCTTGCCGTTCGAACAACGTCCCTCAACCTTGTCCTCGAACGGGATTGGCTAAAACCGCAGAACTCGTTTTTTCTCCATAGGTAACGTTTTCCGTCAGGGCCGTGTCACCAATTTGATCGATCATTTCCATTTTGATGGCATTATGCTTGGCCATATTGTCGCACACCCAGACGCACTGAGCACATCCCTTGCAGCGATCCACGGCAACGTAGGCGGCTCCATATTTGAACCCTTTATCCTGGCCGGCCTCGTTGTCATAGAGGATGGTATTGGCCTCGGGACAGTACTGCGTGCACAATTTGCAACTCGTAGCCGCACATATTTCGGTTTCGATATTCGCAACTAAATACATAGAGGCCCCTCTCGTCGGTTAAAGCATTACGCCATGGCTGGAGTGGTGGATTCCTGTTTCGCTTGAACCCAGTTGTTTTCGACGGCAAACTCCCACGCCGCCTGGACCACCGCCAGGTTCTTCTCGATCAATTCCTGTTTCTTCTTGAATTTTCTCTCGACTACGCTATCCAAGGCCGCGGTCCCACCGGACACCACGAAGCCTTTGCCCAAAAACCGGTCTTTCACCGCTTGCGCCAGGGCCTCCATGTTCGAGAGACCCGTAATGGCGCCGATGGCGCCCACCATGGCCATATTGGTGGCCAAGTCGATACCGGCCACCTCAAGCGAGAGTTTGGTGGCGGGCAGGTAGAACAATTTGGCGTTCAATTCGGCGAGCTCCCGTTCCTGGTCAGGCTCGAGTTTCATGGGCCCATCATTGTTGATCAAGGCGACCCCGTCCTTTTTCAACCCGAAATAAAACGGATTCGTGTAGCTTTTCCCATGGGTAATCACCTGTGGGTGGAAGATCATGATAATGTGGGGGAACGTGATTTCGCCGATTTCATAAATCGGCTCATCGGAAACCCTCACGTAACTCTCTACCGGCGCCATTCGTTTTTCGGACCCATAGAACGGGACGATGGTACTTTCCCCTCCGGCATTGATCACCCCCGTGCTGAAGATATGAGAAGCCGTCACGACCCCTTGGCCTCCGACTCCCGCCATACGAATGTTATAACGAATCGCCATGATCTTCGCCCTCCTATCTCGTCACGTACACAACAATCTTTCTTCGCTCAATCGACCACCCTTACTGCTTTTCCACGGCAGCGGCAGGTTTCGGCAGATATTCTTTGTACCCGTACAACTGGGACAAATACTCCTTGGCTTCATCCGTAATATATTCCGAGAATTTGTAGCGGTCGTTCTCCACGGTTTTGGCGTCTTCCATCACCTTATCCGTCGGGATCGCGTATTCGATGTTGCAGGACGTGTAGGCCTGGATATAGCTGGGACCGATTTCCCTGGCGACCAACACGGCCTTCTTGATGACGCTTTCCACGCGCCGGGGATTGTTGGGGACCACCGTCGCCACGTATGCACAACCCGAGACTTTTGCCATACCCAGCATATCCATTTTCTCGAACTTCTTCCCGAGCGGCGCCATTTTCAACACCTGGTTCCGGTTCGTCATCCCGCTTTCCTGGCCACCGGTGTTTCCATAGACCTCATTGTCCAGCATAATGGTGGTGAATTTTTCTTTGCGGAACCACGAATGCAGGGTTTGGGCGAACCCGATATCAGCCATGCCGCCGTCTCCGGCCATCACAACGACGTCTTTGGGCCTATCGCCAAACCGCAGGCGAAGGCCACGGGTCAATCCGCTGGCGACCCCGTTCTGATCCCCATAATTGCCGTACACGAATGGGATGGCTGCCTGCGAAATGGCCAACCGGCCACAACCGGCCGTCCCGACCGTGATGGTATCTTCCGGATTCGGGAACGCCACCATGGCCAGCCGGATAAATAAGGTCATGGCGCATCCCGCACACATCGGGTGCTCTTCCAAAATCTCCTTGAAGGTGCCCACTTGGGACACCGAGACTTTTTTCCCAAACGGACCATGCTCCACCATGTCCCGATATTCTTTCGGCATGAACTTTCCGAATCCTGGTGTAAACTTGACGTAATCGAGGCTCATCGCGGATCCCCCTTCATTGAGACGTTGTTATGACGTTAGGCATTCAGCCGATCGGCAGTATGCCTGTAACACTTATACGTACCCCTTCACGATCTTTGTCTTGTTCGGAACACTGCCCCTCTATTTCGGCAACCTTAGCGTAGATCAGGCTTCCTAGTAAAGACCTCTCATGATTTTGCGACAGGCACACCCTCCCAGGCAGCTTGAGACAAACTCCACGCATTTATCCTAAAGCCGAACAGCGGAAGAAGGCAACAAAAAAGAAGACCCACCGCTTTAAAAAGAAGCCCTATGCGGGAATTTTGATGCTAGGCCTTTGGCCCCATGGTCCGGTTTTGCCTCAACGAAGGAACAACGCGTCCGGTTGGATGATCGGCAAAAGAAGCGCACAGACGGATCAGCACATGCCCGCACTAATCCAAAATATACTGGAGAGGATCAACGACTTTGTCGTTCACGGCCACCTGGTAATGAAGATGGGGTCCGGTCGAAAACCGGCCCGTGCTGCCGACCCTGCCCAACACGTCGCCTCTTTTCACCTCTTGGCCGTACCGAACGAGAATTTTGGACAGGTGACCGTAGGTCGTTTCGATTCCATTTCGATGATTGATTCGAATGAAATTTCCCATCTTGGAATCATAGGCTGCCACGACCACTTTCCCCTTGGCAGGGGCGAAAATCTCTTCCCCTCGCGGCGCACTAATGTCCACGCCTGCGTGGAACGCCTTCTTTCCAGTGAACGGCGATATGCGCGGCCCAAACTTTGATGAAACGGGTCCCTTGACGGGCCAGATGGAGGGTGTGGCAGCCCAACGGCCAACACGCTCTCCCGCCACTTTTTCCAACCGGTCCAGCAAACGGAGTTGCCGGACGGTCTGCTGATCAAGCCAAAACAGCCCATGCTTGACGTCTGTCGCCATGGGGGGCTCGGGATTCTCACCTTCGCCAGGCTCGGCAAGATATTCAAAATCCGGGACCCCTGTTCCACCATCAAGGACAGCCTCAAATGGAACCTCTTCACCGCCCCGTCCGTTGACGTCAGCATTGTCCGTTTGCTCGGGTTCCAGCCCAAACATGACTTGCAACTTTTCATTGATTGATTGGATCGTCAGGACACGCTGCCGCATCTTGCCGATGGCTTCAGAAAATTCAACCACTTGTCCTTTGGATTGGCTGAGTTCCTCCTTCAATCCTTTGAGTTCGGCAACCTGGTTCGTCACTTGGCCCGTCTGCACCACGTAATGCGCCATCACCCCCATCTGCGCCACCGACAACAACACGACCGCGAGCAGCACTCGTTTAACCGTTCTCTTACGCAAAGAGATCCTGGAAGGGACCCCGGTCGTTCCCCGAAAAAGCACGATTGTCCATTTGTCGTCAGAGGGATTCACGGGTTCAGCCGGATCTTCGGATCAGCCTCAGTGAATTTGGGTGAGATGCACTGGTGAATACGAAATTTGAGGACTCTACCTTACGAAACACAATCATGCATGGTCAATTAGGGCGAATACTGCTTTTTACAACCGGGCTGCCGCCCATCATCCACGAAAAAGGGCCGGTGGGACAACTAATCGGAAACGTGGGTCACGGCCTTGACCCACGCGAGATATTCGCTTGACCCCGTCGTCACTGATAGGGCGATAATTTCAGGCACCTCATAGCCGTGGAGCGCTTTCACTTCGGATTCCAGGGCATCGTAAACGTGGGCCTGGGATTTGATGATCAGCAGCCATTCACGTTCTTCGCAGACTGCGCCTTCCCATTCAAAAATGGAGGTCACGTTAGGCACGACCGTGACGCACGCTGCCAGTTTTTTTTGCACGACGCCACGCCCGATCAGAAGTGCTTCTTCCTGGCTCGAGGCCGTGACCAGGACAACCAGCGCTTCCTGAGCGACACCCACCTGACAGGTCCCCCTTCGAAACCGCTTGCCGGCTCAGGGTTTGAGACGCGATGGAGCTTTTTCCACCAAATCTTTAATGGCGAGCCTCAGTCCTTCCTGCAGACCTTTCGGGTAATTCGTGACGGAATCATCCAGTCCACGATAGAGACTGTCCATTTCCTTGGCATCAAATTCCATGGCAAAGCCCCACAACACGTTGTCCGGCTCCCCCGTCCGGGTGATTTGCGCGAACATTTCCACGTCGATCTCGGTGGTGCCCAACGGCAGACCGGCCACCCACAACACCGTCCCGGCCGGCCCTAACAGATACGTGGAAATATTCCGCTCCCATCGCGTCGAATAGAGGTGTCCCGCCAAGACAAAATCGCTGGGAGGCAAGGGTTGATCCTTGTCAACAAACGTCACGGAAGAAAAAATGTTGGTCTTTCGAATTTCCTCGGCCAGGGCGCGCGCAAAATCGCGCGACGGGGAAAAGGACACTTCATCGGCGGGACTGGGGGATGAAACCGTCTCGGGCCGGTCATAGACCGCGGTGGCATGGGTCGTGAAGGGAATCACGGCCGCCCAATATTCTTCACGCATCTCCGTGCCACGCTTATCGTCGAGCGGGACAACCACCAGACTGCCATCAACCTTCTGGTCAGCCGACACGTCCAGATACGCGTTCTCCGGAGGAGGCGGATACTCCCAATCCCGTGAGCCCAAGCAACCCGTTATCGTCAATGACACGATAAGAAGAACACCGCACGCCTTATGCGGGACAGACAGGCGACGCATATCTTGCCTCCTTTGGCAGGCAACAGTTTCCAACCGTTGCCATGATTGGTAATGCATGGACGACCGCGACTTCGCCTTTGGCCACAACCATCACGTTGAACGGTGGACGGCGCGCCATCAGTGACTCAACCCGCCGGCACTCACAAGCTGGGCCATCAGCTCGGGATATGAGCGGGTAACCGGAAATTGAGGATAGTCGGAACAAATCGAATCCGGCGGACGAAAGAAAAATCCGGCATCGGCTTCCTGCAACATCGACACGTCATTATAGGAATCGCCCGCCGCCAACACGCGAAAGTTCAGACTCTTGACCGCGGCCACGGCGTGCCGTTTCTGGTCTTGTTGCCGGAGCGAATAATTCCGAATGTAGCCTGCTTCGTCAATGTCCAGGGTGTGACAAAAGATGGAAGGATAGCGCAGTTGCTTCATCAGAGGACTGACCAGATCATAATAGCTGTCCGATAAGATAATGACCTGACAACGCTCTCGCAACCACGTCAAAAATTCCACGGCGCCGGCCAGGGGTTTCAGCCCGGCCACGACCTCCGTGACGTCCGACAGCTTGAGATCGAATTTCGCCAGAACGTCCAAGCGCAGCTTCATGAGTTCGTCATAGTCGGGAATGTCCCTGGTGGTGACGTTCAAATCGGCGATCCCCGTTTTCTCGGCCAATGCCAGCCAGATCTCCGGAGTTAACACGCCCTCCATATCCAAACAGGTCACTACGGGTGATTTCATACGCCCCTTAACAACGTGCACGTTTCGGATGAAAAGTAAAAGGATAACACGGCAAGAATGATAGAAAGATGGTTATTGTATAAAAAACGGAGCGAGACTACAAACCTTTTATCCGGGATGGCTTCGACAACCAGGGGCTCGCTCCCTCACCCAAAGGCAATGAGCAAACCGAAAGCGAGATAGCACAGGCCGTTGAAAACCAGGTGATAGGGCCTCAAGGTATGGGACCGTAAACGCAGTTTCAGGTACCCCGCGGCAAGGAACGTCAATCCGATGCCCCACAAGGCTTCTTTTCGCGGAACCCATGGCGTCAACAAGAGTCCCAAAGCCGGAAGCAGACTCCCTTGAAACACCATCGCCCCGGTGATGTTGCCGAAAGCCAGGGTATCCCGGCCGCGCCGTACCCAAATGATACTATTCACTTTTTCCGGCAACTCGGTCGCCACCGGGATAATCAACAACGACAGGGCCAAGGTGGAAAGACCCAGCCAAGCGGCCAAATGCTCCACGCCGTACACGAAGCCCTTGGCTCCTCCGACGATCAATCCGAATCCGACGAGCAATTGCAAGAGGATCGTGGCAAGGTTCTCGGGAATCCGCAACCGGCTCAAAAACAGTGGGTGGTCCGCCTCGGTGCCATGGCCCTGCTCAACCAACTTCCCGGATGCGCGAATGGTCAACAGCAAATAGACGACGTAACTCATGGTCAAAACCAACGCCAACGACACACGGGCCCATTGCCATTCCGGAGGCACAAAGATCGCGAGGGTCGCCAAGGCAAAGGCAAAGAGAAACCAATCCAGGTCCCGGTGCACGCCGGTAGGCTCGGGACGAAGAGCTTGCGCCCACCCTCGACGCTGGGCGGCAAACGTTGCCATTAAAAAAAACGTAATGGTCGACAGCATAAGCGGCGCGCCCAAAATCGCTCCCACCCCGACGTCATGTCGAACCGATAAATCCCCGGAAGCGGCCAACACCGCCACCACAGGGATCATCGCCTCGGGCAAAGCCGTGCCCACGGCCGCCAACACCGACCCCGTGACCCCCTCGGAAATGCGCAACCGTTCTCCGAAATGTTCAAGCGCGTTGGTAAACGTCTCCGCGCCGACCAGGATCACAATCAACGAAATGAACAGAATCCACAATTCCATAGCAAGAGGTTTCCCTGACGAACCGCCATCCGCCACGTGGTGCGATGAGCCTTGCTCACGGCGTGCGGGTGCACTACACTATCGTCATGAGTGACGAGATGGGAATCGTCGTGGGTTGTCTGGCCGGACTTCTTGCCTGCCGTTTCGGGATCCGGTGGTGGCGCCATCGAAAGGCGGCCAAACAAGCCGATGCACTGCTCTCCAACATTGTGAAAGGCAAAGACGCCTTTCGCCGATGAGATGGCATTCCAACTCGGGGGCGGGGACGGGCTCGCACCCGTAGGTATCAAACCCCGGCCTGGTTTGGCAACGCCACGAGCTTGACGTTGCATCGAGTCGTAAGCCCGCCGGTCTCTTGCAGCAAGCGGAACGCTGTCTCAACAACGCCTTGCCCGCCTCCGCGAATAAGGAAAGCACACTCAGGCCGCGTCCACACGGCGGCCCGGGACGCTCAAAAATGAAAGGCCAGTTGAATAGGTCCGGCCTGTTTGCCGCTCCTTCTCCCGCCGGGAGAGCGCTTCTCATCCTCCCTCTTGCTCCCGCTCACGCCTGGAAAGGGTTGGGGTGAAGACCGGATAGCCTCCTCCTGGGCAATAAGAGGTCCCCGGCACAACCCGCAACGATGCCGTTGCGTCGAGAGGGTGTTGCGTTGGCGATGATACGCGTACCCGCACCACGTACAGCGCCACGTAAACTTCACGGAGGCCGAAGCCCCCGCAGTCAGGGTATGATAAATCGTGATCCCCAAACCATCAGCGTTCATCAGGGCCATGATTCGTCGAAATTCCCGTCCATGCGACGGGCACCATTTCTTCACGTCGAACTGCCATTGATGAATCATCTCATGGGCCAGGGTTCCCCGTATTTCTTCAAAGGACTGCCCGGAAAGGAGCGGGACCGACAAACGAATGACTCGCCCCGTGCCATGCCGTTCCTCGGAAGCCACCCAGGAGGTACGCGGACCCGTTCGGCTCCGAAACAGTCCGGCCGACGCCGTCAGGCGGGTACTCCACTGAATCTCAATGGCCGGCAGCCGGTTCCCGAAATAGGACTCGTTCAACGCTTGCCAGATCGACTGAAGGTGCTCGACGGAAAGGGGAACGTTGATTGAAGAGCGAAGCGCCATGTTCCTCAACACAGGTCCTCATGGAGTCTGAGACCATGCTATGGTACCATGATTGCCGCGCAACCCGACATCCCATTTTCACAGGAACATCATGGTCATCAAAACAACAACGAGACAAGAATTCCCGGCCGACGAAGCCTTCATGCACGAAGCCCTGCGGGAAGCGGAACAAGCCGCTGCCGACGGCGAAGTGCCCGTGGGAGCGATACTTGTGCATGGAAACGACATCGTGGCCAGGGGCCGAAACGCCAGGGAAGACCGACAGGATCCAACGGCTCACGCGGAACTCATCGTGATCCGGGAAGCCGCCGACAAGTTGCAATCCTGGCGATTAACTGGCACAACCTTGTACGTCACGCTGGAACCCTGTCTCATGTGCGCCGGGGCCATGCTGCAAGCACGGATTCCTCGCCTGGTTTTCAGCGCCAGGGACCCCAAAGCCGGGGCATGCGGGTCCCTGTTTGCGGTCCATGAGGATACCCGTTTGAACCACCAGATCGACGTCACCTATGGCATATTGGAAAACGAGAGTCGTGACCTGCTGCAACGATTCTTTCAACGGCTCAGGCACGACGCGCCCCTCACCATGACCTAAACGCTTACCGACAGACGGAGAGGTGCGAGAGTGGCCGAATCGGGCGGTCTCGAAAACCGTTGACCGGCAACGGTCCGTGGGTTCGAATCCCACCCTCTCCGCCATAACGTCAAAAGCTGTACGATGCAGAGCGGAGCCACAACAGCATCCACTAGCCGTATGAGAGAGGGTGGGATTCGAACGGGGGTTTTGAAGGGGGTGTGCCCCCTTCACGGGGTGACCGAAGCGAAGCGGAGGCGCGAGGGGGCCTGGCCCCCTAGCGGGAGCGCGGACTCCGCGCGACTTCGAATACCCCACCCTCTCCGCCACCATAAAAAAAGGGCGTATCATGCAGAATGGAGCCAAGATCTCATCCGCTAGCCGAAGAAGAGGGTGGGATTCGAACAGGGGTTCTGAAGGGGATGGATCCCCTTCATGGGGTGACCGGAGCGAAGCGGAGGCGCGAGGGGGCATGGCCCCCTAGCGGGAGCGCGGCTGCCGCGCGACTTCGAATTTCCCACCCTCTCCGCCGTAACAACAAGAATTGTAAAATTTGTCATGAATTGTACAAAATGTACATATTGTACAAAACTTTGCAAACATTACAAAATGTGCAAAACGTACAAAATGTGCGGAAATGTCCACCCTGTCACGAAAAACGCATCAGACGGTTTTCACGGCACCAACTAACCGTCAGGACACACCGCGCGAACCCGACCTGCCTCACTGTAGACAGACTCGACCTTTCCCCCAATCATTGAACGAAACAACGATGGCTCCTCATTCCGACCTGACGTTCATCACAAACGAAAACGGGCAAAATCTCCTTGAGCGGTTCAAGGTACTGATCAAGGACACCGAATGCTTCGACGTCCTCGTCGGATACTTCTACACAAGCGGGTTCCACGCACTTTATCAGGCCCTGGAAAAAACGAGAAAGATCCGAATCCTCATCGGCATCAGCACAAACAAGAGCACCCTGGACTTCATCAAACAGGCGCGCCGGACGGAGTTGCAATTTTCCCACGCAGAAACCAAGGAACATTTTTCCGGATTGCTCGTCGATGAAATGACTCGGGCCGAAGACAGCAGGCACGTTGAAGAGGGAGTGGTGACATTTCTGGAGTGGCTGCAAAACGGAAAGCTTGAAATCAAGGCGTATCCAACGGAGACCATCCATGCCAAGCTGTACATCATGACCTTCGATAAGAAAGACAGGGACGCAGGCAGAGTCATTACCGGTTCCAGCAACTTCACGCAATCAGGGTTGGTGGATAACCTTGAATTCAACGTGGAATTGAAAAGCCGTGCAGACTACGAATTCGCCAGGACAAAGTTTGAGGAACTTTGGGAAAACGCCGTTGACGTGAAAAACAAATACATTGAGACCATCAAGGAAAAGACGTGGCTGAACGACACGATCACCCCCTACGAACTCTACCTGAAATTTCTCTACGAGTATTTCAAGGACGATCTCTATCAAACCGATGAAGTCACGTCCGGCTACCTCCCCGAAGAATTCAAGCGACTCGAATACCAGGAGCAGGCCGTCCTGAACGCAAAGAAGATTCTGGATGAATACGGCGGGGTATTCATTTCAGACGTAGTAGGCCTTGGAAAAACCTACGTTTCCGCCATGCTGGCAAGCCGGCTCGACGGTCGAACGTTGGTTCTGGCCCCACCCGTGCTGTTGGATCAGGCGAACCCCGGCTCGTGGCGTAACGTCTTTTCGGATTTTCGCGTGCCTGCAGATTTTGAATCGCTGGGCAAATTGGACCAACGCATCCGGCACGGTGCGGAAAAATACAAAAACGTCTTCATCGACGAGGCGCATCGTTTCAGAACCGAATCAAACGTCACCTACGAAAAGATCGCGCAGATCTGCAGGGGCAAAAGGGTCGTGCTGGTCACGGCAACCCCATTCAATAATTCCCCTAAAGATATCCTGAGCCAGATCAAGCTGTTTCAGAACGTAAAGAAAAGCACGATCCCGAACGTCACCAATCTCGAAGAGTTCTTTGGCAACCTCGAAAAGAGGATCAGGCAATTCGACAGGCAAGAAGAGCGCACAGGATACATGCGGACCGCCAGAGAAAACGCGCACCGGATTCGCACGTCCATTTTGAAGTACCTGATGGTTAGAAGAACAAGGAAAGAAATCGAAAACTACTTTGCCGACGACCTGAACAACCAAAATCTCAGCTTCCCGGCGGTGGAAGACCCCGAACCTCTGTTCTACCAGTTGAACGGGAAAGAAAATGACATCTTCAACCGGACCGTCGAGTTCCTCACACAAAGGCTCAAATACGCACGGTATACGCCCATGCTCTATTACACGGGGGAAGACACTCCCGACCAGTCGGAGATACAGGCCCAAAAGAACATGGGACGCTTCATAAAAATCCTGCTGGTCAAACGGCTGGACAGCAGTTTTTACGCGTTCCGGAACTCGATTGCCCGCTTCATTTCAATTCACGAACGATTTCTGAGAGAACTTGATAACGGCAACGTGTACATCAGCAAAAAATACACAAATAAAATCTTCGAGCTTTTGGACAACGATCCTGATGAAGAGGCCATCCGACAACTGCTTGAGAGCGACAGAGCCAGAAAGTATCCGGCTGAAGATTTCAATGACGAACTAAGGAAAGACCTGGAGAACGACCTGAAAACCCTGAATGAAATACAGACAATGTGGCTCAAGGTGACGCGTGATCCCAAACTGCTTGCTTGTGTCGATATGCTTTCTTCCCGCCCCGTCCTGAAAGAAAACAAGTTGATCGTGTTTACCGAATCCGGGGAAACCGCGAACTATCTGGCAAAGAAACTGGAGGATCACTTCCCCCATGAGGTTCTTGCCTTCACCGGCACATCCGGCGTGAACGTCCGAAAAACGGTGATTGAAAACTTCGACGCCCGCACCCGTACCACCAAAGACGAATACAGGATTCTCATCACGACGGAGGTATTGTCCGAAGGCGTGAACCTGCACCGCTCAAACGTGGTTATCAACTACGACATTCCATGGAATCCAACCCGTCTGATGCAGCGGGTGGGCCGTATTAACCGCGTGGATACGGAGTTTGATAGAATTTACAGTTTCAACTTCTTCCCGACCGAACAGTCCAACGAACAGATAAAACTCAAAGAGGCAGCGGAGGCCAAAATCCACGCGTTTATCACGCTGTTGGGTGCCGATGCGCGGTTGCTGACCGAAGGTGAGGATGTCGAGTCACACGAGTTGTTCAACCGCCTGATTTCCAGAAAGACCATTACCGGTGAAGACGATGGCGAGGAAAGTGAACTGAAGTACCTGCAAGTTATCCGGGGCATCCGAGATAACAATCCTGATTTGTTTGAAACAATCAAGCGACTACCGAAAAAGGCACGAACGGCCAGGAAATACGGAGGCAAAAAAAACCAGTTACTGACTTACTTCAGAAAAGGAAAACTTCAGAAGTTTTACATTGTCGGCAAGGACCAATCGGAAGAAGTCGATTTGATCCGGGCGGCCGGGCAGCTTGAATCCGAAGCGAAAACGCCGCGTGAAAAACTGCCTCCCGACTTCTATGACAAACTCGAGAAAAACAAGCAGGCATTCGTCTTTGCAACAACCGAAGAAGACGTGGAACTCAAAGCTCCGCGCGGCGGCAGCGACAGTGCCATACAAGTGCTCAAATTTCTCAAGGCGGTCAGAGACTTTCGCCAATATACCGAAGCGCAGGAAGTATATCTCAAACGGGTGATGAATCGGCTTGAAGAAGGCGCATTGCCGAAGCAGACGGCCAAGACCGTACTCAAGGCCTTGGCAAAAGAATCCAAAACAGGACAGCCAAACCCGCTCAAGGTGCTCGCGCTTCTCCAAAAGAACGTCCCTGACGAATTTCTGGAAAGTCACATCGTGGAAAGTGCCGCCCACCTCGCCGGTCCGAGGGAAGTCATTTTATCCGAATATCTGATTGGCGAAGCAGAACAATGAATTCGTTCCGCAACAACCGCCTGCGCGACCATGCCATACCCATGAGCACGGTGTGGCTGCTCAACGATATCGCCGAGGCGAAGGGAAAACAGGCTTTATTCACGCGGCAGTCACCCCAAGCCCTCAAAGCACTCCGCGATACGGCCATCATTCAGAGCGCTGAATCCTCCAACCGCATTGAGGGGGTGACGGTCGCCCCGGCTCGTCTGTACCCGTTGGTGCTCGGCCAATCGAAACCCCGTGACCGCTCAGAGCAGGAAGTTCAAGACTATCGCCGCGCCTTGAACAAGATTCACTCCCACCACGCCGATCTTTCCATCACGCCGGATACCTTGCAACGCCTGCATGCCCTTTGCCAATCCACAAGCGGTGACGCGGGCCAATTCAAACGAGTCGATAACGAAATCATGGAATTCCCGCCAGGACAAGCTCCGGTGGTCCGGTTTCGCTGTGTGAAGGCCAAGGAGACGCCTGGGGCCGTCGAAGAACTCTGCTGGCGTTACCAACACGCCATCGATCAGGAAAATGTCCCGCCGCTTATCGCCATCTCCGCTCTCGTCCTGGATTTTCTCTGCATTCATCCATTCCGGGACGGCAACGGCCGCGTGTCCCGGCTGTTCACGCTACTGGCACTCTATCAGCACGGCTACGAGGTTGGTCGCTACATCAGCCTGGAACGCCTCATCGAGGAATCTCGGGAGGACTACTACGAATACCTCCGGCTCAGCTCCGCTCGCTGGCACGACGGCAAACACGAACCGATGCCTTGGTTCAATTTTCTGCTCGCGACCATCCGCCGCGCGTACGTCGAGTTGGAAGAACGCGCTGGACAGATCAAAGCCCCGCGGGGCGCCAAATCCGAGCGGGTGCTCGCCGCCATTCGTGCACAACCGGACGAATTTCGTCTGAGCGACCTGGAACGCGCCTGCCCCGGTGTCGGCCGAGAATGGATTCGCACCCTCCTGGCCGAATTGAAGAAATCCGGCGACATGGCATGCACGGGCCGAGGGCCGGGGGCTCGCTGGCGTTTCTGCAAGAATAAGGGTAGTAACGCTTAAATAAGGGTAGCAATAAGGGTATTATCCGCGCGCGCACGTTCGGACCGAGAGAAATCATCTTATCCGAATATCTCATCAGTGAATAATGGATAGAGTCGCTGCTCAAAGACTGTTGCGGGAAACGCTCCAAAGTTCCTTTAACAAGGAACGTTTTGTGTCTTTGATCAAAAATCTACTCAATCACGTTGAGGAAGCGCCGTTCACCTACAAAGGCCAGTACATCTTTTCTGATTTTCAAGACTCAATCAAACTGGTCGAGCGTATAGGCAAGTATAAAGGCTCGGACGAGAAGCTTTTTGATATTCTCGTCGTCCATCTGCAAAAAGAAACCGTCCTGGAACGCGCCAGGACCAAGCAGAGAAATTTTATTGCCAAGTACCTGAAAGGCAGTCGAGGCGGCGTGCTGAAAGACGCGGCGCTGGTGGCATTCGTCGCACCGGACGGCGAGGATTGGCGATTCTCGTTCATCAAAATGGAGTACAGGTTCAATGAAAAAGGCAAAGTAAAAGAAGAATTTACTTCTGCCCGCCGCTACTCCTTTTTAGTCGGCAAGAACGAAACCAGCCACACAGCCCAAAGCCGCCTTCTTCCACTTCTGTTGGACGACGAAGGACAACCGACACTCAAGGACCTGGAAGACGCCTTCAGCGTTGAGAAAGCCACCACAGAGTTCTTTGAGAAATACCGCGACCTGTTCGTGCGGCTCCAAGAGGACCTGGATAGAATCGTGGGAAAGGAACAAAAGATACGAGTCGAGTTTAGAAACAAACAAGTCAGCGTGGTCGATTTCGCCAAAAAGCTCCTGGGGCAGATCGTCTTTCTCTACTTCCTGCAAAAGAAAGGGTGGTTTGGGGTCCAGCGCGGCCGTTTGTGGGGGAGTGGTTCAAAGCACTTCCTGCGAGAACTGTTCGATAAGAAACACGGCGACTACAAAAACTTTTTCAACGATATTCTAGAGCCCCTGTTTTACGAAGCCCTGCGTCTGGAACGCCCAGGTGATTATTACAGCCGTTTTGATTGCCGGATTCCTTTCCTGAACGGGGGATTGTTCGATCCGATCAATGATTACGACTGGATAGAAACGGAAATCCTTTTGCCAGATGAGCTGTTCTCGAACGACCGCAAGACAAAAGAAGGCGACGTCGGTGACGGCATTCTTGACGTTTTTGACCGCTACAACTTTACGGTCAAGGAGGACGAGCCACTTGAAAAAGAAGTGGCGGTTGATCCGGAGATGCTCGGAAAAGTCTTTGAGAACCTTCTTGAGATCAAAAATCGCAAATCCAAAGGCACCTACTACACTCCCCGCGAGATCGTCCATTACATGTGTCAGGAAAGCCTGATTGAATATCTGTACGGGGAATTCAATCCCGGAATAGTGGCTTATGAAACAATTGGCGATCACCAGATGGCGATATTCGGGAACGAATCCAAAAAAGAACAGCTTGATCTGACCATCGAGCATCGCCGGCAATCTCTTATAGACAAAAAGGACATTGAGACACTGATACGCCATGGGGAGTCCGTTGTTGAGCACGAACGCCGCGTGGTCAATGAAGGACGGGAAACCGACCGTTATGCATTCAAACTCCCGGAGAGTGTCCGCGCCAACGCATCGCGTATCGATGAAAAACTGGCCAGCGTCCGCGTCTGTGACCCGGCCGTCGGTTCAGGCGCGTTTGTGGTGGGAATGATGAATGAAATCATCAGGGCAAGAGGCACCCTGACGCCGCACGTCAATGAGAATGAAAACCGCACACCGTACGATTTTAAACGCCATGCGATTCAAAACTGTCTATATGGCGTGGATATTGATTCGGGAGCGGTGGAAATCGCCAAGCTCCGCCTGTGGCTGTCGCTTGTCGTGGACGAAGAAGAACGCGAAAGCATCCAGCCATTGCCGAATCTGGATTACAAGATCGTCTGCGGTAATTCTCTTTTGGGCGTAAACAAGCTTTTCAATCACAAGTCATTGAAGAAACTCGAAGTATTAAAACCCTTGTATTTTAACGAAATCAGCGCCGTCAAAAAGCAGAAACACAAAAAACAGATTGACGACCTCATCAGCCAAATGACGAACGGACACAAGGACTTTGACTTTGAAGTGTATTTCTCGGAAGTGTTCCATGAAAAGCAGGGTTTTGACGTGACAATCGGCAATCCGCCGTATGTTGCACTTCAGAAAAACGGCGGTGAACTGGGGCGGCTCTATAAGGACGCCGGCTTTACCACCTTCGCCCGCACCGGCGACGTTTACCAGCTTTTCTATGAAAAAGGCTGCCAACTGCTGATGCCCTCCGGTCTCCTTGCCTACATCACGTCCAACAGTTGGCTGAAAGCAGAATACGGCAAAGGCACCCGCCGCTACTTCTCAGACAACCATACGACGCTACGCCTGATTGAATTGGGTAAAGACATTTTTGAAAGCGCCATCGTTGACAGCAGTATCCTGATCGCGCGTCACGGCAAACACGGTGAAACCGGACGGGCGGTGGATATGGACCATATGTCCGAAAAAGATTTCCCACCTGCCGAGCATTACTGGGGAACGTTTCAACCGCAAGGAGAAAAACCCTGGAGCACGCTTTCCACCATAGAACAATCCATTATGGACAAGATCGAGGCTGCCGGCACGCCTCTGAAAGAGTGGGACGTATCCATCAACTACGGCATCAAGACCGGCTACAATCCCCTAAATTCACAAACGAAGTGCAACACTTTGTTAAGGTGTTGCCATGGGACGCTCATACACACATCTCACCCTTGAAGCCCGCTGTCAAATGGCCTACTTACACACCACGGGACACTCGATCCGCCAAATCGCGGCAACTTTGGATCGCGCGCCATCGACCGTGGCTCGAGAACTGAAACGCAATGCGGCTCGCCCCCAGGGCTACCACCCCGGCTATGCCGACCAGCAGGCCCGGGCCCGGCGCTGGCAGGGCTCCAAGCTGGCCCGCGATCCCGACCTCCGCGCCACGGTCCTAGCCCGGCTTCAACAAGGCTGGTCCCCGCAACAGGTAGCTGGCCGCCTTGCCCAGGCGCCCGCCCAGCCAGGCGTTTCGCACGAAACGATCTATCGCTTTATTTATGCCCAAATCGCCCGCACAAAAGACTACTCGTGGCGGCACTACTTGCCCCAAGCCAAAACCAAGCGCGGCCGGCGACGGCGGAAACGGAGTAGCGCCGCCCGCTGCATCACCCAGCGCCGCCCCCTGACCGAGCGACCGGACGAGGTCGCCACGCGCCAGACCCCCGGCCATTGGGAGGCCGATCTGATGCTGTTCCGGACCTACGGCCAAGCCCTCCTGACCCTCCAAGAACGCCAGTCCCGCTTGCTGCTCGCTGCTCGCCCGCCCGGCAAAGCCGCCGCGCCCATCGCCCACGCCATCGCCACCCTCTTGGCTCCCTTGCCCCCCACGTGGCGCCAAACGGTTACCTTCGATAACGGCACCGAATTCGCCCGCCATCACGACCTCCATGCGCTCGGCCTCGAGACGTTCTTCTGTGACACCTACTCGCCCTGGCAAAAAGGCGGCATCGAAAATGCCATTGGGCGGCTGCGCCGGACCTTGCCCCGCAAGACCGACTTGGCAACTCTGTCGGACGAGCGCTTTACACGCCTCGTCCAAGCGTACAATAATACTCCACGCAAGTGCCTCGACTATCAGACCCCCGCCGAGGTGTTTAGAAACCATCTGTTGCACTTCAAATGTGAATCCACCTTCCGCCTTCATCATCGACGACGAGACCAAAGAGGCGTTGATTGCCACAAACCGCAAGTCCGCTGAAATCATCAAGCCGGTGCTACGCGGCAGGGACATTCAGCGCTACCGGGCAAAATGGGCCAATCTATACTTGATTGACACGCATAATGGGTATGGCGGTATTCCCGCCGTCAACATTGACGACTACCCCGCTATCAAAAACCATTTGAACAGGTTCTATCCCCAACTGAAAAGACGACAGGACAAAGGCAAGACACCGTATAACCTCCGCAACTGCGCCTACTACGAGGAATTCACCAAGGAAAAGCTGTTCTGGATGGATCTTACAGAGGAAGGGCGCTTTTCCTATGACGAGAATGAAATGTTCTGCGTCAACACTGTTTATTGGTGTCTGGGCAGTCAATCAAATATCTATGCGCCATACTCAACTCTAACCTGATAACTTGGTTTATGAGGAACACAGCCGTTACTTCTGGAATGGGCGTAACCCGGTGGTTTAGTATTTCAGTGGAAACCATCCCCATCCCCGACATCCCCGCCGCCGAGCAGCACCCGTTCATCCGCTTGGTTGACCGCATCCTGAAGGCCAAAACCGCCAACCCGAAAGCAGACACCACCGGACAGGAAGCAGAAATCGACCGGCTGGTGTCTAAACTCTATCAACTAACCCCTGAAGAGATTGCGATTATCGAGAAACAGAAATGAGCGAACCTGAAACCGACGACTCAAAAGTACAAAACCTGCTCCAAAGGATTAGAGAAAAATCCGCGCAAGGCGAGTACATCTATAGGGGCGAACCAAAACAATATGACAAGATTGCATCCACGCTTTACCGAGAGTACGCAGATGAAATTGAAGCGGAGGAATTTGACATTCAAATAGCCCAAAAAGAAATGCTGAAATACGTAAAAAACTATACCGATTTTACCGACGAAACCGACGTACTTACTGAACTGCAACATTACGGAGGCAAAACCAATCTCATCGACTTCACCACAGATTATCTCATAGCGTTATTCTTTGCCTGCGATATCTTACCCTACGAAGATGGTAGGCTTATCCTCTTAAACAAAAAATCCAACCAAGGGATAATCACCTCTCCAAAGAAAAATTTGAACAATCGGGTCATCTCGCAGAAAAGCATCTTTTTTCAATCCCCAAAGGGTTATCTCGACGAAGAGGATTATGCCGTTATCCCGATTCCCAAAGAGATGAAACAGCCTACTTTAGACTACCTGAGAAAATACCATGGCATTACGAAGTATACCATTTACAACGATATTTTCGGTTACATCCAAAATCAGAAAAAACACCAGCCCGCCTATACCGAGTTTTATATCGGTTTAACCTTTCAAGACAAGGGCGAATACGAAGAAGCAATCAAGCATTATGACAAGGCAATCCGCAGCGACCCGCAAGAGGCTGACGCCTACAACAATAGAGGAAACGCCAAATTTACCCTTGGCTTGTACCGTGACGCAATTGCCGACTGCGACCGGGCAATTCACCTCAATCCACAATTTGCCGCAGCCTACTACAACAGAGGAGCCGCCAAACTTGCCCTTGGTTTGCACCATGACGCAATTGCCGACTGTGACCGGGCAATTCACCTCAATCCACAATTTGCCGCAGCCTACTACAACCGGGGAACCGCCAAGGGCATGCTTGATAGGCACGAGAATGCGATTACGGATTTCAATGAAGCTATCGACATCAATCCACAATATGCCGAAGCCTACTGCAACAGGGGAATCGCCAATAAAGAAATTGGAGAGTACAAAAAGGCACGTGCCGACTTTCAACGCACCTTTGAATTAGCAACGGAACAAGGCAAGCAAGAGTTGGCTCAGGCTGCTCGAAAATTGTTAGACGAACTACCGCCACCTGACGGTGGAGGTGCAATAATGGAAGGTGATGTCCAGTAATGATTAACGCTGTCAACATGGAACAACTTGCGCCGGTGTGTCATGATATAGTTCTTCTTGGCAGTAATCCAAATTTAGATGAGAATGGAAGGGAAATTTGGTGATAGGGAAAATATTCAACAGGGACAAGGAATACATAAAGGAAGGGGCCTCGGAAAAACGAGTCGGGCCTCAAGTCCCCATGAACGAACAAAAACCACCGGGGGTCAGGCCTGAGGTGAATCCTCGTGCCCGGGTGAGCAATCCCGATACAAGCTCCTGATGTAGCTTGCTCCATATTTCCAGTCACAGGCTCAACTGGTCGATCAAGTGCGGATCTGGACGGTATGTTTCCGGAAGATGCCCTCACTATATTGAAAGAAGTTTGAGATGCCAGAAGACCAACAGGACCGCATACTCGATCAACAGGCGAAGCGGTACCGACAGGTGCAGGAACTCAACCAAGAGCCGCTGAACCAAGCGGCCCTGAAGTGGGTGCGCAAGATCAGCGACCCAGACGGGTGGGCACACCCGCTCAATAGGGAAAGCCAGTACGTCATCCAACTAATGCAATGGGGCTTGGAGAAAGCGGGGCTGCGCCTGGATGGAGAGAATCCCCGTTACCCCAACCCCGAACACACCGAGATGTTCCGGACCTATCTCATGGAATTCGACCTCATGCAGAACCAGCATAAGTTTCTCCGCTTCCTCCAAGGTCCACCGGAGGAACCGATGATCGACGCGGAAAGTCTCCTCAGCGAGGAGGACCCGACGCACGCCGCGTGGAGGCTGATCGCCGCGCTGGACACCCAGTTGAGCAACGATGAGAATTTCTACGAGAGCTACCCGCCGATAAATCCCGTGGCGCATCTCTTGCCCTCTTGGAACAAAATTTAAACCAGGAACCAACGGCTGAACCAGCATGACGCAGGCTGTACGGATTTGATCCATGTATTCCTTTCATCTGCGATAATCCGAGGCCAAGACGCCGTGGTAGAACCATGCTTGCGCAACCTATCTTTCATTGTTATATTTAATGCAATGAATTTATAAAAACAATGGAAGGAGGTTGGTCTGTGATCAAGTCAACGTTAACCGATAAATGGCAAACCACCATCCCCGCCGAAGTCCGCAAGGCGCTCCACCTCAAGCCTCGGCAGCAGCTCATCTATGAAATGGTTGACGGTGCCGTTGTGGTGAAGCCCCAGCCCGAAACGCTCAAGGATCTGTATGGCTGTCTTGCTAGCAACCGGCCGCCTGCCTCCAAATCCGAGGAGCGAGCGGCGGCACGCAAAGCAAGGGTTCCGAGATATACATGACCAAATATCTCCTGGACACCAACGTCCTGATCCGCTTCATCCTCGGCGACCATGACACACTCTCCCCGGCAGCCCGGAAACTGTTTGGCGAAGCTTGTGATGGAAAATGTGTGTTGATCCTGACCGAAGTGGCTGTGGCCGAGGCGGTGTGGGTACTGCATTCTTTCTACAACATCAAGCGGAACCCGATTACAGAATATCTAAGCAAGGTTATCCTGAGTGCCGGCGTCCGCTGCATGAAGCGTGACGAAATGCTCGATGCCTTGGATCGCTTTGCCTCAACAAAATGCGACTTTCTGGATTGCTATCTGGCTTCCCTGGCTTCGGCCTCCGGAGACCACGTGGCAACCTTTGACAAGGACTTTGAGCAATTTGACGACGTGAGGCGATGGGAGCCGAAAGCGTGAAACTTACTTCGTACCATTCATCCTGGTAGTCATAATCGGAAATGACCGCTTCAAGCCTCGCTTTCAATGCCTTCCTTCTCGTTTCGTGCCTTGTCCTGGGCTTCGTTCTGATGCGCTCACGAATGCTGAAGGGTGAACTCTGGCAGGCAACCCTGACGCCTCTCTCCTCTATTATCGGGAGCGGATTCCTGATCATGGCCCCCCTGCTCGCCAGTATCGTAGGGATCGGGGCACCGGTCGCCATACTGGGTATTGTGGCCTTGGCTTATGCCATCGGCCATGTCATCAGGTTCAATATTTTACACGTTGAACCCCGTATCGCCGGCGGACAACTGTCCAGGCACTCACAGGAAATTGAATATCTCTCATGCATCGCCCTCGTCCTGGCCTATGTGGTTGCCGTCGCCTTCTACCTCTCACTGCTTTCAAATTTTCTCCTGAACTACCTGAATATCTCCGATCCGAATCTTGAACGCCTGGTCACGACGACCATCATTCTCTTCATCACCGGAATCGGCTATTTCAAGGGGCTGAGCGGCCTCGAACGGCTGGAATCGTTCTCCGTAAACATCCAACTTGCCGTGATCTTTTCCCTGATCATCGGACTGTTTCTGTTCAGCATGGATTTCCTGCTGGAGAGGGAGCTACACTTGGACTACCCGAAAAGAGACGTCTCGACACAATCCCGGATGCTCGCCGGGGTGCTCCTGATCGTCCAGGGATTCGAGACGTCCCGCTTTCTCGGGGACAAATACAGCAGAGAAATTCGCGTGGCGAGCATGCGGAATGCTCAAATCATCTCCGGCATCCTCTATATCGTCTCGGTGATGCTGTTGCTGCCGGTCGTCCAACAAATAGATCTCCTGGACTTTAAGATGGCGGAGATCATCAATGCCATGAAGCCGGTGGCCGTCATTCTGCCATTGATGTTGATGGTAGCCGCTCTCATGAGTCAGTTCAGCGCGGCAGTGGCGGATCTGGGTGGCGGTGGAGGCCTGCTACGGGAAAACAGCCATCACCGTCTGTCGACCGGGCTGGGATATGTCTCGGTCGCCGTCTGCTCAATTCTGCTGGTGTGGGCCGTTGACCTTATAGAAATTATCACGCTGGCTTCCCGAGCGTTTGCGACCTATTATTTCCTCCAGACGCTGCTTGCCCTCATCTACAATTACAAGGATTGTCCGCCAATGGCGAAAATGACGCTGGTCAATGAAATCCTGTTCGCAGGCCTCGCCCTCGTCCTGGCGTACGTCATCATCTTTTCCATTCCGGCAGAATGACGCGACCTGCCGTGATGCGTCGATACGCCTGATTCTTGTTCTTGCAGGTCAGTTCCTGGCCCGCATATAGAACTCCACGAAAAATCTGGCATCCTCGGACACACGCACATAGTGAATTTCTTCCGGCAAAATAACGAAAGGCTTTCCCGGTGCAATCACCGCAAGCGGTTCAGTGTCGCCTTGCCGGAAAAAGCTCACCGTGCCTGCTTCAACCGTGAGAAGCCCCCACTTGCCGGCTTGTAAATCATGATGATTGAGCAGTGCATCGGGAACGGTATCATTCGTAAACAGACGTGTTTTGCCATGAGGTTCCACGTCATCCGGCAAGGAACGCTCTTCTGTCATCATGCAGCCTCCATCCTTGTTAGAATCGTGAGGCAATGACCTCTATCGTGTACTTCGTACCCTTCGACTGGGCTTCCTTCGGCAGACTCAGGACAGGCGGGGCAGGCACTGAAACCGGATACCCCACCAGTCTTCGGTCACGACTTCCGCGCCTCCCATGCCCTCAACCACCCGTTGACGGCTTTTCGTTTTTCCTTCCTTGAGCACCCGGTGCGGGCCGCCACAAAACTCGTCGATCTTGTCAAGCGCCTCTTGGCGCTTGGAGGTATACAGGTGTCCGTCGGTTCCTTTGTACAGGTACCGGACGACTCCGGAATCAGGGCTCTCCCGAATGATCTGAACGCCGCCGCCACACCCCCCCACCACGCCCCCCAGTGCCACGATAAGGGCCGCGCCGGCTCTTGACCGGATTCCGAAAGTGGGCATAGGATATTTCATAGACAGGCATTGAGTTCTGATTCTCCTCCACACATATTCGAGCAGAGGGAGGTTGTGCATGAAAATCCGGACAATTCTCAGTGGCCTCATGGGTCTCTCACTCGCGTTGGTGATGCTGGGCGGTTCCGTCTCGGCCCAACACACGTACGTGCTGACCGTCCAGGAGTTGAACCGGGGACTCCAGAAAGCCCCGAATCTCCAGCAGAAGGGGTTTATTCTGATTGACGTCCGTACCGGAGATGAACACATGACGGGCTTTATTCCCGGTACCGATTACAATATCGATTTTCGGGAGATTGGCCGCCGCCACACGGAAGTCGGCGCGAGGCTGGACGAGCATATTGTCGTGTATTGTCAATCCGGTCACCGGAGCAACATCGCCGCGGAAACTCTGGCCGGACTCGGGTACCAATACGTCTATAACGTCGCAGGCAGCATGAACGCCTGGACCGAAGCCGGATATCCGGTTGATTTCCCCGGGCGTTGAACGGTTGAACTGCTCCAGCAATGGAAGTTCTTGCCCTACTTCTCATTACGGTATTTTTCCTTCTCTTCAGATTTCTGTTCAGGAAACGCACGATCACCGGCAAGGCATACGTGACCGATGCCGACGGAATCAGGGTATCCGGATATGACATCCGCCTTGCCGGTCTCGACGCACCGGAGTGGGATCAGCCGGCGAGACACCAAGGCGGCGACTGGTTCTGTCACGGAAAGCACGTTAAGAGTAAATTGATCGAAGCCCTCGGCGGTAAACATGTACGAGTCAAAATCGAGGGATACGACAAATATGGTCGTGTGTTGGGCAGCGTAACGTGCAACGACAAAGACGTTGGAGAATGGCTTGTCCGAAACGGACTCGCAATCTCTGCATACGAAGACCGATATAAACACATCGAACACGAGGCCCGCAACGCGAGACGCGGGCTTTGGGGTTATGACGTAACCTACGACCCAAGAGCATGGCGACACAGGAACACCTGACACCTCTTACCGCTTGCACGCCATCATCATGGCAATGATATGCCCTACCATCTTGCCCCCAGATGAGTCCCCAAATAGATCCTCGATTAAAAATGTCGAGGACAGGTATCGGGGCAGGCTTTCTCCCGACGGTGTCGAGAATTCGATGCCGAGCTACGGCGTCTCTTCTTCCTCCCTGATTTCCGCAAAAACCCGGTCGAATTCCAGGTGCTTGTCCCGAAAGGCTTCGAGGAGCGTCGGATCGAAATGCCCGGGTTGGGTGCGCGCGTTGCCGCTCAGGATGATGTCACACGCCTTCTCATGGGAAAAGGCCGGTTTATACGGTCGCTCACTTCGAAGCGCGTCATAGGTATCCCCCAACATGACCATCCGCCCGCCCAAGGGAATGGTTTCGCCTTTCAACCCCTGCGGGTAGCCGCTCCCGTCCCACCGTTCATGATGCGTGAGAGCGATGTCCCGCGCAGTCTGCAAAAGCAACGAGGGTGAACCGGCCAGCAGGTTGGCCCCCAGGACCGGGTGCCGTTTGACGATTGCCCATTCCTCTTCATCCAGCGGTCCCGGCTTCTGCATGATCTTGTCGGGAATGCCGACCTTCCCCACGTCATGCATGGGCGCCGCGTCGAAAATCAATTGGGCGTCCTGTTCATCAAGACCGATGACCAGCGCCAGGATTTTGCTGTAGTGACTCAAACGCTGAATATGTGCGCCGGTTTCTTCATCCTTGTACCGGGACGCCAAGGTCAGGCGGACCACGGTATCCGCATAGGCTTTTTCGAGTTCCCGGGTTTTCTGTTGTTGGGCCGCATAGGCCGCTTTCAGATCCTGGGCATAGGCCTGCAACTGCTTGTTTGTTGTTTCCAGTTTGTCTGTCTTTTTGCGTTCACGCGACAACAGGGCCTTCAGGTCCTTGGCATACAGGGCCAGTTGCGATTTGGCCGAACGCAGTTGTGCATTGAGATCATCATCCGGGACAAAATCCTGAGAGAGTTTCATCGGCACCCAAAGGCTAAATCGTGCGCGTCCAAGTGGTCATCCTGAGCTTGCCCTGAACGAAGTGAAGGGCCTGCGAAGGATCTCGTCGTTATGACGCTCGGTTGGTGAGGGATTCCTCGCTTCGCTCGGAATGACAAATGTGTTTCTCGGAATGGGCATTTATTCCCGGAATGACAAATTGTGTTTCCCGGAATGACAAATGTGTTTATTTTCGTATCAACAACCAGCGGATTCATTGGCTTACGTTGACGATGGCGCCCCGTCGAGCGCCTGCCGGACGGTTTCAAGCAATTGCAGGGGACTGAACGGTTTGACCAGATAAGCAAAGACTGCGGGCACCGGTTCGCCGCCAACGGCCGCGGACTGTTCCATAGCCGTCAGGAGAATCAGGGGGATGTCCCGGATGGCCGGATCGGCCAGCACGGCCTGGGCCACGTCAAGGCCATCGAGCTTGGGCATCATCCGGTCCAGGATCACCACGTCGGGCTGTTCCTGACGGACCAGATGCAAGGCCGATTCTCCGTCCGAAGCTTCCAGGATGCGATAGGCCGGATTTTCCAACGTGGTTTGCAGCAGCAACCGAAGGTCGGGATCATCATCCGCAATGAGCAGTGTTTGCATGGCCTCACAGGGCGGGCACCGCCCCTACAACCTGCTTCGGCAGGTTCGCATACAATCGACCGGCATCAGCCTCCGTCACATACCGGATCTTCGGCTTCGCTTTCATCGCCGGATACGACGATAGGGATCGGCTCCGCAGGAGCGTCGCCCTTTTCCATGCGCCGGGCCACGGTGATGAATCCCGAATGGGCGATCATCCGCAGGTCCGGCCGTATGCTACGCCCATCGATGTTCCAATGACGCACGAGAGTTTCGAAGGTTTCGATCAGTCCGAAGGCCCTGGTCCGTTGAAGGGCCTCCACCGTCCGGACCACTTGAGGCACCGTCGGGACAAAGCTCAGGTAAATGCCGCCGGACCTGAGCGCAACGGGCACGTGCGGCACCACGTTCCAGGGTTCCGGCAAATCCAGGATCACCCGGTCGAAGCCGTGGGGCACGCCGTCCATCTCCCAGCCGATACCTTCATGGGCATCGCGTTGCACCAAATGGAAATTAGCCACGGGACCCAGGAAGCGCTCGATATTTTTCATCGCGGTCCGCGCGAAGTCTTCCCGTTTTTCATAGCTCACGACCCGCCCGCAGTCGCCGACCGCGCGCAGCAAACCCAGCGTCAACGCCGCGGAACCGACCCCCGCTTCGAACACGGAGGCGCCGGGGTACACGTCGGCCCACATGAGGATCATGGCGATATCCTTGGGGTAGAGGACTTGCGCCCCACGGGGCATCTTCAGCGTATACTCCGCCAAGGTGGGACTCAAAGCCATCATGGTCTTTCCGCCGGAAAGACAAACCATGGTCCCGTCGGACCGTCCGATGAGGTCGTCATGCGGAATGGTTTGCCCGCTGTATTGAAACCGGTCGCCGGCCTTGAGCGTGAGGGCATACTGCCGCCCTTTTT
The DNA here is from genome assembly GCA_022825885.1 of Nitrospirales bacterium. Taxonomy (GTDB): domain Bacteria; phylum Nitrospirota; class Nitrospiria; order Nitrospirales; family UBA8639; genus Bin75. The sequence goes on along the minus strand of JAJDVY010000048.1, from coordinate 341 downwards.
TATCGACAAGATGGACGCGTTGGCCTGGTTGGAAGGTGGGCATGGCCCGCATTCTAGGAGCCTGCCCCTGATGTTGCAACTTATCCGACGTGCCTTGCAACGACAAGGTATGCTAGTCTAGTTTTACTTGCTTCTTCCATATTATCTTTTCGGAAAGGAGATGAGGCACATCATGAACAAACAACGTTTACTCCATACCATGATTGCAATCGGGTCTCTGGCCTTGGGCGGTTGGGGCGGCGGAAGTACCCCCCCCCCCCCCCCCCCACCTACGCTTAACGATGCTCGGATCCTGCCACACACGGCCATAGAGCTGGCGGCAACCCAAGTAAGCGGACACA
>JAJDVY010000033.1 GCA_022825885.1 Nitrospirales bacterium | reverse complement strand
CGTAAGCTTCCCCGTCAAGGAGACAGTTCAAAAGTAGAGGATTCGGCGTTTTGGTTCATGCACTCGGCAGGGGTACGCCCTCCGAGAGCATCATGAGGGCGGCGCTCGTTGTAGTCGAGGCGCCACCAGTGGGTCATTTCTCGAACCTCGGTTAATGTTTGAAACAGGTACACGTTGAGCACCTCTTCACGGTAGGTGCGGTTAAAGCGTTCGATGTAGGCGTTTTGGTTCGGTTCGCCTTTCTGGATATACTGAAGGGCCATCCCGGCTGATTCAGCCCAAGCCACGAAGTCGGCGCTGAGAAACTCCGGCCCATTATCAACGCGCAGGCGTTGGGGCAAGCCGCGCTCAAGCCGGAGCCGCTCAAAGAGGCGGATCAGCCGACGGCCGGTGAGCGAGGTGTCGATCTCCACGGCCAACGACTCCCGGTTGAAGTCATCGATCACGTTGAAGGTCCGGAAGCGCGGGCCCCCGTATAAGGCATCACTCATGAAATCGGCCGACCAGATCTGGTTGGGCTGCGCGGGCACCACCAAGGGGTGGCGCAGCCGTGGGGGAATACGGCGTTTCCCCCGCCGCTTCTGGTTGAGCCGCAACTCGCAGTAGATGCGATAGACGCGCTTGTGATTCCAGGCATACTGCCGCCGCCGCAGGAGCTTGAAATACTTCCAAAAGCCCCACCGGGGATAGCGGGCCACCACCGCTTGCAGCACCTCAATCACGACGCGGTCCTTGTCCGCCTGGGCTTCAGGAATCCGATACCAAGCCGCTCGAGACAACCCCACACACCGACAACTTCGCTGAATCGACAACCCGTGCGTCGCGGCCAGGTACCCGATCGCATCGCGTTTCTCCTGCACCCCTAAAGTTTTTTTTCGAGCAGATCCTTCAGCGCCCGGTTCTCCAACGCCAGATCCGCGTACATCCGCTTCAGCTTCCCCAGTTCCGCTTCCGTCTCTCGCAGGCGGTGCAACTCGGAGGCGCTCATCCCTCCGTACTTCGACTTCCAGTTGTAGAACGTGGCCTCGCTGATCCCATGTGTCCGGCACAGTTCCTTCACGCCACGTCCCGCATCTGCCTCCTTTAGAATCGAAACAATCTGTGTCTCCGTAAATCGCGATTTTTTCATCGGGAACTCCTGACTCCATTCTGCCAGAAAGCTCCACTTATCACATGTCTCTTAAACGGGGAAGCTTACGGTGCGATCTGTTATCGTCGTGTTGAGTTTCTTCGAAAGTGCGGCCGCTCGTTGTATAGATTCCAAGACGGCGAGTAATCGTCCGCATAGGTAGGCAGGCTCACGGTTACTCAAATCAAGCTGAACCATAGTATCCTCCTTTGTGAATTCTGACTGCGAGAGTAAGACCATTTTGATCAGAGCTGCTCGAGGGCGGGTGATTTTTTGTTCGGCTCGGTTTCTTTTGACTAACTGAAAAAGAAGCCAGCGAGGCAAAGCCCCCCCATTCAACGCCATATGAAGTAGTACTTTTGGAGTATTCGCAGGAAGTTCTTTATTAACATCGCGGACCGTAGACGCACTGAGCGCATACCACCCGAAAGGATTGTCAGTGCTTCCTTCCCAATCTACGATCTGTTGTAAGGCAAAGTATCGAGCAAGGTGCTGCTTGGCGCGTCGAACAGTAGTCTCCAGCCAATCGCGGACAACCACCCGTCCTCCACTGGCAGAAAAAGCAGTTGCATAAAATTGAGAATCATCGACCTCAAGTGCTTCTCGACATCCTCCAAATACTGATGCAATCAAACCCCTGACCTCATCTGGTTCAGGCCGAGACAAGATCGACGCAACAGAAAAAGAAACTTCTTCCTTTGTCCAGAAAATATACACAAGTGGACCAATAGTAATATGCGTATCTTCTCCTTGAATAAGAGCATTGGTGGCTTTACTGAATCGCTCGCCACAATCACAACAGGTGGGTGCTATGAGTGAGGCTTCTAAGCCATACGATTCAAAGGCTGGTTTATTCGCAGAAATAAGTGCCGTACCAGCAGGCTGACCACCAGGAATCCGCTTGATTTTGAATGGGAGCCGTTTAACCGGAGGACGGAATTCACCGCAAATTAGACATTGCATCTTCTGATCATTGCTTTTTTGCTTCTCTTGGGCGTCTTTACCAATAGCAGAAGCCCAATACATCTGTACCGATGGGAGTTCTATAGGGAGTTGTCCATCAACTCGAAAGGTCAGCACTTGACTAGGATCGAAATCACCAGGAAGAGTAAGTGAACTATAGTCAGTATTCTTTAGGAAATGAAGGACAGCAATTACAGATGGTTCTTCTGTCTCGGTTGCGCACGCTCGAACCTGATCAACGAAGGCTCTATGACATTTGTCAACCCACTCCTGCTTTTTAGGGTCGCGGGCAACTCCTAAGACGTATTCTCCTGTATCGGCAAGTAGTTTTGCTCGGATAGCAGTACGACCAATATGCGGAGCCTCATATTCTTTGCCTCTATCATTTTTCCCTTTCTTTCCACCAGTCGTCATGGTCAAACCATTCCCCACCACGTGCCCAGAACGGTCAAGGTCTATAAGCCAACGGATAGATGTTTTCTGATACATTGGTGGAGAGAGATCAAGTCGATCTGCATAGTGCCGCAACTTTTCCAACAACATTGTTATTCTCCCTTTTGGTATAGTTCTCCAGGAATTTGTAGTACACCTGCATCAAGGCGTGCATGGAAAACCTAGGCATTCCACGCCCTGATTCATCTGAAATATAATCGACATCAAACAAGATTTGCCCAAGATCGTCGGTAAGATCTAGCGCCTGTTCATTTCCATCAGGCTGGGCAAAATAGGCAGAAAACTCACGGCAACCTAGATAGGGGATGTAATAACATTGACCACGCTCTACGCGACGGCGAAATTGGTCACGATACTTAGCAACGCTATCACTTGCGTGTGGTTTGAGCACAACGTCCGCTTTGATCAAATATGAAACCTCACGTAAGGCAAGTGTGTTTCGTTGAGCACGGTCGTCTTCGGCAAAGAAGCCTCCGCCGCCCTTTGCCCATTTTCTAGCTGTTGAGATAACAGCCTTACTATTGACCTCGTTACGCAAAATAGAGAAATGGCGAATGGGATTAAGCACCCATATCTCTCTGACTTGCCAACTAAACTCAGGTTTCCAAAAAATGGCTTCAAGCACACCTCGCGCTGCTGAAGGCGTCATTACATTGTAGGAAACACGCTCAACTTTCATCTCTGGCCGTGTAAAGCATGCAAGTCCTCCCCATACTTTTACCTCTAGTGGTGGATACTTCAGTGTTTGTAACATGTGCTCTCCTTTTGAAATATTCATCCACAAACCTTTTACAATAGATAATAAATAATCTTAAAGAGTCAAACCCCTACGGGGAAAAATAAACCAGGCATCACAGAACCAAGTCTTCGGGATCACGATTTGCGATAATAAGCCCTCTCCTGCTGTCATACTTTCCAAGCCATTCCCACAGTCCTGGCTTGAGTTCGTCAATAAGACCCTCCCGATGATAACCATCTATAAGATGACTTCTTATATTGACGAGATAGGGCTGGAGCCTCTGAAGAAGCCAGCGGGGAAGACGCTCTTCCTGATTCTTAATACAGGAAATCAGGCGGTCTGGGGTATCGTCAGAACCATCTTGACCTCGATATCGGACAATAACAGGAACGGAATCATCTTGGATCATCCGGAATTTCTCAGACACGGTTCTGTAGTCGAAGTTTCTACGAGAAGATTGAATGTTTTTTTCATCGGGTTCTACATTCTGATAAAGAGATTGAAAAAATCTCCGGTAGGAGTCGGGATCGTTGAAATCAAAATCCGATTGACTTAATAAATTCCGACATATGTCTGTTGCAGAGCGATACGCACCAGACGGCAGCTTTCCATCTTCAGGGTCAAAGACGACAACTCGACCGCTGGCTACTCTACCTTCTCTATTACAACGGCCAGCGGCCTGAACAATACAATCCAATGGCCCAAGGGCACGCAAAACAAAAGGAAAATCGAGGTCAACACCAGCCTCAACAACCTGCGTGGAAACAAGACGACATGGGCGTCTGTGATCGAGACGCTGACTGACTTCATGAAGCACTGTGCGCCGATGTGCACCACATAGCAGAGTTGAGAGATGAAATGTTTCCTCATCTTGGAGGACATCTAATAAAAAGACGGCTTCACTTTTCGTGTTCACAATAGCAAGCACTTGCTCGGCCTTTCGCATTTCCATGGCTACTCGCTCCCAGGTCCACTTTCCCCCGGTGTGAGACCATTCATAAGACACGCGCCGTGATTCTGAAAAAAGACGAGCTGGGTCAGGGACGATTTCACAAACGTTTTTTAAACCTCTCAGATAAGGATTGTTGTCGAGCGCGGGTTGGGTGGCAGTGCAAAGAACAACGGTAACGTTGTAGTGAGCCACAAGCTGATTCAGGGCGTCGAGGGTCGGCGTCAAAATGTGAGTTGGAAGTGTCTGCACCTCATCCAAGATGATGACGCTACGGGCAATGTTGTGGAGTTTGCGACACGCTGTTGTTCTACAGTGAAATAAACTCTCAAACAGTTGGACCGTAGTTGTCACGACGATCGGTGCATCCCAATTTTCCGCGGCAAGGCGCGACCATACGTCATTGAGAGAAACAGGGTCTCCTCCTCCATCATCCTGAGAAACGACGGCACTATGATGCTCAAGCACCCCTGCTCTAAATATCTTGCGATAGACATCAGCCGTTTGCTCAATGATACTTGTGTAAGGGATTGCTACAATTACTCGGTCTAAGCCGTGACACAATGCATGTTTAAGGGCAAAGGCCATGCCAGATCGTGTTTTACCGCCACCCGTCGGCACAGTGAGCCGGAATATCCCTTGTGATTTGTTTGCTGCTCTGAGGCATGCTTCATAGACGGCTTGCCGGATGGAATTGACGTGGGTTATGGAAGCGTTTTGGAAACTTAATTGGTCATTCTCAAAATCTTGCCAAAGGTCTGACAGACTCGGAGTCCCTTGTCGATTTTTGGCTTGTCCACTGTTGAAGTGACCCTCGGTATCAAGGAAATCTGCATCAACCAAGGCAGAAAAAAGCATCCTGATGAAGAATTCGCAATCAAGCTCTGAAGTAATATAGGAAGGGACCTTTAAAGAAACGCGAGGTTTTAATGTCGCAAGTTTTTTGTCAAAGAGGTTGATTGCTTCTTCGGCGGCTTGTCTCTTTGTTTTGTCTCGTAGGAACTCTTTTAGTTCGGTACGGCTTGGGAGCCCTCCGTGGTGGCCGGCAATCAAGAATGCGAGAATATCAATCCCTTGATTAGCGGCAATGATTGAGCCTGCTAGCTTATGGTCAGGCCCTCGTCGCTGTTTATTTGGCCTTAGCTCACATTCGTGAAGATAGGCTTGAAAGTGCGGATGAACTTTACCCGCGTCATGCCAAATTCCAGACCAATAGGCTAATTCTTTAGCTCCAAACTTTGCCGCAAACTCTGCGGCCATGTTTGCGACGTTTGTCAAATGCTCAATCAAGTCATGCTGTCTGTTGGCCATGAGCACTTTTCGAATGGGCAATCGGCCTTGCCATATTTCTCTCTTCTATCTTCAATCTGACTGCGCCCCAAGCGTGACTTTGCTTTTTGGCAACCATAGAAAAGGGGACATGATTACCTCTCTAATGGATTTCCCCTATAGGGAGATAGCGTATACGATGTCGTTGCTCTTCAACGACGACAATCGCTCCGGTTTCAAGAGCACTCTTGCAATGGTCGAGTGCCGCCGCTAACCGGTCGATCACATGTGCCGTTCGTGTGTTGTGCAGCCTGAATACGATGACGCTTCCCTTTTGTCCACGACTAAGGGCCGCAATTTCTCCAAAATCAAGGTCAAAGGTCAGCACGACTCGATTTTCAGCAATGGCTTTTTCAAAAATTTTCCCGTTGGGCATCCGATGCAGCTCTTCATTGCGCAGATGAGTCGCATCATATCCTTGCTCCAAAAGCCAACGTACAATTCTGAGGCTCACTCCCATATCGGCGAGAAAACGCATGGTTTCTTACTTATGAGGTATGCACTTGTTCATGAGTGAGCCAGGCGGCATATTCAATCGCCTGCTGGATATCCTCACGTTCCAGGTCAGGGTATCCTTCAAGGATTTCTTCAAAGGAAGCCCCATGCGCAATCTGCCCGACAATCACGGAAACGGGAATGCGCATTCTTCGGATACAGGCTCGTCCACCTAAGATTTCGGAGTCGAAAGTAATGCGATCAAACATAGAAGCGTTCCCCTTTCTTCTCGTTATCTCCGTTGAACCCAATGATGTTTGTCACTATCCGAATCCCCTCAAACCTTTGCAATTTGGGTTTACCAAATCGACAAAGTTGGTTTGTTCGAGAATCATAGCACATTCAACCCGGCTCCTTGCTTACTCATCCGCTCTCCCCTTTCACCCCAACCTCCAGAGAAGGAACGACGTCATGCATGTCCCTGTTTCCCAAGCAGGGATGGTACAGGGAAAAGACGCTGGATCCCCGATCGGGCCGGGGATGACAGAAGGAAAGGACAAAAGGAGACGACGAATGACTGAATATAGACAAGACAAACGGCAAAACCCTGGATTGACGGTTGAGAACTTGCGGCGATGATGGAGGAGGTAAGGTTTTGTACGTTTTGTAAAGTTTTGTACAAAAAATAATTTTTGTACATTATGTACAATTTGTACAATTTGTAAAGTTTTGTATATTTTGTAAACTTTTTGAGAATATGGCCGGCGCATGATTATTCAAACGCCAGATCCTTGAGCCTGAGCACGATGCTGTGGCCTTTCATTTTTCGGATCAGGGCTTCGTCTGCAGTCACGCAGGGGAAGCCCAATGTTTCGGCCAAGGCGACGTAGACGGCATCGTACCAGGTAAGCTTGTAGGCCCAGGCCATTGCATTGGTTTTCCGCAAGACCCGATGCGTATGTTGTTCGACTTGGATATCCAGGTCGGCCAGTGTCGTGAGCACTTCGGCTAGCTCTTCTTCTGTGCCCTTTCGACCGGCTTTGATGGCATTGGGCACTTCCAGGAGAAACAACTCCGGCACGATCATGCGTGTTGCACCTTCAATATGACGTTGGCGAAGAGCGAGGGCGGCTTCGCGATCAGCTTCCCGTTCTCGAACAAACCATTTCACCCCAACCGAGGCATCCACCACGTAGCCGGCATGATACGCAGGAATCATCGCGCAGATCCGGTCCGCTCGTCACGAAACCGGCGGATAGTGCCCACCCCATCCCACTGGCCGAATTTGTCGGCCAGTTTATCCATATTCGCGGCGGCTTTTTCCATCCGCTGCTTGCGTTCGAGGGCTTCCTGTTCCAACCGTTTTTCCTCCAGATACCGGCTTACCGCCTTTTGGAGGAACCCACTGCGGGTCAGGCGTTCTTCCGTTGCCGCATGATCGACGACCACCAAGAGTTTGTCCTGTATCATCACGTTGATGCGAGCCATACGATCTCCTTTTCTAAAGTGGATTCACACCATTATAGATGTGTATTTCTGTGTGTCAATATGTGTAATAATTTTATATTTACACACACTTTTAGGGAAAAGCCTTGCAGGCGTCCAGTTCCCCTTCCAGGTAGGTGCGAATGGCCTGCAAGCGTTCGGGCGAGGATGCTTCGAAGCGAAGGACTAACGCGGGTTGCGTGTTGGAGGCGCGAATGAGGCCCCAGCCGTCATCGAAGCTGATACGGACTCCGTCGAGCGTGACGATGTCTCGAATCACGAGACTCGAATGCCGGGCATCGGGCGAAGGCGGCCGGCCGGCGGCCTCGACAAGCCGGGCGCGTAGCGCTTCGACGACCTGGAATTTCACGTCGTCGGGACAGTCCACGCGAATTTCCGGGGTCGCCTGCGTGGGCGGCAGGTCCGCCAGCAGGGACGAGAGCGGCGCCTGCGTTTTCGACAGGATTTCAATCAACCGGCATGAGGCGTAGATGGCGTCGTCGTACCCGAAATAGCGGTCGGCAAAAAACATGTGCCCTGACATTTCCCCGGCCAGGGCCGCGTTCTCTTCTTTCATCTTGGCTTTCATGACGGAATGGCCCGTTTTCCACATGACGCCGTGTCCGCCTCGTTTCCGAATATCTTCGTACAGGCATGGGGAGGCTTTGACTTCGGAAATAATCGTACTCCCGGGTCTGTCCTTCAAGAGGTCCCGTGCAAAAATTAACAGCAGGCGGTCTCCCCAAATAATCGTTCCCTGTTCGTCGATGGTCCCGATACGGTCCGCGTCACCGTCGTAGGCAATGCCGGCGTCCGCTCGATGATGCCTGACGGCCTGCATAAGGTCCCGGAGATTCTCGACGACCGTGGGATCGGGATGATGGTTGGGGAAACGGCCGTCGAGGTCGTCGTACAACCCCGTCACGCGGCACCCCAGTTGCTCCAACGCGGCTTTCGCCACCAGGCTCGCGGCGCCGTTTCCACAGTCGAGCACCACGTGCAGGCCCGTTCCGTCGACGCCGGCAAACTGTTCCTTGAGATACCGCAGGTAGGCAGGAATCACCGTAGCCGCGGATACGGACCCCGAACCGGACACGTACGCCCCGGCCTCGATCAAGCGCCTGAGTTCCTGCACGTCGTCGCCGTGCAAAGCCATTTTCCCCAGACACATTTTGAAGCCGTTGTATTCGGCGGCATTATGGCTGCCGGTGACCATGACGCCTCCGTCAACGGGCAACTCATAGAGGGCAAAGTAGAGTAACGGCGTCGGACAGATCCCGATATCCACGACGTCCACCCCCGCGGCCGTGATACCGGCGAGCACCCGGTCCCGGAGATCCGGCGAAGTCAGTCGCCCGTCCCGTCCCAGGGTCACGGCTCGGCAGCCGCGTCGCCTGGCCATGGTCCCATAGGCGCGACCAATGGATTCCGCCACGTCCGGAGTCAGGTCCTTCCCAACGACTCCGCGCACGTCATATTCCCGAAAGATACTCACGATGTGACAAGGCGATCATCGTCCTGATACCGGACGATATCGTCTTCACCCACGTAGTCGCCGTATTGCACCTCAATGATTTCGAGAGGAAGCGGGCCGGGATTGCCCAAACGATGCCTGGTTTGCCGGGGAATCTCCGTACTCTCTCCGGGTCCCAATTCATACACCGTCTCTTCACGGGTCACGCGCGCCGTACCGACGATCACCACCCAATGCTCACTCCGCCGGTCATGCATCTGCAGTGACAGCCGCCTGCCCGGCAACACGCTGATCCGTTTGACTTTGTATCCTTTCCCTTCTTCGAGAACCGTGTACGATCCCCAGGGACGGTCAACCTTCGTATGCTCCAAATACTCCGGCGCTCCCCGCCTCCTTAAAATCCTGACTAAGACCTTCACGTCCTGAGCGCGTGACTTCGGGCACACCAGTGTGGCATCCGGCGTATCCACCACCACCATGTCCGAGAGTCCAACGGACCCGACGAGCCGTTTGGTCGCGAAAAAGAAGGAATTCCGGCTGTCGATATCCACGATATTCCCTATTTTCACGTTGCCCCGTTGATCTTGCGGCAGCAGTGTCTCCAAGTTCCCCCAACTGCCAACGTCCAACCAGGAGAACTCGACGGGAATCACCGCTGCCCGGGTCGACCGCACCATCAATCCATCGTCGATCGAGACGGCTTTCAATCGTTTATACCGCTTGTGAAACCTGTCCGCCGGCTCGCCGGACTCAACCATCTTGTCTATGGTCCGGAGACTTTTCAACAGGGCCGGCTGATGCAGGGCCAACTCCTCAACAAGGCTGTCGGCACGCCATACGAACATTCCGCTGTTCCACAGATACCCGCCGGATTTCAGTAAACGTCGGGCTTTTTTCAGGTCAGGCTTTTCCACAAACCGCCTGACCTTATAGCCCGCAAGCGTTCCGGAGGTTTGCAACGGACTTCGCCTGTCGGGCTGAATGTACCCATACCCCGTTTCCGGTCCGGTGGGGCGAATCCCAAACGTCACCAGGGCGCCCTGCCGGGCCAGCCGAGACCCGAAGGACACCGCTTGTTTGAATTTCCCGTCGCCGGTGATGACGTGGTCGGAAGGCAGAACGAGCATCGTGGCGCCGGCATCACGACGCAAGACCCGGAGCGCCGCCAACCCAATGGCCGGAGCGGTGTTCCGGCCTTCCGGTTCGAGCACAACGTTCCCGGCCAATTCGCTTTGCCAATTTGACAATTGCAGCTTGATGGTCTCGGCCTGGAACGTGTTGGTCACGACGTAGACGTTTTGCGCCGGGACGACTTTCAGGGCACGTCGAACCGTTTGCCGGATGAGCGTTTCTTCTCCGGCGACGTGAAGCAGTGGCTTGGGGAACCGTTCGCGGCTGGCCGGCCAAAACCTGGCCCCGCTGCCGCCGGCAAGAATAATCGCGTACAAACGGCGATTCACGAGAGCAGACCTTCGTCGAACGTGACGCCCTGTGCCGCCAATATGAGGTCCGCCACTTCCCGAACCGCGCCTTCGCCGCCCTTGGCCTTGCACACGTACCGGACCGCTTTCCGAACGGGCTCGCGTGCGTTCGCGGGAGCGGCGGAAAACCCAACCGCCCGGAGCGCGGGCACGTCCGGCACGTCATCTCCCACGTACGCGATTTCCTCGAGACGGAGGCCATACTTCGACGCAAGTTCCTGCAAAACCGCCAGCTTGTCCCGTACGCCCTGGTGAATTTCGGAAATGCCGAGTTTGGCCGCCCGGACGTTGACCAACGGCGTGCGGTCCATGGTGACGATGGCCGTGACGAGTCCGGCTCTCTTTAACAGGACCAACCCCAGGCCGTCCCAGACGTTGAACTTTTTGGTCTGCTCGCCCGAATCCGAGTAATAGAGGCCGCCGTCAGTCAGGACCCCATCAACGTCCGTCGCGACAAGCCGAATTTCTTTAAGGAGCCGGGCAAACCGGGCCGCACGCGCAGACGTTCGTCCTGATCGAGTGTTGCTTAGCATGCTGTTTCAACCGGGTGGATCATCATGAAGATACATTCCATTCTTTAGGCAACGCTTCATTAAAGACCTTTCCACCTCTCCCGGCAAGCAGAGAACCGCGCGCTCCCCGCCATTGTAAATATTCGTTGATGCGTTGACAAAATCAGGGGCAGTCCACATCATGATCGTCATTCCGGGAAAGAGTACCATGACCATTCTTGACCGCTACATCCTGAAAGGGCTGTTCGTTCCCTTCTTCATCAGCCTGGGCATCCTGTGTTTTATCGTCTTGACCAAGGAGATGTTGCGGCTGGTTGAATTGTTGGTCACCAACGGGGTGAGCCTGCTGGCCGTCCTGAAGATCATCGCCAACCTCATGCCCTCGTTTTTGGTGCTGACGCTTCCCATGGCCTGCCTGATCTCTTCGATTACGACGTTCAGCCGATTTTCCTTTGACAAGGAATTCGTCGCCATGAGGGCCGCCGGGCTCAGCTTGTTGAGGCTTGCGGTCCCCGTGTTCATCTTTTCGTTTCTCGTGTTCCTGGGGACCTTGTTTCTTTCACAATGGGGACAACCCTGGTCTTCGATTTCCCTGAAGAGACTGGCCATCAGCCTGATCCAGGACCAGTTGACCCTGGCCCTGGAACAGGGCGTCTTTAACGAACCGGCGGAAGACATGGTGATTTTCGTCCCCACGCCGGAAGACGGCGAGAAGGCCGAGGGCATTTTCATCCTGGACCAGAGAGACCCGTCTCAGGAGATCATCATCACCGCCCACACTTTTCACATGCTCAAAGATCCGCAACGCAACCAGTTCGGCATACGCTTATATGAAGGCGAGATTCACCATGTTCCCACGGACGGCATCCAACATCACCAGGTGACGTTTTCCACGTATGATATCAAGATGCATTCAGCCCCGGCGCTCACCGCCGAAACACCCAAACGTCCGGACTACGAACACATTATGGCCAAATTGGAACAATCCGGCTGGCGGGACGCCACCATGCTGCGCCGCCTCATGGAACACTACAAGGACCTGGGATTCCCCGTGGCCACGCTCATCCTCGGGGTCCTGGGCATGCCGGTCGGAATTGTCTCAAAACGAACCGGGAACATGAGAGGATTCGTGATGGGGATCGTCATCATGGTCGGGTACTACCTGCTCAACGTGTTGGGAGAATTTTCCGTCACGGCGTTGCTGCTTCATCCGTTTGCCGGAGCGTGGCTCCCCAACGTCCTCCTGCTTTTCATGACAGGGATACTGTTTTATCAGGCAAACCGGCGCTGACCCTTCGACTTCGCTCAGGACAGATATGGGTATTTTGTTCTGGTATATCGTTCGTCACTACCTCGGCATCCTGATCCTGTGCCTCACCGGTCTCGTCACGATTTACCTGGTCATCGACTTTTTCGAAAAACTTCGCCGGTTTCTTCGGCATGATGCGGAACTGACCTCCATCTTGATGTATTTCCTCTGTAAAGTCCCCGACATCGCCTTTCAACTCGTGCCCTTTGCCGTGCTGATGGCTTCGCTCCTCGCGGTTGGACTCCTGAACAAAAACCAGGAAATCACCGCGATGCGGAGTTGTGGGGTCAGCATCGTTCACGTTACCATACCGTTCCTGGCCGTCGCGGGTCTCGTCACGGTTGCCCTGTTGGGCTTGACGGCCGTCGTGATTCCGTTGACCAATACGAAGGCGGAGCACATTCGAACCGTCGAGATCCAGAAAAAACCGCAGCCGCTTTCTTTTACCAGCGAGAATCTGTGGCTGTCCATTCACGGCAACGCCCTCATGCACGTTCAACGAGTCGATCCCACGGGCACGCGCCTCCACAACGTCACACTCTACCGGCTGAACGACCAATTCACGTTGGATGCGTTGCTTACGGCTGACGCCGCCGCCTTCACGAATGGCCGGTGGACATTACACAACGTCGCGCAACGAGAGATCGAACCGGACGGTGGCATCGAGATCGTCCAATGGACCACCCTCCCCCTGAAATTGTCCTTAACGCCCGATGATTTGATGACCTGGGACGCGCTTGAGCCCGAACACATGACGCTGAACCAACTCAGCGCGCACATCGAACGCTTACGGCAGGAAAAAAACAGCGTCACCAAATTTCTCCTGGACTATTGGAGGCGAGTGGCCTTTGCTTTCGTCCCCTTGATCATGACGATTCTCGGCGTGTCCATTGCCCTCCTCGAAATCGGCACCAGGTCGGTGAGCGTGGGGAAAGGCATTGGGCAGGCCTTAAGTATCAGTTTCCTGTTCTGGGCGATGAATTCCGTCGGCCTGACACTGGGAAAAAGCGGGGCACTATTTCCCCAGGTTGCGGCTTGGATCGCGTGCGTCACGTTTTTCATCGTCAGCCTCAATATTTTCCTGAAAGTGCGCTACTGACCAACGGATCACAAGGCTTGCGGACTTCAAAGAGCAGAAACCATGACTCCGGGAACACCTGACGGCTATCCAGTCATCGAATTAGCCCGCGCCATCAATGCCCAACTTCATGGCCCGGCGGACCTTCCTGTTACGGGCGTCAACAGTCTCGAACGGGCCGGACCGGGCGATCTGGCTTTGCTGACCGGTCATCGGTTGATGGACCAAGCCCTTCATTCAAAAGCCTCGGCTTTCATTGTGCCCCAACATTTTCCCGATTTGCACGGCGCCCAATTGGTTTCGGCGCAACCCCAGTTCGATTTTGTCCGGTTGATTACCCTATTTTTCACGAAAACGGCCTCTCCCGCGGGGGTCGCCGAAACCGTCGTGAAAGGCTCGGAGGTGCACCTGGGCCGCGACGTGTCTATCGGTCCGTTCGTGACGATTGGCGCGCGCGCGACCATCGGGGACCGGGTCACAATCTATCCCGGAGTCTTTTTAGGCGACGGCGTCGCCATCGGGGATGATTCCGTCCTTCATCCGAACGTGAGCATTCAGGACGGATGCCGGATAGGCGACCGGGTCACGATCCACGCCGGAACCGTTATCGGCAGTGACGGATTCGGGTACGTTCAACACGAAGGCCGTCACCACAAAATTCCGCAACGGGGCATCGTCGTCATTGAAGACGACGTCGAAATCGGAGCCAACGTCACCATCGACCGGGCCACGTTCGGGGCCACCCACGTCAGGCAAGGCACCAAAATCGACAACCTCGTCCAAATCGCCCACAACGTGACCGTGGGAGAACACGGCATCATCGTGGCCCAGGTCGGCATCGCGGGCAGTACGACGATCGGCAAGAGGGTCATGATCGGAGGGCAAGCCGGCCTGATCGATCATCTCACGATCGGGGATCAGGCCATGATCGCGGCAGGAGCGGGAATCGAAAAAGACGTGAAACCCGGCGCCAGAATGTCCGGGCGACCGGCAAAACCCAGCACGATCTTTTTTCGCTCCCACATCCTGATGCACCAACTCCCGGAACTGAACAAACAGGTTTCGAATCTGGAAAAACGTCTTACCGAGATCGAAGGCAAGACAGCCCAAACCCGGAAACCCAAAAAATCGACCTCGTAAATATTCACGCTCTACCGAGGTAGAATTTTTGTTTATTTCTTACCGGTCAACGGAGGAATGACCGACCGCCAGGTAAACAACTTACCCCAAAAAAACCCCGCCCACGGCAAGGCGAACGCTGCCATATAATCCAAGGACCCTGAACTGAAACTCCACACGGAAAGCCCGGTCAGCCCCCCGATTCCCAGCACGTAGGCGACCGGAACCAAACTCCGGCCGGCATGCTGCAATTCCACGTCGGTCGATGCCTTGGCCGCTTTCTTGAGTCGTTGTGCTCCCCGGCTATTGGAGGACTTCATCCGACTCGCCCAAAATTCAGGAAACGCTCGAAACAAAAAACGGTGGTAGCGCGTTTGGCCCCAGCCGAGCAGTATGCCGGACAGCATCAACCCCGAACTCTTGAAAAACGTCCACTCATCGTAGGTTTCAACAAACAACTGGTACACCAACGCAAGAATGCCGATGATCATGGCCAACAAGCCCAGCAACCCTGACGGAAACAGAATATAGGTGCGGATGTAATTTTCGGCGAGTTGCGCCTCATTTTCTTTTCGTTGGGCCGTGATAATCTTTCCCATGGGACGTCCTGTTCGCGAGAAGAAATTTATGGATCGTTTAAAGAGGCGCCTTCGGCTGAAATGGACAAGGACGGCTGAGAATCTTCGGGAACCCGGTAGTCGGCGTTGAGCCAAGCCCCAAGATCAACGAGCCGGCACCGTTCCGAGCAAAACGGATAAAACGTGGAACCTTCGAAAGTGAAAGCCCGGCAACCGGGACACAGCGGTGTCATGGAAAAAGTATAGCAAGACGCCGCAAACAAGGGAACCGAAGAGCGCCGGATTTCCGGACAAAAGCGAGACCGGCTTCTTCGATCCATAACGGCAGCCTCATCTTCTTCCAGTCAGCACTATTGCAAACCCACGACGGAGCAGTGTACAAATTCACGGAAACTCCGTCATGCAAAGAGCATCGTCAACACACGCAATAAGGAAGGAATTCGTACATCCATGAAAAACGTCCAAATTGTTTTTAATATTCAAGTCCCCGACCACGTCTCGGAAGAAGAGGTCAACAGCCGTCTTCATCAAGTCATCAGTTCCCTCATGGCGCAAGAGTTTGGAGGCAATGCATTGGGCGACCAGCGGGCGGGACTCCCCCCGGACGGCCACAACGGACAAGTCGGCCACGCCTGACGACCAAACTGCCCGCCCTCTTCCGTAGGGTCACGCAATCGATAATCCAGTGTTGCAACTGGATCCTTTCCTGACTTCTTGACATTTGACCAAAAAGTAATTACACGTAATTACTTCATGGCATTACACAACGACGCCATATGAATCATTTTCCGGAAGGGAGCATAACATCGGATATTTTTCCCTTTAACATTGAGGTATTCGTCGATATGCGACAGACCAAAGACACGAAACTCATTTCTATTGGAAATTCCCAAGGCATACGTATTTCAAAGTTGCTGTTACAGAAGTATGGGTTCATCGATCGCCTTGTCTTAGAGGAAACCGATCGGGGAATTTTGATTCGCAAGCCCGATGAAGATAATCAGTTTTCCTGGGAAGATACTTTTAAGGCAATGGCTCAAGAAGAAGATTGGCGTGATCTGGAAGTGACGCTTATGGATGGACTGGCAAACGATGACGCCTGAACGATATGCAATCTATTTTGCCGATTTGAACCCGACTTCAGGCCGTGAGATTAACAAAGTTCGTCCAGTGGCAATCGTGAGTCAAAATGAGATGAATCGTTATTTGAATACCGTTGTGGTTTGTCCTCTCACCTCAAGCCTGCATCCTCAATGGCGAAGTCGCATTCAGACTACGTGTGCAGGCAAAGATGCGGAAATCGCCGTTGACCAAATCCGGACGATCAGCAAACAGCGACTGAGAGAGAAAATTGACAAGCTGTCGGACGATACGGCCGTGCGAGCGAGACGACTGATTACTGCAATGTATGGGGAGACTTGAGTGTTCTGCTGACCTTCCTCCCAAATTAGGACCAGGTCGAACGCACGGGAAGATTGGAGCGGGTGAGGCGTTAGCAACTCCCTTTATTTTCAATAAGTTATAACGGCTATTGCCGTTTTTCCCCACAGTTTTTCGCCGTTTGGTTTTGAGAATTTTTTGCCCAGTTCGAAGCGCAAACAGAGATTCGAACTGCGAATGAGGAAGCCGTAAAGGTAGGATAGCGAAAGAAAGGAGAGAAGAATGAAAGAGAAAGAGGCAATAGACGTAGGGCACGAAATATCGCAAGTTTTGTTGAATGGCGACCGGAGATGAATGCAGAGGATGTTGCCAGTGCAATCATGCACGCATTGGAGGATTATTCTATAACAATTGAGGGCTCAGGAGAATCAGGGCTCAGAGCCTGTCTATTTGCGCTCAAGGAGAAGAGCGACAATAGAATAAGGTCTATCTGAACTGGATTTATTCCTCAGCGAATCCGACCAACACCCTGGACACCGCCGTCCTCATCATCCTTCCCGGAAGGAAGACCAAGAAACCTCCCCTCGATCTTGTAGCCCACCGCGTTCGGCAATTTTCCGGTCTCGACCAGGGGATCGTCAAAGTCCTTTTTCTTTTAGGTAAAGGGTGCATTAGGTGGGGACGAAAACTGCCGCATGGAATCGCGCACCTCGTCCCTGCATGTTTCCGTTGGGTGGGCCTATACGAAGACCGAAGGGGAGACCCCGAAGCGCTTTGACAAAGCGCGGATCTGCCTGACATTCAGGTCCCGTTTGCCGCGCAGAATCTCCGAAACGACCCCTTGGGATCCGACCTCTGGCAAGTCCGACTGGGTCAGATTGTGCTCCGCCATGAAGAATCGCAGCACATCCGCTCCCCCGCATTCCGGCATCGCGTGATGTTGTTCTTCCCAGGCGTGAAGCACGGTGCCAAGCGTATCCAGCAGAGAATAGAGCGGATGCCGCTCATCGGTGCCCACCTCATCAAGGAGGGTATTGAGGTGCTCCACTGCCGCATCATAGTCCTGTTCGTTGCGAATCTTGAACAAGTCGCTCACGTGGGTCCAGGATCGCTGAATCTGTGGACTTATGGCATTCATGTCATCCATCCTCCGCGGTCATAAGCTTGGTGCGTCAGGACGTGGCGAATATACACCTTTCCCCGATTGAAGTGCAGGGATGCAATCAGACGGTACTTGTTCCCGGCAATATTGAACACGACATACTCTCCGACTTGATCAGCCGAAGGAAACGTACGGCGTAGTGCCGTAAAACTGCGAAATCGCGTTTGCCGCATAATCTTGAACCAGCGGCCCAGAGGCTCCTTACTGTCGGGATGCTGCACCCAAAACGCCTGAAGAGCTTTGCGCGAAATGATGTGCACGAGATCAGCATATCTCAAGGCGAGATATACCGCAAGAGGCTTCTTCACAGCTTTCTTGAAAGAAAAAGCGAAGGATTTGCTACTGCAGGCGTTCGGTCGTTCAGCGAGAGATTCTTCGCCTTCGTCTCAGAATGACAAGTTCTGAGTGTGGCTGGCTATTTTCGTATTCATTATTGTCGAAGAAAGCACGGTGAGATTTGGAGCGGGTGAGGAGATTCGAACTCCCGACCAACGGCTTGGGAAGCCGATGCGCTACCACTGCGCTACACCCGCTCGCAGTCGTCGAAGGGAATTCATTCTAGGCAGGGCGCGGAATGCAAGTCAAGCGAACGCCCCCCTTACTGCCGGCCCTCGCCCGGCAGTGGAGAACGAAAAGTGAGTCATCCCGTTTGGCGTCAGTCCGTTCCCGGCTCGATCCGTACCCGCACCAGCGCATATTTTCGTTTGCCGATTTTTATCCGGTACGACTCGTTCGCCTGCAAAGGCAAAACCGCATTGCCGTCCTGCCAGCGTTCCTGGTTGATGGTGACGGCGCCTTGCGCGATCAAACGGCGCGCTTCCGCCTTGCTGGGCAACAACCCCGTTCGCATGAGAAGATCCACCAACCCGATCGAAGGGTTTCCCGGATCTGAAAAGTCCGCCGCAGCCAGCGTGACGGTCACGTCGGGCTGTTCGGGAAATTCCCGCTTCCGAAACTTCTGCTCAAAGCCTTCCTTGGCTTGTCGTGCGGCCTCCTCGCCGTGATACCGGGTCACCATGGTTTCCGCCAAGTCCAGCTTCGCCTCCTTGGGATGGCGTTGTTTGACCGCATCGAGATCATCGGAGGTCAGTAACTCATAGTACCGGAGCATCAGGTCATCGCTGATCGACATGATCTTACCGAACATGTCCGACGGCTCGTCTTCCAGGGCGATGGCGTTGCCGAAACTTTTGCTCATCTTCCGCACACCGTCCGTCCCTTCCAATAACGGTACCGTAATAACGACTTGAGGGACCTGGCCCCAATTGCGCTGGAGATCCCGTCCGACGAGCAAATTGAACGTCTGGTCGGTGCCGCCCAGTTCGACGTCGGCTTTGAGAGCCACGGAATCATAGCCCTGGACCAGCGGATATAGAAATTCATGAACGCCGATAGGTTTTTGCTCCCGGTAACGCTTGGAAAAATCGTCGCGCTCCAACATGCGCGCCAAGTTATAGTGCGAGCACAATTCGATGACCTCCTCGGCGCGCATATCCTGCATCCAGCGGCTGTTGAACTCTACGCGCGTTGTCTCGGGATCCAGCGTTTTGAAGATTTGTCGCTCGTACGTCTTGGCGTTGGCCAGGACCTGCTCCTTGCTCAACGCCTTCCTCGTTTCGGAAACACCGGTTGGGTCGCCGATCATCCCGGTAAAATCCCCGATCAAAAAGACCACCTCGTGTCCCAATTCCTGAAAATGCCGCAGTTTCTGGATCAACACGATATGGCCGAGGTGCAGGTCGGGCGCGGTGGGATCGAACCCGGCCTTCACCCGCAAGGGCCTCCTCTCCTTGAGTGATAGCCTGAGCCGGTCCTCAAGCTCACGCTGTTGGATGACCTCAACGGTGCCGCGCGTCACAAGGTCAAGCTGCCGTTTCAATTCTCGATCTGACATCAGGTTCCGGTGTCCTGCAACAAGAGATTAGTCGCCGGACGAAGGGGCGTCATCATCAACGTGAATGTACGGCTCGAGTCGCGCAAACCTTTTTGCGCCAATGCCTTTCACGTTTTGAATATCATGAATGGAGCCGAATTTTCCATGCTCTCGGCGGTGCCGGATGACGCGCTCAGCCAGCACCGGTCCGATTCCCGGCAAACGTCGCAAGTCATCCGCCGAACCGCGATTAATGTCGACACGACCAACGTCGGCAACCGTCACGGATGACGATTTCGGTTCGCCGTTCAATGACGCATCGGCCTGCCGCATGGACAACGCATCGGAAGATACGGACCGGGACGGACTTTCCGGCAAACCCGTCAAAGACAGAACCCCCACGGTCCCGGCAAGCAGCAGGAGTTTGAATCCGAACGAGCATCCCGTCGGATATGTTTTGATCAACCCCTTTTCCATCAGGATCGCTTCCTGGCCAGGTGAATTGCCATGCCGTCGACGTCTTCGAAGGCCTCCATCAGGGCTTCGGCGTGAGTGGGATGGGCATGAATCATATCGGCCACGTCCCGGGCCTTAGCATTGAACTGCATGGCCAACGCCGCTTCATGAACCAAATCCGCCGCATGGCTTCCCACCAAATGCGCCCCCAGTACGCGGTCCGTTTGCGGGTCGGCCAGAATCTTCACCAACCCCACCGTGTCGCCGACGGCCTGGGCTTTGCCCAGGGCATTATACCGAAAGCGTCCGATTTTGGGGTCAATGCCTCGTTCACGAATTTGCCCTTCGGTCAAGCCGACTCGCCCAATTTCCGGTAGCGTAAAGATGCCGGCCGGCACCACGTCATAGTTTATGGTTTTCACGTTCCCCATGATGTTGTCCACGGCAACTTTACCTTGTGCCGACGCGACGTGCGCCAGCATCGCCTTCCCTACGACGTCACCGATGGCATACACGCCCGGCACGTTCGTCTCCATGCGACCGTCAACTTCGATTTCCCCTTTCACTCCCAGTTTCACACCGACCGCTTCCAACCCGATTCCGTTGGTATTGCAGCGCCGGCCCACCGAGACCAGAATCGAGTCACAATCCAGTCGTTCGCCGCCGGTCAACTCCGTGCTTATTCCCGCATCCGTTTTTTCGATGGACTTCACCGAGTGTCCGGCCATGATCCGGACTTTACGTTTCTTCAATTCGCGTTCGATGAACGCTGAAATCTCTTTGTCTTCCAGCGGCAACAACCGGGACATCATTTCCACCACCGTCACGTGTGACCCCAACCCGGCGTACAGGGAAGCGAATTCACACCCTTCGACTCCCCCGCCGATGATGAGCAACCGATCAGGCACTCGCGGAATCTCCAAGGCTTCCCGGCTCGTCATGACGTCATACCCGTCAACGGGAAACATCGGGAGCGCCGGCGCTGATGAACCCGTCGCGATGACGATTCCATCCGCCTGAATGGACGTTTCGGTACCATCGGCGCAAGACACCCGCATGGTCCGGTCATTCACCAATCGCCCCGTCCCCTGGACGTGCGACACTCCCCATTGTTTCAGCAGGGTGGCAATGCCCTTGACCAGTCCGCCCACGACCCGGTTTTTTCTCTCCACCATTTGTGACGGGATATACGCCGGAGGCTGTGAGAGTTGCAGGCCGAGTTCATGCGCCTTTTTCAGTTTTTCGCCCAATTCGACGACCGACAGCAACGCCTTGCTCGGGATGCAGCCCCAATGCAGGCACACGCCGCCCAGGGACCGGTTCTCGATGACCGTCACCTTGGCCCCGAGTTGGGCCGCGCGAATCGCCGCCACGTAGCCGCCGGGACCCGCACCGAGAATGGCAATATGTCGAGGGGAAGGCATTAACTCTGCGAGGAAAGAAATTCCTCATACTGCGAGGCCGTCATCAAGGCTTCGACTTCGGCGGGATCAGTCAGTTCGATCACGGCAATCCATCCTTTTCCATAAGGATCCTGGTTCAGATATTCCGGATGGTCTTGCAATTCGTCGTTCACTTGCAGGATTTTTCCGCTGACCGGCGAGTACAGGCTGGACGTGGCTTTGGTCGATTCCACTTCGCCGATTTCTTCGTTTGCGGTCATGTCGGCATCGACCTTTGGCAAATCCACGAACACCACGTCACCCAAGGCGTCTTGCGCAAAATCGCTGATCCCCAACGTGGCGTTTCGCCCGTCGAGCCGCACCCATTCATGTTCTTTGTGATACCGTAAATCTTCAGGAATCATTTCCGGTCTTCCCTGCTCCCGCGTACAGTCCAGCTAAAACTTTTCTTAAATGAGGGACCGCCGTTTGTCAAGGCATTCCACGACGCTCATAGATACGGCGGACTCCCTTCGGCAACGCGGTTGGCGGCATGTGCGCGGCCCCGGACCGGGGGGCCATGATGGTCCAGATTTTTTCAGGCTTGCCGAGATGTCGGGCCATCTCCGCGACAGCGGCAACGCCATTGTTCTTTTCTGACCATTCCGGGGATGAACCTTGGGAAATGGGATGGACGACCTTCCGGTCCGACCCTTCGATCCTCATCACGAACACGTCGAACGGCCCGCGTGTCACGTCGATCCAGTCTTCGGCAAAATGAATCAACCCGTGTATGGGATCGGTCACGCTTTGGAGGTGCACCGTTATGCCGACCTCAAGATGAGGGAGATGAACGCGCAACGTCTGAACCAGGCCTTGGATAATTCGCAGCCGTTCCCTGGCTTTCCATCCGGCCCACTTCCAAAACACGGCCGGAAGGCGAGCGACGGACTCGGAATCCGTTGCAAACACGGCCCGGTCGTCACTGAACGTGCGAGCCGGGTCGAAATCCACGCCGAATTCCCTGGCAAATAACCGCACGGCCAAGGGGCTGAACCCTTCATACGGGCCCACGGGAACCTCGTTCCGAATCACCAAACCCGTCAGCGGCAGGTCGCGGAGTCGCGCAAGCCAATCCGCAAGGAAGGCCTGGTAGCCTTCAAAATGCAACGAATAAGAGGAGGCACGACGCAACGTTCCCGATGACGGGTCATAGGTCCAATCGTTCCAATTGTCCAACTCGGGTGCCCGGGAAAACTGTCCCAGACACGTGAGCGTCACGCCGAGATAGACGGCTTTCCCCTGTGAACGTAGATGCTCAACGGCGGAGCGCATCGCGTCAAAAAAGAACGATGGGCGGGTATCCGGCGGGACTCCGTCGACGCGGCATGGGACATCCAACAAAATCGTGTCGCCTGTGACCCCCCGGAGTTCAGAGAGCGCGAGTTCCACCTGACCCGGCGTTTGGACGGAGCCAAGAGAGATCAGGATTCCCTTTCCGGCCGTATTCCCCATCGATTTGCCCAGCCGTTCCTCAAGTTGCGTCACACGGTATCGGGCATCTCTCTTATACAAATTTCCGGCCGGTGCGTCGGCTAAAAAGCGCAGGTGCTCCAGGGCGGAGGACAGTCTGCCCGACTTCTCATACGCCCGGGCCAACCACCAGCGGACTTCCGGCAAGCGAGGCGATTGCGGATACACACGCAAAAACCGGTCCAGCAACTGCACGGCCTTCGAATACTCGGCCCCCAGAAAGGCCTGCTGAGCCTGTTGCAATGAGAGTCTCTCGGTTTCATCACGTAACATCCCGATCTCCCAATCCGGGTCTGCGGACCGGAGACACCCGCTCAACAAAAGAAGCGCGGAAAACGTGACGACAAGGAAACGTAAATATGGAAACGACATCGACATGTGAAGAAGGATGATTATGGAAGATCCGTAGAGACCAACGATCGTTGTTCCCTACTTTGAGACGGCGCGGCCGTGTTCAATTTTCAGCTTGCAAATCCATGCCAGGGAAAAAATATCCTATTTCGAACTTGGCTGTTTCAGGAGAATCAGACCCGTGAACGGCATTGGCTTCGATTGAATCCCCATGAGCTGCCCGAATCGTTCCAGGCTCCGCCTTGCCGGGATCCGTTGCTCCCATGAGATCCCTGTTTGTCTGGATTGCGTTTTCCCCTTTGAGGACAAGGATAACTGAAGGCCCCGAGGACATGAACGCGGTAAGTTCATGAAAAAACGGACGTTCACGGTGTACGGCATAAAATCCTTCGGCGATTGGTTGGGACAAACTCATCATTTTCATGGCAACCGGGTGAAGCCCCGCTGTTTCATATCGCTGAATAACGTCGCCAATCACGCGCTTTTTCACGGCGTCAGGTTTAATAATCGCTAACGTTCGTTCGACCATCGTTCCTCATCCTTTCTTCATCAACCCATTCGGAATCTGTCGGTAATCAGGCTTGTTCATGCTTATCCTGAGTCCCGCATAGACTAACACGTTCCTGGAGAAGAACACCAACGCTCGGCCAATCGCGTCAGTTGCAGCCAACTTCAAGGGATCACGATGGATGATGCCGAACGCGTTCCGGCTGAGTGTATCCGATATCCCCCAAACCGCTCACGTCGAAAAAAAAGGGACTTGCGAACGAGACCCGCTCCGTGCAAGGATGAGGGTTTGAAGCAGTCTTGGGGCTCAAGCCTCCTTGAGCAACGAACCGTTCTTATGATTGCATTTTTATCGAAACTCCGTTCGGAGAAGTCAGGGATTTTGCAGACGGCGGCGGCCATTGGAAACAGTTTGGTTGCGTCTGCAGTACTCCTAAGCGTGATGGCAGGGGCATGGCTGCTCATTCCCGTTGACGCATCGGCTCCTCCATTCAATCCCTCTCATTCCGAACTCAAAGCCATTCAACACGCACCCGCTCCGGTCACATCCGGTCTCCCCTTGTGGGAAAGAATCCGCTTCCGGCACCATATTGAAACTCGCTTGCCGCAGTACCGGTGGCAATTTGAAGGCGTCGCAAAGGCCTACAATATTTCCTGGACGTTACTCGCAGCCCAAGCGTATCAGGAATCACGTTGGGACCGGCACGCCGTCAGCCCAACCGGCGTTCGAGGCATCATGATGCTGACCCGCGACACGGCTTCGTCCCTGGGTATCCAAAATCGGGAAGACCCCACCAAAAGTATCGTAGGTGGAGCCCGGTATTTCAGGAATCTGGAGAGACGACTTCCCCGTCACATCGGAAAGACGGATCGCATTGCGATTGCCTTGGCGGCCTATAACGTGGGCATGGGACACGTCAAGGACGCACAACTCCTCGCGCGCCGAGTGGGGAAGAATCCCAATTCATGGGATGATCTCAAAACCACGCTCCCCCTCTTGACCCAAGAATCCTACTACGAAACGTTGCAATACGGATATGCTCGCGGTTGGGAGCCCGTCCGGTACGTGAAACGCATCCGCGCCTACCACGCCTTACTTGAGCAATACCTCCGCGAAATCTGACGATTCTCCAGGAGTCGGAGAAGCTATGGATGCAGAAGATACGGAGCGGCTGAAACGCCATTTATAGCCTCTCCTCATCAACGGTTTTACTCGAGCATGAACGCTTCCTCCCCGATTCAGGAGCTGAAGGCGAGACTTGCCTCCGCCACCGCGGTGACGGTCCTGACCGGAGCCGGCATTTCCGCGGACAGCGGGGTGCCGACGTTTCGAGGGGGCGATGGGATGTGGAAGGATCACCGGCCCGAAGAGCTGGCCTCGCCTGAGGCTTTTGCCCGCAACCCCAAACTCGTGTGGGAATGGTACAACTGGCGCCGCGAACTCATTGCAACCAAACGCCCCAACCCGGCCCATGCCGCCCTGGTGGAACTGGAGCACAGGATTGATCAATATTGGCTTATTACGCAAAACGTCGATGGACTTCATCCGTTGGCCGGCTCTCAACGCCTGTCGGAAATTCACGGCAATATTTGGAAAGTGCGCTGCACGCAATGCGGACGGATTACCGTCAATCGCGACGTTCCCATCGCTATCCTGCCGGAATGTGCAACCTGCCGGGGGCTGCTTCGGCCTCACATCGTCTGGTTTGGGGAATCCCTGGATCCTGAAGATTTGCAAAAAAGTTTCGACGCGTTGCGCAAGTGCGACGTGCTCCTGATTATCGGAACGTCAGGCGTGGTCTACCCGGCCGCGTCTTTCGGGCCCATTGCCAAAGACAATGGCGCCTTCGTGGTGGAATTGAATCTCGATCCGACGCCTCATTCCAGCCTCGTGGACGTAGCCATCCAAGGTCACGCCAAAGACCTGGTGCCTCAACTGATTTCATAACCCCTTGTATTTTCACATTTTCTTGACGAAATTGTTACAAGTTTGTTATCCTTACATGTTTATAGTCATACCCATACGGTGGAGAACGTCATGCAAATCACCATTAATGGAAAACCCGAAGAAATGCAGGCCGATACCATTATGGACGTCCTGAAACAAAAAGATATCGACCCGCATATGGTGGCCGTTGAACTCAATACTCAAATCGTCGAACGAGACCGGCTCGAAACCACGAACGTCCAAGACGGCGATACGTTGGAATTTCTGTTCTACATGGGTGGAGGGGCGTGACGACCCGATATTTATCAAAAATTACGGAGGGAATCGGTCGCACGCCATTGGTTCGGTTGAATCGCCTTTCCGGGGAAGGCGGCGCCACGATTTTCGGGAAGGTGGAGTTCGCCAACCCCGGCGGGAGCGTCAAGGACCGGATCTGCCTCAATATGATCGACGAGGCGGAACGTAACGGCACACTCAAACCCGGCGGCACCATTGTCGAACCGACAAGCGGGAACACGGGAATCGGACTGGCGTTAATCGCCGCGGTTCGGGGGTATAAATTGATTCTGGTCATGCCGGAAAGCATGAGCCTCGAACGGGCAAGCTTGTTGTCGTCCTATGGCGCACAATTGATTTTGACCCCGGCTTGGGAAGGCATGCAGGGGTCGATCCGAGAAGCCGAAAACATTATTGCCCAAAACCCGGAATATTTCATGCCTGACCAGTTTTCCAACCCGGCCAACCCGGCCATTCACCGGACAACGACGGCGGTCGAGATCTGGGACGCCATGGACGGTAAAATCGATGCGTTTGTTGCGGCGGTCGGCACGGGCGGAACCATTACCGGTTGCGGAGAGGTCATGAAAGAACGTGCGCCGAATACGAAAATCGTCGCCGTGGAACCGGCGGGGTCCCCGGTACTCTCGGGAGGAGCAGCCGGACCGCATAAGATACAGGGCATCGGCGCCGGTTTTGTGCCAAAAGTCCTGAATCGTTCTATCATTGATGACATTATTCGAGTCACCGACGACCAAGCCTATCAAACCACGAAGCTGCTGGCGAAAAAAGAAGGGCTGCTCGTAGGGATTTCCGCAGGAGCCAACGTCTTTGCGGCCCAGCAAGTCGCAAACGACCTGAACCCCGACCAACACGTCGTCACAGTGTTGTGCGATACGGGTGAACGGTATCTGAGTATCGAAAAATATTTTAATATCTAATTGAATCAAGGAAGATGAGTTTCTCGGACGAACAAATCACCCGATATAGCCGGCACATCCTGTTACCGGAGGTCGGGGGAAAGGGCCAGAAAAAAATTGCCCGGGCGAAAGTGTTTGTCGTCGGAGCGGGTGGGCTCGGTTCCCCCGTCGCCTTGTATTTGGCCGCAGCCGGTATCGGGACGATTGGCTTGATAGACAGCGACGTCGTCGACCGGTCCAATCTTCAACGACAAGTCTTGCACCATACACCCGACGTCGGACGGTCCAAGGTACAATCGGCGAAAGAAAAAATCTTTCTTCTGAATCCCGACGTGAACGTTGAAACCTACGAAGATCGATTCACCGCCTCCAATGCGATGGATTACATCGCGCCCTATGACGTGGTCATTGATGGCGTGGATACGTTTCCGGCCAAGTTTCTCATCAATGATACGTGTTATTTTGCGGGCAAACCCCTTGTCCACGGCGGAATCCTCCGGTTCGAGGGCCGGGTGTTCTCCATCGTGCCCGGGCAATCTGCTTGCTATCGGTGCATTTTCAATCATCCACCGCCACCCGGGCTGGTGCCCAATTGCCAGGAAGCCGGCATCATCGGCGTCGTGGCCGGCATTATCGGGACCATTCAGGCCACGGAGGCGCTGAAATTGATTCTTGGGATTGGGAATCCGCTCACCGACCGGATCCTCGACTTTGATGCTCGAAAAACCGCATTTCGTGAAATCAAGACGAAACGAAATCCCAGGTGTCCCTTGTGCGGAGACCATCCGGACATTACCGAACTGTTTGAACACGAACAGGAAGCGTGCCAACTGCAAGTGCCCGGGGTGCTCGGGACTTCCTAGTTGACGATCCGGATGCGGAAGGAGGTTCAACCATGGCAAAGATGAAAGCCCTCATTTGCCGGGAATGCAGTAAGGAATATCCCACGGAAGCCTTTCACGTCTGTGAACTGTGCTTTGGACCCCTGGAAGTCAAATATAGCTACGATGAAATCAAGGAGGTGATGTCACGAGCCACGATCGAAGCCGGTCCCAAGTCGCTGTGGCGGTACAAGGAATTGCTCCCGATCGAAGGCAGCCCGACGATCGGTCTGCACGCCGGCATGACGCCGCTCGTTCACGCCAAAAATCTGGGAGCCTTTTTGGGCCTCGATGAACTGTATATTAAGAACGACTGCGTCAACCAGCCGACCCTGTCGTTTAAGGACCGGGTCGTGGCCGTTGCTCTGACGCGCGCCAGGGAACTGGGGTATGAAACCGCAGCCTGTGCCTCCACCGGCAATTTGGCTAATTCCGTGGCCGCGCACGCGGCACAGGCCGGCATGCAATGTTACGTGTTCATCCCCGGCGACCTGGAAGCGGCCAAAGTCCTCGGCAACCTGATCTACCGGCCGAAAGTCGTGGAAATCGAAGGCAACTACGACGACGTCAACCGTTTGTGCAGCGAGATTGCCGGCGAACGACGATGGGCCTTCGTCAACGTGAATATCCGTCCGTATTACGCCGAAGGGTCGAAGACCTTGGCCTTTGAAGTCGCGGAACAACTGGGGTGGCGAGCGCCCGATCAGGTCGTTGTCCCCATGGCGTCGGGATCGTTACTGACCAAAATCTGGAAAGGCCTCAATGAATTCAAAAAAATCGGCCTTCTCAAGGACGTGGCCACGAAAGTCAATGGCGCCCAGGCCGAAGGGTGCTCCCCGATCGCCACGGCGTTTAAAGACGGACGCGACTTCTTTAAACCGGTCAAACCCAATACCATTGCCAAATCCCTGGCCATCGGCAATCCCGCGGACGGCTACTATGCCCTGAAAACCGTCGCGGAAAGCGGAGGGGCCATGGATGCGGTCACGGACGACGAAGTGATAGAAGGTATTAAGCTACTGGCTCAAACGGAAGGTATTTTTGCGGAAACAGCGGGAGGTGTGACCATCGGAACCCTTCGCAAGCTCGTCAAACAAGGCGCCATCAAGAAACACGACGTGACCGTCGCCTATATCACCGGCAACGGATTAAAAACCCAGGAGGCCGTTGTGGATTCAGTCGGACGTCCGTTCCGCATTCCACCGAGCCTGGTTAAATTTGAACAAACGTTTGGACAACAGGGGGCGGCATGATCACCGTACGCATACCCACTCCCCTCCGGCCGATGACCGGAGGCAAGAGTGAAGTGGAAGGAACCGGCGCCAGCATCGGCGAATTGATCGAGCAATTGAACGCAACGCATCCGGGATTGAAAGACCGGATCTGCGACGAACAGGGAGAGATTCGGCGGTTTATCAACGTGTACCTGAACGAAGAAGACATCCGGTTCCTGACGGGCAAAGACACGCCCGTCAAAGACGGCGACGAGGTGTCCATCGTTCCCGCTATCGCCGGTGGCAGCCATGACTAAACTGCGATTTCACATTCGGTTTCCGGAAGAAAAAATTCCCGAACCCGTCATTTATCAGATCGGGCATGAATACCAGGTCGTCACCAGCATCCGCCGGGCCGACGTCCGTGCAACCACCGGCTGGATGGACGTGGAATTCTCAGGCGAAACCGAAGAAATCGAACGCGCGATTGGAGGGTTGCGGGAGAAGGGCGTGCTCGTGGACCCGATTGAACTCAACGTGGTGGAATAGAGGCCGGACGTGGATTTTACCGAAGACCAAATCGAACGCTATAGCCGGCAGATCATCCTCGAGGAGGTCGGCGGCAAGGGTCAACAAAAACTGAACCGGGCCAAAATCCTCGTGGTTGGGGCCGGAGGCCTGGGTTCGCCAATCGCCTTGTACCTGGGAGCAGCGGGTATCGGCACGATCGGGTTGATTGACGGCGACGTGGTCGATCTGTCGAACCTGCAACGGCAAGTCCTCCACACCACGCCTCACGTGGGAGTCCCCAAGGTCGAATCCGGCCGCCGGCTCCTGGAGGCGTTGAACCCCGACGTCCTGGTGCACACGTATCAGGAGCACATCAGCGCCGAAAATATTATGACGTTGTTGCCGAACTACGACCTTGTGCTGGACGGGTCCGATAACTTCGGCACCCGGTTCCTGGTGAGTGACGCCTGCTACTTTGCGAAAAAAACCTTGATCTCGGGGAGCATCTTTCGTTTTGAAGGGCAGCTTGCCACAATCAAACCGCAGAAGGGCTACCCCTGCTATCGTTGTCTCTACCCTGAACCGCCGCCTGCCGGATTGGTCCCCAGTTGCCAGGAAGCCGGAGTATTGGGCGTCCTCGCGGGCACAATCGGTATTCTACAGGCCAATGAAGCCATAAAAGAAATCCTGGAGATAGGGGACACACTCGCTGACCGTTTACTGATCTACGATGCGCTCGAAATGAAGTTCCGTATCGTCAGGCGCCCCAAGGATCCCCGCTGTCCACTCTGCAGCGCCAACCCGACAATCACCACCCTGGAAGAGCACCACGTCTCGTGCAGCGTGTAACGTCAATGGAGAGAGCCCGGCCAGGGATTGTCCGCGGCCCGGTTTCAGGAAAACCCCAAACGCGCTGACCGCCGTTGATCGTCATGCTTTCGATTCCTTCAGAGATTTGGGAAGACATGATCGAGCACGCGCGGCTCCTGGACCCTCATGAATGTTGCGGAATTTTGGCCGGCCGGGACACCGTCATGACCGAGCATTACCGGATTACCAACATCCTGGCCAAGATGAGTGACGCTGAATTGGCCCGTTTCGACCAGGCCAAGCTGTCCGACCTGACACAACTTTCTCCCGAAGAACGCGCCGATATCGCCTTCCAGATGGATGCGCAGGAAATGTCACAAGCGCAAAAAGACATTCGTCAAAAAGGCCTGACGCTAAAGGCCTTTTACCATTCGCATACGTTCAGCCCTGCCCGTCCATCCACTACGGATATTACTATCGCCATGGAATTTGAGAGCTACAGGGAAAAACTCAATATTCCCGAACCCGTCCACGTCATCATTTCCCTCCAAGACAAGATGAATCCCATCATCCGCGCGTATCGGATCCAGCATTCGACGGCTACCGAAGTTCCCGTCGAACGCCGATAACCACGGTCTGTAACGCCGTTATAGACATCCCTTCCCCATGTTGCCATAATGCGAAAAAATATTTCTCCCTTCTGACAAGGAGATTCATCATGTTGCGTCCTTTTACCTTCATCCTCCTTCTCTTTCTTGTCATCTGGATGACCACGCCCGGTTGGGCATTGACCGATGAACCCGGCAAAGAAGGCAGTTTTTACAGTCCGATCATTCGCGTGGTTCCGGATAAAGGCTTTATCCTCATCAACAGCGGGAGCGGTATTCTCTGGCTCAAAGCCGGCGAGGCGGCTCTGCCGCATATTGTAAAGTTGCCCGTCGGCGGACTGATCGACGTTGTCGTTGTCTTTCAAGGCAAACCCAATCCGCCGCTTATCAAGTTATGGAAATTGGCGAGCGGTGATTCAGCCTGTCCCGAGTTTGACGGAAAACACTGTGTGCCGCCGGCCAAGAAGAACGAATAGCCGCAGGCAGACGTGGACCGGGACGCGTCGTCTAGTTTAATGCCACGGCCTTGAAAGAGGCATGGACTTGTTGGCCGGGTTTCAGCCGAAGTTGATGAAACGATTTTCTCGTAATCATGGCCAATAACGGAGAACCCACGTCGAGCTTCACTTCGACGGCGTAAGGATCTCCCGGTGATTCGCTGACCTCGGTAATCGTCGCCTCCAACGCATTCAACGCGCTGCTGGCCGCAAGAGGAGCGCCGACGGTCAAGCTCACGTCACGCGACAGGATTTGCACCCTCAACGGCGCACCGGGCGGAAGGGCCTGTTGAGGGAGAAAAAGGGATTGCCCCAAAAATTCAACCCGTGTCAGCCCGAAATGCGGTTCATGCTCGACAATCCGCGTTTCAAGAATAGCTCCGACCGCGTTCGATTCCACCAACTCCGGCAAGTCCAATCGGGCAAAGACGTCCTGAATCGGTCCGGTCGCCGCCACGCTCCCCTCTTTTAACAGGACCATGTGATTGGCAAGCTGCAAAACTTCGTGAAGATCGTGGCTGACGTACAGGACCGGGATGCGGAATTCCCGGTTGAGTTGCTGAAGGAAGGGAACGATTTCTTTTTTTCGCTGCCGGTCAAGTGAGGCCAAGGGCTCATCCATCAGCAAGAGCTGCGGATTGCGTAACAAGGCTCTTCCTATTGCCACTCGTTGCTGTTCACCACCGGACAAGTGAGACACCCGGCGCTGAAAGAGAGGCTCGAGTCGCAACAACGCGCTGACGTGATCAAATTCGATGCGCCGCGAAGATGGGCTGCTGCGCTTCATCCCATACGTGAGGTTTTGCGTGACGGTCAGGTGGGGAAACAGTCGCGCTTCTTGAAACACGACTCCCACCCGTCGCCGCTCAACCGGCAGAAAAACCCCGCGAGCGTCGTCCTGCCAAACAGCCTCGTCGAATTGAAGAAACCCCGAAGAAGCCCGGGTTAAGCCGGCGATACACCTCAACAGCGTGGTCTTGCCGCTCCCGGACGATCCAAACACGGCAATCAGCCCGTCAAGCGGGACCCTACACGCCACGTCAAAACGAAACCCCGGATAGTCGATGTGGAAACGCGCGTCAAGTTGACTCATGAGACGTGAATGGGCAAACGCCGGTTGACCGTATAGACGATCGCAAGAATGAGAAAACTGAATGCAAGGAGCATCGCCGAAAGAAAATGGGCTTGGGTATATTCAAGCACCTCGACGTGATCATAGATGGCAATGGAGAGGACTTTAGTCACCCCGGGGATATTTCCGCCAACCATCAGCACGACGCCGAACTCGCCAAGCGTATGAGCAAAACCCAGGACAACGGCGCTCAAGTATCCTCGAACCGCCATGGGCGACGCCACGGTAAAAAAGGCGTCAAGTCTTGAGGCTCCGAGAGACCAGGCGGCTTCCAAAGGCTTTTTGCCGACGGCCTCGAATGCGCCATGCAGGGGTTGAACGACAAACGGAAGCGAATAGAACGTCGAGGCAATCACCAACCCCGTAAACGTGAACGAGAGTGCCGATCCGGTCAGGTCCTTCCAGGGACCGCCAATCAAGCCATGGGGTCCAAGCGCGACCAACAGATAAAATCCGAGAACGGTTGGCGGCAGAACAATGGGCAGTGCCACGATGGCCTCTACCAGCGTCCTGAACCGCGAACGCGTGAAGGCCAACCACCATGCCATTGGGGTACCGACCAGCAACAACACCACAACGGTCACCCCTGCCAGTTGCATGGTCAGCCACAACGGGGTCCAATCCATTTCCGGGATGCTCATCCTTTGACTCCCGGGTCTCGATCACTCCAAGCCATAACCGAATCGTTCAATGACGCCACGGGACTTGGCTCCTTTCACGTAGTCCAGGAACGCGCGTGCGACTTCATGACGTTGACCGGCGCGCAACAGGACCGCTTGTTGCCGGATCGGAACATACAAATGCGTCGGCACGTCCCATCGGCTTCCGGCCCCATTGACTTTGGGGTCCAATACCTGTGACAGGGCGACGAATCCCAGTTGGGCATTCTTCGAAAACACAAAGTGGAAGGTTTGCCCGATATTTTCTCCCCGGACCAACCGGCCCTGCACCCGTTCCCAAAATCCCAGTGACTGCAAGGCTTCCTTGGCGGCGACACCGTAAGGCGCAGTTTTGGGATTCGCAATGGCCACGTACTCGACGTCATCGCTCAACAGCATGGATGCTCCATTCCCTTCGATCAGGGTGGAAGCGCGGCTCCACAACGTGAGCCGTCCCACGGCGTACGCAAACCGGCTCCCCTGAACCGCGAATCCTTCTTCTTCCAGCAACTTCGGACGCATCACGTCGGCGGAAAAAAACACGTCGAACGGGGCGCCGTTTCTGATCTGCGCATAGAGTTTGCCGCTTGATCCCGAACTGACAACGGCAGTGTGCCCCGTGTCTCGTTCAAAATTGGTCGCAATTTCATTGAGCGTCACGAGAAAATTGGCTGCGACGGCCACGCGTACTTCTTCGGCGGCACCGGTTGCAGGACAAATCGTCAAGAACAGAAGGAACAGCAAACGATGAAGTCTGGCGATCATGGCATGCGCACCGTCCGGGCCTGCAAACACGGTTTCTTTCCCCTCGCCGCAACCCTTTCCCCACCGTTCTTTCCCATGGCCTATCAATCCCTACAGCCGGAACTTCGTCTGTATGTAGAAATAATCGCTATCCTTGTTCCCGCCGGGAGGCAACCCCGCAGAGTCGGGAAGCCTGTCGAAATAACTGCCTTTAAACCAATGCGTGTAGCCTAATTCGAATTCCAGGTTGTCGTTCGTTCTCCACTGGGCTCGCAGTTCAAGGTCATGGCCGAGAAAATTCCCTGACCCGCCGGTGGGATCGTGCAATCCGTTACGGCCAAACGCGCCCCGCGCGGTGGCGAGATACCATACCCGATGTTTGAGTTGCACTTCGCACCCCCGGCACGGAACCGCAATCACCCGCCATCCCGGCGAACTGAAATTCGACCGAAAAAACGGTCCGAAATTGCCGGTGGGCATATAATCGAAACGTCTTGCGCCAAACAGCGTATCAAAAGCCGAATCCTGGCTGTCCCGCGCGTTCCGGTCCCCGCTGGCGTAGTCGTAATGAACCAGGAATCGGGGCGACCACGGGAGATCCAGGGTGTAACCAATATCAAGATGCTGGAAATGGGCAACGTGATTGATCGTGCCCCTTTTCCCCGTTTGCCAGACGCTCTCGATTTCATAATCGATTCTTCCCGTTTCCGGCTCATCATAGAGGCGCGTTCCGAAAGTCGAAAACGTTCTGTGGCGGTCGACGTTGACGCTCCGTTGGTCATTCAATCCGAAATAGTAAACGTTGAGGCGCATCGGCGACGTGTCATTGGTTTCAAGGGAGGTGCCCCAAAAGACGCTGCGTTGGGACTGTTCGTCAGGTTGGACGACGTCCCGCAGGACGGGTTCAACCAGAAACAGGCGGATGCGCCAACTCTTTTCCCGTCCCAATTGCCAATGCGCCCCGTCAAACGCATTCGATGTATTCCGATAGTCGTTCCGGATGATCAGCCGGCCCCGTCCGAAGTCCATCGTCAGCCGTCCAACGTGCAGGTCCGTACGAAGACCGGTTCCCAACACGTTGTTCAACGTGATAGACGCCATGAGCTGCAACACGTCCATTTCATTCCTGATGGCCGTGGTGACGTAGCTCTCAACGCCGTCGAGGTGGACCCTGGCATCCTGTCCTTCAAACAAAAACTTGACGTACTCCCCGTTCAGACCCAACCGGATACGGGACCGCTGTTGAATCTGAGAGTCCGTTTGACCGGCAGGTTGGCTGCGTCGCCATGGATGATCATAGGTTTCAAAACGCGTCCGGTGTTCGAGTCCAAGATCCAGCCAATCCGGCAAACGCAGGGCGGCCTTCAGGTACCGATTCCATTTCCATTCCCTGGGTTGAATGAGGACGGCATCCGCGGGCTCCGTTACCTGCACACTCGAAGCCCGTGCGAGCAACCCGCCCGCCGTTCGGTGAGAGTCCTCCATGGAGGCGGATGCCATACTGCTCCAGGCACACAAAACCAAACCGCCAATCCATGCAAAAGCCCGGCACGTCTTTCCAAAGCTCAAGACCATAAAAATGATGCTATTTTATAGTTTACTATAAGTCAAATATTCTTTACATCATGAGATAACCAAAGAACGCGTTCAGGTCAAAGCAAGGACCGGCTCCGACCGGGGAACCAGCGTCCTTGGCGTGCAAAGCTCCGGACTATTGTTCCCCGATCACTTTCCCGCTCTCTTTGGCGTCATACCCTCCCAGCGCTTCGATTTCCTGTTGAAACTTGTGCGTGCCCAGGGTGTCCAGGAATATTTTCATGCCGGGATGCGAATCGATGTAGGCCGTCGGAATGACCAGGTCATACCGTTCTTCCTGCAAGGGAATGAAATCAAAATTATACAATTGGGCCACGGCCTGCACACCGATGCCGACGTCCGCCCTCCCTTCAGCAATCCATCGACCGAGGCCGATCTGGGAAAAAGCGATGGCCCCATAGCCCCTCACGACCTGACTCGGAATGCGATGACGTGACAGCAAATAATCCAGGAGCAAGCGGGCCCCCGCACCCTTCTCACGGTTGACCATTCGTATATCGGACCTGGTCAGATCTTCGAGGCCGCGGACGTGTTTGGGATTCCCTTCCTTCACCAACAACCCTTCCTGCCACGTGGCAAACCGAACGACGGTCACGGCTTGCCCTTGCAAATACCTCTTCAAGAAGGGAAGGTTGTACTCCCCGGAACGGGGGTCCATCATATGAATCCCCGCCACATGGACGTCTCCCCGCTTTAATGCGCGCAAGGCAGCAAGGCTCGTCATGTTCCACCCAACGACCGACGCATTCCCTCCTTGCCGGCGAACGTGCTCTCCGGCCAGATATATAGCCGGGTCGCACCCCGCCACAACGACCTGCCGCTCCACGTCCTCATGGCTTTTCAGGAGACGCACGTAAACCGAATGTTTCCTCCGGGAAGCCGTTCCCAGAATCAAGGCATCAGCGGGAACCGTATAATTCAAGACGTCCCCCAGTTCCGTCAGGGGCTTGGCTATCAAACGAGTCCCTACGATCGCCAACTTCACCCTGGTGGACGCCAAAGACCCGGAATGGTCCGACGGCAAATTCGCCTCGAGAATTTCCCGGTTGTCACGTAAAGAGAACAGGTCCTCAACCGACCTCCCCAACGTGCGGGCAAGTTGCAACGCGACTTCCGTACCCGGGAGATACTGATCTTTTTCCATGGCATAAAGAGCTTGCCGCGTAATACCCGCACTTTTCGCCAAATCACCTTGGGAGAGACCGGCGGCAACCCGCGTTTCACGCAAACGGTTCGTCACTCGCCGTTGAAGTTTTTGCATGGGCATCTCATCAGACTAAAAGAAATTATACATGACATATGTTATGTATAATAGTATACTTGACTTGTCGTGACAAGAGTCTTTTACGGGAAACCATTAACGGGGGACCGGACGGCAGTACGGCTCATGAAACATGCAGGATCACACCGCTACCATTTGGAATCGCTGGAAAAGACCATGGGGCAAACACCCTGAGAGTACGGATAAACGGCTCAGCCGCTGTGGCGCGGACGGCATCTTGCCTTGATTTGAAGATACGTATTGCGTTAGCCTGCCGTTCTGTTCATTGGCGGATACCCTCAAAGGGCAGGATTTTGAAAAAGGGAGTTTGACAAATGCCGGAAAGCGCTTACGTTCTCATCAACGTGCTACCTGGACAAACGGCAAACGTGAAAAACTTATTGGCGCAAATCGAGGAAATCAAAACGATTGACGCCTGCTGGGGAAAACCGGATATTTTCGTCAAAGTCGAAGTGGCAAGCCAGGAAGCCCTAACCCAATTGGTCCTCACCAAAATTCATGCCATCGAAGGAGTTGCTCAAACCGACACCCACTTGGTCTACACGCTCTACGAATGACCTTCTCCGTATGGTCTTCAATCGATGCCCGCCTCCCGTTGTAACCACCGGACGTAAGGGATGATCCGGTTGACGTCGTCGGGTGTGGCTTCGGAAATTTTTGGCATATTTCCAAATTTCCAGTGGTGCGCGCGGACCCCCTGCATGGCCGCTCGCATGAACGCAAAATCGGCGTGATGGGAAGGCTCATAAATTTTATGCACCAACGGCGGTCCCGTATTCGTCCCCAAGCCGTCCAGGCCATGACAGCGCGCGCATAGTTCGTTGAACCTGTTTTCCCCCGCTTGATATTCCTCGGGCACCGGTCGGGACGCATCCCGTGACACGGGAGCATGTTGCACGGCGCCGTCATGCGAGGCATGCGTTGAACCGGGGTCGCCTTGCCCCTCGGAGCAACCAACCACGCAGATCAACACTGCCGTACCGAGCCACGCCAGTTTTGCGTCAACACGCCGCATCAACGGTCCTCACTGATCTTCCGGCGAAGCAGGGACGATTGTCGCATAGGGAGCCGGGTCCTGAAGACCGGCGGCCCGAAACCCCTGCAACCGGATCAGGCAACTGTCACATTGCCCACAGGCCAAACCATCCTCACGAGGATCATAACAACTGTGCGTCAACTCGAAGGGCACGCCCAAAGCCAAGCCTTGTTGAATGATCCGGGTTTTACTCAAAAGCAAGAGCGGGGCTTTTATCTGAACCGTGTCGCCATGGGTCCCCTTTTTCGTACCAAGCCGGGCAACCCGTTCAAATGCCTGCAAAAACTCGGGGCGGCAATCCGGATAGCCGGAATAATCCAAGACGTTCGCTCCGATGAAAATGCAGGAAGCATCGACGACCTCGGCGTAGGCTAATGCCAACGACAGGAATATCGTGTTGCGCGCCGGAACATACGTGGATGGAATGCCCGTCCGTCGTTCCCGGTCAGGCCGATTCTTGGGAACGTCTCCGGAGCCGACCAAAGCCGAACCGCCGAATTCTCGCAAATCCAATTGAAGGGCCTTATGTTCCGCTGCCTCCAGCCACGCGGCAATCTCCCGTGCCTTTTGAATTTCAACGTGATGACGCTGTCCATACCCGATCGTGAGCAAATACAGGGCGTACCCCTCACGACGAGCCAAGGCGGCCGCCACGGTTGAGTCGAGCCCTCCACTGGCCAGAACGACGGCTTTCATCGTGCCTTGAAAGACCCGGGGCTCATCACCACAACGCAACCGGGCCGAACAATCAATTCAATGATGAGAGCGGCGGACGAGTCAAGAAAGGCGGGAGTCGGGAACGCGCAAGTCGTCAGGTCAGATCCGTTGCTCCCCGCGTTCAATTTTTTCGAGCAACTCGATTTTTTCCTGACATTCGACGCAGAGCCTGGCAAAGGGCATGACCGCCAGTCGTTTTTCACTGATTTCCGTGCCGCACTCGACGCAAATACCATATGTCCCCTCTTCCAGGCTCACCAGCGCTTCATCGATCATTTGCCGTTCCCGGTTCCGTTTCTCCTGAAGGGAAATACCCATTTCACGTTCCAGATCCAACAAGGCCTGATCGCCACTGTCCATGGCCGACTCAAACCGCCGTTGCTGCTCTTCCGTCAATGATTGCCCCAATTGGTTTTGAATTTCTTTCATAAGCTGGACTCGTTTTTCCAGCATAATCTTCCGCAACGTCGTTGATCGTGAAGAAGGCAGCCGCCTGGCAGTTTTCGCCGTCGCCGAGGTCCTTTTCTTAACGGTTTTCCGTTCAGCGGTTTTGCTCTTGACCGAAGAAGCCGTGGCTTTGCGTTTGACCGGAGGGGAACCGGCTTTGGCAGTCACTTTCAGCGTTTTACTCTTGGAAGAGGCCGATGATTGCGTCTTGGACGTCTTGGACGTTTTGGATGAACGCTTGGCGACTGGAGTTGAACGTTTCTTCGCCGATTTCTCTGCCATGTCCGGTCTCCTTTTTCCCCGCAACCGCAATGCCGTGTTTCTTTCGTCTGCCAACGTCAACAACGATACTCATCGGTTCGCGACGCCGAAGCTCGAAAAGATAGCAGTTCAGTCATAAGTCATCAAGGAATGAACCTCGCAATCTTCAATTTTTTGACGTCCCTGCAAAAACCGCAATTCAATCATAAAGGCACACCCGACAATTTCCGCGCCCAATTTCCGCAATAAATCCACCGTTGCAGCCGCCGTCCCGCCGGTGGCCAGAAGATCATCAACCACCAGCACGCGTTCTTCCATCGCCACGGCATCACGATGGATCGCTAACGAACTTGCCCCATATTCCAGATTGTACTTCACCTCAAACACGTCCGCGGGAAGCTTGCCGGACTTGCGGACCGGCACGAATCCCGAACCCAAGTTGTACGCCAACGGCGCTCCGAGGATGAAACCGCGAGATTCAATTCCCACGACTTTGCTGATCCTGTCGTCCCGGTAGCGAGCCGTGAGGTCGTCAATCACCGCTCGATAGCCTTGGGGGTCCTTCAACAACGTCGTGATGTCGTAAAACAAAATGCCGGGCCTGGGAAAATCCGGGATCTCTCGAATGAATGCTTTGTAATCCATAGATCAATCCTTTCCGGCCGGGCTTCACAAAGAAGCCGTTTTAACCGCCGCCGGCAATAATAAGAAAATCGGACGAACCCTGGGCATTCGGGTCGACCCATTCTACTTGAACGTCTTGAACGCTTGCCAAGGATGGCCCACGTTTCACGACCTGAATGATTTCATCGACAAGAACGGGATGGCCTTCAACTTCCGCTTCTATTCGACCATCCGGCAAATTCCTGACCCATCCGCTCAGCCCGCGCCTCATCGCCTGAGACTGAAGAAACGCTCGAAACCCAACGCCCTGCACGCGACCTTGGGCCACGACGTGCACTCGAACGGGAGCTTCCCGGTCCATCATCTTACCACAACCGGACAACAACGCCTCACGAGACGCGATCCCACAAATACGCACTCAGCTTTGCAGCGGTCTGTTCCGCGTCACGGATACAGTCCGGGATTCCAATGCCGTCATAGGCCGCTCCCGTCACGTACAATCCGGGATGCCGGGCGACACGTTCACGAATGTGCCGCACACGTTCACGATGCCCGCGGGTATATTGGGGCATGGCTCGAGGCCACCGATACACTTCCACGTGGAGAGGAAGACTTTGAATGCCGGCAATGGTTTCCAACTCACGACGGGCTCGTTCCGTCAATTCCGTATCATCCAAATCCAGCAAAGGCTCCCGTCCACGCCCACCCAAATAACACCGAACCAGACATTGGCCCACGGGCGCGCGTTCCGCCCACTTCATCGATGACCACGTCGCGGCAATCAAGGAACGATTTTCAATGCGCGGGACCACAAACCCGTAGCCGCGAATCAGGGACTTGACGGCCGGCTCGGGAAAAACCATCGAGATCGTCATCGTCGAAGCATAGGGGATGCCGTCCAACGCCAAAGCGGCCGGCTCGTCGAAAGGGCGAAGAAACTCCGCGGAAACGTACGCGGGAGTCGCAAGAATCACGGCCTCCGCCTCCAATCTGTCTCCGCCTTCCAACTCGATCCGATACGGCGGACCCGGCCCGGAACCGGCCGCTTGCACCGCTTGCACGTTCGTGCCCCGGCAAAGCGACACTCCCGCACCGGACAACCTGTCTTCCAGACTCCCAATCAAATCACCCAGACCACCGCGTAAGGTTGTGAACAGGGTACGGGCCGTTGTCGTCGGCCCGTGCGAAGACCGCGCGCGCTGCATGGCCACGGCTCCCTTGATCAGGCTGCCGTACTTGCGCTCCAATTCGACGAGTTGCGGAAAGGTGGCATCCACGCTCAACTCATTCGCGTCACCTGCGTAAATCCCCGAAACCAACGGCTCAATCAGGCGATTGAAGGCTTCGGACCCCAAACGCCGGCTGAAAAATTCCGCCAACGTTTCTTCATCTTTCGTGCGGGGCCGGCGAGGGATGATCCAATCGGCTCCCATGCGCACGATACCGGGCCAGGAAAGCACCCCGCTGCGAAACAAGGGGCCGACCTTCGTCGGAACCATGGCAATAAGCCCCTGCGGGAATTGACGCAACCGCCCCTTCGAATAGGTAAACGTGTGCGCGTTTTCCGTCTTGGTGTTGATCAATTGTGAGGTCAACCCCAATTTTTCACAGAGAGCCAAACCCGCCGGCTTCGTCGTCAGGAACGAATCAGGGCCTCCTTCCATGATCAAGCCATCACGATGGTGCGTGACGATTTTCCCGCCGAAACGATCCTGCCCCTCCACCACCGTACATTGAAGAGGCGCATTGTCGTTCCCGGCCCGTTCATACAGGGCAAACGCGGCGGAAAGCCCTGAAATCCCTCCGCCGATAATCACCACTCGTTTGGGAGACGCCATTATGAATCACACCACGTGGGGAAAGACGTCGAGCAGGCCGAACCACGTTTATCGAGTACTGTAT
Organism: Nitrospirales bacterium; assembly: GCA_022825885.1. GTDB lineage: Bacteria > Nitrospirota > Nitrospiria > Nitrospirales > UBA8639 > Bin75. The sequence continues at coordinate 49,074 of JAJDVY010000033.1, read as the reverse complement.
TTGCGGACGAACTCAATCGCGCACTCGACGTGCTCCACGGGAGTCTTGGGAAGAATGCCATGGCCGAGATTGAAGATGTGTCCGGCCCTGTTCCCGGCCCTGTCCAGAATGTCCTTAATGCGACGCTCAATTTCCGGCGGGGGCGCAAACAGGATCACGGGATCGAGGTTACCCTGTACGGCAACGTCGAACCCGATCCGCGCCCATGCTTCATCGAGTTCAACGTGCCAATCCAACCCCAGGACGTCGCTGCCGGCGCTACGCATGAGCGGCAAGAGCGTCGACGTTCCCGTTCCGAAATAGATAACCGGAATCCCTTGAGGTTTCAACCGCTCGATGACCGATTGCACGTGCGGCAAGACGTATTCGCCATAGTCGGCGGGAGACAGACATCCCACCCAACTGTCGAAAATTTGCACAACGTCAACACCGGCCAGGATTTGGTTGTCCAAATACGTCACAATCACGTCCGAAAGTTTTCGGAGTAAGGCGTGCCACTGATCAGGCCGGCCGAACATCATCTGCTTGGTATTGAGATAGTTCCGTGAGCCGCCGCCCTCAATCGCATAACTCGCCAGGGTGAACGGGGCTCCGGCAAATCCGATGAGGGGGACGCGTCCATCCAACGCCTTCTTCGTCAAACTGACGGCATCGAAGGAAAACCGGAATGCCTCTTGCGCGACCTGGCGCAACTGCACCACGTCGTCCTCACGTCTGACCGGATTAAAAATGACCGGTCCCTGTTCTTCCTTGAACGTCAACTGCAGTCCCATCGGCTCCAGGGGCAACAGGATATCCGCAAAGATAATGGCCGCGTCCAAGTCAAAACGTTCGATGGGTTGAAGCGTCACCTCCGCGGCCAGGTCCGGGGTCTTGCAGACGTCCAGGATACTGTGCTTTGCCCGGATTCGTTGGTATTCCGCCATGTAGCGACCCGCTTGTCGCATGAACCAAACCGGCGTTCGGTCCACGGATTCACGGCGGCAGGCTTTCAGAAAACGATCATTCGTCATAGGGGAAGAAATTGGTTAGAACCACTCCTGATCGGGAGACCGGGTTTCCTCGTGAGGCTGTCCGGATTGACCGGCATACGATTCCCGGATCTTTTGGCTTTGCGCGTCATAGGGTACGGCTTCGTCAGGATCGAGAAGCCGGGCGTCACCATCCTGCAGTTCGATGCGATAATGATCGCCATCGAGGGAAAACCACTCAATATAGGGGTGCGGCGCAAGAAGAGGATGCGGGTCAAAGGAAATCGAGCTCACGGTGCCGGCCTGGGGACTGGCCAAATCGAGCAGACGAGACGCGGCGTTGGGATCATCGGCGAATTGGGAGTTCTGAAAGGAAAAGATCCGGCCGGCGATGTCGGGGTTGAAGTCCCCGTTCAAACAAAATTCCACCGGACCCAGGGAAGCAAACGTCATCTCCCCGACCACAACACCCGGCGTACGATTGTCCAGATACCCTTCCTTGACCCATCGATATCCACCGAATTTTTCAGCCATGGGTGTTTTTAATCGGAAATCCAGGATCTTTGCTTTTTTCTTGAAGAGAAAGACACCGGATTCCGGGTCAAGCCCGGAATGACAGAAGGGGTTATTCTCGTATGTGAGCACGCATCTACGGCTTACACAGACGACATTTCACCTGACGCATCACCCCGGACTGCTCCAAGGCGTCCAGGGCCGTATCTTTGTCTGGATATTCAAACCATCCCCCTTCCCAAAAATCAGACCGGGTGGGAACGGAAGGGACTTCGATGCACCGCTCCTTATGCAGAACAGCCTCATCCACTGACCTTCGAATGTTGACCCAAAGAGCCATACAGTGCGCCTCAGAAATGATCAGCGTCAATCATCAAGAAGCTGCCATTCATCTTTTTCAATCTTGACCTTGGCCCCAGTCTGGATTTTTTTCACGTCTTCACGATCAAACAGCTTCATATACCGTTCAATACGATCCGGGTCATCAATCCGTTCGACCTGTTGCAACCCGCTTGCCAACCGATACGTTCTCACCAAGACAGACATCTGTAATCCTCCACCCCGTTAAAATGAACAAGACCAAATGGAACTATGGGAATTTAAAGAAGAAAACCCGCGGGCGTCAAGAGCGGCCCCCGGCCCCACCCTTAGCGCGACTCCGAAAGAGGCGCTCTTCCGGAGTCCAAGGGAGAAGCAGAATAATTTCATTGGGTCATAGTCAAGGGCAATTCCATTCCTGTATAATGGGACGCAACGCGACGACGCGCACATGAACCCGGAACAAGGGAGCGATTTGATCCATGCCTGTCTATGAATATCAATGCAACACCTGTGGCCATAAATTCGAACTGCTCCAATCCGTCAACGTCAGGGCTGGAGAAACAGTCTGTCCTCAGTGCAATGCCGTCAATACGCAACGACTCATGTCCGCGTTCGCTTCCCAGATCAAAGGCGACCATAAACCGGGATTCGGTGAAATGAAAGCCTACGACATGTACAATGAGCGGATGGATAAATTCAAGAAACTTCCGCCCCTCATGGGCGTGGCCCGCAAGGCTCCAGGCACGCCCATGATGACACAGCCGACGGATTCAGGCTCAGGCCCGGATTCAGGAGAAAGTTAGCACTCGCCACTCCCTTCGATTCCCCGGACAATCGAAGCATCGGGAAATTTGTCGGGTTGCCCCGTCCGCTCATTGTGATGAGACCGCGAATCATTCAGGAGACACCCATTCCACTGAATAAGAGACCGGCCATGCCGCACCTTCGGAACAATGCCAGATGGCCGAACGTGCACACACTGGCGGCATGCTGGCTGATGGCCGTGCTGCCGTTCGGATGGCCGGGGCTTGGCGTCGCCGAAGAACTGACCGGCTCCGCCTTGATCGTGGGGAATGGGCCGGAACGGTACGCGGTCGAGGCCTTGGCAAAAAACTTTGAAGCATCGCATCCGAAAACCTCGATTGACTTTTTCTGGCACCAGAACGCCCGGCCCGTCGAAGAGGTTCGGGAAAATGGAGCGGACGTCGCCGTGACGGGTCAAATGGAAAAAGACCTCCCGTCAACCACCGTGGCTTGGGACGGCATCGCCGTCGTGACGAATTTTTCCAATGCCATTGAAGACGTCACGCGGGAACAATTGGCAAAAATTTTCTCGGGCGAAATCAAATTCTGGTCGCAAGTGTACGAAGAGGGCCCGGAAGCCAAGATTTCGCTGATTCACAGGACCTGGAATCAAAATATCCGCCAACCATTTGAAACGTTCCTCGGCCTTGAAAACCATAAGGGCATCCGGGCAAAGGTCGTCGAAAAAGAAAATGAAACCTTCAAGGCCATCAATGGTGACATCTATTCCATATCCTACGTCTCGATGGGGCCCGCTTTACAAGCGCGTAAAGACGGGTATGGCGTGACCCTTCTGTTCGTTGACGACGTCGAACCCGAATACCAAACGGTCCTGGACGGCACCTATCCCCTGCGCCGGCCGGTCGTCTTCGTCATGAACCCCAATGCCTCTCCGGTCGCCCGGGCCTTTCTCGACTACGTCCTGTCGCCACAAGGACAACGAGCCATCAAAGCAGGCGCCAGCGGGCTGTTCCAGGACAAAACCAGTTCGGTCATCAAATATTATCCGCTCAAAGGGGAATAGTGCCTCGTGACGTCCGTCACGATTCCGGGCATTCTCTTGAAGGACCTTTATGATCCATGATACATAGGCCCTCGCTCTACGGATACCGAGACTCTCTCCGGAGATTCATGGCCCAGGAACGACCCTTTTCTCGGAGACCCTTCAGGCCAGGCCATGTTTAACAAAATCCTCGTCGCAAACCGCGGTGAAATCGCAATGCGGGTGATTCGGGCCTGTCGCGAACTCGACATCGCCACCGCTGCCATTTATGCCGAATGCGAAGCCACGGCCATTTACGTCAAGAAAGCCCATGAAGCCTATCTGGTAGGCCCCGGTCCGGTCCAGGGATTTCTGGACGCCCGGCAAATCGTCAAATTGGCTAAACGCATCAAAGCCGATGCGATCCACCCGGGCTACGGGTTCCTGGCGGAGAATGCCCAGTTCGCCCACTTCTGTCGAGAAGAAGGCATCACGTTTATCGGACCGTCACCCGAGGCCTTGGAACTGTTGGGTGACAAAGTGCAAGCCAGAGAACTTGCCAAACGAATCGGAGTTCCCGTCGTTCCGGGCACGGAAGGCTGCATACAAAGCGTCGAAGACGGGCTGAACTTTGCCCGGTCCGCCGGCTATCCCGTGATGGTCAAGGCCAGCGCCGGCGGAGGGGGGCGCGGACTTCGCGTCGTCCGGTCCGATGAAGAACTGAAAGAGGCCATGGAGTCCGGAGCCCGGGAAGCATTGGCGGCTTTCGGGAATGCCGATCTCTTTATTGAAAAGTACGTTGAACGACCGCATCATATTGAATTTCAGCTTCTTGCAGACAAGGACGGACAGGTCATCCACTTGGGCGAACGCGATTGTTCAATCCAGCGTCGCCATCAAAAAATGATCGAGATTGCCCCATCCTTGATCCTGACCCCTGAACTGAGAAATCAAATGGGCGATGCGGCGATTGCCCTGGCACGTGCCGCCGAATTTGAAAACGCCGGCACCGTTGAATTCCTGTTGGATCAGGATGGCCGCTATTATTTCATGGAGATGAATCCCAGAATTCAGGTGGAACATACGGTCACCGAACAAATTACCACCATCGATATCGTGCAGGCTCAAATCTGGATTGCCGCGGGACGGCCGCTCATGTACGGACAACATGAAGTGAATCTGCAAGGGCACGCGATTCAATGCCGCATCAACGCCGAAGATCCTCAAAACGGATTTCGTCCTTCATCGGGCAAAATCACGGCGTACCTGTCTCCTGGCGGAATCGGGGTGCGGATCGACGGTGTCGTCTACAAAGACTATACCGTTCCCCCGTACTATGACGCGTTGTTGGCCAAAATGACGGTCCAGGGCCGGACGTGGGACGAAGCCGTCCGGCGGACGCACCGCTCGCTGGAAGAATTTTTGCTGCGGGGGGTCAAAACAACTATTCCCTTTTTGAAGAACATTATGGAAGAATTCGACTTCCGGAACGGGACCTTCGATACGTCGTATCTTGATTCTCACCCGGACCTGTATCACTACGAGCATGCCTTGGTCTCGGAAGATCTTGTGGTGACGCTCGCCGCCGCCATTGCGGCATATGAAGGGCTGTAGAGACGCTCCGGCAACGGACGTCATGAACGCAAAGGCACCCTATGGCAAAGAAACCGACACTCTGGGACAAGTTCAAAAGACGCGCCGCACCCAAAAGGCGCCGGAAAAGCAAACGGCCGGAGACGTTCGAACTTGAAGCCTCCCCGGGAAGAAAAATACACCTCACGGACGTATCCCTGCGAGACGGACATCAATCGCTATTGGCGACTCGCATGCGCACGGAAGACCTGATTCCGACGGCGGAACAACTGGACTCAATAGGATTCTGGTCCCTCGAAGTTTGGGGAGGAGCCACGTTCGACGCCTGCTTGCGATTTCTGAAAGAGGATCCATGGGAACGCTTAAAAGCCTTCCGGCAAGCCGCGCCGAACACCAGGCTGCAAATGCTGCTCCGAGGGCAAAACCTCGTCGGGTACCGGCATTACGCCGACGACGTCCTGGAACAGTTCATAGTCAAATCCGCGGAACACGGCATCGACGTGTTTCGCATTTTTGACGCCCTGAACGACATTCGAAACCTGAAATCAGCCATCAAGGTGGTCAGGCAGTGCAATAAACACGTGGAGGCCACGATCTGCTATACGGTCAGCCCGATGCACAGCCTTCATCACTTCGTGGATCAAGCTAAACGACTGGAAGATCTCGGCACCGACAGCATCTGCATCAAGGACATGGCCGGGCTCTTACCGCCCTTTGAAGCCTATGCGCTCGTCAAACGATTGAAGGAAGCGGTTCGGGTTCCCATCCACCTTCATACGCATTATACGTCGGGGATGGCTTCGATGTCGTCGCTCATGGCGGTCCTCGGAGGCCTCGACATTCTGGATACGGCCCTGTCTCCGCTTGCCGGCGGAACCTCCCACCCCCCCACGGAAACCTTCATCGCGGCCCTGCAAAAGACCCCGTACGATACCGGATTGGATTTGTCCCAGTTTCCGCCGATTACAGAACAACTGCGAACGGCGAGAAAGAAATATCATCAGTTTGAAAGCGATTATACTGGTGTCGATACGGACGTCCTGTTGTCACAGGTGCCGGGCGGCATGATTTCGAACCTGGCCTCCCAATTGGCCGAACAAAACGCCATAGAGAAAATGAAAGAAGTGCTGGAGGAAATTCCGCGGGTTCGCAAAGACATGGGCTATCCCCCGTTGGTGACACCCACCAGTCAAATTGTCGGCACGCAAGCCACACTGAACGTGATAACCGGAGAGCGGTACAAAGTCATCACCAACGAAGCCAAAAATTACTTTTTGGGTCTCTATGGCAAACCGCCGGGGTCCTTGGATTTGACCACAAAAGAAAAAGCCATAGCCGACGACGCGCCCATCTCAAACAGACCGGCAGACAACCTTGCCCCTGAATTGAAGAACGCCGCCGAAGAATTGAGCGAGCATGACGTCTCCGAGGAAGACATCTTATCGTATACCCTGTTCCCGTCCGTGGCGTTACAATTTCTTCACGAACGGGCCAGCGGAGAGTTACGACCCGAACCGCTTGAACCGCCGCTGGAAGGAGGACCCGGTAGCGGGCAACAAGGGCTTCATCTCGCACCGATCGAATTCAACGTCACGCTCCACGGCGAATCCTATCACGTGCGGGTTTCGGGCTCCGGACGGACGGTTGACGGGAAAAAACCCTATTACATCAAAATCGATGACAAGCTCGAAGAAGTCTACCTGGAACCACTCCAAGAAGTCTTGGTCAGCGGACCGGATGCACCGGTCCAGACCGGCTCCGCCCAGGGCCAAGGAGAACGCCCCAAACCCAGTGGCCCGGGAGACGTGACGACCCCCATGCCCGGCCGCGTTGTGAAAATCCTCGTCACCGAAGGCAGCACCGTCGCCGCCGAAGAGCCGGTTATTGTGATTGAGGCGATGAAAATGGAAAACCAAGTCACCGCGCCGGTTGAAGGCACGGTGAAGGCCATCTACGTCAGTGAAGGCGATATGGTGAATTCCGATGAGACCTTGATCCGCCTCGAATAGTAGGGACCAACGATCGTTGGTCCCTACAAGCAAGATGGACCGATCCTGCCGCAGTGTGATGCTTCCGTTGTGACACCCTTATCTTCTTTTCGCATCCCCTCCCACGTTGACCTGCTTCACCGGCACACCGTTCATACCACAACCATAGACGGACACCGCATGGCCTATCTGAACAGCGGTGAAGGTCCGCCCGTCATCCTGATTCATGGCCTGGGAGGCTCCATGTGGCATTGGGAACACCAGCAGGTCGCGCTTGCCCGATCACATCGGATCATTACGCCCGACCTGCTGGGTTCGGGACTGTCCGAGAAGCCTGAACTCTCGTATTCCCCAAACTTCCTCCTCGATACGTTTCGCGTGTTCATGGATACCCTCCATATTCAGAAAGCCACGTTGATCGGCAGTTCCATGGGTGCCGGCATCGCAATGGGGATGAGCCTGGAACATCCGGAGCGCGTCGCCGGCCTCGTGCTCATCGGAGGATTTCCCGCCGGCATTCTCGACAACATGCAATCATCGAGAACCAGACGGTTTATCAAGTACCGGCCGGCCGTCTGGCTCTCGAAACTGGGGAGCCAAATGACCGGCCGATGGTCCATCAAACTCATTTTGAAAGAAATCATTCACGACCAGGCCTTGATTTCTCCGATGGTCGTGGAACGTGTTCACCACCTTCGCTTTCAATCCGGATTCTTCCGGGCCATGTATGCACAACTGGACCAGATTCCGGAATGGGAAACGACGTTTGCCCCGCGGTTGAGGGAAATTGCACACCCCACGCTCATTATGTGGGGAGCCTATGACAAGATCTTTTCCCCTTCGGTGGGACAAAACCTGCACACGATCATCTCCGGCAGTTCATTCCTCCTAGCGCCGAATTCCGGTCATCTCCCTCAATGGGAAACCCCGGATTTCGTCAATTCCGCCATCCTGAAATTCCTGGAATCCGAACCCGTCGTTTGAATGAACGTCACGCATGTCGACAATCATGGCGCAACCCGACAGAACCCTCATCCAATCTGCTCGCCGAATGGGGACAAAATTTTGCCTCCCTATGCTCAATCGAGTACACTTTTGCCGACACGGCTATTTTTCTGAATCCATGACGGAGACCGATTCGTGAGTTTTACGGAACGTTTGCACCAGTTGGCGAAACCGATCTGGGACGCGCAATTCAAACACCCTTTCGTCGTGGCTCTTGGGAAAGGCACGCTCCCCCAACGCAAGTTCCGGTACTATATTCTTCAGGATGCCCGGTATCTCGAAGAACTTGCCAGGATATTCGCCCTGGGCGCGCAAAAGGCCCAAGACCCTGATACGGCGCTTCGCTTTGCCAAGCTCGTGGAAGAAACCATTGTGGTCGAACGTGGTTTGCACGAAACCTACGGCAAGCAATGGCAACTCACCGCAACCGACATGCGGACTACCCCGCTCGCGCCGACCAATTACGCCTATTGCCGGCACATGCGAAGCACGGCTCAAACCGGCACTCTGGCCGAACTCACGGTCGTGGCTCTTCCCTGCGCATGGATCTACTGTGTCGTGGGCCAGCATCTGTTGGGGAAAGGCCAGCCGAAATCCAACCATCCCTACCGGGATTGGTTACTGTTATATGGATCACCGGAATTCGCCGAAGTCACCCAATGGATGCGCGCCCTGGTCGATAAAGAAGCGAAACGGGCCGGAAAGGCCGAACAAGAGCGGATGCGTGAAGCATTTCTGACCAGTTCGCGCTATGAATGGATGTTTTGGGACATGGCGTGGCGCGAAGAACAATGGCCGGTCTGACGATCAATAACCAGCAATGCCAAACCTGAACGCTCCCTTGGCTACTCGGACACGGGACCCAGAGCGCCCAGATAGGGAAACTCGCCGACGTGCCGTAAGGGGGAGTCGGCCTGCAACCGGTAATCTCCATCATGTGGCGACACAAACTTGGGGGCAGCATACACGTCAGAAAAGGCCTTGGACTCGGAAGACACGGTTTGGCCATCGACCTGATACTTCACGTCAATGTCATATAACCCGTTATGCGTAATCTCCACCTTGTTCTTGCCTGACCACGCGACGCCCACCCGGGCCTGGTCAAGAATATTGCCCGCGACCCTGCCCGTGGCCTCGTCCTGAAACTTGACCCCACCCTGATTCTTGACGAGAGTATTCTGAATCAACGTGGCATTGCCTTGATCAGCCACAAGGACGGCTTCGAACAAGCTTTGCGTAATGATGTTCCGTTCCAGATGTACGATCGACGTTCCTCCGACCGATACGCCATGGTCGTTATCGTGAATCAGGTTGTCGATCAACGTGGCCTGAGAATCCGCAAACGCGATACCCGTGGTTTCGCTGCCGCCTATCACGCAACCCTCGATGCGCACGCTTTGAACCTGTTGGCCGAAGACAAAGCCGTTGACTTTGAGATTCTTGAGGGTCACGCCTGAACCATTGAAAATACCGACGCCCAACCCTCCGTGCTGTTGAACGGTCAATCCGCGAATTTCCACGTTCGTGGCCCCATAAGGCCATTTTCCGATATGCAGCGTACCGACCCGTTTCAAGCCCGCGAGAAAGACTTTTTCCGGTCCTTCCCCAATGACCTTCAACCCTTCTTTGCTGTGGACCGTGACGTCCTCGGCATAGCGCCCGGCCTTGATGAGGACGGTATCCCCAGCCTGCGCTTGATCGATCGCCTCTTGAATGGACGTGAAGTGTCCGGACCCGTCCAAAGCCACGTGCCAGGTTGATTCTTCACGAGATTTGCCCTGCTCTTGCGCAAACAATACGCTTGAGCCACACAACGCGAGCCAGACACCGATCAAGACAATGGCTTTCACCCAAAACCTCGTCATCAGGTTCGATTCCTTATGGTTAACGGCACGTCGTTTTCTCCCATCTCTCTCTCATCCGGGATTCTGACACAAAGCGGACATACAGGAAGGGCCGTTTCCCGGTCAAGCAGGGATTGCCGGATGACGGACCACAACTTTCGAAGATCGGAAAAATTCCGATATACTAGAAACTATCATGATGGCGATAGGTCTCACAGGCGGGCTCGCTTCGGGAAAAACAACCGTGGCGGGCCTGTTTCAGGAATGCGGCGCGTTTGTCATTCATGCCGACCAGTTGGCCCGCTCCGTGGTGGCACCGGGCAAAATAGCCTGGAAAGAGATTGTCAAAACCTTCGGGTCCCGGGTGCTTCAAGCCGACCGAACGTTGGACCGGATCGCCTTGGCCGACATGGTTTTTCAGCATCCCCGGAAATTGGCGGCCCTGAATCGCATCGTGCATCCTCGCGTGGCACGCGAACAGGTCCGGCAAACCAACGTCATCGCCAGGCAACATCCACATGCCGTGATCATTTACGATGCGGCGCTTTTGATTGAAGCGCGGGCACATGAACGAATGGACCGGATCATCGTGGTGACCGCCAACCAGTCCATCCAGCTTCAACGCGCCCGGCAACGGGACGGTCTCACCAAAAAAGAGGCATTGGGACGCATTCGCGGGCAACTGCCCTTGCGGACCAAACGTCGTTTCGCGGATTATATCCTGAACGGTACGTTGCCGGTTACCCGGCTTCGGCCACAGGTGCGACAACTCTATCGGGAGTTCCTTCAAGAAGCGGCCACCATGCCGCAACGACCACGTAAGCCCCGTCACGTCTGACTCTTGTCACTTTTCACACAAAGGATAGGCACCCATGCACAACGTTGTGATTATCGGATCAGGTCCCGCCGGCCTGACGGCCGCCGTTTACACGGCTCGGGCCAATCTTTCGCCGCTCATGATCGAAGGCTCGCAAGCCGGGGGGCAACTCACGTTAACGACTGACGTGGAAAATTTTCCCGGTTTTCCCCAGGGCATTATGGGACCGCAACTGATTCAGGACATGCGGGCCCAAGCGGAACGCTTCGGCACGGCGTTTCAGACGGCCGACGTCACCAAGGTCGACCTCAGCCGCAGGCCTTTTGCCGTCACGATTAACGACGAAGAAACCATTCAGGCTCGATCGCTGATCATTTCCACCGGCGCGTCAGCCAACCTCCTGGGCTTGGATTCGGAAAGTCGCCTCCTGGGCCATGGAGTCTCGACGTGCGCAACCTGTGACGGATTTTTCTTCCGGGGCCAACCAATTGTCGTCATCGGAGGCGGCGACAGCGCGATGGAGGAAGCCACGTTTTTGACGAAATTCGCCTCCCAGGTGACCATTATTCATCGCCGGGACAAACTGCGCGCATCCAAGATCATGCAGGACAAGGCCATGAAGAACGACAAGATCACGTTCCGCTGGAATTCCATGGTGGAAGAAGTCTTGGGTGACGACGTAGTGACGGGACTTCGCCTGCGGGACGCCGTCACCGGTGACACGGCGACGCTAGATTGCAAGGGAGTGTTCGTGGCCATCGGGCATACGCCGAACACGCAACTTTTCACGGGGCAAATCGACACGGATGCCAATGGGTACATTCAAACGTCGCATGGGACGGCAACGAACGTGCCCGGAGTGTTTGCCGCCGGCGACGTGCAGGACCCTCACTATCGACAGGCCATCACGGCAGCCGGCACCGGCTGCATGGCCGCGATGGACGCCGAACGGTTTCTGGAGGCTGAAGGGTAATGCCCTATGCCCTGGTCCACTATCACGAACTGGCGCTCAAGGGCCGCAACCGGGGATTTTTTGAACAACGATTGATTCAGCACCTTGGGAATGCTCTCAAAAAAACGAACGTCACCGAAATCAAACCCCTCTCCGGCCGTATCCGGATCACCTTCACGGACGAATCTTCATGGAAGGACGTACAGGATCGCATCCGCCATACGTTCGGGGTCGCGAATTATTCCCTGGCCCATTCCGTGCCGATCGACTACGAAGCGCCGGATATCACGCCGCTTTGCAAAACCATTGAAACCGCCCTCCGGTCGATCACGTTCGAAACCTTTCGCGTCACGACCAAACGCGCGGACAAACGGTTTGCCAAGACCTCCGTTGAACTGAACCGGGAAATAGGCGCCCACGTATGCGCCGCGACCGGGAAACGGGTTCGGCTGAACGGAGCCGACGTCAACGTGGTCGTGGAAATCGTCAATCACACGGCGTATGTTTCGCTCGTCAAATATCCGGGGCCGGGAGGACTGCCCACGGGCATCAGCCGTCGCGTCCTGTGTCTCATCTCCGGAGGCATTGATTCGCCGGTCGCCGCCTACCGGATGATGAAACGCGGCTGCAAGGTCGTCTTCGTTCATTTCCACGGCCGGCCTTATCTTTCACGAACCTCCGAGGAAAAGGTTCGCGACCTCGTCTCCCTGCTCACGCGCTATCAATTGGCGTCCCGCTTATACCTCGTTCCGTTCGGAGATATTCAACGACGAATCGTACTCGGCTCTCCCGCGCCCATTCGCGTCGTCCTGTACCGGCGTATGATGATGAGGATTGCGGAGCAACTGGCTGAACAAGAACTCTGCTGGGGCATGGTCACCGGCGACAGTCTGGGGCAAGTCGCCTCCCAAACCGCAGAGAACCTTCAAACCGTGAGCCAAGTGGCGAGCCTGCCCATTCTTCGTCCGTTAATCGGGATGGACAAAATCGAAATTGCCAATGAAGCGGAGCGAATCGGAACCTTTGAAACGTCCATCGAACCGGACCAGGATTGCTGCACGTTGTTCGTCCCACCCCATCCGAATACGCGCTGCCGGCCCGATGCCATTCAACAATCCGAAACATTGCTGCCGATTGAAGAAATGGTTCGTGAGGGTATGAAAACCGCCGAACTCGCCAAATTTTCTTTTCATGACTCCTAGCCGGCCGAGTACGTCATGGCTTCGTTGACAAGCCTCCAACCCGGTCGATATAGTCGCTCTCGCCTCTCAAATCTTTAGCCAAGCCGGGTCGTCGTCACGGAACCCGCAACGAATACCTTACCATGTCGGATCACGTCACACCGTATACTGCCCACCAAATCGGGTATCGAGCCGTCCGCTTTTCCAGTAAAGGTATTTTCGATACCCATAAAGACCAGATGGTCGATCCCTATGCCGCCACCAAAATACCGAAAGAGCATCAAGTTCAAGGCTTTCAATTTTGGCCTCAGGAAAAGGGAAAATTCCCGTCTCTCATCCTGCTTCACGACAAATGGGGATTGACACCGGACGCAAAAGACCTGGCCATCCGACTGGCCTGCGAGGGATACATGGTCATGCTTCCGAACGTATATGGCAGACAGGGCGGTATGGTCACAGCCAACGCCGAAGTAGCCGACGCTCTCGCGGAAAGAATCGACCTAACAACGGCCTTACAGGACATTAATGCCTCATGCGAATTCTTGAATGCGAATCTCTCCGAAGACCCGAACCTGGACTTGACTGTGCGGAACGCGCATGCCGCGATCGGGTTGGGCCTGGGCGGCACCTTGGCCATCCTCTTTGCCCTTAAAAGAAAGCGGTTACGCGCAGCCGTCTCCTTTTACGGAAAACTCCCCGACCCGTTGGATTCGATCAAGAACATGTATTGTCCGCTCCTGTACCATGCGGCTGAAACGGACAATGCCGCAACCTCCGAGGAACTCACACAAATGACGAAAATTGCCCAGGAGTCGGGGAAAACCGTGGAAATACAGCAACATGCCGGCACAGGCATCGGATTTTGCGACCCGGTACAGCCCGACCGCTACAATGAACCGGCGGCCAAGCAGGCTTGGGACGACACCATCGCGTTTCTCAAAAAACAATTGCCCGCATAACACGCTCCAGCGGATTAATCAACGCCACGGCGCACCTTGAGCACGTGAGCATCAAACGGCATTCCGGGCACTCCTCGCGTCGCGGGATTCAGGTCACTTGTGTCGGGTCGTGACATGAGTTATCGGGCTTTCATGGTCGTGGCTTTCCTGGTATGGCCACAAACTCTTGTAGCGGCTGACTTTGCAGATTTCCTTCGAGAAACGGCTTCTCGAACCCACACCATCGCTTCCGACAAAGACGCCACGGCCGTTTTCCTGAAAACCTTCGGATCCTCACTCAATCTGGCCAAAGGGCGGAACCAACCGCCCCTCCCGAACAAACTCACGCACCACCTGTCGCTTTTCATGTCGAATCTCGCAACGTGGGATCTCACGCACAACCTCCTGACCGCTTTCGATCAAGGAAAAACAGCCTTGATTTCATCGATTCCTGATCACCGGCAACGCCATCTCGAATGGCTCAAGCAATCCCAACCGGACCTGCCTGCCGTCCTGACCTTGGCCGGAACCATTGCGCAATTGCAGCCCACGGAACCCGCAACGCAACCGCTCTCCGCGAGCTACGCTTCATTCACACAATCCCTTCACGAACAATACCCGAACTGGACCGGCACTCCGGACAGTTGGCTGACACTGGCCCAAACCCAAGGAGCGGCAGGGGTGCGAAACCGGCTGCGGGATTCCTGGAAGCGCCTGCCTGTGCAGGATGGCCGGCACGAGCCGTCACCTGAAAGCGACCCGGCTCCGTCCATCAACCGATTTCTCCGGCAGTTTTTTCTGCCGGCTGCCACGGCATACGTCCGGGCCACGCTTCTGCAAGCCCACGTCAGAAATGAGCAGCAGGCATGGAAGCATTGGCGGGCGATTCAACAATGGAGTGACGATCAAAAAAACGAAAAAGGTCTTCGACGGCTGTGCGGAACGTGGCAATGGCTCATTCATAATCATCAGAACCACGGCGACCATAAAACAATCATGATCTACCCTCCGCCCTCACAATACCACCGGATGGATCCCCGACCAGCCGCGGTCCGGGTCCAGGGAGACACCGTCTACATCAGATGGGAATTCCCAGGAGGAATCGTACAGGAAGAAAGCCTGCTGCTGAGTGAGAAGGACCAACTTCTCTCAGGCACCTTCGTCAACAACTTGGGGCCCAACGGCAACATCACCGGCCGCCGGGTGAAGCCGTGCCGGGAAATCGGGGGCTAAGCACACGAGGGGAACAGGGACAGTTGGGCTGTCTTGTTCATCCCTTTTGTAAGCAACTGTCTGGAGGTTAGGGAGTCACATGCCTCGGTTCTTGCCAAGACGTGCGATGTTTGAGCATCGCATTCAGGATCGTCAACAATTTGCGCATACAGGCGACCCAGGCCACCTTGCATTTTTTGCCGCGGGCACACAAGGTCTGATACGTGTGCCGGATGACCGGGTTACAGCGCGTGGCCACCAAGGTGGCCATGTACAGGGCCGTGCGCACGGGGGCGCGGCCGCCCCAACACGTGCGGGGGCCCCGCACCGTGCCACTATCGCGGTTGAGGGGGGCGACGCCGACCAACGCGGCGATCTGCCGGCGGGTCAAGGTGCCCAATTCCGCCAACTCCGCCATGAGGGTGCGGCTCAGGCTGGGGCCGACCCTCGGCACACTTTGCAGCACGTCCACCTGTTCTTGCCACACGGGGCTCTGCCGAATGCGTGTCGTGAGGTCGTCATCCAAGATGGTCACTTGCTGGGTCAACCAGGTGATGTGGGCCTGAATGCCCGGACGCACGTCCGCCGGGGCCTTCCCCAAGCGGTGGCGTTCGGCGGTCAGCATTTCGACCACTTGGCGGCGGCGGGCGAGGACGGCCTTCAACGCAGTGGTGGCGGCAGCCGGCTGAGGCCGGACGAGGGGCTGCACGCGCGCGGCAAACAAGGCCAGCACGTGCGCATCCAGGGTATCCGTCTTCGCCAACCGGCCCAGGGCGTTGGCAAAATCGCGGATTTGCCGCGGATTCACGACAATGACCGGCAAGCCCGCTTCCACCAAGGCACGGACCACGGGCAGTTCATACCCGCCCGTGGCTTCGACCACAATCCGCGCCGGGGCCAACGCCTGGACCTGCGGCACCAGGCTGTGGATCCCGGCGTCCGTGTTCGGGGTCGTGGTGGTCACCCCCGGCGGGTCGCTGGCCACATCCAACTTCGCTTTGGCGACATCAATCCCAACATAGGTTCGTGCAGTGGTCATACGAGGCTCCTTTCTGCTAGGGTGCCTCTCCGAAGACGCCCGGCCTTGCCATTGATGCGGGCTCATCCGGCCCAGGCAACTGTGCGGGCTGCCGAGAGACCGAGCCGAACGCACCAGGCTTACAAGCGGGCTTGGGAGCCCGTAGGGGAGTCGGGCTGTTCGGCTCGAAAGATGAATAACGTCGCATGCCATATACACCCTTTTTCAGATACAAGGGGATAGACTGAAACATCCAGTACGCACAAAGCGGCCACCCAACGAATCCCAAGAGACTTAAGACGTGATTCCCCACTATCGATTCAAAGAGGACGCCTGCAGTCGTCCCGACTACGACACTGATCAGGAAAATAAGCACGGGTGTCCACCAGGCAACAACCCACCCATACACCAGCAAGTAGGCCAGCCCCGTCAACATTCCTGCAAAGGCCGAAAGCGTGAGAAGAAGATACAAGAGTTGACTCGCACCCTGAAAATCACGCACATGCAGTTACTAATAGTACACAAAGATTCCGAAGAACATATAGAACAGCACGGACGACCAGGAAATGAACTCCATTTGTTTTCTCCGTCAGAAATCAAAGATCACTGCTGCCCAAAATATACTTAACGCCGCAATGGGAAATCATTTTTACGGATAGTCATGGTAGGCAACAATAACCTTCATGCCTGTGCGTTCAATTAGGTTGCACATAGCAGCAGCATGGTCTGCTCCATAGATGAACAACGTTGATCGTGACTCGAACTCGATACAACAAGCAAGAATGCGAGCATACCAACAACATTCCCGTATTCGGTCGGAAAGGCACTGTGTCAGAGTATCACGTAATGGGCCGGCAAATCCGCCTGGGCCTAAACAGAACGTCAGACAGATTAGCATCTGCAATCTTCAGCTTCAGCCGGCCCTCAAGCGAAATATCGACAGGGACGTATTTCAAATCAAGATGTCCTGCAACTTCCTGAACAAGTGGTCTTTGAGGTGTAGCGTCTTCTGCGCATTCTTCGGTTATCAACTGAACATCGTGCTCACGACAAACCCATTTGAGTTCGTTCTGAAACTGGTGTGAGTCTGCATCGGATCGCTCACCAAACTGCAACGGGTGACATGTACCGAACAGAACTATTTGACCCTTCAGCAAGATTCGATCAGGTTTTGGTGGTGTGGAATCCACACGGTAGACCTACTCCAATTCTTCCAACGCCGTCCAGGAGTCGCCTGACACAGCACTCTTCTCTGGCTTCTTGAGCAAGGGACGCCTGGTAGCGTCCTTGAACTTTTCACGTTGGCAGGCTTCGAGACGAACCTACAATGACTGACACATCCAATATGTGACAGATCTGGCGCATTCGATGTCTAAATTGACTCATTTATGAACAAATTTTTGCACTAATTATATTCAAAATGATGCAATTATGAGTCTTTCCTAATCAGAGCTGAGACGCCTGAACCACGTTTTTCCACGAACAGGCACGCAAGCCTGTCCCTACTTCAACTACAGCAACTTTCCCCCTCACCCCAACCCTCTCCTACTAGAAGAGAGAGTGCGAGTTAAATTGTCGGGTTACGATTTGCTAACCTAAAGATCTTCCGGTTTCAGCCCGGTTGTTTTTGATAATCGAGCAAGCATCTTGGGTCCGATTTCAACGCTATCATGGAAGGCGAAGATCACGTCTGCCCATCCCTGTCGTTGCAGGACTCTGTGAGAATCGGTCGTTCTCTTAATCGACCACCCAATGCGAAGTAATGCGGAGAGGACACGAGAAGTCCGAGTAGAAGGCCAGCGACTCATGCCGCGTGGAATGATACACTAAGCAATGCGTCAGGCAGGGCTTCTCCATGCTCCAATTTGTCAGCCAAGACCCGAAGGGCTAAAGCTTGAACTGCAGCTTGTGCGTCAGAACGAGTGGCACCATAAGCCAGCACACCGGGAAGAGACCGAACTTCTCCAATCCAACGGCCATCTTCTTCTTGTTCAAGCTCGACTTTAAATTGACTCTGGTTCGCCATGATTGATCTCCGTGCTACAGCACGGCAAAATTGCCAGATTATGCTACGCTAATCCGCCCTGCGCAAAAATGCAAGGGAAAGGAGTACAATGTAGGGAGGGGCCTGTCATGCGCGCGGAAGAACTCCTCGAATCCTCCATTCGGCATATCGGCCGCACGTTGGCTGGGCATTGTAAGACCGGCACTCCGGCAATCCTGAGTCAACGCTGGTGGAATGACCTGCTCATGGATTGGGGCATGCGGGATGAGGATTTCAAAGTCCAACTCTTCCGCTTTGTGGACGTGCTCCCCACTCTCAAAACGGATGCACAATTTACCCGGCTCCTTGCCGAATACTTCAGCCACACACCCATTCTCCCTCCTCCCCTCAAGTGGTCTCTGCAAAAACTTCCCGCCACTTGGATTGGCACCCACGTCGGAGCCCTCGTCCTGCGCCGGCAATTCACGCGCATGGCGTATACGTTCATCGCCGGAGACTCCATACGCAGCGCGATGCCTGTCCTGAAACGCCTGTGGCAATCCGGACGCGGGGCATCCGTTGATTTGTTGGGCGAAACGACCGTCAGTGAAACGGAAGCCGACGGGTATCGGGACCGGTGCCTGGATGCCCTTCGCGAATATCATGAACAGACCCAAGGTTGGCCGGGCCGTCCATTACTCGAACGGGATCACCTCGGGTTGATCCCGCGCGTCAACCTGTCGATTAAAATTTCCGCCCTGTATTCTCAGTTGGACCCGGCTGATCCCGATGGAAGTTTTGAAGCTGTGGCCGGACGGCTCCGGCCTATTCTGAATATGGCGTTACAACTGCCGGCTTCTCTGACTTTCGACATGGAACAGTATGAACTCAAGGATTTAACCCATGAGATTTTCATGAGGATTTTTTCCGAACCCGCGTATCAGAATTACCCGTGGGCGGGCATTGCCCTCCAGGCCTATCTTCGGGATGCCGACCGCACCTTGGACCGCCTCGTGGATTGGGTCCGGCAACGCGGCACCCCCATCACCATCCGGTTGGTCAAAGGCGCGTACTGGGACGCGGAAACCATTCAAAACACGCAACGCGGTTGGCCCGTCCCCGTGTTGAGCCGGAAAGCCGAGACGGACGCCAACTTTGAATATCTCAGTAAAAAAGTGCTGGCCCATCCGTCGCTGCTCCGTCCGGCCTTCGGCACTCATAATTTGCGAAGCCTGGCTCATGCCGAAGCCACGGCCCAATCCCGGGGACTCTCCCCGGAGACCTGCGAATACCAGTCGCTGTACGGTATGGCCGATTCCTTTCAACGCGCGATTGTGCGTTACGGACGTCGCGTGAGAGTGTATGCGCCGGTTGGACAACTTCTGCCGGGCATGGCCTATCTCGTTCGACGGTTGTTGGAGAACACCTCCAACGAATCCTTTCTCTCACAACAGCGGAAGCAGGAAACGCCTCCGGAGATAGGACTCGCCCCACCGGAGACAACGGGCACCCACGCGGATTCTCTTTCCCAACCGGACGTCAGCCGGCGCTTTCGCAATGAACCGCATACGGATTTCTCCCGCGAGGCTTCGCGTCTTGCGATGACTCAAGCCATCAAGCGGGTCAAACGACAACTCGGGCAATCGCCTTCCTTCCTTATCCCTTCGACTGTCGGGCCATTGAAGGACGAACTGGTTTCGACCAATCCCAGCCGGCCGGACGAGGTCATTGTCCGTCTGCCGCGTTATGCTCCTGCTGAATTGGAACCGGTGATTCAAGCCGCGCGTGAAGCGTTTGCATCCTGGCGTGCCACACCGGCCGGAACGCGCGCCGAGTATCTCCGTGGCGTGGCGGAACTCATGAGACAACGCCGGTTTGACCTCGCCGCATGGGAAATTCTTGAAACGGGAAAACCATGGAGAGAAGCGGATGCCGACGTTGCCGAAGCCATCGACTTTCTCGAATTCTACGCCAGCCACATGCAGAAGCTGGGACGTCCTCAACTCCTGGGGTACGAACCCGGCGAACTGAATCATCTCGAATGGCTGCCGCGCGGGGTAGCCGTGGTCATTTCCCCGTGGAATTTTTCATTGGCCATTCCCACGGGAATGGTCTCAGCCGCGTTGGTGACGGGCAACACCGTTCTGTTCAAGCCTTCGGAACGTTCGCCGATGATGGGATACCATCTGGTTGATCTCTACAAGGAAGCCGGGCTCCCCGACGGCGTCCTGCACCTTCTCCCTGGCGGTCCTGAAACCGGAAAAGCGCTCGTCACCCATCCCCGGATTGACGTCATTGCGTTCACCGGGTCCAAAGAAGCCGGGCTTGAGATTATCCGGCAAGCCGCACAGGTGTCGCCCGGCCAATCTCACGTGAAACGTGCCATTGCGGAAATGGGTGGGAAAAATGCCATCATCGTCGATGAAACCGCGGATCTGGATGAAGCCGTGAGCGGAGTGTTGTCGTCCTTTACCGGATATCAGGGACAAAAATGCTCCGCCTGTTCACGTGCCATCGTACTCGAACCGGTCTATGAAGAGTTTGTCGAGCGGTTGACGCAAGCCGCGCAAAGCCTGCACGTCGGTCCGCCGGAGAATCCGGCCCATCACATGGGGCCGATGATCGACGAACGCGCTCTCCAAAAAGTTCGGGCCTACGTCGAAATCGCCGGGCAGGAAGGAATCGTGCTGCTGGACCGGAGGATGGCCGATGAGGGATGGTTCCAGGGGCCGGTCATCGTGACCGGGATACAACCGCATCATCGACTGGCGAGGGAAGAAATTTTCGGTCCGGTCGTGGCGGTTATGCGTTGCGCAACGTTCACGGAAGCCTTGCGGGCCGCCATGCAATCGGATTTTGCGCTGACCGGCGGGATGTATTCCCGGAGCCCTTCCAATATTCAGCAGGCTCGCGAAACCTTCGACGTGGGCAATTTTTATATCAATCGCCCAATCACCGGATCGCTGGTCGGACGGCAACCGTTTGGCGGCCATCGCCTGTCAGGGGTGGGCGCCAAGGCCGGAGGCGGAGGGTACCTGGAACAATTCATGGTGCAGCGGCTGACCTGTGAGAACACCATGCGTCGAGGATTTGCGCCGGCTGAGCAGGACCGTCCCGCCCTGTAAGCTGGCTTCCTCCAATTCCTCGGTAATTTCAATCAACCGGTCCTTGCCGGCTCCGACCATCGGAACCATCTGACGCTCGATATATTTGACCAACCCCACGCCTTTTACCAACCACAGCGTCATGGTGTCGAATCCGGAGATTCGCGTCCCGTCTCCGGACAAATGCACCAATAAATTCATGTGCGCTTCCATACGAACCGCCTTTTCATACGTCCCGACGGGCACGGTCACGGCTTCCTGTCCCTGAATACTCACCGTAGCCCGGACGTCCACGGTTTCCGCCTGCCCGTCACGATCGAGGTCCAACCCCATGTTGAGATTGTTTCGATCCAACTGATGAAAGGAGCTTGGGACTTCGAGAGGAAACCGTACGATTTGATAGGGAATCAGTTGCCGTTCCAGAATCGTCCCGGGTTTGGATCCATAATAACGAATACCTGCAACGTCCCGCAGATAATAGCTGTCGGTCGGCCCCTGATCACCGGGATTGGTATCATGAAACGCCGTGACCATGACGCCGTCCTTTTTTTCTGTTCCCGTGACTTTCGAGACGTTGACAAACGTCTTGTCCTCAATCTGATTAACGATCCCTTCGGCGATACGGCCACGGTATTTCCACTCATTTCCCGTTTGATCGGGGAAATACCCCCCCGCATCCTGAATCACGATAGGCGCAACCTGCCCGACCCCATGACTGCTCAAAAGTACGACAAGACCAAAGACTGTCAGCGCGTTCAACCCGGCGAATTTGACCACGATTTCTCCCGTTTTTCCGTTTTGACATGAAGACGCAAACTTTTTTCACCGTACCACAGCCCCCGCGGCACGGCAAGAAAGAGACGCCCTCCGTCTTGCGTTGAGGTTTGCCTTGCCTTCTTTCGTTCGGGATAATGACCGCAATATGCCCTCAGCATCCACCCACACGATCCGGCACCGGCGTCAGGACTCCGCGGATCCACCAGTGGTGCTCGTCCTCGGAGGTTCCGGTGTCATCGGTTCCGCGGTGTGTCTTTGTTTCGCGGAGAATGGATGGAACGTCGGGGTCCAGTATCACGCCCGGCGACAGTCAGCCGACGCGATCATTCACAAGATCGAACGCCTGGGTCGAACGAGCCGCGCCTTTCAAGCGGACATGAGTGAGACACGTCAAATCCACACACTCTTCGATCAAGTTCAAATTGTCTGGTCCGAACTCGACGCGATTGTATGGGCGGCAGGCTCGACCGTTAACCGCCTCACGGTCCGCATCACACCGGCCGAATGGGAGCGTATGCTGAACGTCAACCTCACCGGCCTGTTTCTCTGTCTGCAAAGAGGACTGCGGTTAATGTCCGAACAACGCGGAGGCGCCGTCACGGTCGTGAGTTCCCTGAGCAGTAGCATGGGAGGGACTGGCCAGACGGCCTATGCCGCTTGCAAAGCCGGAGCCTTGGGATTGGTCAAGTCGGCAGCGCGGGAACTCGGCAAAACCAACATCCGCGTCAACGCGGTCTTTCCGGGCTGGCATCAATCGCCTCTCACCGGAGACGCGCTCCCTGACCCGGATCAACTCCACGCCCACGTCCTGGAACGCACACCCTCGCTCAATAACGTGGCCGATTTCATCTATCGATTAACCACGGCCCGGGACATCTCGGGTCAAGTGTATAACTTGGACAACCGGATCCACTAGACCAATGCCCGACCAATCGCTGCCACCAGGAATCTTTATTGCCGGAACGGATACGAACGTGGGGAAAACCGTGGTGACTGCCGCCTTGGGCCTGGCGCTGCAACAAACCGGGGCCAGGGTCGGGATTATGAAGCCCGTTGAAACGGGCTTCACACCCGACAAACCGGATTCGGACGTCCAGCGACTCAGGAAATTCTTTGCTCCCTACAGGAACGTGGACGTGCGAAACGTCTATAGCCTTCCCCAGCCCGTCGCTCCACTCGAAGCTGCGCGGAGCGCGCAACAAGCCATCGACGTTGACGCAATCCTCAATGCCTGCGGAATCTTTGCCGTCCATTACCATTACATGCTCGTAGAAGGCGCCGGGGGCATTCTCGTGCCCCTGACAGAAACACATGACGTCCGAGACCTGATCAGGCTTCTGGGCCTGCCATGCCTGATCGTGGCTCGAACCGGCTTGGGTTCGATCAACCATACGCGTTTAACCCTCATGGGACTGCGGGAAGCGGGCATTCCGATTTTGGGCATTCTCCTGAATCACACGGGCATCACGCCGAAAGAGCAGCAGGCATCCACCGTCAAACTGCTCCGTGAACTCAGCGACGCACCGGTACTGGGTCCTTTCCCGTTTCAACCCCACTTGAATTCACAGTGGGACAGCGGCGTCAGGACGCTGGCAAACCATTCCACTATTCGTGAAGTGGCGAGGATGGTGCAGGAAAGTAACTGACAAAGTCGCGCATCGTCTCCTCGATAGACGAGGCATCGAGCACGGCGGACGCGACGGCCACGCCATTGGCTCCGGACGCGACGACTGCCTCGACGCAATCCAGGGTCACCCCTCCGATCGCGAACACCGGCAACGGGGTCAGGGAACGAATCTCCCGCAATCCGGCGCATCCTACGGGCGCCTCGTGAGCCGCCTTGGTCGTGGTAGGAAAGAGAGGGCCGTACCCAATATAGTCAGCGCCTCCCCGAGTCGCTTGTGTCACTTCTTCGGGTCGATGGGTGGAAACCCCGATGATCTTGCGGCATCCCATGATCCGTCTCGCCAACTCCAAGTCAAGATCATCCTGACCCAAATGCACGCCATCCGCCTCCACCGCCAAGGCGACGTCGCACCGGTCATTCACGATGAAGACGGCATCCGTGCGAGCGGCAACGTTCCGCAATTCCCGGGCCTTGGCGAAAACCTCCCTCGGGGACCCGATCTTGTTCCGGTATTGAAACAACCGGATACCGCATCCGGCCGCCAGTTCGAGGACGGACGATAAATTCCACCGGGGAGCCCATTGCTCATCCAACAGGAGATAGACACCGGAAAGGGAAGACCTCGACGCGGGCTGACACACTAAGGAACCTCTAATTTATTGCACTATCGGGCGCATGGCGGCGTTGTGTCCTCGCTCAACCCTCACCTATCTAATTTGATAAGCCTCGGGTTTCACTACGGGACGCCTTGCCCTGCATCCCGCTATCACAAGAAATTAAAGGTTCCTACAGCATACGGCCGGCTAACAACCGATCCAGAAAATTGGTGGATACGCCGCCTTTTTGAAAGTCGGGGTCACGCATGATGAGCCGTTGCAACGGGATCGTTGTCTTGATCCCTTCCACGGCAAACTCGTCGAGTGCGCGTTGAGCCTTGGCCAGCGCATCCGCACGATCCTGGCCGTGCGCAATCAACTTGGCGATGAGAGAATCGTAGTGGGGGTGCACGTGTTCCGTCGCTTCCAAGGCCGTATCCACGCGAATCCCCGCGCCCCCGGGCACGTAAAAACGCGAAACGACGCCGGGACTCGGGACAAAGGTTTCCGGACATTCCGCATTGATTCGACATTCGATACTGTGGCCCTGCAACCGCACGTCTTTCTGTCGAAATCGCAGCGGCATCCCCGCGGCCACGCGAATTTGTTCCTTGACCAAATCAATGCCGGTGACCATTTCGGTAACCGGATGTTCGACTTGGATCCGGGTGTTGACTTCCATCACGTAAAACTTTTGATTTTGATCAAGCAAAAACTCCACGGTCCCCGCGTTCCGGTAATTCACGGCCTTGACCACCTTGAGGGCAACGTTCCCCATTTCCTTTCTCAAGGAATCATCCACGACGGGTGACGGGGATTCCTCCACCAATTTCTGGTAGCGGCGCTGGATCGAGCAGTCTCGCTCTCCCAAATGAACCGCGTGCCCGTGTTCATCGGCCAACACCTGAATTTCGACGTGCCGGGGTTCGGGAAAAAACTTTTCAAGATAGACGCCGTCGTGAGCAAAGCCCGTCCGCGCTTCCACCTGGGCCGATAAAATGGCCTTCCCCAGCTCGGCTTCACGACTGACGACCCGCATGCCCCGTCCTCCTCCTCCGGCCGAAGCCTTGACCATCACGGGGTATCCGAGCTTGTTCGCAACATGGACGGCATGATCAAGGTTTTGCAGTTCACCTTCGCTGCCCGGCATGACGGGGATCCCATGCCGGAGCATGGTTTCTCGAGCCTTGGACTTGTCGCCCAGCAGAGCAATGTGTTCGGAGGCCGGACCGATAAACGTGATACCGACGGATTCGCAGACCTCGGCAAAATGCGCATTTTCCGCCAGGAACCCGTATCCGGGATGGATGGCATCGGCCCCGGTAATTTCCGCCGCGCTCAACACGTTGGGAACATTCAGGTAGCTCAAGGCACTGTCGGCCGGACCGATGCACACGCTTTCGTCCGCTTGGCGCGCGTAGAGAGTGGACGCGTCGGCTTCGGAAAAGACGGCGACCGTCTTGATCCCCAGTTCCCGACAGGCACGGACGATACGCAGGGCGATTTCTCCGCGATTCGCAATCAGGATTTTTTTGAACACGGAATTTCCTCGTGAAGCGAACGGGACTTACGAAAGAGGATCGATAGCAAACAAGGGTTGCCCATATTCCACGCCCGCCTCATTCTCGACCAGGATCTTGACGACTCGCCCATCGACTTCGGATTCAATTTCGTTCATCAGTTTCATGGCTTCGACAATGCACAGAACTTGCCCCCGGCTTACCAGGTCACCTTCTTCCACGTAGACCTCGGCATCGGGAGACGATGAGCGGTAGAAAGTCCCGACAACGGGTGAGGTGACCGTCAATAAACGAGAGACATCTTTTTCCACAACGTCTACGGTCGGTTGAGGAGCTTGACCGGATTCCGCGGAAGAAGACGCCTGGACATTCGACGTGGTACCGGATTCACGCCGGACCCGGATACGCACGTCCCCGCGTTGAACCTCGATCTCGTTCAAATTCTGCCGGTTCAGCATTTCAACCAGATCCTGGATTTCTTTTCGTTGTTCGCTGTTCATGTTTCACGACCGGACGCGTTCGACGTATTCCCGTGTCCGGGTATCGACTTTAATCACCTCACCGGTTTCCAAATATAACGGGACTTTGATGGTCGCTCCGGTCTCAACCTTCGCAGGCTTTGTGCCTCCCGAAGCCGTATCGCCTCGAACCCCCGGGTCCGTCTCCGCGACCTTCAACTCCATAAATATCGGCAAAAGCATGGAGATGGGGACGCCCTCGTAGAGCAGGATTTCCACCGTCGCGTTTTCTTTGAGCAGGTCGGTATCGTCGCCAAGTTGATCCTTTTGATAAGTGAACTGCTCATAGGAGGAGGTATCCATAAACGTATAGGACTCACCGGCCGCATAGAGGAATTGCATCTCGCATTCTTCCAGATCCGGTTCGTCAAACTTTTCACCTGACCGAAACGTCTTCTCCAACACCTGACCGGTTTTCAAATTCTTCAACTTGGTCCGGACAAACGCACCACCTTTGCCCGGTTTCACGTGTTGAAATTCCACGATATAATACGGCGCGCCATCCAATTCCATCCGGGCGCCATTTCGAAACTCTGCGGTTGAAATCACGATTTCCGTATCCTTTCTCTAACAATAAAAAATAAGAGCCTGCCACATCATACCCGTCATTGGTATGCAAAGACCCCGAATCGGTTATTCCCGCACACGCGGGAATCCAGTGCCTTTCTCTTCTGCCCCTCCATTCATAAGGAACAGTCTTGAACAGAACCCCGGATTCCCGATTAACAATAGCCTGTCCTTGACGTTCTTAATCGAGGATCGGGGATGACAGCAGGAGACAACAGAAAGTGTCAACGAATGAGTGAACATATACAATTCCGAGCGTAGCGAAGAATCCGGCTTTTTTACAAACGCATATATATAAAAACGAGAGCCTTCACTTCGTTCAGGATGACAGTGGCACGCGTATCACGATGATTCTCTCTTGTCATGCCGGCTTGCTGCCTACTTGTCCTGAACCTTTCTGACGTGGTCGATCGCCGCCCGAACACCCAGTTCATAACTCAATACCCCAAAGCCGCTGATCTGGCCGATAGCGACTCCCGCCAAGTAGGAACGTTGGCGAAATTCCTCCCGTTGGTGAATATTCGACAAATGCACCTCAACCGTCGGCACGGTCACACTCAAGATGGCATCCCGAAGGGCAACGCTGGTATGCGTATAGGCCGCGGGATTGATCACGATCGCATCGAATTGGCCTCGGGCCTCTTGAATCCACGAAACCAGTTCGCCTTCGCCGTTCGAATGTCTTGCCTCAAGGGTGACCCCTTCGGCCTTCGCCAATTCCATGAGCCGGGCATTGATGGCTTCAAGGGTCTGGTCCCCGTACGTCTCCTGCTCGCGGACCCCAAGCATATTCAGATTAGGGCCATGCAACACCAAGATTCGCATCATCCAAGAGTATCTTTACCGTGTGAGTCAGGAAGCATGTTTGAGGGAAGGGAGGAAGGGACGGTCATACCAAGACTCAATCCCCCTGGCACACTCAAGTGATTGACAGAAAAAGAGATTCTACTTTTTTCCCTGACTCATGGCAACCGCCTGGGACGGGGCGGCATTCGATCTTCACTTCTTGCAAATTGACTGTTGGTTCAGACTTCCGTAGATCATTCCCACGTCTCGCTGAAGATCTTCGAGGTCGTATTGGGCCGGTATTTTTGCGGTGCGGGCATAATCCATCATCTCCCACAAGGATACCCCTGCCTCGCGAGCAGCCCGTGCCATGGTGAGTTTCCCCTCCCCGTACAGCCGGACGTAGTGATCGAACTTCCATTGCCGGATTGCTTTCGAGAGCAACCGGCGTACGGTGGTTGAGCGATCGGACTGCTCAACGTCTTCGATGAGTTCCAACTCACTCAGCAACTCCAAGGGGAGCCTAGTGCCCACCATTCGTTCTTTTTTCACGTCTTTGCCTCCCGTGCGAGTCTCAAGACTTCCGCTACGACGGCTGGAGATAGCCACAAGATCCGGCCGAGATCCCGAAGCGTGGTCTCGAATTCCCCCAAGTCAAGAGACTGTTGCAAATATGCTTCCAACAAGACCCCAACAGTACCCACATGCTCTACTTCGGCAACCACAGCCACGCTTCGACCTTCCTTATCGTCAATAATCAGTCGCAGGTCCCGCCCACTTGCGAGCGCAATGGACTCGGCTTCGCCCCGATCCAAACGGGAGCGTCTCGTCAGGCGCTGCATCAGGCCACGCTCCTGTGCAGTCAAGCGAACCGTTCGTAACCACCCGGCTTCCAGTGCGGCCTCAAGCTGCTCAACCCCCGGAGCATTAATCGCCTTGCCCGAATCGATTGTTTCCGATTTAATGACCGGTCCGATCAACACTTCTCCGTAGAGACCGTTCAAGAGCCCCAAACACTTGAGCTTGGCGAGAACGATTAACGGAGAAGCGTCGGCTACGATCATCTCATCTCTACAGCATCAGCCATTACCTTGCCATCAAGTTAACAAATTATACAAATGTTTTCAATAACGCTCCCCAAAAACGGAATTTTTCCCCTGACTCATGGCAACCGCCTACGACGGGGCCGCCGACTGCGCTTTTTGAGCCAGAACCCGGCGGAGTTCCACCATGCCCAACGTATCCCGCGCGCAATAGGCAAGCAGCGCCGATGCCAGGCGTTGACGCTCGACCCAATCGGTCACGACATACATCATTCGATGATACGTTGCCGACGCGGTGGCGCCATCCTTGATTTCCAAGTCGCCATAGTCCAGCGACGGGACGAGAGCCGGCAGCACGGATTTGATGGAAAACGACCCTTGAAAATCCGGATGGTAATAATGGCTTTGCAGCACTTCCAGGAGATCCCAAAGGCGCTCTCCGACTCGAAGCAAGTCTTTTCGCAGACGAGGCACGGCTTCGGCCAAGGCATTCACGATATACTGTTCATACTCGGAGTAGACACAGATACTACCTTCTTCCCCGACGGATTCCAACAGACTCACGGCGATTTCTTCACGCGGATCTTTGTGTTCGACACATAAATAGGCGGTATGCCCCAAAGAACCGTCTTCCGATTCCGTATGGTTCGACCATTGAATCGGGATGGGCTGATAGGGATACGTGTGGGCATACAAGGGAACCGCGGGCATCACCGTCTCAAAATCCAAATGATGAACCGGATACCGAACCGAGTGAAGCTTCTGCGCCAGCTTCGGCGACATCCATTCCACGTTCTCCCGCACGCGTTGTTGCAAATGCGAAAGAGAAACCTGAACGGGAATCTCGTCGATGGTTTCAACGCCCTGTTGGCGCAACCGGCGCACAAGGTCTTTACGACCGGGAAGATAATAGACCCACCGCGCCGGCTTGGCAGCCGTACAATGGGACCAGAACGGGCATTCGTAAGGCGAGTGACAATGGTGGTCCGGTTCGACGTCGGGTGAACGGCTTTCACCGAGCATCGCGTGCATCTCATCCAAGCGCGGAGGGATATCCGCCAGTTTTTCCTGAATGGCCTCCGTGAGGTCTTCGAGCGCAAATAATCGTTGCAGGTCCACGTCCCCGCCGGGATAGGCATACTGTCGATTCACGTGCATCAAAAAAATTCCGTTCAGTTCGAGGCCGTTTCCCCGGAGCACGTGGGTTTGCACGGCCAGATCGTCAAGGTGGACGGATTTCACGCGTGAGGCTGCCTTCACTTCAATCAACTTCCAGGCACCATCGACCCGTTCAAGCACGTCGACCCGGACCAACGTCCCCTCGAATTGAAACGCCCCTTCAAAAATAGCGGGCACGTCCGGATCAGCCATCAGTGCAGACGTCTTTTCCAGGGCAGCGGATGCATGACGATGATCTTCGGCAACCAACACGCCGCAGGGGAAATACCTGTGCGCGATTTCATTAATTTCTTTGCCCATATCCAGCACCATCCGGCGCCGGTCATCAATATCGGCGGCCAACTGGGGGGCATGGATTTCCAAATACAACCGTTTATGGCATTGCAGACCTGAAAGAAACCTGGACTTGGAAAGACGCGTGGAATGTCGAGGACTGGTCATGGACGTACGTTCTGCAAGGGCGGCGCTGCCGGTTTGGGGTACGCCAAGCCGGCAAGGCTTTCTCCGGGTCTTGACAAAGCGCCCGCTTTGTTAAAACAATCCCGCATCCATTGTCCTTGAAATTCCATGGCCGACGACTCCGCTTTTCCTCAACAACACGCAAAGCCCGTTCTCGACGACGAACAGGAACGGCAACGAGAAGCCCTGCGCGATTCCGCTGACTCTCTCGCTCGCCTGCTCGATTCAGTCGTGCATATTCCCGGCACTTCCATCCGGGTCGGATTGGATGCCCTGTTGGGGCTCATTCCGGGGCTCGGTGACTGGATCGCCAATTTTATTGGGTCTACAATTCTGCTCCTCGCCGTCAAACTTCAAGTACCTAAAATCGTGGTCGTCAGGATGGCCTTAAACATGGGGGTCAACACCCTGATTGGCACCATTCCCGGCCTCGGCGACGCGTTTTCAATCTGGTTTCGAAGCAACCTGAAAAATGCGAGATTGTTGCGGCGTTATACCAGTAAACGAACAACCCACGCGACTCCCGGAGACTGGCTGTTCGCCATTGGATTGCTGGCAGGGACGTTTGGCATTTCCATTGGTACGCTTGCCTTGATCCTGTGGGGTTTCAAGGCATTATGGAACACGTGAAACCATTCTCTTGAATTATCCAGACATCAAATGCCTCATTTATTGCTGTTGATAATATTCTCAAAATATCAATAACAGCTTCAATGCTGTCATTGAAACTATTTGGACTTTGATCGACCATGCCTGAAATTCATTCCATCTTGTACAAGATTAATAATCTTTTTATACAATAAGTTTTATTCAATAATTAAATTAATACAGTAATTTTTATTGGCGTATTTGAATTAGAGGAAAATATGGGATTCTTTCCTCAAGTTTTATTAATTACATGTGGACGAACATGTTGATAAGATCCATCCATTCAGAAACCATGGGCTCTCAAATGGATTGCCTATTTTTCGTGCAATTCACTTGAATCGCCGGATTCCCGATCTCTCGCGTCGGGAAGAACGGAATGCGGTTATTTCACAGCAATGCCACAGCCACGGTATCAGCATAACGAATACCCAGATCGGTCAATCGCACTCGTCCCTGCCCTTCGACTCGCAACAACCCTTCCTCTCCCAATCGGTGAATTGTTTGGAGAAAGGCCGCTTTCTGCTCCGTTGCTTTCATCCTGACCGGTACTCCGGATAACATCCGCAAACCCCATATAACCCGTTCACGGTCTACCTGGTCAGGGGATAAACACGTGATTTCGTCCATTGGCAACGCTCCTCTCTTCAAGGAATCGGCATACCCTTCCAAATCTGCCACGTTTCCAAACCGGATATGGCCAAGACAGGATTGCGCACTCGGACCAAGTCCGAGATAAGGCCGGACTTGCCAGTACCGCATATTATGACGACAGGCATACCCGGGCCGACAGTAATTGGAAATTTCGTATCGCTCAAATCCTGCAGCGACCAAACGTTCGATGGCTCTCTCTTCCAGGGTCACCTGAAATTCCTGGCCCGGCGTTGATCCCTTTCCCTGCACAATTTCCCGATGAAACGGCGATCCTTCTTCCAACGTGTAGGCATAACAGGAGAGATGGGTGGGTGAAAGAGCCAGAGCTTCGTCCAGAGTCCGTTGCCATGATTCCATCGAATGTCCGGGAAAACCGTACATCAAATCAAGTGAAATATCCGTAAAGCCCGCGGACCGCGCCCAGGCAATCGCTTGCCCGACTCCTCCGCCAAACATTCGTCCTCCCAACTCCCGGAGTTCATTCCGGTCAAACGATTGCACCCCCACGCTCAGCCGCGTAAACCCGGCTTGCCGGAGGGTTCCAAGGCTCTCGGGAGTGACCGTACCCGGATGCACTTCTATGGACAACTCTGCATCGTCTTCAACCGCAAACCAGTATCGGATGTTATTCAAGATCAAAATGAGTTGCTGCGAAGTCAGCGTCGTCGGAGTTCCTCCTCCAAAATAAATCGTTTGTACCGGAATCCTGCGGAGTCCCAGTGCATGGGCATACAGGTGAAGTTCATGCGCCACCCCGTCCATAAACGCTTGAACGCGGTCTGCTCCTGGCCGTTCCATATAAAACGCGCAAAACCGGCAACGCACCCGACAAAAGGGAACGTGCACGTAGACGCCCAGACCTTCAAGCGGAATCCGCCCAAGGGTTTTCTTGAAATCAGTGACTCTCGTCATTGGTCCGACTCCCTGACCTGAAGTGTAACGCCGAATCAGCCGGCACTCAACGCCACCGGCATTTCTCCATCGTCATCCATCCGTACCGGCCGATGGATTCTTGATCATGACAACTCATTCGCGATACAACGTCACGTCGTGACAGCACCGAATTCTTCGCAGAGGCTCACCGTCACGCATCAACAATAGTCCGGAGGCACACACATGAACCTTACTCCTGAAAAAATTCTGCACTTGGGCATGGCGTTCTGGGGTGCCAAGACGTTGTTGAGCGCCGTCGAACTTGAGGTTTTCACGATTTTGGCAACAGGCCCGATGGATGCCGAAACCTTGCGAAAGCGACTGGACCTGCATGAACGGAGCACCCTGGATTTTTTTGACGCGTTGGTGGCCTTGGGCATGCTGGACCGACATGACGGGCTCTATTCCAATACCCCGGAGACGGACCTGTTTCTCGATAAAGCCAAACCGTCATATATCGGCGGATTCCTGGTGATGGTGAACGACCGGCTGTATGGATTTTGGGGCTCTCTGACCGAGGGGTTGAAAACCGGACGCCCCCAAAACGAAGCCAAAAACGGAGGGAATTTTTTTGAAATCCTGTATGGCGACCCGGCCAAGCTGTCGAGCTTCATGCAAGCCATGACCGGCATCAGCATGGGCTCAAGCAAAGCCATTGCGCAAAAGTTTCCCTGGCAAGACCATCGAACCCTGATCGACATCGGCTCGGCTCAAGGCGGCTTGGTCGTCGAAGTCGGCAAAGCGCATTCGCATATCACCGGAGGAGGGTTCGACCTTCCCGTCACCGGCCCCATCTTCGAGGAATACGTGGCCTCATTCGGGTTGGAAGATCGATTCAAATTTATCCCCGGAGACTTCTTTGCCGATGACCTGCCTTCCGCCGACGTGCTTTCCATGGGGCACATCCTCCACGACTGGAATTTGTCGCAAAAAAAGACGTTAATCCAAAAGGCCTATGACGCATTACCAGACGGTGGCGTCCTGCTGGTCTTTGAAGGGATCATTGACGACGAACGCCGCAAGAATGCGTTCGGCTTGCTCATGAGCCTCAATATGCTCATCGAACTCCCGGGCGGATTCGACTATACGGGCGCGGATTGTTGCCGATGGATGAAAGAAGCCGGTTTTCGGGAAACGCGCGTCGAACACCTGGCCGGCCCCGAATCCATGGTCGTTGGAACAAAGTAACGCCACTTGCAGAAAGGTGGTGCTGGAGGCCGGACTTGAACCGGCACGCTTCTTGCGAAGCACGGGATTTTAAGTCCCGGGTGTCTGCCTGTTTCACCACTCCAGCACGGGAAACTCACTCTATCATCACGTGACCGGAGTGGCAAGAATTCACACGCTGGCCGTCGTCTTCATTGACCCAACACGTACTTCTTATACCACGACCAAAACAAGGTGATTCCTTCGCGCACCTGGATTTGCGGAGCATAATCCAATAATTCCTGTGCTTTCGAAATATCGGCACAAGTGGAAGCAACGTCGGCTTGCGGCATGGGAGCGGAAACAACATTGGCTTTTTGTCCGACACATTCTTCGATCACTTGTACAAACTCAGCCAATGAAACGGGCTCGCCTCGTCCGAGGTTGATGACCTCGTATCCAAACGGCCGGTCGACGGCACTGACCACGCCCTGGACGACATCGTTCACAAACGTCCAGTCCCGGTGCATGTTCCCCGAATGATACAGCGGGACGTCATGCCCGAAAAAGATGTTATCCAACACCTTGTAGGCCATCATATCCGGACGCCCCCGCGGACCATAGACCGTAAAAAACCTGAGCGCCGTAAACGGCAACCCATACACGTGATGATACGAATGACCCAACAATTCCCCGGCCTTCTTGCTGGCGGCATAGGGTGCCAAGGGACGGCCACAGGAATCGTTTTCCCGAAAAGGAATTGTTTCCGTGTCGCCATAAACGGACGAGGTCGAAGCAAACACGAAAGTGGGGAATGACGCACACCGGACCCGTCGCCCAATCCTTCCGATGGCGGCCTCCAGCAGGTTCAGCGTGCCGTTGACATTCACGTCGAAGTAGAGATGCGGCTTCTCAATCGACACTCGAACGCCGGCCATCGCGGCCAGGTGGATAATTCCATCAATCTCATGGGATGAGAAGATCTCTTCCACGGTTTGTCGGTTTCGGATGTCTCCTTGGATAAACGTAAAGGCTTCTTCTTGGCCACATTGAGTCAATGTCCGGCAGACTTCATCCAAATTGGCGCGTTTCCTGGCCGGGTCATAATAGTCGTTCAGGTTGTCCATACCCACAACCCGGTCTCCCCGGGCCGCCAAAGCCTGGACGGTGTGGCTTCCGATAAATCCCGCTGCCCCCGTCACTAATAGGGTTCTACTCAAGGCCCTTCCCTCTCTCCGTTATGCAAACGTAATGCAACGCTCAAATCGCATCCCTGTATTGTGTGATGGACCCTTCACAGGTACAATGCGACGTTATCTGCACACCGTATGAGCAATCTTCCCGCCGCAGAAGTGACGGAAGTCACGGAACAGGAAACCAGTCAGGGTGCCGACCGTGACTTTGAAGCTGAGGTGATCGTGTATAATTGCGATTGTCACACGTATCAACAAGTCATCGACTTGTTTTGTCGGTATATTCCCGGTATGACTTCGTCCAAAGCCTTTGAGCTGGCTTGGCGGATCGACCATCACGGAAACGCCCAAGTCTACCAAGGAACTCAGAAGACGGCTGAAACGATAGCCCAAAAACTTGCAGCCGGCGGGTTGCGAGTCGCCGTTCGCTAAGCAATATCCGATCGCGTTGATTTCTTTTTGGCCAAAGGGTCAAGGTGCCGTTTTTCCGG
The DNA here is from genome assembly GCA_022825885.1 of Nitrospirales bacterium. Classification (GTDB taxonomy): domain Bacteria; phylum Nitrospirota; class Nitrospiria; order Nitrospirales; family UBA8639; genus Bin75. The sequence goes on along the minus strand of JAJDVY010000033.1, from coordinate 13,713 downwards.
CGTGAAACGTTGAAACGCGTTTTTTCCGGCAGTTGTCAAAACATCCCGGTCAACGAGATCGTTTCGTTTTTGAGACCGGAGCGGATCTTGCTTTACTCGTGGCCTTCGTTTTCCCTTTGATTTGGGTTTTCGCCTTGGATTTCACTGGAGTACGGGACTGCACGTGCGACTTGAGGGCGGGTTTGTGCTTGCCCCGCTTTTTCGCCGCACCTTGCAAAGAAGCCTGGGGAGAAACTTTCCTGGAGGAAGGTTGAGCCTTCTTCAGGGATGCCTTCGCTTGGCGTGCGGGCTTCGGAGACTTGACCTGTTTTTCAGGAGAAGTTTTCGTTTTCGCCTTCGATGACGAAGATTTCGGAGCAGCTTTTGCAGTCGCAGACCGTGTCGATTTCGCTGCCGGTTCTTTCGCTGCCGGTTTAGATTGTTTTGCCGGTGCTTTGTGTCTCTTGACGGGCTTTGCCTTGGAAGAGGAAGGCGTTTCCTTGGGCTTTGGAGGACTCAAAACCGGAAGTGATTTGCGAATTTTCAGGGACTTGAGACTGTCCCCGCTGTAGACCCGAACCTGATACAACTCCATGAGTTGATTGACGGCCTTTTGGTCCCCTTTCCGAGCCAGCGCCAGCAAGTGACGGCGCTGATTCATTTCCTCTTCCTCAGTATGGGATGTGACTCGTCTTTCCATACCTGTGCCCTACGGTATCTTCATGAAACGGTCTATCGTTTCACGCATCGCGAAAACCCGTCGATGACGCTTCCGCAATTGGCTCCGGCTATTTCTTATGACTGAAGACCACGGCATCACACGAAAAATACTTCAATTGCTTGAGGGGAATAATGATGACTTCCTTGGGAGTGTCAATTTCCAGGATTTCCATATCATCGCTGATCGTATGACGCAGAGCATCATTGACCATGAGTTCCTGATTATCGGTAAACACCACTTTGACCCAATACTGCACAATTGACTCCTTTCTTCTCTTCACACCCGCTTGAATTGTCCTGTACCAAGACGGTTTTCCGTCGCGCACCTTGGCGGCAACTTCACGCCACGGTCCGCTTCACCGTCCGGGATATGGCAGAGGATTCCCGTGAGACCATAGCCTCTTGTCCTAACTCCCGACAACGAAGGGTGGCGGCTTCCACGGCGCCGATCACCGTTCCTCGCAATCGCCCTTTTTCGAGCCGGTGCAATCCGGCGATGGTCGTCCCGCCGGGGGAAGCGACCTGATCTTTCAAGACTCCGGGATGGGCCCGTGTTTCGACAACCATCTTTGCCGCGCCCAACACCGTCTGCGCTGCCAGGAGTTGGGCATGCGCACGGGACAGCCCCATTTTCACACCGCCATCGGCCAAGGCCTCGATAAACAGGTACACATATGCAGGTCCGCCCCCGCTCAGGCCCGTCACCGCATCCAAGAGCGGTTCATCAACCACCACCACTTGCCCCATGGCCTCGAACACCGCCCTGGCCACCTTCATTTGGTCGGTCGTCACCCCGGGGCCGCCGGCCAAGGCCGTCGCGCCTTCCAGGACAACAGCCGGGGTATTGGGCATGGCCCTGACGACACGAGCCCTGGGATGCAATCCGGAAATAATGGTCGCGATGGAAACCCCCGCCGCCACGGTAATAATAAGTTGCCCGGAACCCCCAGACAGTTTCAGACCACCCAAAACATTATCCATAACTTGAGGTTTTATTGACAACATAATGATATCACTCGACATAGCCGTCTCTTGATTATTGTGAGAAACTCGAACCTTAAAGGTCTTGCGGAAATACGTTAATCGTTGGGCATCCACATCCGTGGCACAAATCTGGCTGGCGTTAACAATACCCTTTTTCAATAAACCGGAGACGATGGCTTCCGCCATGTTCCCTGCCCCGATGACGGCTATTTGCTTTTTCTTTAACATGATGCCGGTAAGTATATCGTGGATTGTAAGCCCATTCAACTTATCCACCCTGACCACCAGATATTGGAAGACTTGTTGCTTTTTTGCAAAGCGAGAGTATAGTAAAAAGCACGATCAAGCAGCCACCCTCACGGCATGCCCGCCCCATGCGAAAGGAGGCTTCTTATGAAAAATCGGCCGGTGGTTGTCATAATCTGTGCGTTCTTCAGCGTTTCCCTCATTCTTGTCCCTCAAAGTTCCGCTCGCCGAACCCACGTCACTCCGGAACAAAAGGAACAGCTCCGGAAAGCTCAAACCATATTCGTGAACGCGCTTGCCCTGACCGAAAAAGGACAAACCGACTCGGAACAACTGCAGACCCTGGTCTCTCAGCGGCTTGCAGAAGTTGGATTTTCCGTGGCTGCCGACCGCAAACAAGCGCATGACATCGAATTCAAGGTGAAATGTGAAGAACGGAAAACGTGGACCGGCACCACCGCAGAGGGAGGTGACGCCGAACTGCTTGATGCCCCGGCGCGACTCTGGAAAGGACCGGCATGTTTGTTGACCTATCTTGTCGATGGGAAAAACCTCGGATGGTATAAGGAAGTCCGAACGACCTTTCATGATGCCATGGAAGCCGCCCAAGAGGCAGGAGCGAAAGATGCGGGGGACTATGCCCTGACCAAATTGGCCGAACGTCTCAAGCAATATGATTTTCCGGTGCTCTTGGCGGCAGAATGGGGGCAACCAGACCGGCTCATACAACTGATCGACGCAACGGGCACACCCAAAATCCGCAAACTGTTTATCCTGTCCACGCTGAGCGAGATCGAAGCCGAAGCGGCACTCCCTCATTTAACCAAGCTGATGCAGGATAAAGACCTAGCCCAGGAAGCCGTGGAGGCACTCACCGGCGTGGGAGAAGATTCCATTCCTTTTCTCACCGATCTCTTTCAATCATCAACGCAACCCGAGATTCAAGCCGCCGCAGCGAAAGCCCTTGGAGACGTGGCAGGAAGCAGTGGGAACCCTACGGCAATTCCTCCGCTTCTTGAATACCTGAAAGCCGCCCTGAAGAACTTCAATACTTCCGACGATATTAATTTTCCGGTCTTAACCGAAGTCGTCTGGAGCCTCGGCAAACTGAGAGACGAGAGTTCCCTTGAACCCATGGATGAGCTGAACCAGAAGGTCTGGCTCATCAGAGATAACTCACAAGAAATGGCAAACCTGCGAGAGGCGGCGAATTGGACTTACAAACAACTCGACCTGGACGGGCACGTCAGTTAACGCGCCAGGTCCTGTAACTACACAGCGCAACGGCAATTGGCAGTATGACCGGGCATGGTGCCACGAAACCCGGCCATGAGATAACAAGAGCCCCTCTTTTCATGCACCCCCATTATTCGGTATCATTTATATCCCAGTTGCCGGTTTTTCAGGTTCACCCTGATTCCTATCAGGAGGATTCATCATGAGATACGTATCAGCCATACTCGTCTCTTTATTGCTTGTGACACTCACGACCGAAAGCATGGCGCGCCGAACCCACATCACGAACGAGCAAAGGGCGCAATTGGCCAAAATCCAAACCATCTACCTCAACGTCCTTGCCCTGACGGAAAACGGACGCGTGCCGCCTGCCGGCCTGCTGGCAACGGCAGAAACACGGCTGAAGGCCATCGGATACAACGTTGTGACCGACCGGAAAGAACCTCACGACGTAGAGTTTCGGATTAAATGCGAAGAACGAAAACGATGGACGGGCACCACGCGCTCAGGTGGAGACGCGGAATTAGCCGACGCCCCTGCTCGACTGTGGAAAGGACCGGCTTGTCTCTTCAATTATCGCCTCGAAGGCCGGGACTTGGGTTGGTATAAAGAAACTCGGACCGATTTCGTGGACGCCTATGCCGCGGCGCAAAAAGCCAAAGCCAAAAACTCCGGACAATACGCCCTGGAACAATTAAACTTGAAGCTACAGGAATTCGATTTTCCGATCATGATCGCCACGGAATGGAGACACACCGACCGTTTGGCTCAACTCCTGGAGAACCCGGAGACGGACAAGCGCCGCACGTTGCGGATTCTTTCCACGCTTTCACGCGTTCAAGCAAAGCAGGCTTTTCCCCATTTGGTGAAATTGGCCAGAGACGAAAACGCCGAATATGCCGAAGAAGCGATTATCGCCTTGGCTGGACTCGGCAGTTCGGCCACTCCCATACTCACGGATATCTTTGTCACGACAACAAACTCGAAAATTCAAGCCGCCGCGGCCAAGGGCCTAGGCCTGGTCGGCGCTCATACCGGCGACCCCGATATCACCCCTCCGTTACTCGATTATCTCAACAAGAACCTGGAAGACATGGACGAGTCCTCGGACATCGATTTCCCCGTGCTTACCGAAGTTGTTTGGTCGATAGCCAAACTCCGAAACGAAAAATCCATCGAGCCGATTGAACAACTCAACATCAAGATCTGGCTCATTCGAGACACGTCGGATGAAATGAGAAAACTGCGGGAAGCCGCCAACGTTGCCACCAAAATGGTGGACCTTGATTATCAGATCATGTAACCCTTCTCGTGGCGAACGGCTTGGATGCCAAACTCGTTTTCATTGCAAGAATGAAGGTGTATCAGGATTGCATTCTCATTCGGAGAACCCTGCCCTTCGCCATAATGCTCCTCCTGCTCGTTGCCCCGGTTTCTCCAAGTCCGGCCAACGTAATCGATGCCGAAAGAGAGCTTTCGCGACTCCAAGCGCAAGCAGAAGATGCCATGGCGCAAGGAGACCCCCAAGAAGCGGCCATCAGTATTGGGCGAGCCGCCTTGTTGTCTTCCGAACTCGGCAAACACGCTGTCACGAATCACCCGCCCTACGGACTCATGGTTGACCTCTTTCGAACCCAGGAACAGGTGTATCGCGCCATCGCCCTTTTTCAACAGGGCGGAGAACGAACGCCTGTTTCGTCGGGGACCTGCTCGCTGCTCTCCCTGGGCAGGCAGCATGCCGGCCAGGCACTGAACAACCATTCCGCCACGGACGAGGACCATGCCGCCCTTCATCAACAAACCATGGCATGGCTGGAAATCATACGGGAGTTGCAACGGGATTGGGGTTGCAGCCGGCAGAGGTCACAACTACAGTTGCCCAAATCTGATTTTTCGACAATGAATTACAGGAGATATTCAGAATGAACGTGGCATCATGCACTCGACTGACGCGGCGTCCCCTCCACGGACCTCTTGTCAACGTACTACTAATCGTTATCGTGGCAACGACGGCGATCATCCCGCGAATTTATGCCGCCGACTGGATCCCATCCGTGGCCGGTCAAATCTCCACCGCTCCGTCAGACGCGGTGCGCCCTCTTACCGTAATCGACGGGGAGGACATCAAACTCTCCGGCATGAGAAACGTCTATGACCTGGTGAATGCGGCGCAAGGAAGAGGGCGCTACAACAACTTCGGTATCTATCGACCCTTCGTACTCGGGTCCGGCCGCGTCGCGGTTCTCATCAACGGGCGCCGCATTTCTGATTCGACTTTCGACTTTGACACCCTGCCGATCGCCGGCGTCGAACGCATCGAGATCCTGGGCGACAGCGCCGCGGCCCTGCGCGGTGGCCATGCCATCGGCGGCGCGGTCAACATCGTACTCAAGCGCAATCTTGAAGGCCTCCAGGTCCAGGCAAGCCCTGCCTGGACGACCCAAGCAGGAGGCGATTTCGGTCAGGGAAGCGTCTTGTGGGGCAGCGCAATCGGACGCGGCCATCTCACGATCGGTGCGGACCTGTTCCGGAGAGAAGTGATTCGCGACAGGGACCGGAACTACAGCCGCGCCTCATGGATCCCGGGTGGCTCATTTGCCGACACGTCGGGCGTTTCATCAGGCGGCAATACCCTCTTGATCAATACGGGTGACAAGACAGTCGGACGTTCCCTGGGCAAGTGTGAAGGCAGTGCCTACACCGGCGTGCTCACCCAACCGCCGGGGACCTCATCCGGTACAGGCTGCGGCTTTGCGTATGCCGATATCGCGTGGCACCTGCAACCGAATGCTCGTTACGGGCGGGAAAGCCTGTTTTTCAACCTCGACTACCCACTCGGCAAGAACGCGGACATGTACCTCGACTTTCGATCCGCGTGGGCTGATACCTCAGAGCGCTACGCCCCACCGGTCGGCACCTTCTCTTTCACCCCCTCGGAAGCACTCAAACAGAAATTGCGACGGGACCCCGAAATTGACACATTCCCGGACAAGATCCTCGTAGCCCATCGATTCGTCGGCCATGGGAATCGTGATTGGCGGACGGACACGGATGAATACGATCTGACGTTGGGTTTCCGTGGCCGGTTCATCGACGCAATCAACTACAACACCTACGTTCGATACTATCGTCACGATGCCGTGGAGATCGGTGATACGTTTGTGAGCGAGACTCTGGCCCAGCAAGCCATCGAAGAGGGACGCTATGATATCGAAAATCCATTTTCGACGAACCCCGCACATTTGGCTGCCATTCACGATACCGGACTCAGACTGACCCGTGACCAGATCACGGATCATAAGACGGCCCGCGTGTCATTCGACGGTTCGGCGTTCGCACTCGATGGGGGCAACGCGAAATGGGCCGTGGGTGCCGCGTTCGCCCAGGAGGAACGGAGAGATGTCTACGATTATCGGGACGTTGGAAACAGGTCCTACGAAGCCTCGGACGTACTCGGCTCGGCAGGCAACTCGTTCTCGGGTGAACGCCAGCGATGGTCTGCGTTTACGGAAGTCGCCCTTCCCGTACGCAACGATTGGGATCTTGTCCTCGCGGGACGACTCGATGAACATGACGATGTCGGCACGGCCTTTTCCCACCAGATTGCGAGTCAGTATCGGCTGCACAAGACCCTCACGGTCCGTGGATCCTGGAATCGGGCATCTAGGGCACCCGGTCTAGGCGCTCTACGGCAACTCAAAGCAATCGACTATCCACGCGTGTGTGACAAAACAACGTTCACCGGCGACCTGAGAAATTGCAACCGCTACCAGGTGAAACGCGCAAGCGGCGGGAACCCGAATCTGAAACCGGATGACGCCGAAAGCTTCAGTCTCGGAGCCGTGATGAGCCTGGGACCGTTTTCCTTAAGCGCAGACTGGTTCCAAATCGGACTTTCCGACGTGCCAACGAGGTTATCTGCACAGTCAATCATCGACTTGGAAGCGGAAGGACGGTTACCCTCAGGTGTAACCGTGACACGCGATGGAGATTTCATTGACCTAATTGAAAGCCCGTTGATCAACGGCGGAGAAAGCGACGTGGCCGGTTTCAACGTTCAAGGCAATATGGACTGGAAGACGGATTGGGCAGACGTGGTCGTTGCCGCCTACTGGGTACACATCACCGAAGACGAATTCCGTGTAGCCGGGGAGAAACAACCAGGCGACTACCCGCGCAACCGCGTCCATGCATTATTGCGAGCAAGCAGGGGCAACGTCACAGCAAATTGGAGCGTCATGGCGATTTCAGGGTATTCGAACGTACTGGAAACCGCCAGCCACAAAGCATGGCTGGGACATAACGTCACGGTCCAATGGCGCGATGCATTGGGCGTGAAAGGGATGGACGTGACAGGCGGCATTCTCAATATCGGCAATCGCGGTCCGTCAAGGGCCACCCGGCAATACGTAGACCTTACACAGGATTCCGCAAGGGGACGCACACTTTTCCTGACCGCCACAATCTCGTTCGACCCGTGAAACCTTACTTCATCGTGACGTACGTCCCGTGTTCAGAGGTGATCGTCATGATGCACGCTTCTGTTCGTCAAAATACTTTCGCGTGACTTTGAAGACCATCGGCGCCAGGAACAACAAGCCTACCAAGTTGGGGATGGCCATCAAGCCATTCAAGGTATCGGACAAATTCCAAACGAAATTCACTTTCACGTTGGCAAACCCCAGGGCCGCGGCAATCCATAACACGCGGTAGATGAGCAGGCTGTTTTCGTTGAACAGGTATTGCCAGCACCGTTCACCGTAGTAGGACCACCCGAGAATGGTGGTGAACGCAAACACGGTCAGCGCAATGGTCACGATATAGTGTCCGCCGGCCATGGACGCGTGAAAGGCCGTGGAGGTGAGCGCCGCACCGGTCAGGCCTGTCCCATCCTCACCCATGACGGTCCAGGCACCGGAGGTCAGAATCACCAGCGCCGTCATGGTGCACACGATGATGGTATCGATAAACGTACCCAGCATCGCAATAATACCCTGCCGGACGGGGTTGTTCGTCTTGGCCGCGGCATGAGCAATGGCGGCAGAACCCAAGCCGGACTCATTGGAGAATACCCCACGAGCCACGCCGAACCGGATCGCTGCGGCGACGGCCGCACCGGCAAAACCACCCGTGGCCGCAGCCGGAGTAAAGGCACACGTAAAAATCAAGGCAAGGGCCTGCGGCACGTCGGCGATATTGATGAGAATAACCAGCAACGCGGAACCGACATAAAGCACAATCATGGCGGGGACCAGTTTGCCGGCCACTTCCCCGATTCTCCTGATGCCACCGATGACAACAAACCCCACCAGAGCGGACACAATGATCCCCGTCATGAACGTGGGAACACCGAAGCTCTTTCCCAAAGCGACCGCCATTGAATTCACCTGCACCGCGTTCCCGATGCCAAAGGCAGCCACCGCCCCGAACGCGGCAAAAGCCAGCCCCAACCATTTACCCAATCCGGGGGAAAAGGCACCCACGCCATGACGCAAGTAGTACATCGGACCACCCACGTATTTCCCTTCCTTATCGACTTCACGATAGGTCACGGCACAGACGGCCTCGGCGTACTTGGTGGCCATGCCGAACAACGCGATGAGCCACATATAAAAAACCGCACCGGGTCCGCCAAGGGCAATGGCCGTGGCAACGCCGGCAATGTTCCCCGTCCCGACTGTGGCGGATAACGCCGTCATGAGTGCGTTGAAAGGCTTAACCTCTCCTTTATCGTCCGGGGTGGTTTGTTCGAACAACAGCCTGAAACCGTACCCCACTTTTCGCCACGGCATGAAGGCCAGACCAAAGCTCAGAAACACACCCGTGAGACCCAATAGGCTGAGCATGGGCGGCCCCCATGCAAACGCATTAACCGTATTGATGAACGCATTCAACTGTTCCATGGCATCCTGCAGATACGGACCACTCCGGTTTGATAAGACACGAAGAAGATCGGGGTTTGGTTGCAACGCCGGTAAAAACTAGCGCATTCTAGCAAAGCCCATTCCACATAGCCAGCCTCATCACGTTCTTGTGACAACACCATGCCGTCACAGCCGCTTGAACGCGAGCAACGAGGCCGTTTACGAGAAGGTTTGAGAAACAATCGAGAATCGTTTGAAAAAAGGAGAAGAACCCGTGGCAGAAGTCAAAATTCAAGATGGGGTACTCAAGGTAACGGAACTGGACATCCAGGACCCCAGGATCGTAAAAATCCTGGAGGAATATCCACCGAACCGGTGGTGTGAAATCACGCGCCGCGCCATTAAGATCGGGCTCGGATATTTGCAGGGCGGAGCCCAAGACTAGCCGGACGATACGAAACCCTCCTCAAACAGGATTCGTGAAAAACGACGACTGAAACGGCGAACCGGAGCGCCAGTGACATGTCATCGCAAATCGCAATCAAAACGAGCCTGACGTCACAGGATCGCCGGCATCTCAAGGAGCGTGGCATTTCCCTCCAAACGCTCGAAAGCCAGCTTGCCACGTTTCAACGCGGAATTCGTTTTACAACACTCAAACGACCATGTCGTCCCGGCGACGGCATCAGCCGGCTCAGTTCATTGGATATCCCTGCCGCGATCCGGAACTTTGAACGGGCCAGAGCCGCGGGGCGATTGACCAAGTTCGTGCCGGCTTCCGGCGGGGGCACGCGCATGTTCAAGTTCCTGGAGACTGCTCGCCTTCAACGTGCATTCGACGGTTCCACAGCCACAAAGGAATTGAACCAATTTTTTTCCGCCCTTCCGAAATTTGCCTTTTACCATGACCTGAAGAACGTGCTATCGGGTCAAGGACTGCAACTCGACCGGCTCCTTGCCGGGAATGATTATCGCCCCGTTATCGATGCCCTTCTGGACTCGCTGAACTATGCCGGACTGCCAAAAGGCCTCATGGCATTTCACAGCTATGCCAATATAACCAGAACCCCAATCGAAGAACATTTGATAGAAGCCGCGGACTACGCCAAAGACGACGGAGGCCGCGCCCGCGTCCATTTCACGGTTTCGCCGGACCATCAACTTGCCATCCAACAACATATCGAGAACGCCCGTCACGGACTCGCCATAGATCACATCACGTGGATCGTCGACTGTTCCGCTCAAAAACCTTCGACGGATACCGTGGCCGTTACCATGGACAACAGCCCTTTCCGCGATTCCGGCGGCAATCTCCTGTTCCGGCCGGCAGGCCATGGAGCGTTGATCTCGAATCTCCAGGAACTTCAAGGCGACGTGGTATTCATCAAGAATATCGACAACGTCGTACCGGATCATCTGAAAGAAACGTCCTCCCACTTCAAGAAAGTACTTGGCGGGCTCCTCGTCGGGTTGCAAGACACGCTGTTTGCATTTGTCGCCCAACTCGAATCCGGTGAGAAGTCACCTGATTGCCTGGAACGGATAACGGAATGGGCCAACCAGTCGCTTGCCTTGACCATACCCAATGGGTGGAGCGCGCGAACCGACTCACAAAAAGCACAGTGGCTGTTCTCACGATTGAACCGGCCGATTCGAGTCTGCGGCATGATCCCCAACGCCAACCATCCGGGCGGCGGACCATTCTGGGTGGAGCAGGAGGACGGCACCATCTCATTGCAAATCGTGGAATCCTCGCAAGTCGACCATGGTTCTCCAACTCAACGGGAGATCTTCTCGTCGTCAACCTACTTTAACCCGGTGGATATGGCATGCGGCGTTCGTGACTATCAGGACCGGCCTTTTATCCTCGATCAATTTACCGACCCCAATGCGGGATTCATTGCCCAAAAGTCCTTCAAAGGCAGAGAGTTGAAGGCCATGGAACTGCCGGGTTTGTGGAACGGAGGCATGGCCAAATGGCATTCCGTGTTTGTCGAGGTGCCACGTGAGACGTTCAATCCGGTCAAAACCGTCTTGGACCTGCTCTTGCCTGAACACCAACCGCCGGAACGTTGCTAAGGAAACAATCTTGCACCGCCATTCAGACCTGCGCATAATGCACGCATCATCGGCAATGCGCGTATTTTTCCCACGACTGACCCGTTAAGAGGATTCATCCATGGCAGAACAGATTGAAACGTTATTGAAAACGTCGACCGTCCATCACCCGACCGAAAAAACCCTTGAGCAGGCACATATTAAAGACTATGAAGCCGCCTACAAAGAGTCCATCGCCGACCCTGAAAAATTTTGGGAAGACGTCGCCAAGGACTTGGAATGGTTCACGCCGTGGAACACGGTGCTGGAATGGAATTATCCCTGGGCAAAATGGTTTTTGGGGGGGTGCTGCAACATTTCATACAACTGTTTGGACCGTCACGTGAACTCGTGGCGAAAAAACAAAGTCGCAGTCATTTGGGTGGGAGAACACGACGAAGAACGAATCTTCACCTATGCCGAGTTGTATCGCCAAGTCAATCGCTGTGCGAATGCCCTCAAGTCCCTGGGGATGAACAAAGGTGATCGCGTCACGATTTATCTTCCGAAAATTCCCGAACAGATCGTAGCCATGCTGGCTTGCGCACGTCTCGGGCTGATTCATTCCGTGGTGTATTCGGGCTTCAGTGCGCCCGCACTGGAATCCCGAATCAATGACGCGGAAGCCCGGCTCGTCATCACCGCGGACTATGGATACGATCGTGGAAAACGCGTGCCACTCAAGACGGTCGTGGATGCCGCGATTGTCAACTGTCCGACCGTCGAGAAGACAATTGTGGTACGACGCGAAAAACCCGGCATTGATCTAACCGCCAACAAAGAACTCGATTGGGAGCAATGGCTGGACGGACAGCCGACGACCTGCGAAGCCGAACGCCTCGACGCCGAGACCCCACTGTATTTCCTCTACACCTCGGGAACCACGGGCAAGCCCAAAGGCGTGGTCCACGTGCACGGCGGGTACATGGTAGGAACCTACATCACCACGAAATACGTGTTCGACCTGAAAGACGAAGACGTATATTTTTGCGTGGCCGACCCGGGCTGGGTCACGGGACACAGTTACATCGTGTACGGCCCGCTCCTGAATGGGGCGACAATCCTCACGGCCGAAGGGAAACCCGACTACCCCAACCCAGGCCGCTGGTGGGATCTCATCGAGAAATATGGGGTCTCGATTTTCTATACCACCCCAACCGCAATTCGCCTCCTCATGAAATACGGCGAAGACTGGCCCGGAAAATATGATCTCTCGACCCTTCGCGTCCTGGGATCGGTCGGTGAACCCATCAACCCCGAAGCCTGGGAATGGTTTCACCGCGTGACCGGCGGAGACAAACCGATTATGGATACCTGGTGGCAAACGGAAACCGGATCGATTCTGGTGACTCCCCTTCCCTGTGTCCCCCTCAAACCAGGGTCGGCCACACGGCCCTTTTTAGGAATAGAGGCGGACGTCGTGGATAAGAACGGCAAGAGTATCGGGACCGGCGGAGGCTTCGCAGTCATTAAAAAACCGTGGCCTTCCATGATGCGGACCATCCACAAGGATCCTGACCGGTATCTGGGGTACTGGAACAACATTCCGGGTTGCTATACCGCGGGCGATGTCTGTCATAAAGACGAAGACGGCTATTTCTGGTTCATGGGCCGAGCCGACGACGTGGTCAAAGTCGCAGGCAATCGTATCGGTACCGCTGAGGTCGAAAGCGCACTGGTCAGTCACGACGCAGTGGTGGAAGCGGCGGTTATCGGCAAACCGCATAAAACCGCGGGGGAGATGATCAAAGCCTTCGTCATCTTAAAACAGGGTGAAAGCGAAAATGCGGAACTGCTGAACACGCTCAAGTCCCACGTTCAAACGGAACTGGGTAAAATCGCGGTTCCTCGAGAAATAGAAGTGGTGCCCTCGCTTCCCAAAACGCGGTCCGGAAAAATCATGCGCCGCGTTCTGAAAGCCAAGGAACTCGGACAGGACCCCGGAGATATTTCAACGTTGGAAGAATGAAGGTGGGCAAACTGCCTTGCGACAAATGCTATTGTCGTACAAAATGCCCTCGTCGATTTTGCTTCCAGCAACTTGGTTCTGATTCTGTGCAGAACGGCCTTTCCTTCCCATAGCTGACGATACGAATTCTGGATTCTTCGATTCCCAAATCAACCAGATAATCCTTCACAGCCTGGGCTCGACGTTTCCCTAATTCCAAGTTGTATTCCACTGTCCCGCGTTCGTCGCAATGGCCTTCAATCAGCACGCCGGAATCCTTATATGTACCCCTGAGGAGTTCGGCATCTTTCTCCAATACAGATTTGGCATCAGAACGTATTGCATATTCATCAAAACCAAAAAAGACGTCGGCCAAACCTGAATCGACTTTCCGAACCGGGGCTGGCTCTGGCTCGGGCTCGGGCTCAGGCTCTTCCGGAACGAAATCGGACGGCTCAAGTTTGGCGATCTCGGGTGCTGGTGGCGCAGGTTCCGGCTCGGGTGCTGGTGGCGCAGGTTCCGGCTCGGGTGCTGGTGGCGCAGGTTCCGGCTCGGGCGCCGGTGGCGCAGGTTCCGGCTCGGGTGCCGGTGGCGCAGGTTCCGGCTCGGGTGCCGGTGGCGCAGGTTCCGGCTCTGGAG
>JAJDVY010000005.1 GCA_022825885.1 Nitrospirales bacterium | reverse complement strand
CCGCGCGGCGGGGGGGGGCCGGCGGCCCCCCCCCCCCCCCCCCCAGAAGCCAAGGAACCTCTGATTTATTGTGATAGCGGGATGCAGGGCAACGCGTCCCGGAGCGAAACCCGAGGCTTATCATAGAGATAGGTGAGGGTTGAGCGAGGACACAACGCCGCCCTACGCCCGATAGTGCCATAAATCAGAGGTTCCCTAAAAATTTTCCGTTGAATAAGGATAAAAGCCGAATGCTGGAAGAGCGAATCGAGGAAGTCACGTCAGCCAACGAAGCGTTTTATCGGGCCTTTGAAAGCTTGGACATCGGAGAGATGGATAAAGTCTGGGCACACCAGGAATACGTGACGTGCATCCATCCGGGCTGGAACATGCGGGTCGGGTGGCCGATGGTTCGGGATTCCTGGGTCGTCATTTTCAACAACGTGTTTTCCATGGGGTTTTCCCTCACGGAATTGCAGGTTCAGGTCGCCGGCGACGTGGCCTGGGTGATTTGTACCGAAAATATTTCAAGCCGGCACGCCGATAACACTCAAAACAGCCGGGTCGTGGCGACCAACCTGTTTGAACGCATCGACGAAGGCTGGAAAATCATCCACCACCACGGTTCCCTGTTAATGGAATAGAAACAATGTGGGGACTCTCATGGTTGTGCGTCGGGGAGGGCACGCGTGTCATTCGGGACGGCACGGGGGCCGTCCCCTACAATGACCATAATGTAGGGACAACCCCCTGTGGTTGTCCTAATGCGGGAGGGCGAGGGTGGCATACCATTCTTTGACAATCGTATCCCGTTCGACCATGGTCATGCCGGTATATTTGCGGAACATCCCTTTGCCCCCTTTTTTGCGACGCCAGGTCACAAAGTCGGCAAAATGTTCTTTGCACACGGTGCCCGTTCCGGCCGGGGCATAGCCTTGGTTCGCGCACCCTTCGATCATACAAGCTTGAGCAATCATGACGTTGACTCCTCCATAAAAAACGTTGTTCCAAGTATGCCCAACCTTCACGCGGCAGTGCAACGGTTCGCCGATGCAGGGAACAACGGTCGTTGCTCCCTACTTGCATTCTCGTTGACGGTCTGGCTATCGTAGCCGCCAAGTTGATACAGACGAAAGAACGATTCTGAACGGTTTGAGAAAGGAGAGTGTCTTGTGGCAACAGCAACAGAAGTCTTTGAACAAGTGAAAGCGGCGGCCCTCGCGGCGACCGGACCGGATGAACGGGCCTTGCAAATCGATTATGAGGCCCTGGAGAAAAAAATGTCCGCGGCCTTGGGAACCCGGACCGTCGCCCTCTTGCACGTCAACCAATATTTGCCGGAAGGCTATGAGGATCAGGGGCATTTCAACGTCGTCGCCGTGACGGAAGGCAACGTGGTGTATGACATGGTGATCGGCGATCAATATTTTCGCTATGACGTGTTTTCCGCTGCCGATCTGACCAAGTTCCAATCGATCGACGGCATCTACAAGGACGAGGAAAAGCGCGAAGAAATTTCGTTCGTGAGCCTGAGACTCCAGCACGGAGACGAAGCGCATATTTTGTTGGGCTTGGATGACGATCAGCGCGCCAGCATCCTGGCCGTCGCCGAAAAACTTGCATCAGCCCGCCATCCGGAATAACCACGGGCAAACAGCTTCTGTTGAGAGAGTAGAATCGATTATTCCGATTCAGGAGTCTTTTACGTTGCCCTGAAGCACGTCATTGACGTAAGCGAACCTGGAAGGCTCGAATCCCAGTAGGGCACAGGCTGATTCTGGTGGTAAATGCCACGTGGCGAGGAGTTGGTTGATGAATTTGACCGGGCCGGTGATTCTCCCCCGGCAAAGCACCTCGCTCAACTCTTTTACCAATGGCCGGGAAATCAAAATGGTTCCATAATTTAAAGCCTGAAAGAAGGCCCGCCCTGGACCGGAATCGTTGAAGAGTAACGCACTGACAATAACGTTCGTATCGAAGACGAAGTGGGTCATTCTTCATCAAGGATAGACTGCAAGATTTCCGGGGTCAGACCGCGCTGTTGCGTGTTCCGGCTGATCTCCAGCATGGTGTCCCGAAGCGATTTCCCGGAATCCGTGACGTCACGCAAGCGCAAATTGATAAGCAAATCCAGTTTGCGACGCTCTTGGTTCGAAGCCGAGCGGTAGCGGTTAGCCACATCAGAATCGACCGACACGGTTATTTGTTCCGTCATTGTCTGTCCCTCCAAGCCTTGACCAAAAGTTTCATCTTTTTCGAGTGCCCCTCGACCTTGACCTCTGCCACTTCCTTTTCTCATGGCATGAAAATATTCCCAAAGTGCTCCATTTTCATGTCTTGCCGTGCAGGTTGCAAATTAACGTGCGTGGTAAAACGGAAGGGCTTGGACGACGCAGGGGTGGCGTTGTCCGTCGGCGTCCACCTGCAAGGTGGTGCCCGGCGCGGTGAAGTCCCGTAACGGAAACGCGAAGGCAAGGGTTTTGTTCAGGGTGGGGGAGTGAATCGCGCTGCTGACCCAGCCGACCTCTCGATCGTTGCTGAAGACTTTGGCATCGGGAGAGGGAATCGTTTCCGAATCAATGACCAGGCCCACCAGCCGTCGCTTGACCGTGCCGTACGTGTCCATGCGCGCCACGACTTCCTGCCCGGGATAGCACCCCTTGCTCAGGCTGAAGGCTTTTCCCTCGAGGTTGGCTTCGGGCGGCACGATGCGTTCATTCAAATCCGGTCCCAGTTTGGGGATGCCCGCTTCGATGCGCAGGGATTCCCTCGCTTCCGTGCCGAATGCCCGGAGGCCGACGGCTTGCCCGGTTTCCCATAACTGATTCCAGGTTTCGCCCATGGCCTCATTCGGCATCAGGATTTCCACGTCGCGCTCGCCGGTTTCCTGGGTCGTGGCGATCAGGACCGTCTGCCCATCAGGAGTCAGGACGTTGCCCGGTTTCAAGCCGTGGACGTCGACTCCGAACACCTGTCGGACAAGGTCGAAGGCCTTGGGGCCGCTGACCAGAATAATGCCCCAGGTGTCCCCGCAATTCTTCATTTTGGCTTTGGTGCCGTAGAGCAAAAATTTGCGAAAAGTCTCGTAGGTGACGGCTCCTGCTTCGCCCGCGTCTTCCACCAGGAGAGAGTCCTCAAGCCGGTAGACCCGGAAGTAGCTCAGCATCTTGCCTTTGTGGGTCATGAAACTCGAATACAGCCAGTCGCCGGATTGGAGCGGCAGGATATCGTTGCTGATAATGCTTTGCAGCCAGGTCACGCGGTCCTCGCCCGTGACCGTCAGTTTGCCGCGATGGGAGAGATCGGCAATCCCCACGTCCTTTCTCACGGCGTGATGTTCGGCAACGGGGTCCCCATAATGGACCGGCATTTCCCATTCTCCGGCGGGACCGAAGTGCGCTCCCAGTCGTTGATGGGTGGTATGCAGGGCAGCCTGTTTCATGCCGGACGGGGTTGGGTCACTTCCTGGAGCAGGGCCAGGGTCCTGGCGGAAAACTCGTTGCGTGAGACGATCTTGTCGATACCGAGTTCCTTAGCCTGCCGCCACGTGTCGATTTCTTCATGGTTGGCAAACGCCAGGACCGGCACGCGGGTCAAGGCCGTCTCGCTTTTGGCGGTTTTCAGGAGGGCGGCGGCATCGAGGCCGGGGTCGTTCATGTTCAACACAATGGCCGTTGGGGCATGCGCCTTGGACTTTTCGAGAACGTCACCGGGAGACGTCACGCGCTTGAGCCCGTACCCCGCCGGTTTAAACGCGTCACGAATCTTCGTATAGAAAAAAATATCGGTCACACCCACGAGCACGATTTTTTCCTGTTCCACGAATTCCGCCTTTCTTCCGATCGAACACCCCCCTGCGGTTGTTCGTCAAGGGCAATGCCCGGTCGCCGGTTTGGGTTTCAGGCCGCGGGCCGGATTATTTTCATCCGATGCCCAATTCAACGGGTTATGGTGAATGTATTCACGGACGTCATGCAAGGATGATTCGCCCCGGATAACGTGGTCGTAGAAGGACCGTTGCCATAGACGTTTTTTGAATGGCGGACAGATGCCGGATTTCACCCCTTGAATATATTCATTGGTGGTCATCGTTTTGAACCACTGGATTATTGTCTGTAGGGGCGAACCTGCGTGTTCGCCCTGTTTTATCCCTCTGTCCGTTGTGCCTTGCCCTGTAGCATCCGGGCAGACACGCAGGTCTGCCCCTACAATGGCGATGATGCCGTGAATATGATTGGGCATGATCGCAAATTCATCCAATTCGATATTCGGAAATTTGTTTTTCGTTTCTTTCCACCAACGAACAATGATTGTCCCCACCTCATTGACAATCATGCGGCCTTCAACAATGTCGCCAAACAAACACCGCCGGTTGTGCGTACAAATCGTTACGAAATAATATCCCGGCCGGGAATAATCATAATGCTGTAACCGATTCGGTTTTCGATGCCCGGCATACACGAATTCTCCCAATTGTAGGGGCGAACCTGCGTGTTCGCCCTATTCGATCAGTTGTTCGTTTGCCTTGCCCTGTGGGATCCGGGCAGACACGCAGGTCTGCCCCTACGATCCGTTTGTCCATAGGGACAACCCTCTGTGGTTGTCCTCTTTAATTCATCAAGGTAATCAGCCGCATCATCGCTTTCTTCGCGGGCGTATAGTCGGCATTAAGCGTCGAGGCGGTTTTGTACGATTCGATGGCGCGCGTCCAATCGCCTTGTCGTTCATAGACGCGCCCCAGGTTCATGTGCGGAAACGCCGGGCTTTCATACCGTTTGGCTTTTGTGGCTTGTTCGAGCCAGGGGATCGCCTCATCCAACCGGTTCAACTCGATGAGATACGCTCCGATGTCGTTGTACGGATTCCCAAAGTCCGGGTCCGTCCGGATGGCGCGATGACATTCTTCAATGGCTTCGTCCAATTGACCCATAAAGCTATAGGTCCATCCGAGGAAGGTATAGGCTTCAGCCGTCGGAAAAGCATCGATGGAGTTCCGGTAGAGTGTGACGGCGTCATCCAGCTTGCCGTTCATCTGACATTCGTAGGCCTGCTGGAATAAATTCCACGCGGCGAGCTTGTCGTCTTCCCGCCCTTCACCCTGCTGAAGAAAATCCTGCTGGTTCATGGTCGATCACTCCACACCTACTCACCCTTCAACTTCTGACGAACGAGGTCGGCGGCGCGTTTGCCCGACAGCAGCATCGATCCGAATGCCGGGCCCATGCGCGGCGAGCCGTCCACGGCGGCCACGGCCAACCCGGTGACGAAACAGTTCGGGAAGACCTCGCGGGTATTGTCTACAACCATGGCCTCGGAGCGCGCAACCCACATGGCCCCATTGCCCGGAACCGTTTCGTAGAGCCCGCGTTGGTTGAGCAAGCCGACCACCACCGCGTCATGCCCGGTGGCATCGACCACGACTTTTGACTCGAGCGCGATCGGATCGACGTGGATGACGTCGTGTCCGGCCATCTCCGCGGTCGTATTGTTGACGACCACGCCTTCGAGTACGCCTTCGCCGCGAAGGATCAGGTCCACGACCCTGGTCAGGTTCAGCACCTTGGCCCCGGCTTCATACGCCGAGGCAATGAGGCGGGCGGTAGCGTGCGGAGGGTCCACGATCCGCATGCCCGCGCAGTCCTTCACGGGTTTGCACGGGACGCCCACGTTCTCGAGGATCTCGTGGGCGGGCTCGCACAGGGTGGCTTTATTCATCAGGTACCCGCCTGACCAGAATCCTCCGCCCAGCGCGAGACTTTGTTCGAGTAACAGGGTGCGAAATCCCTGCGTGGCCAGGTCATGAGCGCAGACCAGACCGGACGGTCCGCCGCCGACGATAATCACGTCGCTTTCAATAAGCTGATCAAACTCTTTATAGAATTCGCGCGCAATGTGGCGCGTCACGTCCCGTTCACGAAGCGGTGCTGGTTGGAGATTGTCCATGGCAAACGTTCCTCTATTCCTCGCTCCTCCCGGGAGACAGTCAGGGTCGGCGTGAGAGGCCTCCGTTGGTTACGGCTTGTCGGGGTGCACGTACAGCTCCCCGCCGGTTTTGCGAAATTCGTCGGCTTTTTCTCGAAGTCCGGCTTCCAGGGCTTGCGCTTCGCCCATATCGAGTTGAGCGGCATAATCCCGCACGTCCTGCGTGATTTTCATCGAACAGAACTGGGGCCCGCACATCGAGCAGAAATGCGCGCCCTTCGCGGCGTGGTCGGGAAGCGTGGCGTCGTGATACGCGCGAGCCGTCTCGGGATCCAGCGAGAGATTGAATTGATCCTCCCACCGGAACTCGAACCGGGCTTGCGATAACGCGTTGTCGCGGCGTTGGGCGCCCGGATGTCCCTTGGCCAGGTCCGCGGCATGCGCGGCGATTTTGTACGCGATGACGCCGGCTTTGACGTCTTCCTTCGTCGGCAGGCCGAGATGTTCCTTGGGCGTGACGTAGCACAGCATGGCGCACCCGTACCAGCCGATCATGGCCGCCCCGATCCCGGACGTAATGTGATCATATCCGGGCGCCACGTCGGTGGTGAGGGGCCCCAAGGTATAAAACGGCGCCTCGTGACACGCCTCCAGTTGCCGTTCCATGTTTTCATGGATCATGTGCATGGGCACGTGGCCGGGGCCTTCGATCATCACCTGCACGTCGTGCGTCCAGGCGTGCCTGGTCAATTCGCCCAACGTCTCGAGCTCGGCAAACTGCGCCGCGTCGTTGGCATCGGCAATCGAGCCGGGTCGCAATCCGTCCCCGAGACTGAAGGAGACGTCATACGCCTTCATGATCTGGCAGATTTCCTCGAAGTGGGTATACGCAAAATTTTCCTGGTGATGCGCCAGACACCATTTGGCGTGGATGGACCCGCCTCGTGAGACAATACCGGTCATCCGGCTGGCGGTGAGGGGCACGTATGCCAATTTGACGCCGGCGTGGATCGTAAAATAATCGACCCCCTGCTCAGCCTGCTCGATCAACGTGTCCCGGTACAATTCCCACGTCAGGTCTTCGGCCTTCCCGCCCACTTTTTCCAGTGCCTGGTAGATGGGCACGGTCCCGATGGGCACGGGGGAATTACGAATGATCCATTCCCGGGTCTCATGAATGTTCTTGCCGGTGGACAGATCCATGACCGTATCGGAGCCCCACCGGATGGCCCAGATCATTTTCTCGACTTCCTCTTCGATCGACGACACCACCGCGGAATTGCCGATGTTGGCGTTGATCTTCACCAGAAAATTCCGGCCGATAATCATGGGCTCGATTTCCGGGTGGTTGACGTTGGCCGGGATGATCGCGCGGCCGCGCGCCACCTCGTCACGGACGAATGCCGGGGTGATGGCGTGGGGAATCGTGGCGCCCCAGGCTTGACCGGGATGTTGCGCCACGCCGCGGGGCGTGCCGTTCGCGCGGGCGTGTGCGTCCTCACGCAATTGCGTTTCCCGGATGGCGATAAATTCCATCTCCGGGGTGATGATGCCCCGGCGGGCATAATGCAGTTGTGAGACGTTTTTCCCCGGTTTCGCCTTCAACGGTTTGCGGATATGGCCAAAGCGCAGGGAGTCAAGCGCCGGATCATTGGCCCGCAGTCGTCCGTACTCCGAAGAGACGTCGGGTAAGGCCTCCACGTCCTGCCGGGCCAGGATCCAATCACGGCGTAACGCGGGCAGACCGCGTTGAATGTCGATTCCCATCGAAGGGTCGGTATAAGGGCCGGACGTGTCGTAGACGACGACCGACGAGGCAGCGGACGCCCCGTTCTCCTGCTTGGCGGAGGAAAGAGCGATTGCACGCATGGGCACGGCCACGCCCGCCTGCTCCCCGTTGACGTACACTTTCTTGGAAGCGGGAAGCGGAGTCGTGGTCAAAGCCGAGGTAGGGGCATGACCGGCATTCCCGTTCGCGGAAGGAGTTTGCGGGAGTTTGGCATTGCTCATGCGGAAATCCTTTCCGGCAAATAAAAAAGCCGCTTTCCAACGGATTGGAAGCGGCTCACATACAAGGCGGGAGGTTATCTGTCCGCTTCCCTACGCTGGAATTACCCAGATCAGGTCATAAGGGTTGTCTTCTTCAGAAGACTCTCAGCCGTCCGGCTCCCCTAGCTATTGGTTGAGAAGAAAATATACGCCTCGTCCTCTTTCTTGTCAATCAGGCGTTGGGGTCTTGTCAATCAGGCGTTGGGGGACTGATATCATTGTATCGTAACAATTAAGGACGAACAGATATTGACGCGAGTTGTTGTCGCAATAATCTTTCAATGAATTGGCCCAATAACCCTAATTGCTTATTAAAATCTCTTTCATTTCTCACGGCTGATGCATCAAGTTTTTCAAGTAGACCTATATATTCTTCACGATTGTTGTGAATTAACTCAGGGAGAATGGGTCTCCCGTGCAACCACACTCCCAATTTGGCACAAACAATAAGAGAATCATATCAGCCCTTGTTCGCGAAGAGATTTCTCTATTTCTTCTTTTGTTCTCCCATCCTTGTGTGCGATCTGACCATACACGAATGAAATACGTTGTTCTGTACGCTCGGCTTTTGTCATGGGCTTGCTAGAGGCTTTTTTGAGCTTTTTACCAAGCCCCTTATCTGATGCGGCGACGTTCTCAATTGTATCAGGGATTGGAAAACAATGCAGCAACGCTTGGGGCAATTTCATGACATGCCTCAGTCTCGTGACCATTCTGCCAGTCCCCAGTTCTTGTGAACTTTCACGATTTCCCCCACGGTCTTGGCATGCCGGTCTAGGACGGACCTGACCGTATTCCTGAAATTTCGGGATTCGGTATCATATCCGCCTCTTACAAGGGCTTCGGCAATCTCGCCCGTGGATTGCGGCTCGTTCACCATAGCCAGATAGGCTTGGGCCGCCTCGGTGAGCGTCAGGTCGGCAAATGAACCGGATGCGACGTCACGGGACTCTTGAGTGTTGGGAAGAGGAGCAGGCAGACAAGCCTGCAACTCGGCTTCACTTTCTCCCAGTAACGCGGTCACGCCGGCAATAGCCGCGTTGATGACACGTTTTCTTCTTTCCAGGTCCTTCAAAACCGTGCGATAGACATCCATGCGCGCCTCATTGTCAGACATCGTTTACCTCCATCCGGAACGCTTTGATTTCAAGATGCTTCTTTTCCATAGCAACACGCTATGCGAAACATAGCACAATCATAGCAATTCATAGCAAAAACATAACAAGATATAGCAAAGCATAGCAAGGTATAGCAAAACATAGCAAGATCATAGCAAACATAGCAATGCGATGTTTGCGCATACCTTTCTTGTTTCCCGTCATCCCCGGCTCGATCGGGCATCCAGGGTTTGGGGGGCGTTATTTGGAAAGACGCGGGACGACACCCTTGTGACCCCCAGAAAAACCGAAGGTTGTCATTCTGAACGCAGTGAAGAATCTGCTTTTTGTAAGCGGTCGGTCGCTGATTGAGAGTTCCTTCGGCTCCGCTTCCTTCGGCTCCGCTTCCTTCGACTCCGCTTCCTTCGACTACGCTCAGGACAGGCAGGACAGGCAGGACAGGCAGGACAAGCGCTTCGCTCAGACAGTCCTCGCCTCCAAAATGGAAGGGACGGGACCGGGGCACAGCCCCGCCCGCAGGCGCCAGTACAACTGCAAAGAATAACGACTCTGGATCCTCGATTAAAATAGCCTGTCCTTGACGTTCTTAATCGAGGATCGAGGATGGCGGAGAAAAAGACAAGGCTCTGGATCCTCGCGTACGCAAGGATGACAGAGAAGAGCGTAAG
>JAJDVY010000031.1 GCA_022825885.1 Nitrospirales bacterium | reverse complement strand
CAGCCGCCCTTCAACGCGCCGTACGGCTCCCACAGGCCATTCCCCATCACGTCCTGCGAGGCCTGCGTCGTCAACGTGCTGAACCCGTTCGCGTTCAAATCTTCCACCGAACTCGCCCGTAAATCCGGATCCGACATGATGTTCCCCGACCAGATCCCCGGATTGAACGGCCCCAGGCTCCGCCCGATCCGGTCCGGATACGTCACGCCCCCCGCCGGCTCTTCATAGTAAAAGTCCCAGGCAATCGAGGGATATTGTTGATCCACGTCCCACATCCCGGCGACCCCCGCGCCCATGTCCCGTTGCCATTCCGCGTTCCAGCGCCAGATGTTGACCGTGCCCCCGGATTGCCCCATACATTGGAACGGCGGCGCCCCGGACGTTTGGACGGGAAATTGCACCGCCACCTGATCCCGGAAATCCTGCGGGCCGATGGTGGTGTTGTTCAGGGTTTGATCCCCCCAGTTCGCCCACACCCCGATCTCTTTGCCGTTGGTGGCCATCTTGACCATGACGGTTTTGACCGAGATGTTGGGATGCATGGGCGTCGTGATCGTTTGCCCGCTCAAGGGCACCACGATCCCCGGCACCGTTTCCCACACCGGGTTGGCCGCGTCCATCGGAATCGGCCCACTGATGCTCCCCACCGGAATGGTTACGGGCTGGCTGACGGCCAACGGGACCTGCCCCAGCGTCAAGACCGCGCCAATGGCAACAACGGCCGTGAGCACGGCAATGCTGGATGACGTATGTTGATAATGACTCACTCGCATAACACCCCTCCTTGTAAGTTGTTTAAAAACATTATGGCTCGGAGGACGACGTTACTCAACGGGAAATCAACGAAACCTTAGACAGCGCGCAGGGGGAACCGGACGTTCTCCTTCAGACGGACAGATCCGGGGGCTTGTCCGTCTTCATTGTCGTTCGTGAACGGGGTGTCAATTCCTTGACGTGTTCCATGTCGTGCATGTACCGAATCTTTTTTCGTGCAAGCCAGTCCTTATGAACGTCGGCACCCCTTCCGCCCATGACCACCGCCGTCAGTGGCAGCACGTCCCGGACAATCTCGTCAATCAGATCTTTCATCTCATCTGGCGCGCGTTCGACCACGCAGGAGAAGAGCACGAGTTTGGCCTGTCGCCGCCGGCAAGCCAAACGGACGACCTCGATGCTCACGTCCGGGCCCAGGTACGTGACGTTCCACCCGACGTGCCGAAGAAACCGGACTGCCGACATGGCGCCAATTTCATGGAAATCATTGGGCACGCAGGCGACCACGGCTTGGGGCTCTTTGGTCTCCGGCACCCGGGGCAGGCTTTGAAGCTGTTGGGAGAGTAACCGCTGGATCGTTTGCGAAACCAAGTGCTCCCCGTCGATGCTGATCCTGCCTTGATGCCAGAGTTCGCCGATGATTTGGAGTACGGGGAAAAAGACGGCGGTCAAGGCTCGGTCGAACTGCCATTGCTGAATGATCAAGGCGACGGTTCGACTCACGTTCGCCCGGTCGCCGTTGCGTGCCGCCTGGATCAATGCACGGGCCTGAGGTTGAGCTTCCTCAAGAACGGGATGTACGTCGATGGGGCCGGCGTTCATTGCGCTGATCAAGTTCTCACGGCCCTGAAGGGCAAGTTGTCCGATCGAGACGCCGGTCGTCAATTGGTGTTTGAGAAAGAACACCAGTTGCGACTCTTCCGGGGCATACACGCGATACCCGTTTTTTTCGCGTTGCGGGGACAGGAGGTTGTACCGTTGTTCCCACTTTCGAAGAACGTGGCGGCTCAGCCCCGTCATCGCCGCCAGGCGTTTAATGCCGTATCCTGATCCCAGGGTCCGAACGCTAGACATGGTTTCGCAACATGAGTTCCTTGGAATGCGGTGCAAGATACACTTGGTCTTTCAGGTAAGGAACGTCCAATATCCGGACGTAGTGTCTGATCAGGGCGATGGGGACGCTCAGCGGCACAAACCCATTCCGGTAATCGCTGATCGCTTCGTGGAGGTCCTCCCGCGCCGCTGTGCTCAAGGCCACCTTGACGTGACCGGCCACGTGTTGCAGCACGTTCACGTGTTTGCGAATGGTGGTCTTGACGGCCAGGGCTTCCATAAACAGGTGTCCGTAGGTCCGGGCCAACTCTCGGATGGAATACGGTTTGGCATTGCCGACCAATCGACCAAGTTCACGGTAATGGCGCTGGCTATGAGCCAGCAGGAGATATTTGTGGGCGGTATGAAACGCCACCAGCCGCGCCATGGTGAGGCGCGTGCTGAGCGCTTGCCACCGGTGATACGCGAACACCCGTTCGATAAAGTTTTCCCGCAGGCCCTGGTCCCGGAGTCGTCCTTCCTCCTCGATGGGCGTCAAGGGAAACGCGCGTTGGAACGCCTCGGCAAACAGACCCTTTCCCGTCCCCAGGAGATGGCCGTCGCGGGCATAGACGCGCACCCGCCGGGTCCCGCAACTGGGGGAATCTTTCTTGAACACGTAGCCGGACAGCTTCAATGTTTGTAACTCACGCACCCGTGTTTTGGCGTAACGGCGCATCCGGTTCGTGTGATCCTGATGAAAACGCACCGTCATCAAGCGCGGTTCAGCCGCGTCATCGACCAAACGCATGGCTTCTCGCGGTGTGCCGAATCCGGCCTCCACTTCGGGACACACCGGCACCCACTCCACGTGTTGCCCGAGCACGTCCGCCAGAAAGGGATCGCGTTTATGGCCGCCGTCGTACCGGACGGGTTCACCCAACAGGCAGCGGCTGATCCCCAACCGCACGGGAAGATCCGGCGCGAAAGGTGCTTCTGCCGGGAGCGGGTGGTTGGGCGCGACGCGGGACGGCATGAAAGGCTTCTCAGATCCGTTGTCCTTCTTCGGACAACTGTGCCTCGCTGGCGCGAACGATTGTCACTTCCTTCACGTCGGCAAAGGTTTTGACGAGGAGTGTCACGGACGTGCCGACCTCGCCCCGTATCATGGAGACCACCTCCCGGTACGTCTTGCCTTTGACGGACTGGCCGTCCACGGCCAGGATCTCCTGCCCGTGCGTCAACCCCGCCTTGATTGCGGGTCCCAGGGGATGGGTCGCCCGGATGAACAAGCCTGTGGGGTCCCCGATGCGTTCGGCCGTGAGATGCAGTGCCACGCCGATGATGCCCGGCGGAGGCAACATGGGGTCCGACAAGTCGCCGTGGGGACTGTCTTGCGGCGGGAGCCCTTGCTGCGCATGACCCTGGATGGGGATCAGTAACAGGAGGGCAAACAGGGCGGCAAGCGGTATGCGACCTCGGCAGGTCCGAACCGATAACGTCATTGTTGATCGTTGCATCCGTTTCCTCCTTCTTCATGATACATCAATCCGGTCAAAGACAAGCCCGGAACGCGGGTCACGCTCTTCATCATTCCTTTCCCAGGATCGCGGACAAAGCCGGTTTCAGATCCGGATACGTGAAGGTAAACCCCAGTTGTTGCGCCACGAGGGGATTCACCGATTGCCCGTGAGTCATGAGCGTTGACAATTCACCTAATCCGAGTTGAAGAACCCAGGACGGAACGGGAAACCAGCACGGTCTGCCCAGGACCCGTCCCAGTTGCAGGCAGAACTCCTTCATTATAACCGGATTGGGGGAAGCCGCATTGAGGGAGCCTTGGTACGAAGGTTGCTCAAGAATGGCCGCGACGAGCCGTCCCAGGTCCTCGACGTGAATCCAGCTAACGGGTTGGGTGCCCCGGCCTAGGGACCCTCCCAGAAAGAATTTGAAGGGGGGAAGCATCTTCTGCAGGGCGCCACCGTCTTTTCCCAACACCATACTGATTCTCAGGCACGTGGTCCGGATCCCGTAGTCCATCGCCCGGAAGGCTTCACGTTCCCACTTCACGCAGAGGTCGGCTAAAAAACCGTTTCCCGGTCCCTGGCTCTCATCGACGGCGTCAGCGGGGTCGAGTCCGTAGAACCCGATACCCGACGAACTGATGAAGATGGTGGGACGAATCGGAGCGGAGAGACGGGACAACGCCGTCACGATCATCCGCGTGGTGTCGATCCGGCTGGTACGAAGAACGTGCTTCCGCGACGTCGTCCACCGCCGGCCGGCAATGGGAGCGCCCGCAAGGTTGATGACTGCGTCCTGTCCCTGAAAGGATTGTTCCAGGCTTTGTTCATCCGACGGATCCCATGCTTGAACGTGAATTCCGCCTCCGGCAACCCCAGACGCCGCACGTTGGTCGCGGGTCAAAATGGTCACCGCGTGTCCGTTGCGGGCAAGGACCGGGGCAATGTTCCTTCCGATAAAGCCCGTTCCACCAACGATGGCCACGTTCATCGTTCGCTTTTTGTCCTCGCGGGTGTGGCGGAAACGTCCCTCGCGCAACGGAAGCCGGTCCCATGGGTTTTCAGGGCAAATCCTCCTTTGCCCCGGGCCGCCACGCGAACGTCGGGTTCGAAACTGTGCCAGGAACCCCCGCGGATCACTTTGAGCAATCCGGTTTCGGGGCCCTTCGGGTTTCGATCCGGGGCGACCCGGTAATAATCTTTTGCGTACCAGTCCTGGACCCACTCCCGGGCGTTGCCGGACATGTCATGCACACCGTAGGGAGAGGCTCCATCGGGTAACGACCCGGCCGGCAACAGCGTCCCCATGGCCACCCAGTCACGATCGAAATTGACGTGACGGGGTGAGGGTGTCCCGTCTCCCCAGGGATATGGCCTCCCATCAGTGCCCCTGGCGGCTTTTTCCCACTCGGCTTCGGTCGGCAATCGCTTGCCGGCCCACTGGCAATAATCCGCGGCATCATGCCACGTGACCTGCACCACGGGTAAGTTCTCAATCCCCTTCGTCTCGAATAAGGAGCCCGTGCCGTATACGTTGAACGGTTCCTGATGGCCCGTGGCTGCAATGAACGTGAGGTACCGGGCATTGGTGACCTCGTATTTGTCGATCATAAAGGCGTTGAGATAGATCGTCCGGCGAGGCCGTTCATCAGCCCGCCCGGTTTCCGAACCGCTTCCTCGAATAAAACTTCCTTCCGCAATGGTGACCATGGCAGCGGTGTCCCGTTCGTTTACGGAATAGTGCGAGGAAGCGGGCCCATAGCCCAAAAGGATGCACAGGATGAGTGACGTGATCAAGCGCACGCTCACGGTTTTCGCCTTCGGCTCTGTTCTTCGATGCGCGTGGCAAGCTCTTCAATTCTTGTCGTGAGTGCAGAAACAACGCGGTGGTCGTTGTCCCGTGCGGCTTGTCGGGCATCGACCAACAGGAGCCGCGATTCATGCAAATCCCGTTCGATCCGCATCTGGATGGCCGGGGACGCCAGGGTGCCACCCAGCGCGGCCTCATGGAAGGCTTCCCACGCTGCCTCCACGTTCTTGCCGGCCCGGTAGAGAGATTCCTGTATGGGGTTCCGCGGATGAAAATGAGGTCCCGCATGCCCGGCCTGACCCGGCTCCATCCCCCAAGTGATGCTCCACGGCATGAACGCCAGGATCAGCAGGGTCAGGCAAGAGGACCTTTCCACGATACGGCCTGGAGAGATTCGAAGTCAGTCCGCGTTACATGTGGATTTGTTTCATGATGATGTCCCGGGTTTGCTTCAATTCCGCATTTTCAGGATCGTGCTTGATTGCCTGGTCAATCGCTTTCAACGCATCGTTCCATTGCTCTTTGCCCATGCTGATGAGGGCGTGTATGAAATCAGATTTCACTTGGTCCTGAGCATTGTTGTTTGGAGACAGGGCGCATCGGAATCCGAGCCCCACCCCGTAGGAGTTGTTCTCCGGTTGATTCCAGAAACGGTGGCTGGTGTGCAGGGACGTTTCAGGGGCCAGCCATGAACCGCCTTTCAGGACTTTGACCGGCCCCTGGTTGGCAAAGTTATAGCCGTCGGAAGGCCCTTGGGGATTGAAGGCCGGGCTGACCCGGAAATAATTCGGGTCATACCAATCGCTGACCCATTCGAAGACGTTTCCGGCCATGTTGTACACTCCGAAATGACTCATGCCCTCCGGGTAGGAGTTCACGGGCATGGTTTTCCCCACGTTTTGACCATAGTTGGCCTTGGTGGGGTCGACGCTGTGTCCCCATGGGAAATGGCCCCCGTCAGGCCCTTTGGCTGCGTGTTCCCATTCGGCTTCCGTGGGCAGCCGTTTACCCGCCCATTCACAGTAGGCGTTGGCATCGTACCAGTTCACCCCGACCACGGGTTGGCCGGACTTGTTCAGGCGTGGGTCATCCCAGTAGGCCGGAGCCGGATGGCCGGTTGCCTTCATGAAGGCCCGATACTTGGCGTTCGACACCTCATAGGTGTCGATGTAATACCCATCCAGGACGACTTGATGGGGCAGTTCATCGCTGTGGCTCTTGCCGCCCATGGTGAATTCACCTTTGGGGATCATGACCATGTCCGTGGTGTTTGTGGCCATTGCCGTAGCCCAGTGGCCGAAGAGCAAGGCCAGGATCAGGGCCAGGACGATGAACACCACCATCGTTGGCATGAGACGAAGATGGTGGATGCGGTATCTCCTTATTTCAAATGCGCGTTTATCGATTCCGGTCGGTGTAAGACGAAGGGTGTTCATGCGGCGGCTCCATTTTGAAGTTGTGGTTTTTCAACATCAACAATCATCAGCGTACAGGTTTCCCGGTCAAAGCCTGTACGCCCGTCCAACGTCTGCGACCCATCACGTTGCGAGTCGAAGGGTTCGCACAGGTCCGGTGTTTGAGAATGAGCGCATCCACAATATTACCACATTGCACGCACCGCCACGCCCATTGGTGTCTATCCCCCGTCTCGCTGAACAGGTCAAACAGATCTTCTCTGATTAACAGTCCGGCACACCGGGTGCAGGTTGCAACGTTTTGAGATGCATCCCGGTCCGGGTCCGCCTGGGTATTCAAGAAAACGCGGTTTGAGGTATTCATGCGTACACCTCCCGGCTAAATGGTGAACGTCCTGGTTTGTCACCGGCTCGCTGCTTCAGTCCGGCACAAGGGAACATCGCTAAAAGCCAACATGGGAAAATGTCTGTGACAAATCTCCTCCACTCTCCATCACGAAAAGCAAATTAGATGCCAAATTGTTCGTCTGAAATTTTTAGTATCTTTTCAAATGGTTAGAAAATTTCTCGATAAAAAAGTGGGCCGGATTTCTTTCTGATGAGACAATAAACCGTCTTATTTTCAGTCATGAGACGATTCGGAAGGATCGGATTGGGGGTAGAGCATGACACACCTACGAATACAATGGCGTGTCACATCTTGAGGGAAGGTTCGCCATCCGGACCCAAAAATATTCCAGGGCTTTGACGAGGTCGATAAAGGCTTCGAAGTTCGTGGTTTTGTTCAAGTAACAATTGGCGTGAAGATCATACGCTTTGGCGATGTCTTCAGGATTTTGGGAGGAACTGAAGACAATCACCGTAATCCACTTCAGTATCTCGTCACGTTTCATGAACTGTAACACTTCAAACCCGCTTTTTTGGGGCAGATTCAGATCCAGGATAATGATCTGGGGTAAGTCATGTGCAGCCTCCCGCTTTCTTGTTTCCAAAAAATGTGAGGCTTCGATTCCATCACGTGCAAAATACAGGGTAGGTTCTATGGAGGACGTCTTGAGGGCCTCCTGTATCAGACGAACGTCGCCAGGATTATCTTCGACGACCAGAATGACGGGCGATTTCTTCATGGATTATCCTCGGGCAGATTTGCTTCAGGGCTTACGCTCACTTTGACCTTTCAAATAAATATTCAAATGTTGTGCCAAAGTTGACCGAGAGGAACAAAAAATAATGTATAATAAAATCAATAAGTTATGTATTTTCCATCTGGTTCAGGCATTGCCTTGACTGTCTCATCTGTGTCTCGTTGATGAGACGAAAATGAGAACCGGCCTATGAAAGATCGTGTTTGGAAACGTTCAAATCATCCAACCAGCGATAGAGCGTGGCACGACTGATGCCGAGAAATTGAGCTGCTTTGGCTCGATTCCCTTTGGCCTCTTTGAGGGCGTTTAAAAGATGTTCCCGTTTCTGGGCGGGTGTGGTCATTACCGAAACGGGAAATGCAGGTTCGAGCAGTTCCGGGGGAAAATGCCGGAGTTGGATCGTATTGCCTTCGCAGTGAAGGACGGCATGTTCAATCACGCTTTTCAGCTCACGAATATTCCCCGGCCATTGATATTGGCTCAGACGTTGCAAGGCGTCGTCACTGACGTCCTGCACGAACCGTTTCCCCATCGCCTGGCGGCATTGGCTCACAAAAGCCCAAATCAGCAAGGGAATATCCTCTTGTCGTTCACGGAGCGGAGGCAAATGAATGCGTCCCACTCGAATGCGGTACAGCAGGTCGGCCCGGAAGATATTCTGGGCCACTAATTGCTGCAAGTCGTGATGGGTGGCGCAGATAATGCGGACGTCCACCTTTCTGGGTTGAGATTCTCCCAACCGGGTCACTTCTTTTTCCTGGAGCACTCTGAGTAAATTCGTCTGGACGTGAGCCGGCATGTCGCCGATTTCATCCAGGAAAATCGTTCCCCCTTGAGCGGATTCAAAGAGGCCGCGGTGGTCACTCTCGGCTCCGGTAAAGGCTCCTTTTTTGTGACCGAATAATTGACTGCCCAGCAGGGATTCGGTTAGCCCGGCACAATTCACCGCGAGAAAGAGTTTGTCTTTTCTCGGGCTCGAATCGTGCAGTGCCCGCGCCACGAGTTCCTTGCCCGTTCCGGTTTCTCCCTCGATGATGACCGTTGATTCGACTTGGGAGAGATTGCGAATTTGCCGATAAATGTCCTGCATGGGCCGGCACTTCCCGATCAGATCATGGAACTGGGATTTGTCCTCCAGTTGTTTGCGGAGCGTGTAAATTTCAGTCACGTCATAGAGAAAACAGATTTTGGCTCGCGGGTCACGAGGGTCATCGTGGATATCGATCTCAAGCCAGCGCGGGGAATGACCCTGGGGCGTGAAGTGGACGACGAATTTTTTCCGGTTCTCCTGGTGCATGAGACGTTCCATGGTATGGACGTCATGGTCGGCGAATCCCATGGCCTCCTTCCAAGGCAGGCCTTCCGGGATGTTTCCGTTTTTGCCCAATAACCGAATGGCGGAAACGCTCATGTGGAGAATCCGGCCTTCGGGACTGATCAGAATCGCGCCGATGTGCAGTTGATTCAGGATGGAATGGAGGTCCTCCGCGCCTTGTTGGATCCGGATATTCGCGGCTTCCAATTCGACCTGGATGCGTTTCCTTTCGATGGCATAGTCAATGGACCGACTCAGGACGTGACCGTCCACCTCGCCTTTGACCAGATAATCCTGCGCCCCTTCTCGAACCGCCTGGATCGCGGTGTCCCGGTCATCCAGGCCCGTCAGCAGGATTTGTGGAAGCGAAGGATCGCGCTGCGCGAGTTTCCGGAACGTGTCCAACCCGTGGCTGTCGGGCAAGGAAAGATCAACCAACGCGAGGTCCGCGTTCATTGTTTTCAGGCACTCATACGCCTGCTGAAAGGATTCGGCGGTGGTGATGTCGAAGGACCGGCCTTGAAGGGTATGAAAGAGTTCCCGGATCAGGCGGGCATCGCCGGGGTTATCTTCCACCAAGAGAATGGTTGTCGCGTTCATGTGCCCGGGTCCTTCGGTCCTTCCCCATGAGATTCGAACAGATTTCGGTGAACCGGCCGTTTATGGCACAGGTTTCATGGTTTCTCAAGGGGGCATCAGGGTGAAATAAAACGTCGAGCCCTTGCCGGGTTCGGATTCCACTCTGATGGTCCCACCGTATTTTTCCACGATTCGCTTGCAGATGGCCAAGCCGATACCCGTGCCCGGGTATTCACCTTGACCATGTAATCGCTGAAAGATCGAAAAAATGCGATGGAATTGGTTGGTTTGGATCCCAATCCCATTGTCGCGGACTGAGAATTCCCACCCATCCGTGAGCGCCCTGGCTCTCACGTGAATCCTGGCAGGGACGTCTGCCTGGAACTTCAACGCGTTGCCGATCAGGTTTTGGAAGACTTGCGTCAGGTGCGTTGGGTTGACTTGGACAGTGGGAAGCGGGTCGTGGGTCACCTCCGCCTGATGTTCCCGGATGGACGCGGAAAGATTGTACCTGACTTGTTGAAGCACGACTTCACAGTCGGTTTGTTCAAAGGACGTATTCTCCGACCCGACTCGCGAGTATTCCAGCAGGTCACGAATGAGTCGTTGCATGCGGGTGGCCCCATCCACGGCGTACCCGATAAATTCATCGGCGTCTTGATCGAGCTTCCCCCGGTACCGTTGGCCCAATAACTGGGTATAGCTCGCCACCATCCGAAGCGGTTCTTGCAGGTCGTGGGACGCCACGTAGGCAAACTGCTGGAGTTCCGCGTTGGATTGGGCCAATTCCCGTGTT
Source organism: Nitrospirales bacterium (assembly GCA_022825885.1). Lineage (GTDB taxonomy): Bacteria > Nitrospirota > Nitrospiria > Nitrospirales > UBA8639 > Bin75. Next base: position 8,939 of record JAJDVY010000031.1, on the reverse strand, counting down.
TTGTCCACCAATTCGGTTTCCTGCTGTTTTCGTTGGGTCACGTCCGTTTGAATCCCGATGAAATGGGTGAGCCGTCCCTGTTGGTCCTTCACCGGCGCGATGTAGAGTTCGTTCCAAAACAGGCTGCCGTCCTTGCGATAATTGCGGAGTTCCGCTTTGGCCTCGGTGCCCTGCCGGACCGCCTGGCGGATGGTCTCAAGTCCGGGCTGCTGCTGATCCGTCCCTTGGAGGAACCGGCAATTTCGACCGAGCACGTCTTCCGGGTCGTAGCCCGTAATTTTTTTAAACGCGGCGTTACAATAGACCGTGGGCATGTCGGGTTGGCAGGCGTCGACAATGAGAATGCCGTTTGTCGCCGAATTGATCGAGCGGTTACGCAAGGCCAGTTCCTCCTCGTAGGAGTTGCGTGCCTCCTCGGCTTGTTTCCGTTGCTCGATTTCCCGTTCGAGCCTGCGGCTGGTGGCCATCACCTGCCGGGCCAGGATCATGCTCAGGATGATGACCAGGAATCCGACGACCGGTTCGCTTCTCAGGAGATTCAGGATGTTTTGATGGGAATGGTCGCTGAACAACTTGAAGACGGTGTCGGCGTTTTGTACAAGTTCATGTTGGAGTTGATTGAGCGAGGCAAATGATTCCGGGGAAGGGAAGTGTTCGGGGTTTTCGAGCAGCAGGGTTCTGGTCTTGACAAAAAAACGTTCAAGGAGGGAACGCTGTTCCTCCAGGAGGTCCCGTATCCGGTCGGTCGGGGCCGCGGGGACCGAGTGCTGTTCGTCGGTGTACAGGTTTACGATCACGTCTCCCCCGTTTTGCAAGGCGTCGACGGAATTCAATAACACCTGTTGCGTGCGTTGAAGATCCGCCTGAATTCCATGGGAAGCCAACAGCATTTCGTTGAGGTGCCGTTGAATCATCATCCGTTGACGGCCCGCCACGTCCAGCACCACCACGTCGGATTCGAGCGTTTTCACCGCGGAATAGGTAAAGACCAGGATGGCGCCCAACGCCAGCATGAAGATGATCACCATGGCGAGCAGACGTTCCCCGATGGTCAGTGGCGCCGGCTTCCTCGGTCCGGACGATACATTCATCATTCACGGCCCTCCATGGCCTCCCGCGGCCCTTGGGTGGTAGAGGAACGTCTCACGACGAAATCGTAACTTGAGCGGACACCGAAAACGACCGCGGTTTCGCCGTGCCCCATTATGAGTCGAGACAACGTTTGACACAACCAAGACTTCTCTTCTTGTCGAGGACAGGCTCTGATCGGGGTTCCAGTCTTCATCCATCCAGGATCTTATGACGCTTCGTGTACCCGACCTGCCGGAACACCAGGGAGGGGGATTGAAAAATGAGTCGAGATCTCAATAAGATATTCCCCTGGTATGCAAACACTCGACGTTGAGAATCCCGGGCTGCCGGACCTGCAATTCGTGCTCATGGTGGCGGCGTTATGTACGGCGGACATCCCGAGCATGAACGTGCCGGAAAACGTTCGACGGACGGTCTTTGACCGCTGTTGGGCGTTGCTGCACGACGTGCCCCCGCCAGCGGAACAATCCCAACGCGTCTTGGACCTGCGAGCGGGGGACGAGGTGACCCTTGACGCGTTGGTCGAAGTCATACGAGATACGTTGCATGCGCATGGCTATTCCCGTATGACTTGGGACCATGGGCCCAGTGAGCCCACCCAGTCCACCAGCCCGGACGCCCAACCCCTGATCGATCGCTTACAGTATTGGGACCCCGTTGATCCGCCGCCGGTTGACGGGCCATCCGAGGCGGGCGGGGCCGACACGTAGGTCGGCCCCTACAAATTCACGGCGATTCCTCATCGCATTTCTTGCAGGCAAGCGTTTCACCCAACATCCGCTCTCTTCCCTGTGGCGTCACGACCCAGGGGCGTTCGCTCCAGGGTGGGTCATGCCGGACGTGCTGCCCGTGGCCGCATTCGAGATCGGCGACCCAGTCGCCGTATTCGTCCTGATGGAAACCGGTGATGCGTTGGTTCATGGTGTGTGCCTGACTTTCTCCTTCCGTCATCCCCGACAAAAAGAACTGGATCCCCGATTAACGATGTCGGGGACGGATCCAGGGTTTTTCTTTTTCGTTCAGTAAGACGCGGGACGACACCCTTCGGCTCCGCTTCCTTCGGCTACGCTCAGGACAGGCAGGACAGGCAGGGCAGGCCGCAGGTCGTCCCCTACGGGATTCCGGAACGACGAGTTCGTGGTTGATGTTTCACGTCCAACCAATCGCGCAGCCGGTCACCGAGGACGTTCATGGCGAGGACCACGCCCATCAGGGCCATACCCGGGGCAACGACCATGTGCGGGGCGACCAGCATGTACCGTGCCCCGTCCCGGATCATACTGCCCCAGGACGCGGCGGGCGGTTGCACGCCCAATCCCAGAAACGAGAGCCCGGCCTCCCCAATGACCACGCTCGCCATGCCGAAGCTGGCTTCGACAATCAACGGAGCACTGATGAGCGGGAGCAGGTGACGGGCGATGATCTGTGGCGGGGGAGTGCCGACTGCCACGGCGGCGTGGACGTGATCGCGTTCTTTTATCGAAAGGACTTGCGCCCGGGCCAGCCGGGCGTAGCCCACCCAACTCACGACGGACAAGGCCATGACCACGTTGTCGATACCCGGCCCCATCACGCCGGCCAGGGCAATGGCCAGCAGGATTCCGGGGAAGGCGAGAAAGACGTCGATGACGCGAACGAGGCCCAGGTCGATCCACCCTCCCACGTACGCGCCAACGGCACCGAGCAGGCTCCCGACCACCAGCGAAATGCCGACCACGGCCACGGCCACGAGAAAAGACGTTCTTGCGCCCACCAGCAGGCGATCGAAAACCGGCCGGCCCAAGTCATCGTAGCCGAACCATTCGTCCGGGCTTCCGGACGTAAGGATATGCGGCAGGTCGATAGCGTTCGGAGACAGCGGCAAAACCGGGGCCAGCAACGCGATCAGCGCCCAGAGCAGGATGACGCCGAGAGGGACCCAGAAGCGGATCATGGCCGGCTCCCGAGCCGGACGCGGGGATCAATCCAGGCGTACGCGAGATCCGTGAGCACGTTCAGCGCCACATAGGATACGCTGATGCACAGCACGGTGGCTTGCACCACGGGATAGTCGCGGCGGTGAATGGCTTCAACGACCAGGGACCCGATGCCCGGCCAGGAAAACACGGTTTCCGTAATGACGGCCCCGCTCAGTAATGCCCCGAGTTGCAACCCCAGGAGCGTGAGCACGGGGAGTAGCGCGTTCCTCAACCCGTGTCGCACAATGACGATCCGGTCGGGGAGCCCTTTCCCTCGCGCGGTGCGCATGAAGTCTTCATTCAAGACTTCCAGCAGGGTGCTGCGAATCATGCGCGAGAGAATAGCGGCCAATGCCGTGCCCAAGGTCAGGGCCGGCAGGATCAGCGAGGCAACCCCGTTCCGCCCGCTCACGGGGAACCAGCCCAGCCACAACGCCCCGGCCAGAATCAGCATGGGTCCCATCCAGAAATTGGGAATGGATGCGCCGAATAGGGCGATCCCCATAGCTCCGGTGTCCCACGCAGTTCCTTTGTTCACGGCGGCCAGGATTCCGAGAGGAATGGCCAACAGCAGGGCCACCAGGAGCGCCGTCACCCCGAGTTCAACGGTAGCCGGGAGTCGTTCGAGCAGCAGGTCGCGGATTGGGCGTTTGGAGTAGAGCGAGGTCCCCAAGTCGAATCGAGACAGGCTTGCCATGTATCGGCCGAACTGAACGTGGAGCGGCTGATCGAGTCCCAGGGCTTGTTGCAGGGCTATTTTGTCCGCGGGGTGCGCGGCTTCGCCCAACATCACTTCCACGGGGTCGCCGGGAACCAAGTGGATCAGAAAAAAAACAAGGCAGACGACCCCAAGCACGACGGCGAATGCCGCCAGGCCTCGTGCTATGAGAAATGGGACGAACACGATCAGTTACAACGCCTCGGGGGACGAGCGGCGTATCTGCGTCAGCCCGTCATAATTGCCGTCCCGGGCCATGGTAAAGCCTGTGATGTCCCGGTGGGCGATGAAAATATGGTCTTCGTACCACAAGGATACGTATGGCAACGCGTCGGCAAGGTGACGCTGGAGTTGCACGTACCACCGTCGTTTGGTTTCGAGGTCGGGAGCTGCCCTCGCCCGCTCAATGAGCGCGTCGGCTTGCGTATTGCGGAACCGGCCGCGATTGGCCCCACGCGGCGGAATCGACTCGCTGTGAAACACGTAATCGAAAATATCCGGGGTTTGGATACCCACCCACGCCAGGCTATACATCTGGAATCTCCCGGCCTTGATGTCCCCGTAAAACGTGCCCCAGTCGTAACTGCGCAGGTCCACGTCAATCCCGACGTGTTTCAGTTGATGTTGCAAAATGGTGGCGAGCCGGACTCGAAAGGGATCGCTCGAGGTTTTATAGACGATCCGGACCGGATCGTCGAGGGAATATCCGGCTTGACGCAGCAAGGCTCGAGCGGCCTTCGGATCATGAGGAATCGGGTTTAGCTCTCGATTGGCCGCCCAATGTTCGGGTGGCAACAACGACTGGGCCGGCCTGGCCGCGTCGTCCAGGACGTACCGGATGATCTCCCGGCGATTGATGGCATGAGCAATGGCTCGTCGAACGAGCGCCTGCCCGGTCACGGCGTCTTCGAAGTTGAATCCGAGGTACGAAACATTCGTGCCGGATTTGCGTTGGACCTTCAACCTTCGGTCGTTTGCCAGGTAGCCGAGGAGTTCCGGGGGAAGGTCGTTCTGGAGCATGTCGATTTCCCCGGCCATCAGTTTTAACGCCCGTACGGTGGGATCCGGGACCGTGATGAATTCAAAGCGTCGTTGATCCCGAATCCTGAGCAGGTGCAGTCGCGTCTCATCCGGTCGCGCCAGGAAGGAAAACGGCCCGCTTCCGATCGGGTGCTCGTGGAATGGGTGGTGCGTGGCGAGCAGGCGTGACGGCACAATACCGATGACGAGATAACCCGGGAAGAGCGGTTCCGGACGGTGAAGAAAAAAGTCGAGACTGGTTTCGTCGCCCACGGCGATATGGTCGATGACGGCCAAGGCGGTGCGGTGCGGGGAGGCGTTGTCCGGATTCAGGATGAAGTCATAGGTGGCTTTGACGTCGTAGGCCGTCAGCGCAGTGCCGTCATGGAACGGATGCGGGTTCGTTGTGAGATGGAAGCGATAATGGGTGGGCGAGAGTCGTTCCCAATCGGCCAGGGAAGGAACGGGTTCGAAGGCGTCGTTGAAATCCACCAACCGGGCATAGAGCAGACGGTTGATGCGGTCTGACGTTGCATCCGTGGCAAAGCGCGGATCGAGGTTCGCGGGCGAACCGGCCAGACCAAAGCGGAACGCGTCGGAAGCAGGGTCCGCGCAGGCCGAACCGAGCACCATGAGGGCAAGCACCGCAAACCGTTTCAGGTCGACCATTGTTTCCCCTCACCCCGGCTCTCTCCCTCAAGGGAAGAGGGAGAAAATAGTAGCGTAACCTGACGGCTAAAAGAATACCCTTAAGTGGAAATTTTGTTCAATCCTAAAGAATCGGTGCCGTGGCCCATGGTCTGCCTTGTGCCTTTCGTGCTACATTGAACAATCGATATGAAAATTTCGTGAATAGAAGAGAAGCGTTAACACAAATGAAACATAGAGCCAATACAATCCATTACTCAGGCTTGTAGTCTGCACCTCAGGGAATGAAAATGGAATGCCTGAGAGCCAGTATGGTAACAAAGACCTCTTTCTGTCCTCCTACCTCTTTCTGTCGGACTCGACTCCTCCGTTGTCGGACTCGACAACCCCGCCTGTCATCCTTGTATGTGTTCACTAATTCGTTGACAAGATTCGTTGTCTCTTTCTGTCATCCCCGATCCTCGATTAAGAACGTCAAGGACGGGCCCCGATCGGGGATCCAGGGTCTTGGTTTTGTCTTGTGGGGTTTCGCCCCCACACGACGAGGTTCCTTCGCAAGGCCCGTTCAGGGCAAGCTCAGGACAAGCCATTTTGTTTCGGCAAAAGAACCCAAAACCAGTGGCGCCCGGGCGGGGCCCCCAGAAAAACCGAAGGTTGTCATTCTGAACGCAGTGAAGAATCTGGTTTTTGTAGGTAGTCGGTCGCTGATTGAGAGTTCCTTCGCTACGTTTCCTTCGGCTTCGTTTCCTTCGGCTTCGCTTCCTTCGGCTTCGCTCAGGACAGGCAGGACAAGCAGGACAGGCAGGACAAGTGCTGCGCTCAGACAGTCCTCGCCCTCATATGGAATGGACGGGACCGGGGCACAGCCCCGCCCGCAGGCGCCAGGACAACGGCAAAAGACAACGACGCTGGATCCTCGCATGCGCAAGGATGACAGAGAAAAACGCAAGGACGACCGCCTTTTCCTGTCATCCCCGACCCTCCTGCTGTCATCCCCGACCCCGATCGGGGATCCGGAGATTTCTCTTTTTTCTTTATCCGTGAAAAGAAGACACGGGATTCCCGAGTGCGTGGGAATGACAGAAGAGGCTATTTCCATACGAATGACAGGTTCGGGGTGCCTATGTCTCTGAAAGCCTTGATCGTTGATGATGAACAGGCGATTGTGGATCTCGTTCGCCACCACCTGGAAAAAGAAGGACTGTCCTGCATCGAGGCGTATGAAGGAGAAACGGCGCTACAACTGGCCCGGACCGAACGTCCGGATCTGATCGTGCTGGACCTGATGCTGCCCGGTATCGACGGGTTGGAAATTTGCCGGTTGCTTCGTCGCGACCGGACTCTCGCCAATATGGCGATTATCGTGTTGACGGCCAAGGCGGAAGAGGTCGATCGCGTCGTGGGTTTGGAGATGGGGGCGGACGATTACCTCGTCAAGCCGTTTTCTCCCAGGGAGTTGGTGGCCCGGATCAAGGCCGTGTTGCGGCGGGGACGTGATCCGCAAACCGGTGGCGTCAGGCGCGTCGGGACGCTGGAAATCGACGAGGCGAAACATCAGGTTCGGGTGGCAGGCGGTCTGATCGACCTCACGGTGAAGGAATTCGATCTACTCGGCGCGCTGGTCCAAGCCAACGGCCGGGTGTTGAATCGGGAGCAGATATTGGAAATGGTCTGGGGATATGCCAATGCCGTGGAAATCGAATCGCGGACGGTGGACGTGCACATCAGACGCCTTCGGGAAAAACTGAAGGATGAAAGTCATCGAATCGTCACGGTCAAGGGCGTGGGATACCGTTTTGAAGAAGAAGGATAAGGAGGTCTCAACGTTGAACGGCCGGTTACTTTTCCGTTTGGGTGTCTGCCTCAGTTCCATGACGTTAATCGGTATGGGGGGCATGTGGCTGTTGGTCGCTTCCGGGGTTGCCGGTGTGACGCTCTGGGTTGGAATCCTGGTGGTTGCCGCGTTGGGCTTTCCTCTGGGCACGTGGTTGGGCGGCCTGCTTCTGAGGCCGGTCCGTGAAATCGATACCGGGATCGAGCGGTTGTTACAGGGTTGGCGTGAGCCGGGGAGGATAGCCGGCGAAGATGAGTTGAGCGGCCTGAGAAAGGCGGTGGACTACATCACGGCTTACCCGCTGACCAAGGTGAAAGTCCTGGAGTCCGAACGAGCCAAAGGCACCGCGATCCTTGACAACATGACCGAAGGGGTTATCGCCCTGGATGGGCAGGGGTGCGTGATTCTCATGAATCCCGCTGCGCAGAGGATTCTCGATGTTGTCCATGATCAGGGAGAAAAACGTACCTTATTGGAAGTCGTCAGGGACAAGGGATTGGCCGAGTGGGTGGAGATGTGTCTGGCCCTCGACACCGCGGAACCGTGCAAGCGGGAAATCGAGAGTCAGTTGCCGTCGCTGAGACTCATCGAAGTGAATGCCATGCCCATGCCTTTTTCGTCCGAGCGCCGCGGCTTTTTGCTTGTCCTGCACGACATCACCGAACTCCGGCAATTGGAGAAGGTCCGGGCGGAATTCGTGGCAAACGTCTCGCATGAGTTGCGCACGCCGTTGACGGCCATCAAGGGATACCTGGAAACCGTGCTCGATGAAACCAGCTTGGAATCGGACACGCACAGGCGATTTCTGGAGATTGCAAACAGCCACGCGGAACGCATGGGGCGCTTGATCAACGACCTGTTGAACCTGTCCGATATTGAGACGGGGAAAGTGGTCTTGGATCCCGCTCCCGTCAGTCTTGGGGCCTTTGTGCAGGACGTCTCCGCGATGTTCGAAAAGGATGCCGCGAAAAAAGCCGTGAAGCTTGTCAACCAGGTTCCTTCCGATTTATGGGTAGAGGCTGACCGGGACCGGCTCTCTCAGATCCTGGTGAATCTGGTCGACAACGCCGTGAAATATACGCCGGAAGGAGGAACGGTCAGTTTTCTCGCGGTGAAAACGGACACGAATCAAATCCGCATCACGGTTCGGGATACGGGGCAGGGGATTCCGCCAAACGATCTGCCTCGCATTACGGAACGGTTTTACCGGGTCGATAAAGCGCGCGTCCGTGTGCAACAAGGCGGCACGGGCCTTGGTCTCGCCATTGTGAAACACCTCGTACAATTGCACGGCGGCACGCTTCACGTCGAAAGCGAATACGGCAAAGGCACCACGATCGAATTTCTGCTCCCCGCTGCGCAACTTCAACCTGCAAGCTAGCCCGCATTTTTCACCCCAGCGTTCTCCTTCTTTCATCCTCGACACCTCTCTCGGACATTCTTAATCTGCGCTTTGATCGATGATCCAGTGCCTTTGTTTTGTATTTTGTTTGTCATCCCCGACCACGATCGGGGATCCAGGGTTGGGGGGGGGGGTCGTTATTTGGAAAGAAGCGGGACCAAAACCAGGTCGTACCCAACAAGCTCAAGGTGTCTGTGTGTATGGGCGGGCCTGGGTTCCCCCCCAACCATTATTTTAACCAGCGGGGTGTCGCCCCCGCCCCACCAT
>JAJDVY010000022.1 GCA_022825885.1 Nitrospirales bacterium | reverse complement strand
TCGTCGGGAACATTTCAGTGAGTTGGAAGAGGCTGAGGGTGGTCGCAACACGCTTTCTCATCTGGTACACTCCTTTCTTGATATGAAAGGCAGTCTAACAGAGGGAAAATAGTTTTGTCAAGTTAAAAGGATAATTCCCCTAATTAGAGGTAAAGAGATGCCAAAAAGGAGCATTACATTAACCGACACGCACTATGAATGGCTGACAACCCAGGTCGCCAGTGGGCAATATCGCTCCGAAAGCGAAGTCATCAGCGACCTGATCCGCGAGCGACAACAACGCGACACCGGCATCGAAGCCATTCGCCTCGCCCTGGCCGAAGACGAACAATGCGCTCCCGGCACCCCGACCCCGGCTGGCGTCAAAACCGCGGTGCAGGGACGGTTGCGCAAAAACGGCTCACCGTCAAATACGTGTTAGGGAACAACGATCGTTGTTCCTTGCGGTCGGTGGAGGTCGGATCAACGTCATGCCGTCCCAGCTTGACAACTCTTATAAAGTAGCTACAATAGCTACTAAGAGGCCTGATGGTGTGCGCGGTTGGCGTTAAAGAATTAAAAAATCGGCTTACGCATTACCTGCACCGAACCAAGCAAGGTGAAGAAGTGATCGTCACGGAACGCGGTAAACCGATTGCGCTCCTTCAGCCCATCAAAACCGCTGACCAAACCACCTCGCTCGAAGCTCGCTTGTCTCGACTGGCTTCCCTGGGACTCCTCACCCTACCCACTCGACGAACCCGTCAACAACCGAAACCGATAAAGATCTCCGGACCGCCCGTTTCAGAAGCCATTCTCGACGATCGATTGTGATTTATTTCGATACGAGCGCGCTCATCAAGCTATTTGTCCTGGAAAAAGGAAGCAAAGACGCTCAACGCCTATCCCGCGATCATGTTCCCGTAGCCACAGCAACAATTGCCTATACTGAAATGTATTCCGGGTTCAATCGAAGAAAGCGGGAAAGGCATCTCTCGGCGCGGCAATACACAAGACTGAGCCGACAGTTCGAGGAACACTGGACCACGTATATCCGCATCGAGTTGACTCAAGAGGTGCTTGCGTCAGCCAAAGTTCTCCTTGAACGTCACCTGCTCCGAGCCTTCGATGCCGTTCATCTGGCCTCGGCAATCAGTCTTCAAAAAGGCGTGCGGGAACCATTGCAGTTTGCCGCTGCCGATATCCGCCTACTCGATGCCGCCTCAGCCGAACACCTGACCCCTTGGCACATAGGAAGCCCGTGACCGCCATACACGCTCATGGAGAGAAATCATCAAACAAGGAACCTCGGAGTGCCGATTGCCACAGAGGATAACACCATGCACCCTATTGCAAATCCAGGCAGATTGTTGAAACGTGAACTTGCAGCGCGCAACTTGAGCGCCAACCGGTTGGCATTAGCTTTCGGCGTGCCCTCCGGCCGTATCACAGACATCCTGAACGGCCGCAGTTCGATCACCGCCGAGACCGCGATCCGGCTTGGCCGCTATTTCGGCAACCGTCCTCGTTTCTGGCTCGCACTCCAGAGCTAATACGACGTTGCCTTGGTCGAACGCGACCGCTGTGCAGAAATAGCCAAACAGATACGCCCTGCCGGGGCCTGACGGTACCCGCGGGACAAGGAGACTCAAATGAACTGTATCCACTGTCAGGGGCAGATGAAGCGCTCGAAGGCACCTTTCCATGTCGACCGCAACGGCTATCACTTGGTACTCGACACGGTCCCGGCTTGGGTCTGTCACCAGTGTGGTGAAGCGTACTTCGAGGAGCGCGAGGTCGATGCCATTCAGGGCGTCATCAAGGGACTCGACCAACAGGCTCGACAACTTGTTTCAATCAAGCACGCCGAAAATCGCTTGACAGGCCACACATGAAGGGAGATAGTGATAGCACATAGTCTAATATCACCCAACACCACACCATCATCTCGGAGAGCAGTCATGGCACCGCAAGCAACTAAGAAAAAGGCTGGCCCTATCACCTGGGAAGTCACACAAGAAAAAGATGGAACATGGATTGCAGCACTTGAGGCCCTCGATTTAACGGTGCAGTTGGTGTCTGATTCTCAAGAAGAACAAATCAATGAAATCGTCGAAGTGATGCAAATGGTGCTCGAAAGCCTTGATGAGAAGGGTCTTCTCGTTGAGTATTTAAGGGAGCGAGGACTTACTCTTCGGCAAGTCAATTTATCCGGAAGTGGGAAAACTGACTGCCAAGTCCTGCCTCTGCCGATGAATTTTAGTAGCGTGCCAGTGCTGTCTTCGGCTGGGGCGTGAAGGATGGGAAGTCCTGAAGGAAATAGAGAAATTCATAGAAAAGAATCGTGACAACATTCATTCGTAACACAGCGTAAATCCGTCCGTTAAACAAGCCCTGGGTCGCTTGGCGAAACAGGTCGCCACCCATCAACCGACCAGCTAATACTCAAACTCCCTGCCTCCACCAGTCGGGGTAGGCCGGGTTAGTGAAGCGTAACCCGGCAGAAAAATAAGCCGAGATTGACAACAAGCAGGGAAGAGTCTACATTCTGTTTACGATCCGCTAGGCTCGTAGGCGAGTTTTATTCGTATGACCGTAGGCAGTCTCTTGCCCCCGTGTGGAAACATGCGGGGGCTTTTATTTTGTGAGTACAAAGAGCCCCACCTATGACGAAAGTGACGATTCTGATTGATGGGGGCATTGGTCGCGTTCTAAAGCAAAGACCTCCTGTCGTCATCCCCGACATTCTTAATCGGGGATCCAGTGTCTTTTCCCTCGTACCCAGGTCACTCCGCAACACAAACAACTAGACTGGATTCCCGCTTACAAACTGCGGGAATGACGGATTCGGGATATCGATGGTTATTTTCATAACAACAGCTATGGCCTGCTGACGCTGAGAAATTTCAAAGAGGACGCTCATAGGAAATCCTCGATGGTTTCCTTCACTTCAATACGCTCATACTTCGAGCATCCGATTCGATGGGTCAAGAGGATTTTGTCACTACAGGGTGGTCTTATTTTCTTGTTGGCCGTGCTGTTTTTGGCTTTCGTGGCCGTCATGACATCCGAAGCGGCTGAAAAAATCATCGGCCAACTTTTGGGCTTCGGTTTATCGGAGGAAAATGAGAAAAACAAAATCCTGACGTTTCTCGGGATCGGCATAGGCGGAGTTTTGCTGGCTCTGCAAGCCGTCATAGCCAACACGCGAGCTCAGGCCATGGTGGACGCGGCGACCGCGCAAGCTGAGGCAAACGAGAACACCGAGCGAGGACAGCGCCAGGAACGCCTGAAAAACGCCATTGAACACCTCGGTCACGACTCCGACTCGGTTCGCCTGGGTGGTTGCCTACGAACTCTCCCGACGGTAGCAATCGGGAATCCAGCGTCTTTTGTCTTCACGGACGCAGAACAAAGCAAAGACCCTGGATCCTCGATTAAAAATGTCGAGGATGACAGGATGGAGTGGTCGAGGAGGACAAAAACCTCTCACCCCTGCCCCCCGATTAAAAATGTCGGGGGCTTTGCCTAATTTGAGATCAGGGGAGAGGGAATTGATGAGTGAACACATGAAAGGAATGTAAGGGCACACATGACCAAGAAATACGACGCGAGTGAGATTCTGGTTTTGGAGGGGATTGATCCTGTCCGGCGGAGGCCGGCGATGTATATCGGGGGGACGGACAAGACCGGGCTGCATCATCTCGTGTGGGAAATTCTGGATAACGCCATCGACGAGGTCATGAACGGGTATGCCACGACGATTACGGTCGAACTCGACAAGAACGGCGGCGGCATCCGCGTGACCGACAACGGACGCGGCATTCCAGTGGACCAGCACAAACAATACAAAAAGTCGGCGCTGGAAATCATCATGACCACGCTGCACGCCGGGGGCAAATTCGAGACCGGCAGCTACATTCACTCGGGCGGCTTGCACGGGGTCGGCGCGTCGGTGGTCAATGCCCTATCCGCTCACCTGGAAGTGACCGTCAAACGCCACGGACACGAATGGCAGCAACAATACCGGGCCGGCAAACCCCTGGGACCGGTTGCCAAGGGGAACGCCGTGCGGGGCACGGGCACGTCGGTGTATTTTCGTCCGGATCCGAGCATTTTCGGCAAGCAGACGACCTTTGACTCCGCCTTGTTGCAGCAAACTCTCGAAGCCAAATCCTACCTGCACAAAGGTCTCAAGATCACGTTCAAGGATGGACCGTCCGGGCAGACGCACGACTTCGTCCATGAACAGGGCATTGAAGAATATCTCACCAAGCTCGTCAAAGACCTCGGACACAAGCCTACCGCGGACTTCGTGTTTTATCTGGAACGCCGCTTGGAGGACAACGGCAAATCCGCAACCAGCGACGATGGTTTCGCCATGGAAATTGCCCTGCAATGGACGGACGAGCCTGCGGAATTCGTCCGGAGTTACGTGAACGGCGTGGCCACGCCGAACGGCGGCACTCATGAGTCCGGGTTGCGCACCGGCATCGTGAAAGCCGTGCGTCAGTACATGGAGACGCACAACCTCACACCGAAAGGGCTCAGTATCCAGGCGGAGGACATCCGCGAAGGCATGGCCTGCGTCCTGAGCGTGCTCATCCTGAACCCGCAATTTCAGGGGCAGACCAAGGAGCGGCTCAACAATCCCGAGGTGCAGGGACTCGTAGACAACGCACTGCGCCCGTCTCTGGAAAACTTCCTGCACGAAAATCAATCCATTGCCGAAACCCTGGTCGGCCGCATGATCCTGGCGGCGCGCGCGCGGGAAGCCTCACGTGAGGCATCAAAAGCCGTCATCCGCAAATCCGCGGTAAGCCATCGACTGAACCTGCCGGGCAAGCTGGCGGACTGCCAAAGCACGGACCCCGAACTCAGCGAGCTGTTCGTGGTAGAGGGGGATTCCGCCGGAGGCACCGCGAAACAGGGCCGCGACCTGAAAACCCAGGCGATCTTCCCCATCAGGGGCAAGGTGCTGAACACCGAGGAACTCACCCTCGGCAAGGTGGTCGAGAACAAGGAGTTGGCGGACCTGGTCAAAGTCCTGGGATGCAGGATCGGACGGGATTTCGATCTCAAGAAGTTGCGCTACCACAAAATCATTCTGCTCATGGACGCGGACGTGGACGGCTACCACATCAGCACGTTACTGCTGACCTTCTTTTTCCGTCACGTCCCCGAACTCATCAAACACGGACACGTGTACATTGCGCAGCCGCCGCTCTACCGCATCGATATCGGCAAGGCCGTGCATTGGGCGGGCACGGATGAAGAGAAAGACCGCATCCTGGCCGAAGCCGGAGGCCGGGCCGCACCGGTGATCAGCCGGTTCAAGGGACTCGGAGAAATGTTTCCCCAACAACTCAAGGAGACGACGCTCGATCCCGCCACCCGCCGGCTCCTCAAAATCGATCTCCAGGACGAACTCCACACGGACGGCACCTTCCGCGACCTCATGGGCAAACGTACCGAAGCCCGGTATGCGTTTCTGATGGCCAACGCCGCCCTCGCCGACAACCTGGACGTATAGCCCCACGGGACGACACGCAGGTCGTCCCCTACAGGGTCATGGTTCCTGCGCGTAGGGGCGGTGCCCGCCCTGTTTTTCTCGTTCCATTGGCAAAGAGAAAGACACTGGATTCCCGCTAAAAGCTTGCGGGAATGACAGCAGGGAAGGATGCCCTACCCTCCATATTCACGATTGACTGTCAGAGGAAGTCACCCGATAATTGCGAGACAGTCGTTAGAGAAAGGAATTGCACTATTACACCCTGACTAAGAGAGTGGGTTTCGATGATGAACAAATCTCCTGAGCCTTCCGCAAAACAACGCGGTACACCCGAAGGTCGAATACAAAAAGAATCCAACCAGCCGATTGCGATCGTGGGGATGGCGTGCCGGTTTCCCGGCGCGCCGGACCTTCCGGCTTTCTGGCGTCTGCTCGAAGCCGGCGTGAATGCGGTTTCGGAAGGTAAGCCGGGGTCCGGCGTCGGGCGCGCAGGCCAATTATTTTCCGAGACGGTTCAAAGCAAGGCCTGCCGTTTTGGCGCCTATCTCGACGGACTTGACCAGTTCGACCCCGGTTTCTTCCGTATCTCGCCGGTCGAGGCGCAACTACTGGACCCGCAGCAGCGCTTGATGCTTGAGACGTGCTGGCGGGCTCTCGAAGATGCAGGAATGGACCCGGACCGGCTGAAGGGCAGCCGGACCGGCGTCTATGCGGGGATCAGCAACAACGATTACCGGGGTGTGATCCTTGAGGCCGGCCAAACCGCCGAGCCTGCCGCAAGCCTGTACACCGTCACCGGCACGTCCTTCAACACCGCCATCGGGCGGGTGGCCTTTGCACTGGACCTGGAGGGACCGGCAATGGCGGTGGACACCGCCTGTTCATCCTCACTGGTGGCGATACACCAGGCAGTGTCGGGTCTACAGCGAAGCGAGACGGACCTCGCGCTTGCGGGCGGGGTGCACACAATCCTGTCCGGGCGGCTGATGGAATTGCGCGCCAATGCGGGGATGCTATCCCCTGACGGGCGGTGCGCGACCTTCGATGCCGGTGCGAACGGATACGTGCGGGGAGAAGGCTGCGGAATCGTGGTACTGAAGCGGCTGAGCGAGGCGGAGGCGGACGGCGACAGGATCTGGGGGGTGATCCGGAGCACGTCATTGAACCAGGATGGCGCGAGCCCGGGCCTGACGGTCCCGAACGGAGCGGCACAGGAGCGGTGCATCGAGGAGGCGTTGCGTCGCGCCGGGATTTTGCCCTCGCAAGTGGACTACGTGGAGGCACACGGCACAGGTACGGAGGTAGGCGACCCGATCGAATTACAGGCCACGGGAACAGCCTACGGCAAAGGACGCGAAGCGGACCGCCCGCTCCTGATCGGCTCGGTGAAGACGAACTTCGGCCATTTGGAGTCGGCGGCGGGGGTCGCGGGCCTGATCAAGGTGATCCTGGCAATGCAGCAAGGGATGATCCCCAAGCACTTGCATTTCCAAAACCCGACTCCGCAAGTGGATTGGACCAAGCTGCCTTTGCAAGTTACTGCGAAGCCGACGGCCTGGCCTTGCCATTCCAATCGCTCCCCGATAGCTGGTGTGAGCGGATTCGGCTGGTCAGGCACGAACGCACACGTGGTGGTGGAAGGGTATGGTGAGCCGGACGATACCAGCCTCGATGCACGGCATGGACCTGCCGGCGCTGCGCAACCCGTGGCCGTTGCCCTGCCGACGCCGATGGCAGGACTGTCAGTGACCCACGAACAACTCGCCGCCCGCCAGACGCGGTTCCTACCCCTGTCGGGTAAGTCAGACGGCGCGCTCCGGGATCTCGCGAAGCAATACCTGTCCTGGCTCGACGAAGACGAGTTGTCATCAGGGGACGCCGTTGATTCGCTGCTTGCCGACATGGCGTGGACAGCCGGCGCCGGACGCAGTCATTTCAGTCATCGCGCGGGCGTGGTCTTCCACGACGCCGCGTCACTACGGGACCAACTGAAACAGTTGGCAGAGGCGAACGAAGGCCCGGGACCACGGACGACGACCAAAGTCGCGTTCGCATACACGGGCCAAGCCAGTCAATGGGTCGGGATGGGAGAAGCACTCTACGCAAGCGAGCCGGTGGTGCGGGCAGTGCTGGACCGGTGCGACGCAGTTCTACGGGAAACGCGAGGCGCTTCGTTGCTGGACGTGATATTCGGGCGTAACGGGTCCGCAGAAGACTTACACGATATAGCCTGGACGCAGCCGGCGATCTATGCGCTGGAGTGCGCCCTCACCGCGCTTTGGTCGAGCATCGGGATTCGGCCTGACGTCGTGTTCGGCCACAGCCTGGGTGAACTGGCCGCGGCGCAGGCCGCGGGAGTGTTCAGCCTGGAGGACGGGCTGCGTTTTGCCGCAACGCGAGGTGCGCTCATGGCGTCCTTGCCCGAAGCAGGCGCGATGGCCGCGGTGTTTGCTCCGGCGTCGAGGGTGGCGGCGGCCGTGCGTGAGCAGAACGAAGCGGACGAACGCGCAGGTGTGAGCATTGCCGCGGACAATGGGTCGCATCAGGTGGTCAGTGGCCGGATCAAAGGTGTCGAGGCGATATCGGAGCGCTTTTTGTCCGAAAACGTCATGGTCAACCGATTGAACACGACACTGGGGGCCCACAGCGCCCTGGTTGAGCCGGCGCTGGACGATCTGGAAGCAGCTCTGGCTGAGGTGGTGATCGAGCCTCCCTCCCTGACCCTGGTCAGCAACCTGACGGGCCGTGCGATTGAGCCCGGCGAGGTGCTGGACGGGACCTATTGGAAACGACATGCCCGTGAGCCGGTGGCGTTCGCCAGCGGCGTCAGAACACTGGCGGACCTCGGGGTGGACCTAGTGGTGGAGATCGGCCCCCATTCCGTGCTCGGGCCCATGGTATCCCTGAGTTGGCCGCCATCGACCGAAAGTGCCGGAGACCCGGTCGTGCTGTGGAGTATGCGTCAGCCATCCGTTAATGCGCCGGCGGGCCACTCCACGTTCGTGAAGGCGGTCGCCGGGGCGTACGCCGCGGGACTCTCGATTGATTTTACAGGGCTGTTCGCGGGAGAGGCGCGGCGCCGGATCTCGGTGCCGGGCTATCCGTTTCAACGAGAATGCCACTGGGTCGAAGCGCCGAGGCAACGGCGCCTGAGCGCAGGCCATCCGTTGCTGGGTGTGCGGCATGATTCCGCGAGCGGCGAGACCACGTTCGAGACGGACCTATTCCCCTCGGATCCGGCGTGGCTGAACGACCATCGGGTATTCGGCCGGATCATCGCACCGGGTGCGCTCTACGGGGCCATGGCTGCATCGGCGTCCCTTGCCGAAGGCAACGGATCGGTAATGCTCGAGGATATGCAGTTGCACACCCCGCTTGTCTTCCCGGAGGAGGATTCCGAAGACAGAACCGGTGAAGAGAGGCGGACAATGCAGGTGCTACTCGAGGCTTCCGGGGAAGGACCGTCACGCCGTGTCCGGATATTCAGCAAAGGCGAAACCGATGAGGGATGGACGTTGCACGCCGAAGGCCAAGTGCCGTCGGCGCCGGCCCCCGGTCCACCGGAAGCGACAGCGCGCGTGGATCTAAAAGACCTGCAAGCCAGCCTGTCGCCGGTGGAGCTCCCGGCCTACTACCGAGCCAAGGCCGAGATCGGGATCGATCTCGGCCCCTCCTTCCGAACGCTGGTGGCGCTCTGGGCCCGACCGGGCGAAGCATTGGGCGAGGTGTCCCTGACGGACTCCGTCGGCCGTAGCGGGCTGGATATACATCCGCTCCTGCTCGACGGTTGTTTCCAGGTGATGGCGGCGGCTCGCGCGCTGGTCGGATCCGACGAGGCGGTCACCTATCTGCCCTTCGGGTGGGAGCGGCTCGTGTTGCCCGAGCGGCTGCCGGATCGACTGCTCTGCCACGTGCGCATGAGGGGGGAACCGGAAAGCGCTGATGCCGAGTCGCGGGAGGTGATCAGCGCGGACATCGCTCTCTACGACGAGAGCGGTGCCAGGATCGGCACGCTCAGCGGGTACACCGTGAAGCGCGCGACGCGTAGCGCGCTACTCGCCTCGTTGGAGGGGATCGATGAGCTGCTCTACGAGGTCATATGGCGCGACCGCGCCTTGCCGCCGGGCATGCCGGCGGCGGACTTCCTGCCGAGTCCGTCCGCCGCGGCTTCCCGCTCGAAGCCGTTCTCCAGTTATCTGGCAGATGAGGGCGTCGAGGTGGCGGACGAGACCGACCTGCAAGGGGAAATGGAGCGCGTGTCCTGGTGCTACGCGCTCTCGGCGCTCGAAACACTGGGATGGGAGCGCCGGGCAGGCGAGGTCGTGGTCCTCGAAGAGCTGCGCGAGCGCCTCGACGTGTTACCCGAGCACGCGAATCTGTTGGGCCGGATGTTTGAGATCTTGGCTCGTTCAGGCGTATTGCAGGCGAAGGATGGGGACTTCATTGTAACGGTCGGCGGCGGCGAGCCGTTGCCTGATCGAATGCCGCGTGATTCCGAGGCGTTTCTGACTGAGGTGACGGAACGCTTCCCGCACGCGGCGAACGAGATCGGGCTGTTTCGGCGCTGCGCCGGAGCCCTTCCCGAGGTGCTCCGCGGCAATGAGGAACCGCTGGCGCTGCTGTTCGGCGATGCGAAACCGACCGCAGGGGATCTGTATCGGCTGGCGCCGGCCTGGCGGGCGGCGAACCGGATGATTGGCGAAGTCATTCGCACGCTCGTGGACGAATTGCCGGACGGGCGGAGGCTGCGCGTGCTCGAGGTGGGTGCCGGAATCGGCTCGGCGACCGAATCCATCCTGCCCGAGCTTCCAGCCGGCCGGTTCGATCTCATGTACACTGACATCTCCGCCGGATTCTTCGCGGATGCGGAAGCGCGTTTCAGCGCAGGCGGTGCTTCGATCGACTTCCGGATGCTGGACATCGAGAAGGATCCGATGACTCAGGGCTTCGAGCCCCACAGTTACGACTTGATCATCGCGGCCAACGTGTTGCACGCCACGCGCTTTCTGGACGAAACGCTTGCCCACTGCCGGGTGCTGCTTGCGCCCTCAGGGCTGCTGGTGGCGCTCGAAAATCAGCGCGGCAGAGGCTGGATGGATCTGATCTTCGGTCAGTTGGACGGATGGTGGCGTTACGCCGATCGCTACCGCCCAAACCATGCCCTTGCAGGGCCAGACGTGTGGCGTCAGGCACTCGCTGATAGCGGGTTCGCGGAATCCGAAGTTCTTGGCGTGGACCGGTCGGAATCGGCCGGCCTGCCGGATCGTGGCGTGATCGTGGCGCAGGGTCCGGCGAAGATTGACTTGCCGGAGGGTGTCTGGATTCTGGCTGCGGACCGGGGCGGCATGGCGGCGGCACTCGCAGAGCAACTCGCGGTGCGGAATCAGCGGGTGATGGTGGCGGGCAACGATACGGAGGGAACGAGCATAGCGACGGAAAGCGAGGCTAGGATCGTCGCGGCATCGGTCGAGATGGAGCGGCGCGAGTCCTGGCGATCGCTCGTTGAAGGCCTGCCCCCCGACGTGCCATTCGCGGGCGTCGTGCATCTCGTCGCGCAGGACGGCCACGGGGCGGACGCAACAACCGCGGAAATGGCGGCAGATGCGAAACGGGCGGCGGCGAGTGCGCTCGCGCTCGTGCAGGGCATCGCGGACGCGGACGCCGCGCCCGAAAAAGGCCTGTGGTTCGTCACCCGGGGTGCGCAGGTGCTGGAACGGGAGAGGACCGGGCAATTGGCCGGTGCCCCCCTTTGGGGCCTGGGCAAAGTGGTGGCGAGGGAGGCGCCCCAACTGCAACCACGGATGCTCGATCTCGACCCCGAGGCAGCGGAGCCGCAGGCTGTCCTTGCCCATGAATTGCTGTTTCCCGATTCGGAGAACCACGTCGCGCATCGCCAGGGACGTCGGCAAGCGGCCCGGCTGATTCGGACGGGTCCCGGCATGGGGCGTCTTGCCCTGCCGGAAGATGAGGGCTGGATGCTGGCCCCGGACGAAAGCGGGGAGATCGAGACACTGCGGGTGCAGCCGGTGAAGGCACGTGCGCTCGCGCCGAATGAAGTGCGCGCCGAGATCGAAGCCTGCGGGCTCAATTTCCTTGACGTGTTCCGTGCCATGGGCCTGGTCGAGGAGGAAGGACTGCTCGGCGAGGAATTCTGTGGCCGGATTGTCGAAACCGGTTCAGACGTGACCACCGTCACAGTGGGCGACCGTGTGGCCGGCTTCGCGTTCGGCACGTTCGGGCCGGAGGTGGTGACGCGGGAGGAACTGGTCGCCCCCGCCCCGCCGGACGTGTCGGCGACGGCGCTCGCCACAATCCCCTCGGTGTTCGTGACATGCGTGCTGTCCTACGAACTTGCCGGGCTGAAGGCCGGGGACCGGGTGCTGATTCACGCCGGCGCGGGCGGCGTGGGGCTTGCAGCCATCCAACTTGCCCAAGCGGCGGGTACGGAGGTGTTCGCCACGGCGAGCGCGCCCAAGCAAGCCTATCTCCGTTCGCTCGGCGTCAAGCACGTGTTCGACAGCCGCTCGACCGCGTTTGGCCTGGAGATCCTCGATGCCACGGGCGGAGCCGGGATCGACGTCGTGCTGAACAGCCTGACGGGCGAAGGCTTTATCGAGGCGAGCCTTGCCTGCCTTGCGCAAGGCGGCCGCTTCGTGGAACTCGCCAGGCGTGACATCCTGAGTGAGGACGAGATGGCGGCGCTTCGGCCGGACGTCTCCTATTCGATCCTCGATCTCTACACCCTGAAGCAACAGGACCCTGCGCGGCCGGGTGCGGCCCTGAAAGAGGTGCTGGCACGCATCGAAGCCGGCAAGCTTGCGCCGCTTATGCACACCAGATGGCCACTCGCCGAGACGAGTGCTGCGATGGGCTTCATGCGCGGGGCCCGACACATTGGAAAGATTGTTCTCGCCGCGCCGCCGCTCAGTCGGGACGGGTTGCGGCCGGACAAGACCTACCTGGTGACCGGCGGCCTGGGCGGGATCGGGTGTGCGATGGCCGCCTGGCTCGCGGAGCAGGGAGCGAGGACGATCGTACTGAACGGCCGGCGGGCGCCGGACGCGGGCGCAGAGAAAACCATCAGGGCGCTCCGCGAACGTGGCGTGACGGTGCGGGTGGAACTGGCGGATGTGACGGACTCCGTCGCGCTGGACGACATGTTGGCGCGGATGGACCGGGAACTGCCGCCGCTCGGAGGCGTGATCCACAGCGTGGGAGTGCTTTCGGACGCCGCCATTGGGAACCAGAGATGGGAAAGCTTCGAGACCGTTCTGTGGCCGAAGATGCTCGGGGCCTGGCACCTGCATCGAGCAACTGCGGACCACGATCTGGATATGTTCGTCCTCTTCTCGAGCGTCGCCGGCATTCTGGGTAATCCGGGCCAGGCCAACCATGCGGCGGCCAACGCCTTCCTCGATCAGCTTGCCGCCCACCGACGCGCGTTGGGGCTTCCGGGACAGGCCATCGCCTGGGGAGCGTGGTCGGAGCTGGGCGAGGCAGAGGAGCAGCGGGAACGGATCGCCGGACGACGCGAGGCATCCGGCACCGGCTGGTTCAGCCCGGAACAGGGCCTCAAGTCTCTCAACCGGCTGTTACGCGAGGACCGTGCGACCGCCGTCGTGTTGGAGGCGGATTGGTCGGTGTTCGGAGAGGCTCTCCAAAGCCGTCACCCCCTGTTCGAGGACCTGCTCACCGTCGCCACAACCGACGGCCAAGATTCGTCCTCGTCTGAAGACTTGCTTGTCCAGCTCGACGCGACGCCGGCGGCGGGGCGTGAGGACCTGCTGATCTCGTTCTTGCAGCGGGAAGTGCAAGCGGTGCTGAGGCTGCCTTCGGCGCCGGCATCCGCGGTAGGGTTCTTCGATCTGGGGATGGACTCGCTGATGGCGGTCGAGCTGCGAAATCGCCTCAATCGCGCCTTTTCCCAAACCTACATGGCGCCGAATACTCTCGTGTTCGACTATCCGACCATCGCCGATCTCGCCCGTCATCTGGTGGACGCGCTGAGTGAGACCGACGCCACCCCCCTCGGGGCAGAACCCGAGTCGCCCACGGAGCCACGCGTACGGCGCAAGGACGATGGAATCGCGATCGTGGGCATGGCGTGCCGGTTTCCCGGCGCGCCGGACATTGAAACCTTTTGGCGCCAGATCGAGGCCGGCGCGGACGCGGTGACGGATGGCCGCCCCGGGTCCGGCCCATGGAATGGGGTTTCCGGCGATCCCGCCAGCGAGGATGCCGCGTCCCGTCGCGGCGGGTTCGTCGAAGGAATCGACCGATTCGACGCAGGTTTCTTCGGAATGACGCCGCTCGCGGCGCGAATGATGGACCCGCAACAACGACTCCTCCTGGAAACGAGCTGGCGGGCCCTCGAAGATGCGGGGATCGCTCCGGATCAATTGCGGGGCACCAGCACGGGGATATATGCCGGCGTCGCCGCCAGCGAATACCGCGATCTGATGATGGCGGGCGGCGAAGGCTTCAGCTATCTCGGCACCGCCAGCAGTATGGCGGTTGGTGGGATCGCGTTCCAACTGGGACTCATGGGGCCGGCGATCCCGGTGATGCTCAACTGCGCGGCATCGCTGGTCACGGTGCAGCAGGCGGTTGCGGGCTTGCAGCAAGGAGAGGTGGACTTGGCCTTGGTCGGCGGCGTGAACGCGCTCTTCTCACCCGGGCTCATCAAGGAGATGACGGAGTTGGGGATGTTGTCGCGGGAGGGTCGATGCAAGACCTTCGACGCCTCTGCCGATGGCTTCGTGCGTAGCGAGGGTTGCGGAATGGTGGTCCTGAAGCGGCTGGACGAGGCGGAGACGGACGGCGACCGCATCTGGGGCGTAATTCGCGGGGCGGCGGTCAACCAGAATGGGGCGAGCGCCGGGCCCACGGTGCCGAACGGTCCGGCGCAGGAGCGGGTGATCGAGGAGGCGCTGGCGCGCGCGGGGATCCCGCCATCGGACGTGGACTACCTGGAGGCGCATGGGGCGGGATCGTCGCTGGGCGATACGATTGAGGTGCAGGCAGCGGCGGCCGTGTACGGCAAGGAACGCGATAAGGACCGGCCGCTGCTGATCGGCTCCGTCAAGACCAACATCGGCCATTTGGAGTCGGCTGCCGGGGTTGCCAGCCTCATCAAAGTGGTGCTGGCGATGCATCGGGGGGTGATTCCGCGGCATTTGCACTTCCGGGACCCGAACCCGCACCTGGACTGGGACCGGTTACCCGTGCGCGTCCCTTCCGATGCGGTGGACTGGCCTGTTCACCCCAATCGGCCGGCATTTGCGGCGATCAGTGCGTTCGGCATCTCGGGGACGAATGCGCACGTGGTGGTGGAAGGATACGGGACAGGCGCCGGAGTCGATACCCAGCATCAGCCTGCCGGGGCCGCGCAACCCGTGACCGTTATCCTCCCGGCGTCAGTGACGGACCAGCCATTGGCGAAGGAAGGACTCGCCGGGCGCAAGACGCGTTTCCTGCCGCTGTCCGGAAAATCCGACAGGGCACTGCGGGAATTGGCGGGCCGATACCTGTCATGGCTCGACGCACACGAGTTTTCGTCAGAGGATGCCGGCGATCCTTTGCTGGCGGACATGGCGTGGACGGCCGGCGTGGGCCGGAGTCATTTCAGCCACCGCGCGGGCGTGGTTTTCCACGATGCCGAATCCCTGCGCGACGGGTTAAAGAAACTCGCGGAAGCGGATGAAGGACCAAGACCACGGGCACGGGCACGGGCACGGGCACGGACCAAGGTGGCATTCGCGTATACAGGCGAAGCCAGCCAGTGGGCCGAGTTGGGAGAAGCGATGTACACAAGCGAGCCGGTGGTGCGGGCGATGTTGGACCACTGCGACGAGGTCCTGCGACAGACACGGGGGGGCTCGTTGCTGGACACGCTGTTCAGTCGAATGCCGGGTGATCTACACGACGCGGCCAGGACGCAGCCGGCCCTCTATGCGCTGGGCTGTGCGCTCACGGCGCTGTGGGCAAGCGTCGGGATTCGGCCGAGCGTGGTGATAGGGCACGGCCTCGGAGAATTGGCCGCGGCCCAGGCGGCCGGGGTGTTCAGTTTGGAGGACGGGTTGCGAATTGCCGCGGCACGGAATGCGCTGATCGAGGGATTGCCGGAAATGGGAACGCAGGCGGAGCCTCTCGACGATCTGCAAGCGGCGCTGGAAGGCATCAAGATTGCGCCGCCGTCGCTCACCCTGGTGAGTAGCGTGACGGGCCTGGTGGTGGAGCCAAGCGAGATGCTTGACGCGGCATATTGGCGCCGCCGGGCAAGCGAGCCGGGAGCCTCCGACCGGTGCATGGAGACATTAGCGAATCTGGGAGTGGAGACCGTAGTGGAGATTGGGCCGTACGCAATACCGACTTCGGCTTGGCCGCAATCGGCCGGCGACGCGGAATCTGCCGGAGATGGATGGGCACCCGTCATGCTGTCGAGCCGGCGGGAGCCGGCCGGCGAGGCGACAGCGAAGACCGCCGACGGCGCGTTCGTGGAGGCGGTTGCCGAGGCATACGAGGCAGGGCTCTCAGTTTCCTTTGCCGGGCTGTTCGCAGGAGAAACCCGTCGCCGGATCTCGCTGCCGGGTTATCCGTTCCAACATCGACGTTACTGGATTGAGCAATCAAAGCGGTAACCTTGCCGTTGTCTTTTTTCGTCATCCCCGACCTGATCGGGGATCCAGTGCTTTTTGTCGAGGATGACAGAAGAAGACAAAGGAAAGAACACAGCGCCATGAGGCATATCCCCCTGCCTCCGAGCAGAAATGGCACGGCTACAAATAAAGAGCAGTTCTACAACAGGCCGTTCTGCTCCAGAAACTCACGGACGACCGCCACGCACTCCTCCGGTGTTTCGAGTTGAAGATAGTGCGTCGTCTCGGGCAGGAAATCATACTCCACGGCCATCACGTCACTCAGGTCAAGGGTTGGAAGGTAGGCAAAAGGCAGGGTGGGATCGGCTCCGATGACTTTTGTCGGGCATGCCAGCGTAGCCAAATCCGCCAACGGAGAAAACCCTCTGACGTAGTCCATGATCTGCGCCTCGTAATCGCGCGGGCACCGGAGTTCATAACCCTCCCCGTTCGCGGACGGTCGAAGCGTCGTCCTGGCAATGAGGTCACACACGCCGGGCACGACCCGAGTCAAGGCCGGCACGGAACGAAGGAGTTCGACAAAG
Organism: Nitrospirales bacterium; assembly: GCA_022825885.1. Classification (GTDB taxonomy): domain Bacteria; phylum Nitrospirota; class Nitrospiria; order Nitrospirales; family UBA8639; genus Bin75. The sequence goes on along the minus strand of JAJDVY010000022.1, from coordinate 48,775 downwards.
TCCTCTCGCGTCTGGAACCGGTCCGCACGCCGCCGGGTCCTGGCGGCGTTGCGTTCGACGGCATCATCGAATTCTATCTGACTTCTGCCGGGTTTGCACAGGGGAGGATCAAACAGGACCTGCGCCGCCAGGCTGTTGCTTTCAGGAGATAAAAAGAGGGCGACCAAAGCCGAAACGGAATGAAACACCCCGATTTTGGGCTTGTTCCCGTAGTGCCGGTCAATGGCTTCGAGAATACGTTCCTGGTCACGGATTAAGGTCGGGATGTTGTGCTTTTGGCGGACACCGACCGTATTCCAGCCGTGATTCCTGAGGTCAAAGACGATGAGGTCGAATTCGTCGGCAAGCAGAGACCAGAACGGATAATAGAGATCAATGGCAAGTCCGTTCCCGTGGCTCAAAACGAGCCGCGGGCCGTCCGGATTGCCATACCTTCTCAGCATGGTGACGGTGCCCTCGTCGAGACGGACGTCGCATACCGAGAGTGGCTCGGGTATCTCCCACACGATTTCTGAGGTCATGGAAGGACCGGGGTCACTTCAACGCGCAAGACGGCCATCTTGCCGGCCTGACTAAAAGGACACCTCCGGCAGCCGGCAACAGAAGCAGGCAATTTGTCGTGATCCTACACCAAGGCCGCAGTCAAGCGGCGCTGGCGTCAACGATGTTCAACCGGTGCGTTTATCGACAAACTCGATCAATTGCCGTACATTGCCAACATTCGCACAATCTTCTGGTGTAATCGTCACGTTGAACTCCCGGGCAACCACTTTCCCGAACGCAACAACATCCAAAGAGGTCACACCAAGGTCGGCGAGACTAACGTTCAGATCCTCCGGCACATTCAAAGGCTGCCCATCGATCTGGAGATTTTCGTTAATGAGCGTTCTGATGCGATCTTCTGTTGACGGCATAGTGTATTACCTTCCATGGTAATTAAGTGAGTATGAAACTGACTAATCTGACAGAAGATTATGCTAGCACACTTTATATTTTAGATCTATTAATCAAGAATTATTTTCACCCCAACCGTCTCGTCCGTTCTTGACGAATCACGTGCTTTGTCCTGAGGCGGGCGGAGCGGTGGAATCCACGTCCGATGGACCTCCTCGACGTCGTAAAACAGTACCATGCGCAGACCAAGCATGACTTCAACCGGTATGCGCGCGCGTTGGGATACATGGATTGGGCCAACCAGCCTGATCCCTTCCGGCGCTATGAAGGGGCTCCGCTTTACAAGTTGCCGTTACTGACGGCCGACGACGACCCCGTTGCGCCCCCTTACGAATCGCTCTTTTCTTCACGACCTGTTCCCCCGCAACCCTTGACCTTGCACGCGCTTTCCCGATTCTTCGAATACAGTCTCTCCATCACGGCGTGGAAAGAATACGGAGGGAATAGCTGGGCATTGCGCAGTAATCCTTCCAGTGGCAATTTGCATCCCACGGAAGGGTACCTGCTGATCAGGAAGACCGCCGAGCTTCCGTTGAAGCCGGGGCTTTATCACTATGCCCCCAAAGAACACGGCTTGGAGCACCGGTGGCATGGTTCGACCGAGGTCATCGAAGCCCTTCTTCAACCGTTTCCCTCACAATCTTTTCTCGTGGGGCTGAGTTCAATCCATTGGAGGGAGGTGTGGAAATACGGAGAACGCGCGTTTCGCTACTGCCAGCACGACCTCGGTCATGCGCTGGGCACGTTGCGGATCGCCGGAGCCGCGCTCGGGTGGCAAGTCTTTCTTCTCGCCGGACTCAATGACCCGACAATCGGAACCCTGCTCGGCCTGAACCGGTTGCATGAATTCGATCGCGCCGAACCCGAATTTCCCGAACTGCTGTGCATCGTTTGTCCCGCCCGCGACTTCCATCGGGAATCTTTGCCATTGACCGTTGATCAGGGTGAACTCCGGCATTGGGAACACGGAGACTGGCGAGGCCAGGCAAACCGGTTGAGCCGGGACAACCCCGTTCCCTGGGAAATCATCGACGACGTGACCAAGGCATCCTGGAAAACCTCGATGGAACCATCGGAGATTCACCTGTTCTGCGCCCCGGACCCGACCCGGGAACGGGTTGAAGCGGAACAGCACTCTCTTCCAGGTCCTCGTCCAGACACGACCTCCGCGCACCGGATCATCCATCAACGACGAAGCGCGGTGGCGTTCGACGGAAACACGTCGATTTCCGCACAACAATTTTTCACGATGCTGGAACGCATCATGCCTCACCCGGATCGACCTGTCGCCCAACGGCCCATGCCGTGGGATTCGCTGCCGTGGGCCCCCACCATTCACCTGGCCCTGTTCGTGCATCGAGTCGACGGGCTCCCGCCCGGCATCTATATGCTGCTGCGCAACAATGACCCGGCGCTCAAGGCCGCTTTTCAACAAGCCATGCACGAGCAATTTGCCTGGACCGTTCCCGAGCCCTGCCCGATATCGCTTCCGTTGTATTTGTTGGAAAGCGGAAACGCCCAACGCATTGCCATGCAGATGAGCTGCCATCAGGACATCGCCGGCGACAGCGCCTTCTCATTGGGAATGATTGCGGAATTCGATGCATCGTTGGAGAAACATGGACCGTGGTTCTACAAGCGTCTGTTCTGGGAGAGCGGACTCATCGGACAGGTGCTGTACCTCGAAGCGGAAGCGGCCGGTGTCCGTTCAACCGGTATCGGGTGCTTTTTCGACGATCCCGTGCATCGCGTGCTGGGGTGGCATCCCAAGACGCAATTCCAATCCTTGTACCACTTCACCGTCGGCGGCGCCGTCGACGATCCTCGCCTCACCACCCTGCCGCCCTACGGCGAACCGAGCGAGAGCCGGAAGGACGTGGGATGACCTCTTATTCTGTCATCCACGAAATTAGTCATCGGTGCTCCGGCATCGTTGTCCTTGCAGGCGACGAAAAAGCCTAAGACACTGGATGCCCGATCAAGCCGGGCATGCCGGAAACTGCAAATGCCGTTTCCGGGCGCCTGCGGGCGTGGCTGCGCCCCAGTCCCGCACCTCTTTTGGGGGCGAGGACTGTCTGAGCGAAGCGAGTTCCGCAGCCCAAGTAATCGGGACTGGGGCAAAGCCCCCCCTTGGGGCCATGCCCGGGCGCCAATGGTTTGGGTCCTTTTGCCGAAACAAAAGAGCCTGTCCTGAGCAGCGCGAAGGAACCTCGTCGTGCGGGGACGACACCCCGCAGGAATGCCTGCTCCCTTGCAGTCTGCCCATGGAATAGGATAGGGTAATCCCGGCCAAGATGGCGTTGGTTCGTTGCCTCTGAGACGAAGAAAGCCCGCTCTCCTTCGGGAGAATCGCTCAATATAAAGGAGGACACCATGAATCCACTCGACTCGATCCCCGGAACGATTGCCTCAGGATTCGTGCTGACCGTCGTTCTGTATTTTGTGGTGAAAATGCTTGTCTAGTTTACGACGGACTTCCCGCTGACCCGAACTCAACCCAAAGAGGATAGACCATGGAAACCTTATTGGCATGGGGACATTTTCTGGCAGGTATCACCTGGATCGGTATTTTGTATTATTTCAATTTCATTCAAGTTCCCTTCCTGGGAAAAGTGACCCCGGAGACCAAGGCGGAGGCCTTTCAACACCTGGTCCCGAACGCGCTCTGGTGGTTTCGTTGGGGCGCCCTGGCCACGTGGCTGTTCGGAGCGGTTCTCCTGATGAACCAGGGCCGGTTCGGTTCGGCCTTCGCCCTGCAGGGCCAGGATGCCGTTATCGGGATGGGAGCGTGGCTGGGCACCATCATGCTCTTCAACGTGTGGGGCATTATCTGGCCCAACCAGAAAAAAGTGCTGGGTCTCAAAGAGGCTTCGGCGGATGAAAAGAAGCAGTCCGCGCGCATGGCCCTCATGGCCTCACGGACCAACACGATGCTATCGATTCCCATGTTGTTCTTCATGGCCTCGTCCGGGCATGCGTCCGGTCTGTTCTAAGCAAATCGCGCATCAAAAGGATTGTCGTGGTTTCCTCATGCCTTGACATTATGCGACCGCGTCGTCGACACCTTCTCCTTTTCTTCCTTCTTGCGATGTCGTGGGGTTTCGCGCCGGTCGCGTGGGCAAACGACACGGAAGGCTTGTTTGCCGGGGTTCGCTTCGGCCATGAGATCGCCGAGATAGAGTATACCAAAACCGTCCACTACAACCCAGGTGTCCTCGCCTCACATCCGGACGGCAGCGTGGTTGCAGGGTCGGACCGCGCACCACGTGACGGGTTCAACGCATTCTCGGCGAACCTGGGCTATCGCACGTTCGTGTCCGATCAGGTGTATCTTTCCGGCGAGGTTGAAGGCACGGTCTACGCCAACGCGGTCCAGGGCTTTTTTGAAGGCACGTACACGGGTCACGAAAGACCAATCCCTTCTCAACACGTCTTCCCCGGAGCATGGAAAATGGAAAAGAACCACAGCATCGGGTTCAACGCACGCCTGGGGTACGTGCCGCGAGGGCTGGCCTTCCTGGGCGAAGGCCGATCGGTGTACCTGATTTCCGGAGTGAAATGGCTGGACGCGACGTTTGAAGCCGCCATTGATAATGGTGGGGTTGGGGCTGACGCGATTCGCGGTGTGACCCGTAAAACACGTGACGCCGTCCCCTGGCTCATCGGCGGTGGTCTGGAATTCGGGAGCAGCAAGAATCGCGTTGACGTGCGCATCCACTATTCCAGTTGGAGCATGGATTACGCCAGCGGGGACGGAGCGACTGAAGCCAGCGCCTATGTGCCATCGACGTTCGACGTTGACGAAGTCGGCGTCTCCCTGGGATATGCCAGATCGTTTTCCCTAGGCATGTAAATTTTTATCCGAACCGGTCGGCCATTGCCGGCTCCGGTTCATTTCATTCCACCATTTCTTACATAAGAGGATCGTATGAGCAAGAGTCTCAAAGACACACAAAGTCATGACAACCTGAAAGCGGCTTTTGCCGGAGAATCTCAGGCCAATCGCCGCTACCTGTATTTTGCGCGTCGCGCCGATATCGAAGGATACCCGGACATTGGCGGATTGTTCCGCGACACCTCCGAAGCCGAAACCGGTCATGCCTTCGGTCATTTGGACTTCCTGAAGGAAGTCGGCGACCCCGCGACCGGTGAACCCATCGGAAGCACCGAATCCAATCTCAAAGCCGCCATCGAAGGCGAAACCTACGAGTACACGCAAATGTACCCGGGTATGGCCAAAACCGCGAGGGAAGAAGGCTTTGAAGAATTGGCGGAATGGTTCGAGACCCTGGCCAAGGCGGAACGCTCCCACGCCAACCGTTTCACCAAGGGGCTGGAATCGTTGAGCAACGCGTAATCCGCACGAACGTACCCATCCATATCCCGAATCCGTCATTCTGAACGAAGTGAAGAATCTCTCCTCAACAACCGAGCGACTCAACGACGAGATCCTTCGCTTTGCTCAGGATGACAACGCGGGCGCGTGGCGCCTCCTTTCTTGAAAAGCATTCATCTCATTTCCGCTGACTGGACGCGCGACGATCTCGTCCAAGAGACGAATCGCATTTTTGACGTCTGCGAGGGCTGTCGTCGATGTTTCAACCTCTGCCCTTCCTTCAACACGCTGTTGGACCGGATCGACGAATATGAAAGCGACGTCTCTCGCCTGACCGCCGCGGATTATGAACGGGTTGAGAAAGAATGTTATTATTGCAAGCTTTGCTACAACCACTGCCCGTACACGCCGCCCCACGACTACCAAATCGATTTCCCGCGTCTCATGGCCGCGTGGAAGAAGCAACGGGTCCGGGAACAGGGTGCATCCTGGCGCGACCGCCTGCTGATCAAGACGGATCTGATCGGCAAACTGGGCGGCCTGACCGCCTCGCTGACCAACCGGGTACTTTCAACGCAATGGATCCGAAACCTGCTGGAACCGATCTTCGGCCTGCACCGGGACCGGCACGTGCTGGCTTTTTCCCGCGAAAACTTTCCCGCGTGGTGGCGCAAACACGGCCCGGCGCTACAACCCCACGTGGTCAAGCACAAAGTCGTACTCTTCCCGAGTTGCATGGTGAACTATCAGGCCACCGACATCGGCAAAGCCACGGCGCAGGTCCTTGCCAAGAATCACGCGGAGGTTGTCGTGCCCGAGGGGCAACGCTGTTGCAGCATGCCCTCCTTTGATCTCGGGGATACCGAAAGCATGGTCCGGACTGCCACGCACCATTTGCAACTGTTCCTGCCATATCTCCAACAGGGGTATGACCTCGTCGTTCCCACCCCCAGTTGCAGCCTCATGTTCAAACGGGAATATCCGTATCTGGTGCCGACGCGGGACATGGCCCTATTGGCCGAACGCACGTTCGACGTCTGTGAGTATCTGATCAGGCTCAAAAAAAACGGGGCGTTATCCACGGAGTTCAGTCAGACGCCACAGCGCATTGCGTACCAAGTGCCCTGTCATTTGCGAGACCAGAACATCGGCTTTAAATCCAAGGAACTCATGGAACTCACGGGCGCCAAGGTCGAGGTGATTGAAAAATGTTCCGGCCACGACGGGTCCTGGAGCGCCAAGGTCGAATTTTTCGATCAATCCATGAAGATCGCCGGGAAGGCCGTCCGCGCCATTTCCGATTGCGAACCGGACATGGTCGCATCGGACTGCCCCCTGTCGGCACTGCAACTCGACCAGGCCGGAGCGACGCAGCCTGGAAACCGGAGCCGACATCCCATTCAAATCGTTCGCGACGCCTATCACCTGCCCTCATGAACCCATTGACGCCATCCGATCTCCTCTCCCACGCGGACTACGAAGCACAACGCGCGACGTTTCGCCGGGAAATTATTGCTCTCAAAAAACGGCGCCGGATCGAGGTCGGCCCACTGGTCACGCTGGTCTTCGAGAATCGACGCACGCTGCTGTTTCAAATTCAGGAGATGATTCGCACCGAACGCATTTTCGAGCCGTTGAAAATTCAGGATGAGCTTGACGTGTACAATGCCCTGCTGCCCGGAACAGGCGAACTCAGCGCTACCGTGATGATCGAAATTACGACCCAGGAGCGCATCAAGGAAATCCTCGACTCCTTCCGGCAATTCGACCGGCCGGAGACCCTGGCGCTCACGGTCGGGGACCAAGCCGTGTTTGCCGATTTTGAAGCCGGCCACAGCAAGGAAGACAAAATCAGCGCGGTCCATTTTGTGCGGTTTGCGGTTCCCCCGGCTTTTGTGAACGCGCTTGGCGAAGATGGGTCTCATGCCGGCATCCGGATTACCCATGAGAACTACAGGGCAGAGGCGAACGTCCCACCCGCCATGCAGGAAGAGTGGCTGAAAGACCTGCACGCCTGATCGTTTTTCATTTTTTTCCTTCGATGGAAATTGACAACCGCCGAGGTGGTGGTTATTATTGATCGTCAAGAGGAACCGATTCTGGATTTTCGGAAATCCGGGAAGTACGATACCTATCCATTTCATATTTGATCGGAGGGATTCATGGTTACCATCACCCCAATTGCCGAAGAGAAAATCAAAGAATTGATCCACGATGAAGAAGAGGAAGTCATCGGACTGCGGATCTACGTGAAGGGCGGCGGTTGCAGCGGCTATCAATACGGGATGTCCTTTGAATCCAAGATGGACGACGACGACACGGTGATTGAAAAAGGCGAGGTCAAAGTCATCGTGGATTCGCAAAGCGCCCCCATGCTGAGCGGCGCGGAAGTCGATTACGTCGACAGCCTGCAAGGCTCCGGGTTTGCGATCAAGAACCCGCAAGCGAAAAGCACGTGCGGTTGCGGAAGTTCCTTCAGCACCTGATCCCAGCCGCTTCGCGTTCAACAAGGCCAGGATTCTTGCCTCTTCCAGGCGGGACTCCTGGCCTTTTTCTTGGGACCCTGATTCCGTTCATTCGAGCATGACACAATCGACCCTCACGAAACGAATAGAATTTTCCGCTTCCCACCGGTATTTCAAACCGGAGTGGGACGAGGAACGCAACAGACAGGTCTTCGGCCGCTGTTTCCAGGAACACGGGCACAATTATCTGCTTGAAGTGACCCTTGGCGGACAAGTCGATTCCGTCACGGGGATGATCATCAATTTGTACGACTTGAAACGCATCGTGACGGACGTGCTCGAAGAGTTCGACCATAAACACCTCAATTTCGATATGCCCTACTTTGAACGGCTTGTACCCACGACCGAAAATCTCGCCCTGGTGTTATGGCGGAAATTCCGCCAGCGCCCCGAGACCCGGGACATCGCCTCGATACGGCTCTGCGAAGGAGAAGACTTGTGGGCCGAACTCCATCCGCCGACCGACCCGGCGTCGCCGGACAAAGCGGACCCGGCCGAAGCCCTGCTGACTCGCCGGTATGCCCTGACGGTGAAGCGCAACGCCGAGGCTTCCCACGTGGAAACGTGGCCCCTGTCTTTGGACGTCACGGTTCGAGGCCCGATCGACCCCGTCACGGGCCGCGTCACTGATCTCATGGCATTGGACAAGCGAGTCAGGGAACGGGTCCTCGACCATTTGCAGGAAACGAATTTGTCGAAACACCCGGATTGCGCCGGCCGGCCCGTGACCCTTTCCACCTTGGCCCAAGTCCTCTGGCCCCGCCTGCTTGACGTTGCCGATGCACGCCTCGAACACCTACGGCTCCAGGATCATCACGACCTGATCCTGGACTATTCGGGATAAAGCGCACCGCCTGTTGGTCCATTGCCACTGCGCGAATCCCCCTCTCCTTGATGTTTGCGCGGAATTCCCTTGTTATTGTGATTTACGGTCCAAATTGAAATAGCAGAATTTGTTATTGCGAAACCCTGAATAAGGCCTGTCCATCATGCAACGCAGAGAAAGCGGCAGATACGAGGTAGCGAGCATCGGCGATACTTGCTCTGGACCGGTCGGCGTTGTGCGTACACGACGCCCTAAAAGCACAACCGATTTTATCGTTGCCCGTAGTTCGCCGCGCTACGAGGTTGTCCTTCCAGACAGCAGCCTCGGCAATGAAACTGCTCGCCCAACACGGGATTGCCCGGGAAATCACAGGCAAGCGCCGTGACCGGCTGTTCGTCTATGAGCAATATCTTTCCATTTTGAAAGAAGGAACCGAGGCATGAAATACAGACAAACTCGTGCCTTGGAACTCCTGCGAGTGGGATCCGGCTTGCCTAATGCAGGGTTCCGTGAGGGTCAGGAAGAAGCTATCCGGCATATCGTGGGCGGAGACGGTCGGTTGTTGGTCGTACAAAAAACCGGCTGGGGTAAGAGCTTTGTGTATTTCATCGCGACGAAGCTGTTGCGCGAAGGAGGCATGGGCCCCGCACTTCTTATCAGTCCGTTACTAGCGCTTATGCGCAACCAAATCGCCTCGGCGGAACGAATGATGGTTCGTGCTGAGACTATCAATTCTGACAATGAAGATCGATGGGAGGAGGTTGAAAATGCCATTGATCATAATGAGGTGGATATCCTGCTTATATCTCCCGAAAGGCTGGCCAACGAGCGCTTCCATACCGAGGTGTTGGCGCCAGTTGCCAACCAGATATCCCTTCTCGTCATTGATGAAGCCCATTGCATCTCTGACTGGGGACACGACTTTCGTCCACACTACCGACTGATAGAACGTATTACCGGCAACTTGCCGCCAAATCTCCGGTTGCTGGCGACGACCGCCACGGCAAATAATCGGGCAATAGACGATTTAACGGAAGCGTTCGGACCAAACCTGGAAATTTCCCGCGGTGATCTCAACAGGCCTTCCCTTGCTCTTCAAACGATCCGCTTACAAAGCCAAGCGGAACGGCTCGCATGGTTGGCGGAACAACTGCCCGCTCTTCAGGGTCACGGGATAATTTATACGCTTACGGTTCGTGATGCAGAACAGGTTAGTGAATGGCTCAAATCTCGCGGCCTGAACGTCAAAGCCTACACGGGGAAGACAGGAGAGCGGCGACCGGAGTTGGAGGAAGCGCTTCTTCAAAACAAGGTCAAAGCACTGGTGGCCACGACAGCCTTGGGCATGGGCTTCGACAAACCGGACTTGGCATTCGTCATTCATTACCAAACACCGGGGTCCGCTGTGGCGTACTATCAACAGGTCGGTCGCGCCGGGAGAGCACTTGACGCAGCCTACGGCGTGCTATTGAGCGGTCAGGAAGAAACCGAGATCACCGACTATTTTATCAAGAGTGCGTTCCCAACCCGCGCCGAAGTGCAAGAGATACTGGATGCCTTGGAGAAAGAACCAAACGGATTGTCAGTGCCCAAAATTGAGGGAGTAGTCAATATCAGTTATGGACGAATACAGAAGACTATAGAACTCCTTTCCCTAGAATCCCCAGCGCCCATTGCCAAACAGGGAAGCAAGTGGCAACTGACCGCCGCGACCCTGAGCCCCGCCTTCTGGGAACGGGCGGAACGACTCACGGAACTACGGAGAGAAGAGCAGGAACAAATGCAGGAATACGTGAGGCTGAGTTCCGGTCACATGGAATTCCTTATTCGAGCGCTGGATGGAGAACCGGTTAATATCTTGCCACCTGGCTTGCCGCTCTTGGCAATGGAACCGAACCCGACCCTGATTCGAGAGGGAATTGCTTTCCTGCGCCGTACGAGCCTGCCGATCGAACCACGAAGGCAATGGCCATCAGGAGGGCTGCGGCGTTATAATCTATCCGGGCGGATTGGTGCCGATCTCCAATTTCAGCCAGGAAAAGCACTCTGCGTTTGGGGCGACGCCGGCTGGAGTGATTTGGTGCGCCAAGGAAAGTATCATGACGGGCATTTCTCCGGTGAACTGGTGGCGGCCTGCAAGAATTTGATTGAAGGATGGAACCCGCAACCGGTCCCGAAATGGGTAACCTGCATTCCTTCGAGGCGGCATCCGGACCTGGTGCCCGATTTTGCCAGACGCTTGGCCAAAGCCCTTGGCCTTCCGTTCAAGCAAGTGTTAATCAAGACGGAAAATCGCCCTGAGCAGAAGACAATGGCGAACAGCACTCAACAGGCACGCAATGTTGACGGTTCGTTGTCGTTGACCGATGAAACGTTGCCTGATGGGGCATTGCTGCTCGTAGACGACATGATGGATTCGCGCTGGACCTTCACCGTTGCAGCATGGTTACTACGTTCGCATGGAAGCGGTGAGGTATGGCCCTTGGCGCTTGCTCAGACAGGAGGCAGCCAATGAGTGAGACGCTCTCCTTGAACACTAAAGCTATTCTGCTGTTGACCGCACCTTTGATCGTTGGGCGCGGTAAGGGTCAGGAACCAGCCAACCTGCTCACGCCCGGGGAATACTCAAGACTCGCCTCGTGTCTCCAAGAGATGGGAAAGCAGCCCGCTGATTTGCTGGAGGTAGATACAGATCAACTTCTCGGGGACCGCCCTCACATACTCGACCGCAACCGGCTCAAACGTCTGTTGGATCGCGGGTTCCTGTTAAGTCAGGCAGTGGAGCGATGGCAGACACGAGCGATCTGGGTGCTGAGCCGAACCGATGCGGCTTATCCGCAAAAGCTCAAAGCGCGTCTAAAAAAGGACTCCCCGAGATTACTGTATGGCTGTGGAGACAGGGAAATTCTCAATAGCGGTGGATTGGCAGTTGTCGGTTCCCGCAACGTCAATGATTCCTTAATCGAGTACACCAGGGAAATCGGACGACTGGCTGCAAAGGCTCGACAGACTGTAATCTCCGGTGCTGCTAGGGGTATTGATCGGGCAGCTATGTCTGGCGCATTGGAAGCGGGTGGCAAAGTCACAGGCGTACTGGCTGACAGCCTCGAACAAGCAGCCATGACTCGTGAGCATCGAAACCTGCTGTTGGAAGGACAACTGGTATTGATCTCACCCTATGACCCGAATGCGGGATTCAATGCGGGGCACGCGATGCAGCGCAATAAAGTGATCTATGCCTTATCGGACGCAGCCTTAGTGGTGAACGCGGATATCAACAAGGGCGGTACTTGGGCCGGGGCAATAGAGCAATTGGAAAAGCTGCATCTGGTACCCGTTTACATGCGTTCGACCGGGGAAACATCCAGAGGTCTTGATGCTCTGAAGAACAAGGGGGCGATACCGTGGCCGAATCCGGAAGACGCAAATGATCTTGATGCCGTCTTTCAGCCCGCTACCCCCAAAACACCAATCTCTCCGACCCAAAACAATCTGCCATTTGACGCCAGACAGGAACCCATGAAACCAGATTTGCAGGCAGGTGTCGCACCAGAGTCACAAATTGCCGAAAATTTAACTCTTAGCCCCGACGAGAAACTGCATCAAACGATACGATCGCTGCTTACTCATATCCTTGTAAAACCTAAGAAAGTCATGGAAGTTGCTGCAGAACTTGATGTCACCAAGCGTCAAGCTGAGGAGTGGCTGAAACGTCTTGTGGCGGAAGGCCTTCTGGAGAAACGCACTAAACCTGTGAGCTATGTCATTCGGCCGGACAATTTGTTCAACGCAAAACGTTCAGCAGAGGCCACTACTAACACTGAGCCAATAGTATATGGAAAGTGACTGCCGGCACCGGCAAACAAAGCCTTGATGGATTCCGGCTGATACCTTTTCGGAGGACGATAGCTTGGCTCAGGAATCGGGCAGGTATTGCTTGATGAGGGCGAGTAGTTCGTCTTCTTCGACTTTGCCTTCGCGGGTCAGGAGGAGATTCCCGCGCGAGTAGAGATGCGTGGTGGGGTACGTTTCGAACTGGTGTTGTTTTTTGATGGCCCGGCACCGGCCCGGTACGTGCATTTTGGCTTTTCCGATGCGAACATCGGGCAGTTTACGGGCGACCTCTTCCAGGATGGGATCGTAGGCGGCACAGGGTTCGCAGGCCGCAATGCCGTAGGCCACCACGGTCGCCTGGGCGGCTTTTAATTCTTCGTAATTTTCGTCCGTGACGTTTTCCACGGTTCCGGCCATCCTGCATTCCTTTCCTATTCGTCAAAAACAAGGGGGATTCCTGTTCGTGGAATCCCCCTTTCACCGCGTCTCGACGTTGCCGTCAGTTCAACGCTTTCAACGCGTCCAGTATTTCCTTGTCGTCCCGGGCCGTTTTGATTTCCTGCACTTTGACGTAGGCCACGTTGCCTTGCTTATCCACGATCACCGTGGCCCGTTTGGAGCAATTGAGATCCGGGAAGTACAGGCCATACGCTTTGCACACGTCACGATGCATATCGGCCAACAAGGTGTGTTTCAGGTCGAGGGAGTCCGCCCAGGCTTTGTGCGAAAAAAAGCTGTCCGTGCTGATACCGAGCAATTCGGCATTGGCATCGGAAAAGCTCGGAAAATCGTCCGTCAGACATTTATTTTCGTTTGTACAGACCGGACTCCAATCCAGGGGGTAAAAGGCCAGGACCACGTTCTTTTGACCTTTAAAACCACTCAACGTGACTTCGCTCCCATCCTGGTTTTTCAGGGTAAAATCGGGGGCAACGTCGCCCACTTTTATTTCTGAAGCAACATCAGACATAAAACAGCCTCCTTCTTGAATTCGTTAGGTATGATAGAAACAGTGGAACGAAAAACCTTTTCGCTTGCAGGACGTTTTTCGTAGCACGCCCTTTCAAAGTTTGTCAACGGGACAAAAGGGGGACTGAGCCGGTGCCGGTGACACGTCCATGAGAAAATCGGCCGCAAGAAGCTTGTCTTTTATGTCAACCAAGGGTATCGTCTTTCATACGCCTTATCCTCTAGATACCCTACCTTGACCATGCGCGAGTTGCTTCCTCGTCTCCACGCCAAGCGGATGACCAAACGTCTCTTGTGGCTCTTTTTGATTGTGGGTGGACTGACGTTCGGGGGAACGGCGGCGGTGGCTTGGTACATGGCAACCGGACTTCCCTCGCTCGGAGGTCTTCGGGATTATCAGCCGAGCCTGATTACAAAGGTGGAGGCGGATAACCGTCAGGTCATCGGGCAATTCTACGTGGAACGCAGAATTCTCACTCCCCTTCATGAAATGCCCCAGTATTTGATCGACGCCGTCATTGCGGTGGAAGATGCCCGGTTTTATGAGCACCCGGGGTTGGACGTCTGGGGTATCCTTCGAGCCGCATGGACGAATTTCAAGCGTGGGGGAAAAGTGCAAGGCGCCAGTACGATCACCCAGCAACTGGCGAGATCCCTGTTCTTAACGCCGGAGCGGACCTTCCGGCGCAAAATACGGGAACTCTTCCTTGCCATGAAAATGGAATTTATTCTGACGAAAGAACAGATTCTCGAGATGTACCTCAACCAGATCTACTTCGGTCATGGGGCCTATGGGGTCGGCACCGCGTCCTTGACGTATTTCGGGAAAACGTTATCCGAATTGGAGTTGCCCGAGTCGGCTTTCCTGGCCGGACTATTGAAAGCCCCCAATACCTATTCCCCCTACAAAAACTACGGCCTCGCGAAGAAACGCCAGGAACACGTGTTGGGACGGATGACGCAAGCCGGCTTTCTGACGGAACCCCTGGCCCGGGAGGCGAGCGAAACCCCACTGGACTTTACCCGTCAATCCTATGAACGCGTGGCTCCGTATTTTCTTGAAGACGTTCGCCAACATATGGTCAAGGCATACGGAGAGACCATGACGTATAAAGGAGGGCTACGGGTTGCCACGACCCTGAACGTTCCGATGCAACGCCTGGCCGAAGAAGCCGTCAGGAAAGGACTGCGCGACCTCGATAAACGGCAGGGCTGGCGCGGACCGCTTCGTCATGAGGAGTTGCCGGCCACCCTTCCCGACAAGCCGCCCGCGACCTTCCCGGCGTTGGGGGAAATCCTGGAAGGCCGCGTCGTGACGGTCTCCGACGAGGAGGTGACGGTCCTGGCGCATGACCTGGTCGGCGCCATCACCCTGCAGGATCTGCTCTGGGCTGAACGCCGGCTCTCCGAAGGAGCGTCCGTCACCGACGCGGTCGTGAAGCCTATTGTCTCGGCCAGGCAATTGGTCAAACCGGGAGACGTGATTGAGGTCTCACTGAAGTCGACCGCCAACGACACGATCCGGTTCCGGCTGGACCAGACTCCCGCGGTTGAAGGCGCCCTCATCGCGATCGACCCGCGGACTGGTGCGGTTCGCGCAATGGTCGGCGGATATGAGTTTGAACGGAGTCAATTCAATCGCGCCCTGTTGGCTATCCGGCAACCGGGGTCTGCGTTCAAACCGGTCATTTATGCCACGGCCATTGATCAGGGGATGACGCCCGCCACGCTCGTACTCGATGCGCCCGTGGTGTACGAGGAAGAAGAGCCCGGAAAAACCTGGAAACCGGAAAATTATGAAAAACGCTTTTTCGGCCCGATCACCTTGCGAGAAGCCTTACGCCACTCCAGAAACGCGGCGACGATCCGCTTGCTCGAACAAATAGGCATTGCCCGCGTTATCAATTTTTCACGCACACTCGGGATACACAGTCCATTAAGCCCCGACCTGTCTCTTGCACTCGGCTCTTCGGGGATGACGCTCCGGGAACTCACTGCGGCCTATGGAGTATTTGCCAACCAGGGACTGGCGTTGGCACCCTATTCTATTTCCCTGATCAGAGATCAGCATGACCACATCCTGGAGCAACACGTGTTCGAACCCACACACGTGGTTTCCAAAGAAACCGCCTATTTGGTTACGCACATGCTGATGGACGTCATTCAACGTGGAACGGGCAGGCGAGCCCGGTCGATCGGGCGCCCCTTGGCCGGCAAAACCGGCACGACCAACAGCTACCGGGACGCGTGGTTCATCGGGTATGCGCCGGATCTCGTGACGGGCGTCTGGGTCGGGTTCGACAGCATCGAGACACTCGGCAAAGTGGAGTCCGGCGCCCATGCCGCTCTCCCCATATGGACGGACTTCATGCGCAAAAGCCTCAAACGCCTCCCGGTCCAAACCTTCACGGTTCCGGATGGGATCCAGTTCGTCGAGGTGGATCAGACAACCGGCACCCTTGTCGATGAACCGTCACAAGACACGACGACGGAAGTCTTTGCAGACGGAACGGTTCCCCGCCCACCGGTTCGCCAACCAGCCGATACGTTGGATTTTTACGAATTGGATCAACTCGACCAAGCCGTTGAACCCCGCTAGTGCGAGAAGAGCAACCAGTTATCCTGGAAAGAGGAACATCGACTGTTTTCCGGAGGATTTCATGTTCCAGCTTACGCGGCAGGAATTCGGCGACTTGAGACCACCATTTGTGACCTCAAGTCGGAGCTATTGCGCGTCCTGGTATTCTTCGTGCCAGGCCATCTGAATGGCTTCGAGTTTTTTTTCGTTGGAACCCTTGGAGTCGTCCGTGAATTCCGGCCACGCCACGACCCACGCGTGCAGGTCGGTGAAGCGGACCGTAAGGGGGTCGAGGTCCGGGTGTTCTTCGTGCAGCCGAATCGCAATGTCTTCGGCCATATCCCAGGTTAATTCTTGAGACATAAGGCGCTCCCGTGTGCGCGGCGCGGTTAATCGATCACTTCTGAGAGTTTCTTGCTTTCAAGGGCTTCTTTGAGCGTGGCGTCCATCAACGTTTCGGCCAGATGATGGGTCACTTTTTCCATGTCGGCAATCCTGGCCCGGATCAGGCGATGATCTTCCTGCGTGGTGGCGGCACGCAGTTCCTCAATGCCGTTGCGAATGGATTGGATTTCTTCAGCCGGGATCAAGTCCGCTCCGCGCTTCAGCGCCTTTTCGGTGGCCATGATGATGGCGTCGGCTTCCGTCTTCGCCTCGATCACCTGACGTGCCCGAATGTCCTCCGCCGCGAATTGAAATGACTCCCGAATCATGCTTTCGACTTCCTCATCGGTCAGCCCGTAGGAGGGTTTGATTTGCACGGATTGTGATTCGCCGGTCCGGATATCGGACGCCGTGACGTTGAGCATGCCGTTCGCATCGATCAGGAAAGTCACTTCAACACGAGGCACGGCCGCGGGCAACGGCGGGACCTTGAGTTGGAACCGGGCCAGGCTTCGGTTGTCCTTCACCAATTCGCGTTCGCCTTGCAGCACGTGAATGTCCACGCCGGTTTGGCCGTCCACGTAGGTGGTGAACATTTCCTTGGCGCTGGTCGGGATGGTCGTATTCCGGCGAATCAACGTGCTCATGACGTTGCCCATGGTTTCAATACCCAGAGACAGCGGGGTCACGTCGAGGAGGAGCATCTCCCTGTTCTCACCGGCCAGGATGCCGGCCTGCACCGCGGCCCCAAGCGCGACGACTTCATCGGGGTTCAGGTCACAATGGGGCGTCTTGCCGAACAATGCCTGCACACGGGACCGAATCACCGGCATCCTGGTACTGCCGCCGACCAGGACCACCTCGTCGATCTGGCCGGTCTCCAAGCCCGCGTCGCTCAACGCGTGACGGCACGGGGTCATGGTCTGTTCGACCAGGTCCAGGATCAGTGCTTCGAATTCCTCGCGCGACCACGTGCGCTCATAGGTCCCTCGACCACCGGGAAGGGAGACGGCCATAAGCGCCTGTGACTCGTCCGACAACCGGATTTTGGTTTTCTCGGCTTCAAGCCGAACCGTTTGCATGAGTTCCGGTGAATCTTCGACTTTGACGCCATGCTGGGCATCGATGTCCCGGATGACCGCGTCCACCAACCGCCTGTCGAAATCGTCTCCCCCAAGGTGCGTATTCCCATTGGTCGCCAGGACTTCGAAAATGCCGTCCTTAAGTTTCAGGATGGAGATATCGAAGGTACCGCCTCCGAGATCGAAGACGGCAATGTATCCTTGCGTGTTCTGTTGCAGTCCATAGGCCAAGGACGCCGCGGTGGGTTCATTGATGATCCGCAACACTTCCAGGCCGGCAATGAGGCCGGCGTCCTTCGTCGCCTGTCGCTGGCTGTCGTTGAAATAAGCCGGGACCGTGATGACGGCTTTGGTAATTTCCTCGCCCAAGTGCGCTTCCGCGCGGAGCTTGAGTTCCTTGAGAATCATGGCGGAGACTTGCGGAGGGGAATAGGTTTTCTCTCCGACCTGGATGCGAATCACGCCTCCCTTTTCCTGCAAGGTGTACGGGAAATATTTCAATTCGTCCGCCACGTCGGCCACGGCTTTTCCCATGAACCGTTTCACGGAATAAATCGTGCGGGATGGGTCGCGGACGAGATACTCCTTGGCGGGGTCCCCAACCAGGAGACCGTTATCCGTGAGGCCCACGATCGACGGAACCTTGGCTTGACCGCGCGCTCCGAGGATGACCCGGGGGCCGTCATTGGCCATGTGTGCGACTAATGAATTCGTGGTGCCGAGGTCGATGCCGACGATCAGTGCCATATGTTCCTTTCGGTGTCCCCCGCGGGGCTTGTCGCCGCCACCAGGTCGTTCACGATATTCTTCACGTAGGTGCGATTCGATAAAATTTCCTGCATGCCCGTGAGGACCGCGTCTTTCTGCGCCTGCGCGGCGGCGGCGCCTTCGGCCTCGCCCGGCAGGGCATCCCATCGGCTGAACTGCTCACGCAGTCGCTCTTCCATGTGCGCTTTGCGCGTTTCGAGCGCCTGACGCTCGGCCTGCAATTTCTCCAGCAGTTCCTGCCGGCGTTCGACGGACTCCCCGGCGGACAGCGACCGGAATTCTTCCAGGTCCTCTTGCAGTTCCAGAATCTCATCAAACAGATCGGCCGGGGGAGACGTCCGAATATCCTTGGCCGACCCGGCTTCCAGGCGAATGAGATACTCGGCTCGTTGCACGGGATCTTTCAACGTACGGTACGCCGTGTTCAACAACGCGGTGTTCCCGAGGCTGATGGCCTTTTCCCCTTCGTCTTTCGTGGCGTAGTAGTCGGGATGAAAGTTCCGGCTCAAGGCGTAGAAGGTCTCTTCGAGGGCCTGTTCATCGAGGTTCAATTTGCGGGGCAGGTTCAGGCAGGTAAAATAGTCGAGTTCCTTGGAAAGCGGCTGCACCTTGACGCACCGTCCGCAAAAATACTCGCCGGTCATTTCAGATTGACAATGCCAGCACATGCTGCGGGCCATCGGCAGATCACGGGGCCGCCCTGAATCCAGTTGACGTGTATGCTCGCTCATCTCTCTCACTCGCACAACGGGCATGGTCAAAACTTCACCATGCCCGCTGGTTGCGCTGGTCACGCAATCCCGTTCAACGTGCTACGCTGAAAACGATTCTCCGCACCCACAGGTCTTGGTCGCGTTCGGATTGATGAATTTAAATCCCCCGCTGACCAGGTCCTTTTGATAGTCAAGCTGCATGCCTTCCAGGTAAATGGCACTCTTCACGTCGACGATGACTTTCACGCCGCCCTGCTCGCACACGGTATCGAACTCGCCGATTTTCTCGTCGAAATTGATCGTGTAACTCAACCCGGAACATCCGCCGCCCTTGACTCCCAGGCGCAACCCACCTTCGGTGAGATCCTGCACGTCCATGAGCCGTTTGACTTCGGCCACCGCGGCCTCCGTCAGCGTAACGAGTGGGGTCTGTTGTGTCGTCTCCATCACTACACTCCTTGCCGTTTGGCAGGTCAGACCGGCGTGGCCACCTCTTCGGCCTGACCTTCGGTTTCGCCTTTCTTCTTATAATCGTTCAACGCGGCCTTGATCGCGTCTTCCGCCAACACGGAACAGTGGATTTTGACCGGGGGCAGGTTCAACTCCTGGACGATCTCGGTGTTCTTGATCCGGCCCGCTTCATCCACGGTCTTGCCCTTCAACCACTCCGTAGCCAAGCTGGAACTGGCAATCGCCGACCCACAGCCAAAGGTTTTGAACTTCGCGTCCACGATGGTGTCCTTTTCCACCTTGATCTGCAGTTTCATCACGTCGCCGCATTCGGGAGCCCCGACGATACCGGTCCCCACGCCGTCTTCGTCTTTCTTGAACGACCCCATATTGCGCGGATTGTTATAATGGTCGATGACTTTCTCACTGTATGCCATGACGCCATCCTCCTTCTGCCCGATAATTGATAAGTACGGTAGACATTGTATACTCGACTCAGTGCACCGCCCATTGGACGGTTTTGAGATCAATCCCTTCCTTCGCCATTTCGTAGAGCGGCGACATTTCACGCAGGTGATTCACCGCCTTGATCATCCTATCAATAGTATATTCCACTTCTTCCGGCGTCGTAAACCGGCCGATGCCGAACCGGATGGATGAATGCGCCAGGTCGGATCCCACACCCAAGGCGCGCAGCACGTATGACGGCTCGAGGGTGGCCGACGTGCAAGCCGAACCCGACGACAAGGCGATTTCCTTGACCCCCATCAACAGGGCCTCCCCTTCGACGTACGCAAAACTGATGTTCAGGTTGCCCGGGAGACGCTCCGTCGGGTGGCCGTTGAGATAGACTTCCTCCATGACATCCATGATGCCGTCCTGCAGACGATCACGAAGGGCCTTCGTGCGAACGGACTCCTCCGGCATTTCCTGCGCGCACAACTCGATGGCTTTTCCGAACCCGACAACGAGCGGCACCGGAAGCGTCCCCGACCGCATGCCTCGCTCATGACCGCCCCCGTCGATCATCGGCGCCAACCGGACGCGGGGAGCTTTCCGTCGCACGTATAACGCCCCGATGCCCTTTGGCCCGTAAATCTTATGGGCGGTGAACGACATCAGGTCCACGCCCAGCTCCTGGACGTCTACCGGGATTTTCCCCACGCCTTGCGTCGCGTCACAATGAAAGAGCACGCCCTTTTCCTTCGCGATCTTGCCGATCTCCGCGATGGGATGAATCGTGCCGATTTCATTATTCGCCAGCATGATCGAAATCAAAATGGTTTTATCGGTGATGGCGTTCCGCACGTCGTCCGGATCGACCCGGCCGGTTTTATCCACGGGCAGATACGTCACCTTGACGCCTTTTTTCTCCAATGCCTTCGCCGCGTCGATCACCGCGCGGTGTTCGGTCGAAGTCGTGATGACGTGATCGCCCTTCTCCTTGTACATTTCGACCACGCCTTTCAGCGCCAGATTATCGGATTCCGTGGCTCCGCTCGTGAACACGATCTCCTTGGCGTCGGCGTGAATGAGAGCGGCAATGTGTTTGCGCGCCTGATCCACGCCCTCTTCGGCTTCCCAACCGAAGGAATGATTCCGGCTCGCAGCATTGCCGAATTTTTCGGTGAAATACGGGAGCATCGCATCGACCACGCGAGGGTCGCAGGGCGTAGTCGAATGGTTGTCCATATAAATGGGTAACTTCATGATGGCACTCCTTGTGGCTTTAAAGATTCGACGATAACCAGGGGTGTGTCTTCAACCAACAGATCTTCGATGGACATGCTGTTCAGTAATTGGAAGATGCTTTCCTGGATCTTGGACAGCGGGGTTCGGATATTGCAATGATTCATCTGCTCGCACAGGAATTGGCCGTCTTTTTCATGACAGCAATCCGTCAATCCCAAGGGCCCTTCGATGGCTTCGAGCACTTGCGCCAGGGTAATGTCTCTGGGTTCCCGCCCCAACTCATAGCCTCCCTTGGGTCCGTTATGGCGGCTTTCGATCAGTTGATGCCGTGTCAGGGTCTGAAGCACTTTCGCCAGCAATTCGACGGGGATGTTATGTTCTTCGGCAATTTCCTTGGTGTTCACCACGCGCGGGTTGGCAGCAATGCCGCTTTGAACCGTGGCCATGTACTGGAGCGCCAGCAAGGCATAATCGGCTTTTTTTGAAAATTTCAGCATGACCCCTCACATAAACGCGGAGCAAATAGATCTCCGACCGAAAACATCGGAGGAAATCCTAGCATTGACATTTCTTTCTAGTCAAGAGTATTTTAGTCGGAGATTGAAATAGTCGGAGATAGAGCCGTCAAGCCGTTTGATCGGCTATCTTATTGAAAGTACGTCATAATTCAATAATTTTTCTTTCCATATCTGAGGGAAAAGGAGACCAGATGGGAGGCAGTAATCCATATATCGAGCAAGTAGAACTCAAAACAGCCACAGAACCTTTCACCGTAACCTTTCGTATGCCTGACGAAACCATCGATGTCTCGGTTGATCCAAGCAAAATCCCCTATGGACCGACCGGCCAGCCGGGCAGCCTGCTGGATATTGCGATGGGCGCGGGCCTCGACGTCGAACATGCCTGCGGCGGCGTCTGCGCCTGCTCGACCTGTCACGTCGTCGTGAAAGAGGGGCTGGATTCGTGCAGCGAGGCCACGGACGATGAACTGGACCAGTTGGACGAAGCCCCCGCGATCACGCTGCAATCACGCCTGGCCTGCCAATGCGTCCCCGACGGCTCCACCAACCTCGTCGTCGAAATCCCCGAATGGAATAAAAATCTGGTGAAGGAAGGACACTAGGCCACCGGGCTGGCCAAGAGCACACTCCCCGTCATTGCGTGCGAGCGAAGCGCTTGTCCTGAGCGAAATGAAGGAACCGCAGTGCCGTCCGCGCGCGTGGCAAGCTATGGCTTCCCTTGCCATTCGAACGGGTTCAACAAGGCCACGCCGAGTTGGCCAAAATCACGTACGTTGCGGGTCACGACCGTGAGTCTGTGGACTATGGCGGTTACCGCGATCATGGCATCCTCTATCAGAGTGTCCGACTGTCGATGCCTGAGACGTGCCCATTCCCTGAATGCGGGCGCATCCATCGGCAGCACGCTATAGGAGGCGAGCACCCTGCCGAGCCAAGTTTCCAACTCGGCCGCCTTACCGACATTTTGCTCGCGGGCGGTCTCGATACCCGCCTGAATCTCTCCGACCGTCACCGCGGATAGAAAAAGTTGATCGGCGGGTACGTCCGCAATCCAATTGAGGACGCCCTTATGCGGATTGCGCCGGCGCAATTCCGACACAACGTTTGTGTCGAGAAGATACACGGATTTACTCGAAAGTCGGTGACATTCGATGACGATGCTTTTTACGCGGCGGCGTTAGCGCATCCGTGCGCGCTTCCGGCGCGAGCAGCAGTTCCTTGAGATTCGGTTTGGGCAAGGCTCGTCTCCAGGGAAACATTGTCGAGATTTTTCTGAGCAGGGCTTTCACGCGAACTCGTACAGAGGCACCGTACTTGCCGGTTGGTGTTTTTCCTGAAGCAGGCCTTCGATCCTGCGAACCGTGTCCGGCTTCAACAGCACGTCTCCGCATACAGAACAAACATCTGCCGGAACGTGGTCAATGACAATGATTTGCCCCTGATGCCGAAGATGCCGAACGGTGTGCGTGACTTTTCCCGCTTCGTATTCTCCCGGACAGCCAGCAATGCTGCATTTCATGTCGATTGTCTCCTTTGAATAGGAGCGATCCATTTGGGCAATTTGTGTTCATAAACCGTAATGATAATAAGACTTGGACGAGCCGTTGTGCAAACGACATGAATGGTTTGCCCCGCTGCAGACGCTACTCACCGTGGTGCTGATGGTGCGCGAAGAAAAGCTTGCACTTTGGTACTATTTTTAGTACTATCTATATCTTATGCGGGCGAAGCATCAACGCACCCTGGAAAGCCTGTTCAAGAAACCAACGCCCGCAGGCATCCGGTGGCCGGACATCGTCTCCATGCTGAAGGCGGTGGACATCGAGGTTTCTCAGCGGTCGGGGTCGCGCGTGCTGCTGAAGAAGGGAGTGGAACGAATCGTGATTCACCGGCCCCACCCTGAAACGGGGACCGGCAGAGCGACGGTGTGCGACATCGCCGCGTTTCTCGAAGCCATAGGAGTCAAGCCATGATGGAATACAAAGGATACGTGGCCGAGATCGAATTCGACGAGTCGGTGGGACGTCTTCACGGTCGGGTAGTCAACAGCGGCGCCTATCCGATCTCCACGTTTGAAGGCACCGACGTCGATGGGCTTCGACACGAGTTCCGCCGATCTATCGACGAATACCTCGCTTCCTGTCGCGAGGACGGCGTCGAACCCAGAAAGCCGTTTTCCGGCAAGCTCAACGTGCGGCTTGGCCCCGACCTGCACCAACGGGTTGCCCGCTTGGCGGCGGAGAGCGGCTTGAGCCTGAATGGCTGGATCAGGCAGACGCTGGAGAAAAGCGCGTCACGGTGAGCAACCCGCTCACGGCAGAGGCCGTTACGTCCTGGAATGTAAGCCCACTCGATTCCCCTCGCAATCCTGGAAGTGGGCGATGTACCCATATTCACCGATCTCGGTCTTGGGCATCAGCGTCCTACCGCCGTTGGCATCGACCCTGGCCAGGGTACCTTCGATAGCGGGAACGGAAAAGTAGACCAGCGTCCCGGCACAGGATGGCGCGTACCCCTCAGATTTCATAAGCGTTCCCGTCGCGCCGCCCCCGTCTTGGGTCATGGGAAACCAAGCCATCTTCATGGAGCCCATTTCGTTCAGGCTCAGTTGAAATCCGAACACGGTTTCATGGAAATGCTTGGCTCTCTCCAAATCAGTCACTGGAATCTCGAACCAATTCACGGGGTTGGTCTGGTCGGTCATGCTTGTCCTCCCACCAATAGTATGAAGATCGATCTACTCAGAATGCCTGCAAACAGCAGCACAAGACAAGCTATACCACCGTCAGGCCGGAATCCTCAAAACGGCGAAAGTCCGCCACGTTTGGGGTTGCAATGGGCGCGTCATCGGCCAGCGCCGCCGCTGCAATCATGCAGTCGATCAATGAACCACGGCGTCGCCCCGACTCATTGAATAACCGTGCGGCAAGCGCCGCATGCTCCGGCGTGAACGCACTCTGCTGTTCGACAATTTGAGCCGCCAACGCTATCTCGGATTCCTCAAGCGGACCGCAGAGAAACTCCGCCCAGGCGACCGTGCTCATACTTAGCGTTTCACCGGCACCGATCCACTCTCGCAACTTGCGATCCTCAGCCGTCCCCGCGTTCAACGACCGGATCAGAAAACTCGTGTCCAGATGAATCATGGGGTCTTGGGGGCCAGCCGACGGGCAGTTGCTCGCCGCTCGACCTTCAAGTCCCGTTCCCACCGGGCGAGGTTGACCTTGCGCGACCGTACGGTGGCTTGCAGCCGGTCAAGAGCTTTTAGTGTTGCACCATCGCCGGGATTCCCGCCCATCGCCGCAATCCGAATCGCCCGCCGCAACACCTCGGATTTCGACACGTTCCAGCATTGCGCCAGTTTCTCAAGCGTACGAATGGATTCGACATCCAGCGAATAGGTCGATTTGACAGTAAGTATGGCCATATGAAAATTATATGGCCATACTTTTGATCATGTCAATCTTTTGTTTGAACCCACTCGCGGCATGGTTGTATCGAGATCAAGTTCGCTGCGCCATGAAGACCGCCGAGTTCTTCACCTCGCGCCGCGCCAAAGCCGACATCAAGGCTGCGCGCCGCAGTCTGAAAAGGAAAGGTGGTCAACCGCCGGAACCCGAAGACCGTTTGACGTAAACACAGCCTTTGCATACCTTCAACTATTGAAGAAACGATAGGGGACTCAAACGGAACCGCCAAGACAGCAATGAAAAAAGCCCCCTAACTTCGATGAGTTAGGGGCTTAAAATTAGCACCCCCGGTCAAGCCCGAGGTATGCCTTTATATGACAGAAGGGGGTAAGGGCCGCGTATGATTCTAACCGGAAAGGCCGAACCACAAGCGAAGAGCTTGCTCCAGTTTGAGCAGGTCGGAGGAGGACACACGGCCAAGGCGTCTCGTCACGTAGGCTCGGTCGAGGGTAAATAGTCCTCGCTTGACCGCGCTGGGAAAGAGAAGCCCCGCTTTTTGCCATTCTTGTAACACAAACTCTCCAAGCTGAAGATTCTGGGTTTGGGAAGTGAGAGGAAGCAGCAGCAGATCAACGGAAGGATGTGGGGCGCTCACAACAACCGCAGGTCGCTTTTTTATGCCTGACAGGTCGGAAAAGGGCAAGGTGGCTAGGACGATGTCCCCTTGCTCATAGCTTGTCATATTCGGCATCGGCCGAGTTCGTCCAGATCTTGGTCAAGACCGGCAATGACGCGAGAAAAGTTCCTTCTCTGAGTTGAGTGCTCTCTTCCAGGGAATCAGGAACCACTATCTCAAGGGGCGTATTAACGGGAAGCGTGACGGGTTCGTCCAAAACAACTTTTGTGCCGTCGTAGTGAGCAGGAACGTGTTTCATTTGCTATCCTTCACTGGGTCGATCTGTCGATTCAGACGGATCATCATAGCACAAAATACCAACGCGGTCATCCTGAGTAACGCGGAACTTATCCATTTAACTTGACGCTACTGAACGCTAAGCCCGCCACGGGTGCCAGACAGACGCCTCTCCAACATTGGAACAGTTACTGCTTGGGCTTTGACGGGTTGATGCAGGAATCAAGCAGATATGTCCATGTAGGGATCTGAAATCGTGCTGCTATATCATAGAGTGAAGGCTCGAAGAGCCTGAAGGGGGGGGGGGGGGTAAGGGCCGCGTATGATTCTAACCGGAAAGGCCGAACCACAAGCGAAGAGCTTGCTCCACCATCACCGCCGATTCCATCGCCGGTCACACGATTTCGTCGTCCACCGGCGACGTGTCCGGCGTGTTCTCCGGAGAGAAGTCGGCGTTGGCTTCCGTTTCAGACGAGTCGGGGTTGGCGGCTTTTTGGGCCTTTTGCTCTGCCTTGGCCTTTAAGCGATCAGCTTTCTTTTTAGCCTTCGCGCGTTCCCGTTCCTGGCGAGCAAATTTGTAATTGGGTTTACGTGGCAAAACGAATCCTCATCAAGCAATGGAGCGGCCAGCGACCGCCCCATGAAGCGCAGTCTTACCTCTCTCGATGATGCTCTGACTGACGGGCGATACTCCATGACTTGCGGGTAAACCGCCGGCCCAGACCTCGCTCAATCTCACGCCATTTCCGCTCTTCGTCCGAGGTGATGAACGTGACCGCCTCGCCGGATCGGCCCATGCGGCCGGTCCGTCCGACCCGGTGCGTGAAGAGTTGTTCCGAATCCGGCAGATCATAGTTGATGACCTGGCCGATGCCCTCGACGTCCAAGCCTCGAGCGGCCACATTGGTTGCGACCAAAATCGGCGCCGCGCCGGAACGAAAATCCAGCATCACCCGTTCACGCGCGCGTTGGCTCAAATTGCCTTGGAGCGCCCCTACGGGATAGCCCAACGTGTCGAGCTTTTTGGCGAGCTTCTTGACACCATGCTTGGTTTTGCCAAAGACGATTATCGGAGCGCCATCCCGCTGGTTCAACAGCGTCTTGAGAGCTTCGATCTTGTCGCTCTTCTGAATAGTATAGATCACGTGCTCCACCGTCGGTAGCGTCTGCAGATCCGCATCCACCTTCACCGTGACGGGGTTGCGCAGATATTTCTTCGCGGTCTTCGCCACCCACTCCGGCATGGTGGCGGAGAGTAGCGCCGTCTGCCGGCCGGAAGGTGTCCGGCTCAAGATGGCCTCAACGTCGCGGGCAAACCCCCTATCCAGCATTTCATCCGCTTCATCCAGCACCAGCAAGCGTATGGCTTGCAGGTCGAGCGTGCCTTGCCGTAGATGATCCAGCGTACGGCCCGGCGTGCCGATGATGATCTGAGCTCCGTTCCGTAACGACGTGTACTCCGGCCTCAATGACCGGCCGCCGTACAGTAACGTTACACGAAGTCGCCGTGATGTAGCCAGGGCCTTCATGACCCCGGAGACTTGAATGGCCAACTCCCGGGTGGGCACCAGCACAAGCGCCTGGACCCGCCGGAGCGACGGATCACATTGCTCCGCCACGGGCGCGGCAAACGCCAGCGTCTTTCCGGACCCGGTACGCGCCTGCCCGATCAAGTCCCGCCCCGCCAGGAGATGGGGGATGGTCTTCTCTTGAATGGGCGTGGGCATCGAGATATTCATCGTGGCCAGCGCCGCTCTGATAGCACGACTCAACGCCATGCCGGGAAACCCGGCCTCACCGGAGTCGGCGCCGCGGGGTTGGATAGGATTGACAGCCAATGGTTCGCCCACCGGCAAATCGACCACAGGGGCAAGACCACTGCGATGAACGTTAAAGCACGGGGAGCAGTACGCCGGCCTGTCCGGGCGCGGCCGGAAGGGAACGGTTGTGGACGCAGCGCAAGCCGCGCAAACAGCCTGGTGGCGCCGCGAACGACTCGATGGACGTGGAGGGGTTGCAGAAGACTTGAAAGACATAGAGAACGAACTCCTTGGTTATTGGTGACTGGGCATCCCTGCGAACCTCCGTTAGCTGTTGCCGAGCGGCAACCCCAGGATGGTCCTCATACGACTGTACCCGGGTCTGGCATCAGCAGGTGGGTACAACCGTACGGGAATGGCGAAAACTGGTATTCCTCAAACTCCCGAGATTACGAAGCAGCCGCGCCGTGCAGCAGGGCGTGGGACGTGCGACAACGGCTGTCGTCGCGGCGAGGTTTACCTCCGGAAACCCCGACGAGAATCACCCTTCGGGGTCTCGTTTGCACAAACACGCCGCTGGGATGAGCGGCTATAAGATTGGCTCCCCGGGCATGAGCCACACACCCGTGAATCGCCTTTATTCATGAGGTTTTAATTCAGGCGTCGTGCCAGAGACCCACGGTTTTCCCCACGAAATTTCCCGGTAAGGAGAGGGAAGGGAAAAGTCGGCCCATAGGTCGAACCGAAGTCTGAACGCACAAAAAACCGAAAAAAGATTAAATGATAGGCGTACATCTGTCAAGGTTATATACATAAGTCTGTAGAGAGCACATAATCTGTCAGGTCTTGTAGCACATCATCTGTCAGGTTTTCATCGGATGCTGAAGGAGGCATCTGATGAGACGAACCGAATGGCTACGATGACACGGTTTGAGGAAGCATGGTCGGGGTGGACGGAGAGCCGTCTAACGCAAGAAGAGGCGGCGCGCGTGCTGGGTGTCTGCGAGCGGACGTTTCGGCGCTGGATCGATCGAATGGATCGGTGCTTGAAAGTTACGAATTGAATACAAAATATAAACGGTTAACCAAAATGTCACGACGAACAAGTCGGGATCGGTAGGCTAAGGTGTAGCCCACCATGTCGCACGCGCGGCCAACTCAGTGGCATGCTGTCTTTGGCCGTCACGCCGCTCATCATCGTCGCGTAAATGAAGAAAGATATCCGCGTGGTATCTGTTGGACTCATTGGGAGTCGCTCTGACGGTTCTTCCGTTGGATGCCGCAGCCTCGACTGTCAAGACCGCCCATCCGCGAAAGTCTCGCGGTGGGGTCCTGTTTTGCCCCATCTGTGTCGAGAGTGCGGCAAGAACCGTTCGGACTGCGTGATCCATTCGGTCGACAGATATCGAGTCTGCTTCTCGGCTTTCAAGAAAAACGGCCGGGATGATTGTCCCGTCCTTCCTGGCTCGCTTCGCTGCCGTACTTGAGAAAACACTTCTTCCGATATTCTCGGAAATCCCCAAGTCGGGTAGTTGTTCACTCATGCGTCTTTCGAAAATGCCGTTTCTTTCAGCGCCCGCAACTGAGCTTTCACGAATTCATCGGGGAGTTCGGTTGCATCTTCATACCGGGCTCGACGATTCTTCCCGGCGATGTATGAAAAACACGCGGCTTGGCCATCATTGCACACCAAGATCAAAAGGGAAGACGTTGTTACGGGTGATTTGAAATACAGGGCGACCTCGCCGTCCATCGTAGGGTACACCGTCGGTGCGACCGACTGCGTGGCCAATGCGGAAATAATTGCCCTTGCCTTATCCTTGGTATGGGACTGAATCTCCGGCAGTGCTTCCTCGGCTATTTCGTCGTCTATAGACTCCAACTCTGCGAGTGCATCCTTAAGCCAATCCGTACTTGGGCTGCTTCCCCAGGTGGTGGGAGGGTGTGTATGAAAAAGCCCTGGGTAACGGGCTTCCAACTTTCTGCCGGGACTGTCCGTCTGTATCTCGGTCGGGGCTAGAGACTGACTCACGAAACCCGGACAGTCCAAAAACGATGCAGGCCACCCTTGATGTTGCGTTATAGATTGAGCCCACCGCGCTTGCTCACCATGTGCCCGGGCTTCCCGTTCATGACTAAATGCCGCGAAGTTATGCGTCTGTTTGCTAAGAACCTGCGTCATTGGCATTGCCTCCAGAAGGCTGCTGTCCGACTGCCTGATCGGCCAAGCCATAGATTCGCTGCATCAATTGGGCTTGATCTTCGAACGACATTACCCGTGGCGATGAAACATCAATGAACGTCGTGACAAAAAGCCCATCCGGCAGCCACTCGGATTTTTCGACCGAGCGATACGCTACCCAGTGTACCGCGTTATCCGAATCTTCCGAAAGTATGACTTTTACAGCTGGTCTATATTGAAGTGTCGAATTGGTGTGGGCTAGATCGGCAACTTGTTTCACTGCAAACTGCTCAAGGTAAACGTCGGCAACCCCTTCCTCGACCGTTCTAACGTGCAGATTGGACGACAGAGATACTCGCTCTCTTGTATAACTACCGATATCTTTCAACAACACATCTTTCGATCTTCGAATTATCTCCTTTACGGTTGGATCGTCATTTTCATTCAGGTTCACAAAATTCAACTGCAAGGCACCGGGATTGAGGACGATTGTGCTTGCACCTCCAAAGATCCGATATTTGCACCATGATTCTCCAAGCTCGGGCGAAGGATTTGAACTGAAATCCATAGCGCGCACGGACAACACAACGCTGAATTCTCTGGCGAGTGCGGCGATGAACTTCGTCTGTGCCATTGCCCAATCGGTTATGAACGGGGACAACACGAAGTTTATCGAGAGGTCTTCTCGTGCCGGTTTCTGAATATGGATTTCCACAATTCGAAGTCTATACTATTGGACACGCTGCCACTAGCCGATTGATTTGCAAAAAGCCCTTCTCTTCACAACCGCACCTGCTACGGGTCCCAGTCAACCAATGTGAGAGACACGTTGAATTCTATTATTTACCTAACCAACCGACACGTCAAGACCGTGTATCTGTCTCGGATATTGTGTGGCGGCCTTCGCGGCGCTCGAAACGAGCTTTGTGAACGCACATGTCTTTTTCAGCAACGCTACGGCCAGCGACTATCTTGAAGACAGCCGAAAGCTACTGGGGCAAAACAAAGAGTGAGGTTTGCAGGCCAGCGTGGGGGGTGCCGAGAAGGTTCTTGGTCTCATAGCCCTGTCTCTCCTGTTCTGACCCTTCGCAATTGCTTCCATCGCGCATACTCCTAAACACTCTTGTTTCGAAAGCAGTTTTCATTGCTCGACATGACTATCCGACTTTGTGACATCGTGCGTGGCGATGTCCTCAAAACGAGCCAAGTCCTGCCGCAAGAATACTTTTGTCAAAGGGAGGCCCATGTTTGGGCAGCCGGGATCCTCGACATCAGGAACTCAGCCGTGTAGCGGCACTATGTCCGCACAACCCTCGCCGGTTACATACCGACCCTACGCCTGCATCAAGTGTTGCCGCTTCTGGAGTAGATCGCTTCTCGCATAGGCCTTCTCGATCGCATTGCCGACCGCATGAGCCATGCACAGTTCAGTAACGGGAGTTGGCGTGTTCGTGCATTCGCCCGCCCACGTCTGGACACTCGATCTGAAGCCACGTGGGACTGTTTTGCTTCCTATTTATTCATGGTGTGGTCCTCACATGCTTCCCCACGATTTTAACCACGTTCCACATCGGATTTTAGGGGACTCAACCGGAACCGCCAGACGGCAGCGCATAAAAAAGCCCCCTAACTTCTATGAGTTAGGGGGCTTAAGTGAGAATCCTGCGGGATACGCGGGATTCTATAGGTGGCTCCCCGGGCAGGACTCGAACCTGCGACCAATCGGTTACGAGTTTCCCGATATTTCTACCGGGCTCGGACTATCTCATCACCCGCCTGAAGAATCAGGTGAGGGTGTCGGGCGCTTGTGAGGTCTTATTGGATTGGGTTCCTCAACCTCTAGTCTCTGCACGTTCTTGCCTACCCAAGACCCTTCGGCAAGCTTCGCTCAGGATTCCCTTTCCGAGTTCTCCGCGAACTCGGGGAAGGCTTCCCTGAATTCACCCGATTTTTCAACCACGGTTTCCCGTGGAAGCTGCAATCCAGCGTGCATTCACCGCACCTCTCTTTACAGCCGACCGCTCTACCAACTGAGCTACCGAGGAACACGATCGTTGGCTTCTTTTCCACAAAAGTGGAAAGTGATCATAACATAATTTTGAAATGGAGCACTAGCTCCTGACGGTATCTGTCTTCGTGGATTAAAACTGAAAATCGTCGGAATCTTCTTCGCCTTCTTCGGCTTCGGCTGCGCCGCCTTCGGATAAGGCGACGTAATGCCGGGCCCATGACAAATAGATGTTGGCGCTGTCTTTCATCGCATCGGCGCCGATGGTTAATTTCTTGACAACGTCGGGGTCCCCGCCCATGAGTTCCATTTCCTTGGCCCGGCTCTCCAACCGGTCATGGAATCGAGACATGCTCTCGTTGATTTCACCCATGAGTTCTCTAAGGTCATCGCTCATGTCCGCACCTTCAGTTGCACGCACAGCGCATCAGGCACAATCGGAAAAGCCAAGAAAGTCCCGTAAAACACAATAAAGCCCCGCGACAAGCAATGCCGCAGGGCCTTTATCCGGTATCTGACGTGAAGACTTACCCCTGATAGGCTTGTCCCAAACCGGCGGATTCGCCGGCCTGCTCCATCAACTGGCCATTGGCGCTCACCGCCACCATGTCGATGGCTTCATGTTTGGCCGCGTCGCACACGACCTTGCACAACTCACACCCCTTGCAGCGATTGATAAAGACTTCCGCCACCATTTTTTCGACGTTCAGGTCCAGGCAGTTGGCCTCGGGGCAGTACATGATGCACAACCGGCACCCTTTTTTGGCCACACATTTCTCATCGGTCACTAGCGCTACGTTATACATGACTCCCCGTCTTTCTTATTTATGCCGCGGCAACGGCCAGTTCGACGTTGTTCTTTTCCGCCCATTCCGATGCCATTTCGTATGACCGGACGACCGTCTCCAGGTTCTTCTTCAACAGCATTTCTTTTTTCGCGAATTTCTTCTTAATGGCTTCATCCAGGGTGGCCGTTCCGCCGGACGCCACGAACTTTTTCCCAAACCGTTCCTGCAACGCGCCGTCGAGCGCTTCTAGAGAAACGCACTTGGTAATGCCGGCCACTGACCCGATCATGGTCATGTTTGTGGAAAGCTCCGTGCCCGCCACCTCCAACGCAATCTGGGTGCCCTTGATGTAAAACACGGCCACGTCCAGATCCTTCAACCGCTGCACGTCCTCATCCGACAACAGCGGCACGTCCGAATTGATGATGACGACGCCGTTTTCCTTGATGCCCGAGTAAAAAGGCATGGTATAGCTCTTGCCCATTGTCACGACCTGCGGATGGAAGACTTCGATCACGTCGGGGAACACCAATTCTCCCCGGTCATAGATCCGGC
Organism: Nitrospirales bacterium; assembly: GCA_022825885.1. Classification (GTDB taxonomy): domain Bacteria; phylum Nitrospirota; class Nitrospiria; order Nitrospirales; family UBA8639; genus Bin75. Next base: position 15,527 of record JAJDVY010000022.1, on the reverse strand, counting down.
TCACCCCGATCCGGCAATAACTCTCGGCCGGCGCCATCCGCTTTTCCGCGCCGAAAAAGGGATTCGAGATGGCAAATTTGCCATCACGCGACGCCGCCATGGCCAACACGTGCGCAGCCGTCACCGCGCCCTGTCCTCCAAGACCAGACATGCGAATATTCAGTCTCCGCTTGATCATGACGATTGCCCCTTTCCGTAGGGAGGGTTCAGGCCTTCCCCGCCAATTGCTTGTCCGCCAATTGCTTCTTCGCGGCGGCTTTTCTCTCTTTTTCCTTGGCCGCCAGTTCGGTCAACAATTCCTTGGCTTCATCGCTGACGTACTCTCTATACGCAAACCGCTCGGTCGGCTTTTCCGAGTCGCGCATTTCCTGCAAGCCTTCCATGCTGTTCTTCCCGATTTCCAGGATGCACGGGGTGTAGAGCTGCAAATACGTGGGGCCGATCTCGCGGGCCACGTGGATCGCGTTCTTGATGACTTTTTCCACCAGGTTCGGTTTGCTGACCGTGCAATTCACCACGTAGTGACAGCCGGACTCTCGCGCGATTTCCGGCAATTTGACCTTTTCAAACGTCTTGCCCACGGGCGCCATCTTGGCCACGAACCCCTTTTGCATCAACCCGCTCTCCTGGCCGCCCGTATTGGCGTAGAGTTCGTTGTCAAAACAAATGGTCGTGAATTTCTCCTGGCGGAACCAGGCTTGCAGCGTCATATCGAGGCCGATATCCACCGTGGCCCCGTCACCCGCCAACACCACCACGTCCTTGACCTGTCCCGGGAACCGCACGCTGAGCGCGCGTTTCAGCCCGGAGGCAATCGCGTTCTGGTTGCCGAAGAGGGAATGAATATTGTGAACGCCCACGTGTGGAAAGACCAGGCTGGTGCAGCCGGTGGACCCCACCATCACGGTATCTTCCGGGGCCGGCAATGACGCCAGGATGTAGCGGAACGCCATGGACTCCGGACACCCGGCGCACAAGGAATGCTCTTCTATCAATTCCTTCGAGGTTCCGATATCCTTCCACCCGCGGCCTTCCTTGCCATAGGTGGCTCGATCCACCAGATCCTGGTATTCCGACGGCATGATTTCGAACATTTCAGGAGCTATCTTAATGCGTTCCTTGCTCATAGTCGCCTCCTAGCGCGTATGCGGACATTTCATGGTCATGCCGGGTGGACGGTAGCGCGTCAACTCCCTCGTCCGGCCAAGCTTTCGGCTTTAATACCCAAATGCTTTTTGATGTCGGCCGCGATAACTTCCGGCGGCATGGTCATGCCTCCGCAGACGTGAGGACCGGCATACACGCGGTCCGCGTCTGGAATCGAGGCGCGAATTTCTTTGGCCAGCCAACCCGTGACGTTGAACTCCGGCACGATGATGTGCTTGGCGTGCTTCGTGGCTTCCCGGATTTCGTCTTCCGGCCAGGGCCGCAGGGTTTTGATTTTGACGATGCCCACTTCAATCCCGTCCTCTTCCAGGAGGGCTTGGGCTTCACGACCCTGAGACACCGCGGTGCCGGACGACACGATCAAAATCTCGGCATTGGGCCTGTCCACTTCAATCAGGCCGTCCAGCCACCGAATGGCGTGCTTCCGGGACCGCTCCACCGCCGCCCAGACCTCCTGTTGCCAGCTTGCATGGGTGGCATAACTGATATAGTTGCTCTTCATGACGAACGGGTCGCGCATCATACGAACCGGCGGGCATTCCATGTCCATGCACGGAACCGGCGACCGGTACGGGTCATAGGGCGGCAGGCACATGTCCGCCGGCGTCAGGTTCACGACGTCTTTGGTATGGGTGACGAAAAACCCGTCACAACACAGCGCCAACGGCAAATGCACGTCCGGCTCTTCCGAGACCATGTACCCTTTTAAAATCCAGTCATAAAAGTCCTGCGCCGTCTCCGCGTGCCAGACCAGCATCCCCGTGTTCAACAGATACGAAATTTCCAACGTGTCCGGCTGGATGGAGAGCGGAGAGTTGATGCCCCGGCAGGTCACAATCATTTGGATGGGCAGCCTCGCCCCGGCCCACATCGGAAAGTTCTCCATGGCGCGCATGGTGCCCGGCCCCGCGGTCGTGGTGAACACACGCGCGCCGCCGAAGGCCGACCCGGCGCACTGGGACATCACCGCGAACTCGCTTTCCCCGCGGAAGTAGTCGCCGATAAACCCTTCGGCAAACAATTCACCGATCAACGCCGCGGCTTCACTCTGCGGGGTAATCGGATAGGCGATCATGACGTCGCAATTGGCCCGCCGGATCGCTTCCTTGATCACTTCACTGCCCGTAAAAAAACAGGGAGTTCGCTCGGCTTCATGCATCAACTTCCAGGGATCGGTCACCACTTGACCGGCTCTATTTTTGGTCCCGACTAATGATTGCGTTGCCATGACTGCGCCTCCTTCTCGTTCCGGCTTTTAGGGCGTTTCATGTGAACAGCATATGCTATTGTACCGTCTTAAGCAGGCGAAAGAAATACAAAATACCGGACCGCCCGCGCCTCAGTCTTTCGGCGGCTCGACCGACCCTTTTAATTTTTTCACCCAATCAGCCAATTTCATGATCTTGTCGGCCGTCGCATCCCGGAACGACACCATCGCGTCTTCATGACCCGCCTGGGCGCACATGGCAATGGTATAACAATAGGTGCCGCCCCGGATAATCTTGAGGGACAGGTTCGCCTGGTGGCAATGCACGCCGACGAACATGCAGGCATCGATCTTGTTATGCCAAATCGTGAGATTGGGATGGTTGGGATTGATTTCGATTTCAGGATTGATCTTCGGATATTTGGGCCGGTAATCGGGCATGGGAATGAGCATCGCCTGCTGGGACGGAGTCACGCATTCCTTGATCGTTTCATAGAGATGCCTGATGGCCGTGGCCTTCTTGGCCGCTTTTTCATTCCAGGCCCACAGGACAAGCGGACCGGGGAAAATCGTCGGCACTTTGGCCGACAAGAACTGGCGGGCCGCGACTTCCATGGCCTCATCCTCATTGACGATTTTTCCATGAATATGGGCCTGACCCGGATCCGGCAGACGAATGCCCATACTGGCGGCGGCCGGGGGGAGAAAATGCTCCGGACCTGGCAATACCTCATACATTGTCGACATAAGCTTAATTCCTCAATTCCTAAGAGAAGAGAAATGTAGACGGATAACGCAAGTATCCGGTTACTGTATGCCGGTGCACGAAATTTCGCAACATGGAAAAAGCCCCAACAGGCCGGATATTTAGGCCATTCTCAAGACCGGCTGCATGAGGCTTTTGACCCAGCATGCTCCGGCACAACGCAAGAGAGTCACTATAGGAATTTCCACAAGAGGTTGTCAATTCGCAACGGGATCACGCCTGAGAAGAGGATCCGGGGGCTTTGCTTTTTTCGTTCGTTCTCCTTCTGTCACCCCCGACCCTTCTCCTGCTGTCATCCCCGACCCCGATCGGGGATCCAGCGTCGTTGCTTTTCACTTCGTCCGTGAAGAATAAAGACACTGGATTCCCGATTAAAAATGTCGGGAATGACGGAAGGGGAACGGGAATGACAGACCAAAGACAAAAAGCCGTGCGGACAATCAATACCGGTAGGTCTCCGGCTTGAATGGACCGTCCACCGACACGTTGATGTAGGAGGCCTGCTCTTCGGTGAGCCTGGTCAACGTCCCGCCGAACCCGCGCACCATATGGGCGGCCACTTCTTCATCCAGCTTCTTCGGCAGCACTTCAACCGTGACCGGAGCCCCGGAAGTATCGGCGAATTTCTTCCCGAACAAGTAAATTTGCGCCAGGACCTGGTTGGAAAAGGACCCGTCCATGACCCGGGAGGGATGCCCGGTCGCGTTGCCCAGGTTCACCAGTCGTCCTTCGGACAGGAGGATCAGGTGATCGTTGGCGCGTGCGCTGCGATAGACCTTATGCACCTGCGGCTTCACCTCTTCCCACTCCCACTGTTTCCGCATGTAAGCCGTATCGATTTCATTGTCGAAGTGGCCGATATTGCAGACCACGGCCCCCGGTTTGAGCGTTTGCAACATGGCGGCGTCACAGACGTTGTAATTACCGGTGGCCGTGACGACCAGGTCCGTATTGCCCAACAGCCCCGTGTTGATATCATCCACGTTCCCCGTATTGCGACCATCCTTGTAGGGCGACACCACTTCAAAGCCGTCCATGCAGGCCTGCATCGCGCAAATGGGATCGATTTCCGACACGCGCACGATCATGCCTTCCTGGCGCAAGGACTGGGCGGACCCTTTCCCCACGTCGCCATATCCGACCACCAGGGCCTTCTTCCCGGACAAGAGATGGTCCGTGCCGCGCTTCACCGCGTCGTTCAAACTGTGCCGGCACCCGTATTTATTGTCGTTTTTCGACTTCGTGACCGAATCGTTGACGTTGATGACCGGCACCTTCAGGGTGCCGTTGTCCAGCCGCTCCTGCAAGCGATGCACCCCCGTGGTGGTCTCTTCCGTGATGCCGTGGATTTTATCCAGCATCGCCGGGTACTTCTCGTGGAGCATCTGGGTCAAATCACCCCCGTCGTCCAGGACCATGTTGGCATCCCAGGGCCGGCCATCCTTCAAAATGGTTTGCTCCAGGCACCAATCATACTCTTCGAGCGTTTCGCCCTTCCACGCGTACACCGGAACGCCCCGGCTCGCGATCGCGGCCGCGGCATGATCCTGCGTCGAGAAAATGTTGCAGGAAGACCACCGCACTTCGGCCCCCAACTCCATCAGGGTCTCAATCAGGACGGCCGTCTGGATCGTCATGTGAATGCACCCCAGAATCCTGGCACCCTTGAGGGGCTGCGCCGCGCGATATTTCTCCCGCAAGGCCATCAGGCCAGGCATTTCCGTTTCGGCAATCTGAATTTCCTTCCGGCCCCAATCAGCCAGGTTGACATCCGCCACCTTATAGTCACACTTTTCAAGTTGTGTCGCCATTCCCATATGCATCGCTCCCTTCTGCTTGGACGCCCTGAACGTCACTGGCGCAAGTCGGCGGCCTGCTTCAAAATCGAGGCCTTATCCGTCTTTTCCCAGGTGAAGCCCGTGCCGCTTCGCCCAAAATGCCCATACGCGGCCGTTTGTTTATAAATGGGGCGTCGCAGTTTCAAATAATCAATAATGCCACGCGGGGTCATCGGAAAATGCTTTCTCACCAATTTATCGATGACCTCAATAGCCACCTTCTCCGTCCCTTTCGCATCGACGAGCACGGAAACGGGTTCCGGCACCCCGATCGCGTAAGCCAACTGCACCTCGCACTTCTCCGCCAACTTCGCCGCCACGATATTTTTCGCAATATACCGGGCCATGTACGACGCCGACCGGTCCACCTTGCTGGGGTCCTTGCCTGAAAACGCGCCACCGCCATGGCTCCCCACGCCACCGTACGTATCCACAATGATCTTGCGACCGGTCAACCCGGTATCGCCCATGGGCCCTCCCGTCACGAACCGGCCCGTCGGGTTGATATGGAACGTGACCCGTTTCGGATCGAAAATCTCCTTCGGCATCACGGGTTTAATGACTTTGTCCTTGATCTCCTGCTCGATCTTCTTGGACGTCACCTTGTCGCTGTGCTGGGTGGAGACCACGATCGTATCGATTCGCACCGGCTTCCCGTTCTTGTACTCGACGGTCACCTGGGCCTTCCCATCCGGGCGCACCCACGGCAACAGGTTCGACTTTCGGACATCGGCCAGGCGTTTCGTCAGGCGATGGGCCAATACGATCGGCATGGGCATCAATTCCCTCGTCTCGTTGGTGGCATAGCCGAACATCAGCCCCTGATCACCCGCACCGCCGGTATCCACACCCATGGCAATATCACCGGACTGGGCATCAATCGCCGTCAACACCGAACACGTGCGGTAATCGAACCCCCAGGTGGCATCGGTATAGCCCACGTCCCGGATGGTTTCCCGGATAATATCGGGGATTTCCACGTAGGCCTTCGTGGAAATCTCCCCCGCCACGAACGCCAGGCCGGTCGTCAGGATCGTCTCACACGCCACCCGGCAATTTTTATCCTTGGCCATAATGGCATCCAGGATGCCATCGGAGATCTGGTCGGCAATTTTGTCCGGATGCCCCTCGGTCACGGACTCGGAGGTAAACAAGAAATTCTGGTGATTCATTACAGTTACCTTTCCCTGGCTCAATAAACAAAAAGGCATCTCCTGCTCAGCATATCGGAGAGGAGTGCCTTGTTGAAGTGTTAAAGAAGCGGGTTGCCCACAACGCCACGAATGGCAGCCCAAAGACGGCCTACCATACAAAGAGAACCCGAAGGGTTGTCAAATACAGCACGTCTGTTTTCATAAAAAATCATACTTTTCAAAGAGTTACGAGAATCAATCAACCTGGCGTGGCTGGAATCTGCACACGGCTGATGGACAATGAGGCCAAAAACAACCCCTCCCCCATCCCGGGGCACCCCCAAAACCGCCACACTCTCAATGGATGGGCCAATCCTAAACGAATTGCAAAAATTTTTCAATGCCGGAGAAACCAGTCAGTGGCAGGGTCCGGGGTCCCCACTCTCATCCTCGATGTCCTAAGCTCTCATCCCCGACATTTCCACCTGTCATCCCTGACTTTTCCCTCTGTCATGCCTGACCCGATCGGGCATCCAGCGTCTTTCGCCATCACGAACGAAACGCAGCAAAGACAAAGACACTGGATCCCCGATTACTAATAGCCTGTCCTTGACGTTCTTAATCGAGGATCGGGGATGACAGACAAAGGCGAAAAGCCAAACCGTGGCTTCGTTTCAGATCAAGCCTGGGATTCTGTCAACAAATTACTGAACACATACAATCCCCGGCATTCTCCTCCTTCTGTCATGCCCGGCTCGATCGGGCATCCAGTGTCTTTCTCCTTGGCCTTGGTCTTCGTCGCAGCATCATAAGGCATGCCCCTGAACCAAGCTGCGCGACATCTCATTGACAATTCAGAAAACAGGGTGATACATAGAAATTTCTATACAAACGGTATACGCCAACCAGCCAAATCCATGCGTCTGCGCGCAAAAAAAGAGGGGCGGTGTCATGGGGCAAGTGAACTTCCGAATGACAGACGAACGTCTGGCACTCATCGACCGGGCGGCGGCGATTCGAGGCGTCACGCGCACCGAGTTTGTGCTCCGGTCGAGTGAAGCGGCGGCGATTGAAACATTGAATGAGCGCCCCGTCATTGCGCTTGACGACGAGGCGTTTGACGCCTTCGTTGCCGCGCTTGATGCACCAGTTCAACCGAACAGCCGCGTGAAAAAACGGTTTGCCCGCCAGCCGCTGTGGGAACGATAACCTCGGGTCAAACCCAGGGCAAGCCTACAGCCCCTGAGCCACTCGGCGCCCATCATGACGTCTCGCAGTTCGATGACGTCTCGCAGTTCGACTCCGGAATCGACAGTCTCAATATCTGGCTACAACGGAAGGCTCGGCTGAACGAAGCCAAAGGTGGTGCACGAACGTACGTCGCCTGTAACAGCGACCGGGTGATCGCGTTCTACAGCCTTGCCGCCAGTTCCGTGGAAAGGCGACGCGTCTCGTCCCGCGTGGGCAGGAACATGCCCGAATCCATTCCGGTAATCCTGTTAGGGCAACTAGCGGTGGACGTAACCGAGCAGGGAAGTGGCTTGGGATCCGACCTGTTGATCGATGCAGGGAAGAGAGCGCTGGCAGCGGCTGAGGTGATTGGCGCACGCGCCATCGTTGTCCAGGCATTTAACGAAGACGCCAAGACGTTTTACGAGCAATTCGGCTTCCTGCCATTCTCAGACCGCGAACCACTCATGTTGCTCCTTCGGATCTCCGAACTGAGGGCGCTGCTTCAGACGTAGCCACACCCTCTGGTCGTCGCCTTCTTTTTTTGGGATGACCTCCCCCCCTCTCCTCCTCTGTCATCCTCGACATTTTCCCTCTGTCATGCCCGGCTCGATCGGGCATCCAGCGTCTTTGTCTTTGTCTTTCTCCCCCGTTCATACAACCAACGACCCTAGACCCTCGCATTCGCAAGGGTGACAGACAAAAACGGACCCTCGCGCCTGTCCTGCCTGTCCTGAGCGAAGCCGAAGGAAGCGCAGTCGAAGGGTTCGCAAGGGTGATAGACGAGGCGGCTCCGAGGTTGACGTCAAACTGGGGTATGACGGCATGGCAGAAAATCAAGGGCCGTGGTTTTTGCACACATGCCCGACACCGTCTCTCAGGGGGTCCCCACCACGTGGAACCCGTTGGCTCTGGCGGCAAGGGCTAATGAGATATCATGGGTAGCCATCACGAGGTTTTCCTGCCTTCCCTCTCTCCACAACAGCGCCGTGGCTAAATGAATGGCATCCAGGGTTCCCAGTGCGGTGGGAAGCGGTTGCGAAGCCCGCGTCAGAATCAGGCTCGTCAAATCAAGGATCTCCATGGATTCCAGCAGTCGAAAGACGGCTTCTCTTCGTAACGCAATCGCCTCATCCGAAAGTCTCTCACTCAACCGCAATCGGTCCAACGTCCGCAAGCATTCGACTTCGACCAGGGCCGAGGCCACGCCCTGTTCAATGTCCCGCCATTCTTTGACGGCGTTTCGTTGTCCTAGAATAACCCGGAGAAGAACAGAGGAATCCAGATAGGCGATCACGGCTCAGACTCGCGCTCTTGCAAGAGGAGAGAGACGATATCCGTTTCCAGTTTGAGGGGGGGCGGCAAGGGGACCTGATGCAATTTCGGGGCACCTGGGAGCGGGGCGCGGACGCTGAGCAAGGCGTTCTGCTCCCCACAGGGCACAATCTGCGCGATCGGCGTGTGGCGGTCCAGCACCGTCAGCGTCCGGCCTCCCCGAACGTGACGAAGATATGCACTCAGGTGGCTTTTCAAATCAGCAATGCGGACGTGCTTCATGACCGGAAGATAGCCAGAACTGACCACAAATGCAAGCACGGGCAGGGAGCCACCATTCCCCAATGACAACACTCGCGGACAAGCACTGATCTGATCTCCAAGATCCTCACGGCCATCCCCGACATTCTCCCTCTGTCATGCCCGGCTCGATCGGGCATCCAGCGTCTTCTCAAGAGTTAACGGTGAGAGAAAAAGTCGTCTGTGGAAATCCCGGCTTGCTTGAGAATCTGTTTCAATGTGCCTTCCGGAATATCCCCAGGATGGCGGGGAATGGTCGTGTACCGGTTTTTTCTTCATTGAACCAGATTTCATGTGATCCTGCTGCTTGTCTGTCGAACGTGAAATGGAACCGTTTCAGAATTTTGGTAATCCGCCGATAGTTGAAACCGGACAAACGGCCCATGAAAGACCTGTTACACGGACACCACCAGGTGGTGCTCCATCGGATACGTGGCTTGTTCGAGGGTGATGGGTTGGTTGCGCTGGGCCTGGGCTTCAAGAATTTTTCGCGCCACGTCATGCGCATATTCAATCGTTTCTTCTATCGTCCGGCCCTGGACGACAAGACCTTGGACGTCGGCTGACGTTGCGACATAGACATTCTCCGGCAACTTCTCAATGTGCAGGCTGATGACATGCTCCATTGATGGCCTCCTCTTCTGTTTGAATACCATCCTTCACAGGCCGCTTCGCGTCAACGGAGCATATTACGTCACCCCCGCTTCATCAGACAACTGTTTCTCAACCGGCGCTCTCGATTGCGTCAAGGGCAGGCTCTCGCAAGGGTGCCCCTCTCTCCTCCCCCTGTCATGCCCGGCTCGATCGGGCATCCAGCGTCTTTCTCTTTATCTGTCATCCTCGATCCTCGATTAAAAATGTCAAGGGCAGGCTATTAGCAATCGAGGATCCAGCGTCTTTATCTTTGTCTTTCTCCCCCGTTCATACAAACCAACGACCCTGGACCCTTGCGTACGCAAGGGTGACAGCAAGAACGACCGCGTCGCTGTCCTGAGCACAGGGATCTGCTCCCACCATCGAGAGTTGATTGCATGGCCCTGCTACTCTATACTGTTACTGGAGTTAGGGGATATGACTCCTTTCCCCAAAGGGCAGAGATGAGTGACGAATTAGAAAAAAATTGGGCTGCCTTCATCGAAGCCAAGGATAAATTGGAATTTGAGCATTTTGGCAGGACCGTTCTCCTGCACGATGGAGAAATCATAGCTATCTATAACGATAGTGATGATGCCTACCTGATTGGCTGCGAAAAATTCGGCCTTGGGAATTTTTCTACACAAACAATTGGAAGCGACCCGATTTCTCTCGGATTCTATACCACATATGTAGCCCCGCAAGCATAAGTCAATTTCATGCCAACGTTCAGTGGGCGCATCGTCAATCGTCAAATCAAGGCCGAAGTCTTCCAAATGCCACTAACACTTAAGAACCCTCCCATCAATGAAGTAGTCGTAGCTTCGTACTTCAATCCTCCGTTAGCGAAACTTCGCAGTGAACATATTGGCCTCTTTTGGGAAAAGATAAAGGATGACTTCCCTACAGTCAGGCAACAATTGCCAGCGAACGTGAGAGAAGATATTATTCCAAATGATGTGTTCCCAATGCCTCGATACTGGTTTATAGGAAGTGATGAAATCAATCTCATTCAGATACAGAAGAGTGCTTTTATGTTCAATTGGCGGCGCAGAAATGGTCATACATATCCTCGTTTTCATAAGCACATCAAACCAACATTTGATAAATATTACGGTGTGTTCGATCAATTTATCAGAACGGAAGTGAGCAGAGATGAACTTGTCATTGACCTTTGTGAATTGACCTACGTTAACACCCTAGAGCGGTGTGAATTTTGGGAGGGGCCACAAGATACGAAGAAAGTAATCCGCTCATTCTCTATCACCGATCCAGGCCTTAGCACCTCTGGACAGCCTGGTTTCGACTGCAAGTACCTTCACAAGGTCTCAAGGGATTTAGAACTGAATATTAACGTACGTAGCGGAGTTAATCCTCAGCAATCGAATGCGCCGATTCTGGTATTTGAAATTCGAGCAAGTGGTCGTATTGGAGGAGTAACAAAGACCGGCTCTGACCAATGGTTCCAGCGCGCCCACGATTCCATCAATGCGTGTTTTAAGCACATCACAAGCCTGGATGTCCAAAAGAACCACTGGGGCTTATTAGAGGATTCACAATGAGTACGGTAGCAACTAAATCAAGCTCTGAAGTCGATCTGGCGTACCAAAAGACGGGCACTTTGCCAATCGAGGGAATGTTCGACGAAGAGCACTCCCAAGATATTTGGCAGAATTATTTACCTGCCTACGTGCCTTCTTCATTGGTGGTCCATGGAATTGGTGATTCTGAGAATGCAGATACCAACTATGGTGAATCTAAAGTCATACAACGTTCCTCCACTTTGGAGGATGAACTGAAATCAGATGACCTGCTGAACCAATATATTGCCGACTTTGATGAGATGTTGGCAAAAACAAAAATAACGTTTCAGTCTTATGAACATCGCATTGAGGAGTTGCACAAATTTGCCTTGGATGATGAAGAATGTTCTGAGATAAACGAATCATCGAAGAAGAATTTTTGGTGTTTCGTCAAGTCCATGCCATGGACTAGTACGGCCGGATTAATGCTGCTAGACAACGGCAATCTTTCTGCTGTTTGGAGACTAGCCAACAACACACGTATTGAGGTCGAGTTCTTCGGCAACGGGTGGTGTAATTTCGTGAAATTAAAACGGCATGGAAGGGCTACGAGGGCATCGCATAAGCTAGGGGTCTGTAGCCTAGACGAACTGAGCACGGAACTCTATGAGTGACGTCTATTTGCCAGAGACGGACCATGTTGTTCGTTATATCAAGCCAAGCCTTTTTAATAACGGAGAAATATCTGGAGAAGCCTTTCAATTGCGTAAAAACGAGAGGGACGGGCTGTCAGTTAATTGGTTAGAATATTTCGGTGATATTCCTAAGGATCGCCAACTAGCTAACGTACGGCGTTCAATTGGGATCGACATAAAGAGTACGGGACGATTTGCTGAACTTGCTATAGGCAAGACACAACAGTTTCTCAAAGACGACTCAGATTGCGAAGCTCGTTTCGTACATCGACCATTGAAAGCCAATGGCAGTCAAAAAGAAGACCCGTCACATAGCGTCATTGTAGGCCTGCCTTTACCTGAGGCATCTAATATGCCTGAGATGCCCGACCTGAGTCGTAGAATTGGGAACAAGATTGCTGAGTATTGTGTAGAAGCCATATTTCCTGGCTTATTGAGAGAGTAACAACAGGCCCCACCGTCTATCACTTAAGCCAAAATACCCCCGTGGTCGTCCCACCACCCGCCAAATCAAACTGAACGTCACACCCAAGCTCTAAAACTCTTTGGCTAACATTCCGTATAAGTCCCCCTCTCCTCCTCTGTCATGCCCGACCCGATCGGGCATCCAGCGTCTTTGTCTTTATCCGTCATCCTCGACATTTCCCCCCTGTCATGCCCGGCTCGATCGGGCATCCAGCGTTTTTGCCTTTGTCTTTGTCTGCGTTTGTGAGGAGAAACGACCCTGGACCCTCACGCCTGCCCTGAGCACAGTCGAAGGGTACGCAAGGGTGACAGACAAAAACGGACCTTCACGCCGGCCCTGCCGGCCCTGCCTGTCCTGCCTGTCCTGAGCGAAGCCGAAGGAAGCGAAGTCGAAGGGTACGCAAGGATGACCCCCTCTCCTCCCCCTGTCATGCCCGGCTCGATCGGGCATCCAGTGTCTTTGTCTTCTCTGCTTCTCTGCTTCTCTGCTTCTCTGCTTCTCTGCTTCTCTGCGTTTGTGAGGAGAAACGAACCTGGACCCTCGCTTTCGCAAGGGTGACAGACGAGCGGATATTGTGAAAGGCAAAGACGCCTTTCGCCGATGAGTGGCAGAAGGAAAAAGCAAGAGTGACAGACGAGCGGCCGTAGACGAACGGACGCGGTTTTGACATCAGGGGTGGGGTATGGTATAGCGTGGCGGAAATCGGAGGCTGGGGTCTTCGTGCGCATGGCCGGGCGGCATGCCGGAAGGACTCGGGAAGCCCAGTCAAGGCGGGGGGAGTGCTCTCTCTTTCACTCCCGGATCCCGCCCGGAGACGATGCGAACACGCTGGACATGGGACGTGTTCTCACCAGACTGGGTGATGGTAAGCGAACCCCTCGCAAAGGTTCATCCCCCCATCAAGAGACGCGGCAGGTACCCCCCAAGAAAGAGGTACCTGCCGTCACAACCCTCACAGAACATTCTTTCACTCACTTCTAACCGAACAAAAAACGAGGTGGCCACGCCGGTAAGTGTGGCCACCTCGCCGTATTTAGTCCTTTGTTGCTCCAAAGGCACCGATCACATGCCCGTTGGAGAAATGGGCATTGAATTCCCCGGCCACGCCGGTTGGGTAGCCGGTTGTTTGTTCATTTACATCAGTGGTTGCTGTAACATCAGGAACATCTGGACCATAGAACTGGCCGCTCCATTCTCCACCACCTGTGGTTGTGGCAGTTCTATCTGTGCCGTCATCGGTACTAGGACCGACAGCACCGGTACTAGCAATATTAGCTTTACCCAAGTTAACGCTCCAAGCATCGTCGATACTGTTACCAGAGGCATCCATGAAGTTGCCCACGGTACCGGTGATGGAGTTAAGCAAAGTTGGGGCAAGCCTACCAGCACCGTCTGGATGAGCAGCAGTGGTTTGGTTAAACGTTGCTGTCAAAGTGGCGTTCGCCGTAAACTGGCCGGAACTGGTTGGGGTACCAACACCCCTACTATCAAACGTCTTCTTCGCGTACATGCCGGTTGCCTTACCCGAATAGGTCGCCTGACCTTCAAGAGCAGCAGGTACAGCGAACGCATTTACACCAGTGAAGAAGGTGTTAACCCCATACTTCGTGGCCCCGTCTTCTTGCTCTGTGGCTTGCAACCAATAGCCGAACGTCAGGAAGTCGGTGTCCCTGATCACGTTCTGGACTTCGACATCGGTACTCGTTGGTACGAATGTAAAGTCTGTTGATGGGATCGTCGTCAACATCCCATCAGGATCAAAGCTGACAGTACAACCACCACTAGCTGCACAGACAAACTTGCCTGGTACTCCGGCAAACGTTCCGTCCATCTCATTGGCTGGATTGTCCTTATCCTCACCTGGAGCACCGGGCATGATGTTACTAGTGCTGCTTGGAGGCTTTACAAAAAATGAGCCACCAAACAAGTTAGCATGATCGGCAGCCACGAAAGTACCAGCTAACGTTAACGTTCCGTTCTCAGCGTCGACAGCACTCACAACTGTCGGACGAACGTTCGGATCATCAGGAGTAGAATCCGCTCGTGCAAAATAATCATTATAGGCCTCAGCTTTCAGAGGCTCGACGTTGGTGTAGACCGTGAGCGTGTCCGTGACTTTGTCCACGGTGCGCTCATGGACGCTGACCGCGAACCCGTCTAATTCGGCACGCATCGCACCCGTCTGTTTCATAAATTGATTTTCTATAGACACAGGCGGATCGGTGGTCGTCATGTCGTCCTTATCCAATTCGTCTGTTGGAATAGCAGTTGCGGTACCATCGAAATCAACCGTGACGGCTCCACCGGGTGCAACTGTAAATGTTGCGCTTTCACCGTCCGTTGCACTACCACCAGGACGATTAGCCTTCAGCAAACCAGTCTGACCAACTCCAACGATCACACCATCTCCGTCAGGATCAGCAATGGCTGGAGCGATGGCCGCTGCCATGGCCCTGTCGGCTGCCGTGCCCGCTGCTGTCGTTACCATATCGGCGTACCTCATGGCGTCCATATTCGCGGTCCGTGCCATGTCTCTATACTTCTGGGCGTCCGCCACAGTCTCGGCTTCCTGAGCCTTGTCATTGGCAGCCATGGCTTCATCCCTCTTGGCGACTGCCATGTCGTAGGAGTCTATATCGGCATTCTTGTGAGCCTCCACGTCCGCCACTGCCTGCTTGGCCTCCTCGTAGGCCGTCATTGCTGCCGCCTTCGCAGCATTCAGCGCGTCCATATCCACAGGCGGGGGGTCAGGCATTCCCGTCATGCCCCCGCCGTTGCCGTCGCTGCCGCATCCGGCCAAGGCAATCAAAAGCCCTAACATTAAAAACCATGCCAATTTCCTGCTTCTCATGCTCGTCACCTTTCTGTGAGAGGTTGTCTAAATTCTATCTACTGAATGGCTGAACCCTCGTGGGTTTCAGAACGCATGGAGAATGGCTTGCCGTTCCGAATGCGAGTCAGCCTGTATTTCGTTGTTCGTGGCGTGGAATTTAGCATACTGAATTTATCAAATCAAGCATACTTCATTAAAAAAATACAGCATGCTAACAGACGGAGGAGGCCGCTCTTTTTCATGAATACGTTAACCGAAAGGATTCGTGTCGCGCGGCAACAGGCGGGCTTGTCCCAGGCGGACGTGGCCAAGGCGTTGCGCATCTCGGCGTCCGCGGTGAATCAATGGGAACTGGGCTTCAGCAAAAACATCAAACTGGAGCATTTCTTCGCCCTCGCCCGTTTGCTGCGACAGGACCCGCAATGGCTGGCCACCGGCACGGTCTTTCCCGACGTGCGCCA
>JAJDVY010000018.1 GCA_022825885.1 Nitrospirales bacterium | reverse complement strand
CTTGCGCCGGTTGGCGCGGCGGCCCAACACCCAGCCTTCGATAATCACAATGCCCACCGTGATCAAGCCCGGATACACGTACGTGGTGAGGGGAATCTGCGGCTCCATCACCAGATAATAGAAGGCCGACACCGCCATCTTCCGCCCCACGTCCCCATTGTGTCCGTCCCAGGCAAAAAACACCATCGGGATGTATTTCCCCGCTTCCAGGTACGCCACTTCTTCGTAGTCGCCTTTGATCGGCCGCCTGATGATCACGGTCCAGCGACCGTTGGCCCACTCCGCTTTCACGACCTCCACTTCCTCCTGGAAGTCCAGCTCGGTCAGGTCCTGATCCCAGCCCGTACCTTCATACACGCCCAGGGTCCCATCCGCCGTCCATTTCGTCAAATCCACGGCAAACCGCTCGTCCCCCCAGAAGTACCGGGGCTTCCGCGGCGCCGGCAACTCCTGCCATTTCACCGGGAATTGAAACGCCACGCCGTCGTTGTACACCGCATAGCCGTCTTTTTGTTTGGCCGCAATGGATTCCTGATGGAACGGGTCTTCGGCAAACGTCGTCCCCTGCGGGGCCTGTTCCTCCACGCCATAGTCGCCCAGGTTCACTTCCGTGGGGTCCCAGTCCACCTCGTCTTCCTGAATACTCTTGGTCCGGTCATCCCAGCGGAACAGGAATTCGATGTGCGTCTCGTTATACAGGGCTTGCACCCACATGTCGTCGATCCGGTTCACGAAGTTCCGGGGTTTGTGCGTGATCTGCCCCCCCATGGCCAGCCACCGCCGGGGGATCAGCTTCCAGCGCTCGTCATGCTCGTCCGTGGGGAGGTCGCCTGCCACGAACTTCGATGGGATCACGAAATTACTTTTGGGTTTGTCCGTCAAGGGGTCGATGGGTAAGGGGGGCGCCGTGGCGAACGCTTGCGCCGTGTCCTCGCTCACGGTCCCTTGCGGCGCGGGGATCTCTTGCTCCCGCTCACACAGCGCATTGACGTAGTTGGCAATGTCCCACCGCTCGTCCACGCTGGTATTGTCCGCAAACGAGGGCATCGGCGTCCCGTTCAGCCCGGTGGAGAAGGTCCGGAAGATGTTCCGCACGTTGTACGGATCCTGCCGGCTCCCCCGGAAGTTCCAGCATTTGTGCCAGTCCGCCGGTTGGATGCTGAAGCCCCAATCGTCCTTGAGGTTGAACGCGTTCCCGTCGCCCCGGCCTTCCAGCCCGTGACATTCGATGCATTTCTTCTCCACCACCAATTCCGATCCCCGCTTGATGGATTCCGGCGTGTTCGGTTTCGGGGTGAGTTGGTCCAATTGCAACACAAACAGTTCTTCGAATTCTTCGTCCTGCCAGGACCGGTCCTGCACCAGTTGCGTGGTCACGAAGGCCAGCACGTCCTGCCGTTGCTGTTCGGTGAGAATGCCTTCCCAGGACGGCATGGCCGACCCCGGCAATCCGTGCGTGACTGTTTGCAGCAGGTCCAGATCGATCAGGGGCAACTGCCCGCTGGCCGTATGCCGGATTTTGAAGGTGCCCGCGTTGAAGTTCCGCGGCCGGGGCCATAACCGTACCGCCCCCGGCCCGTCCCCGGCGCCTTCCACTCCGTGACACCACACGCATTTCGTAAAGTACACCCGCTTGCCCGCTTCGATCTGGTCCGCCGCCGGGGGCGACGGCAGGCCTTGCTGTTTGAACCCGTCGGGGAGGTCTTCCTGGGCTCCGCTACTCAGGGGGAGCCCCAACCCCAGCAGAACACTCACGCTCAGACACACGCCCCACCGGGCCCAGTTCCTTCCATCGCTGCTCTTGCTCATGGCTCGTCTCCGCTCCTTCCGCTTAATCCCAGGTCCGGGGATAGTAGCCCGTGTGCCAGTATTCGAACATCACCACTTTCCAGATTTCATCCACCGTCAGGTGCTGTTCCCACGGCGGCATCACCGACGCCCACGGGAACCCTTCGCCCGGCAGCCCAATCCCGCCTTTCGAGACCCGCCAGAATACAAACGTTTCCTGCAACTGCGCAATCGTTCCCGCGTCCGTGAAGTTCGCCGGAATCGGGTTGAAGGCGTACGCCCATAACCCCCGCCCGTTCAGGTTGTCCCCGTGGCAGAAGTGGCAGTTCTGAAAGAAGATCTCGCCCCCTTCCCGCACGTATTTGGTGTAGCCTTCCGCGTTCGGATCCCACGGGTTGTAATTCGGGTCATTCACGTCTTTCATCAACCGCCCCATGGCCTGCTCCACGATCCGCGCATCCGTGTAGGCCTGATCGTATTTCCCCTCGTTGTTCACCCGATAGGGATTTTCCACCACCTGCAACACAAAGGTCTTGCCATGCACTTTCGTGGTGGCCGGCGGCGCCGGATGCACCGTCCGTAATTCGATGGGTTCTTCAAAACTCGGTAAAAACGACGTGTACGCAAACCCGCCCAACGCCAGGGGAATCACAATCAACGCCACCGTGCGCACCGCTTTGTGAAACCCGCTGATCCCGTCCATCACGTTCATCACCGGCCGCTTGAATTCCTGCCATGCGTCTTCCGACCCCGATACCCACATGAAAATCCCACAGGCCGAGACCGTCCCGTAGATCGCCCGCACACTGAACGGAATCGGCGGATATATGCGGTATTTCAAATACAATTGGATGTAGATCCACACGCCCACTCCCGCCCAGAACTTGGGAATCCCCATGCCCGCCCGATTCAGCGCCCAGTTCGCCAGCGCAAAGATGAGAATCGAACCGGCTAACTCCGAAATCATCTGCATCGGCATGTAGCCTTCGACTAACTTTAACCAGGTCATCGTATTAAACTCCTGTTTTCTGAATCACAGAGTTTCAGGATTAATTAAAATCTTCCAATACCGGTAAATCCTGCCCTTCTTTCAAGCTGGACAGATAATCCACGATTTTGTTCACGGCTCCCGCACTGAGCTTCAGACCAAAATCTTTCGGCATCTGGTTGTCCGGGAAATCCTTCACCACGTACATACTGGGATTCAAGATCGACTCGGTAATGTATTCACGGGCTGACGTGGCATGGCCTGCATACCCCGGGTCCTTCAATCGCTTGGGAGCATTACTGCCTTCCATCAACAAGGGACCGACCTTTCCGGTTGCCCCTTCAATCCCCGGAATCGTATGACAGGCCGGACACCCGGCTTTCATGAAGAGGTCCGTGATTGGCTCTTCTCCGGTTGCCAACACACCACCAGCAGCACCTTCATCCCCGTCGGCACTCGCCTGAGGCCGGTCAGCTTCGGGAATGAATTTTTCATACGACGCCTGAATCTCTTCATACGTCGGCGCCTCTTTCCCTTCCCGAACGTACAGCCACGTATCCACGGCCGCCAATTCACCTAGGGTCAGTGAAATCGGTGGCTTGTGAATTTTAGGCATGGGGCTTTCCTTATCGTTCGTTCCTTTCACCCCAAACCCCGGCACGACAAAACAACTCGGACAAGCGTGCGACTCGGCGATATATTCCTGACCGTTCGTGGCCGTCCCTGAACCCTCAAAGGCTTCTTTTTGTGCGGTATCCCGAGATCCGGGATCATTCATATGATATTTTTCGTGTTTCAACCGCTCTTCGGCACGAGCCGGAACATCCCACAAGTTCGGGGCCCGTTCACTCAGAAAGCCCTGGTTGAATCCATGACACAGGGGACACTGGCCTTTCCCGATCGCACCCTGCACCTTACTTTGGCCGAGGCCGCCAAAAATAATTTTTTCACCCTCATCGCCCAATTGCTGGGCCGTCATGCTCTGGAAGTCCAACTTGACTTCCGGCGGCGGAAAGCCACCTTCGACTTGAGGCAACCAGTTCCCGTACCCGGACAAAGCCGCGGCTACGAAAAACATAAAGCCTCCGATTTTCATGAGTGCCCCGATATTGGTGAAATAGATACCCATGATGTAGGCCAGACATGTAATCATCACCAACGAAACCGGCAGCAGACGACTCTCTCCATAGAAATTATTCTTGTAATTCGCAATGGCGATAAAAGCCATGAGTGCGCACAGCATACCGATAAACGTCTTGAACGTGACATTCTTTTTTTGAACGGGATCGGTCGCTTTGGCTTGAAAATAAAAGAGCAGCCCTATCAAAAAGGCGAATGCCGGCCATCCAATCGAGATTGCTTCCGTAATTAATTCAACCACCTTGCCCCTCCACAAATGAGGCTACCCTGACCGTTAGACCAGGATAGCCTCATCATCACGTATTTCATGCAAAGTTAATGATTAATGACCAGTGACAGGTTGCGGCGCGGCCCCCGGAACGGGTTGCGTCGCAGGCACGGGCGCTTTCTTGGCTCCCAGCGCCCCAAGCCAAAAGACAAACATGATCGTGATCCAGAAGAACAACACGTTAAATGAGATCACGTTAGCCCCAAAACCAATGGTATGCGTGTACGCCCATGGCGAATTGTCACGCATAATCTCATTGACGTGCCAGAACAACCTCACGGACGACCGGATATATCCCATCAGTCCCATCATCCAGGTAAAGGCCGTTGCCAGCATAATCAGGGCATACTGTGAACGCGGTGCGATCTGACCCCAACGGATCGGACCGAGTTCCCGGGACTGCTTCAACATGGCCAGGTTCAAGGCCGAACCGATGAACAGGCACGATAGAGTACCAGCGACCTGCGGAACCGAGAGACCAATTCGAACGTTCGCAGGGATAAAGTACCCGTAACAGGCCACCCAGATATTATTCAAATGGGCCACCACAAAGAACGTTATCAGGAAGATATTGCCGAACTTCGCCCACTTTACAGCCGGCACCCTGTTGCCGCGTTGATACCATATGAAACTCGCGATCGTGGTCATGATGATCGCATTAATGCCACCGTTTTTAGCCGACATCACACCATAATTCCCCAACACCGGATGCTGCTGACCACCCATGGCTTTCAATTCAGCGGGAGTCATGACGATCGTATGGGGAGTAATAAAGACCAATAGGCCCACGACCAGAATAAACACAAAGTACTTAATATAGCGCTGGAACCGCTCACCTCCAGTCATTCGTCCAAGTGCTTGCCAGAGGTAGTAGTTCGTCGTCAGGAAAAGGATGCCGATCATCGTGGCCTGAATAATGAACAACCAAGCCAGCAATCCACCCATCAAGGTAATACCCATCTGCTGACGATAGGCATACACTTCGCGCATGAGCCAGTAACCCGCAAACGGCAAGGGAATCAGGAAGGCAACCCCGAGCGCCATTGCGATATACCCCATCCAATCGTAATGGGCACGCTCCTCATCATTCTTCGCCGACAAGAACCGGTACGCGGCATATGCCGCCACCACACCACCGCCGAAAGCCATATTCCCGAGAATCCGGTGCACATTCAAGGGATTCCAAAGGGCCGTATGCAAGACGTGCCAGATATTTCCAAGATACCGACCCTGCTCATCGACACCCGCGGGCGACATCATGAAACCGATCCAGGAATTGGCCAGGAACATCAGCACCGTCCCGATCACGTTCAGCACCACGGACATGCTGGCGTGCAGCCATTTCAGCATCCCCTCTTTCATCTTGTCCCATCCGTAGTAATAGATGTAGAGGGTTCCACTTTCCGCCACGAACATCAAGGCATAAATATGCATCACCGGGCGGAAAATACTGGACAGATAACCAAAGAAAGCGGGATACAACGTCAGAAAGGTGAAAATGAGAATGCCCCCGAGAATGGCCGTCAGCGAGTATGCAGTCAAGCTGATTTTGATGAAGTCATAGGCCAATTGGTCGTATTTCTTGGCCATCGCCTTGTCCTTACTCACCAACCCGGCAAACTCGATACACATACAAAAAATCGGGACGGCCAACACAAAACTGCCATAATACAGATGCTGCTGGTTGGCAACCCAGAGAAGAACCCGGCTTTCGAAGTTGTATCGAGGATAAAATTCCGGCGTATCCTGAGTTTTGGGAGCCGGCGCACCCACGACCGGACCCTCTGTTTTGTAGTAGACATCTCTGCCGATTTCGACTTTCTCTTCTTCACCTTCCGCGCCTTCGGCTTCTTGGGCGGCTACGACATCCGGAGGTGGCCCGCCTGCTGCGGGAGCACCCCCACCAGCCAAAGCCGGCAGTGCCACAAAAACCGGGAGCAACAACATGACCCCCATTACAAAAAGACCAGTGACCGCCAGAAATTTCTTCCCGGTCCGTCCACTTGTGAGGCGACCCATGACCAACCTCCTTCTTTCTTTGAAATTATTCAAAGAACAATAATCCTCTATCGTTATGATTTTCAGAAAGACGACTGATGCTGCTTACCTCAGAATGTAGAAATAATCCAACCCCTGCATATCCATCAGAACCCAGTCGATGAACTGAAAGTATGCCACGGAAATCACGATCGAAATGATGAGGTACAGAACGGTCTGCATATAAACTCCTCCCCTTCAGTTCTTTTTTCAACAAGGACACTGGATGCCGGCAAACCAATAAAAAAACCACAAGCTCACGGCGCAGGTTACATAAAAAATCGCCTTGCCCAGCTTAATTTCAAGTGGATCACTTTTTGCCATCTCAATTTTCCTTCTAGATGTTTGACCTTAATAAATTATACTCTTGACACATTTCTTCGAGATGTGATACTCAACAACCACTGTTCATGAATATGGAAAGACAATGCGCAATAATGCAAAATTGTTCGACATTATAGTGTTGGCCGGAATGGTTGTCAATATTCTTTTGGCTGTCTTTTTGATCCTGTATTACTTCGACTTTCTCTAGCCTTTGCTATTCCCCTGTAGCGGCAGCCAGCGGGCTGGCCGGTGTTTTTTTCTCCGACGACACACAACGAAAGCCAATGGTTTCGTCCCGAAAGTCGGGAACCATAAAACTTCGGGCCGTAATCCTCAAATCGTTGCCATAACTGGTATACCCGGCGCCGCGTAAGGTCTTATACCCACCGCGGTCGGCAAAATTGGCTTCTTCGGGTTGGGGATCATTGGGCTCTCGGGCTTGC
Organism: Nitrospirales bacterium; assembly: GCA_022825885.1. GTDB lineage: Bacteria > Nitrospirota > Nitrospiria > Nitrospirales > UBA8639 > Bin75. The sequence continues at coordinate 42,006 of JAJDVY010000018.1, read as the reverse complement.
TCTTCGTACCAATTCTGGGTCCATTCCATCAGGTTTCCAAAGCCATCATGTACGCCATACGGGCTTCGGTCCAATGGAAATGAGCCAACGGACGCCGTGGCTTCATAGCCATCCTCCACTCCTCCAAGATTGGCTTTATGGATTCTTGGAGAGTTTCCCCACGGCCATAACCGGCCGTCTATCCCTCGCATGGCTTTTTCCCATTCCGCTTCCCTGGGAAGGCGTTTACCCTTCCATTTGCAATACGCATCGGCATCATGCCAGGAAACGTAGGCAACCGGCTGATTGGCCCCCCGTAATTGGGCCAGCCGTTTGGCATAACGGGACGGAGGACCCGGTTTCCGATGACCGGTCTGCTCCACAAACTCGATATAGTGGTGGTTCGTGACCTCGTACCGGTCAATCCAAAATCCGTCAAGGATCACGAGACGTTCGGGGCGTTCATTGAACCCGCCCTGGCTGGTCCCCTGAACGAACTCGCCCGACGGAATGAATACCATGTCTTCACGGATAATCGGTTGGGATGAGTCTGCCCGGGAAGCGTCGGTTGCCTGAACGGGTTTGACGACCTCCGCAAGCTCGGGGTCAGGCGGAGGAGCCTTAGTCCCGCGCAGAATGCCCGACACCGGCATGCCCACCATGAATAAAATCACGGCAAGCAGGATCAGTTTCAATCTCCCGTCCATGACAGCGCAACCTCGATAGCCCTCGCTCCGGCACCGTCAGGGTACTTGTTCGACGGCCTCGACGTCCTGGGCACAACGGAACCCGATCGTCGCGTCGGTTCGCCACATTTTGGCTGAAAACCGTTTGGTCAATCTCGCGTTGAGTTTGGAATCACGCCAAGTCCCACCACGAATGACCTTGAATTCCGTACTGTCCGGACCGGGAGGATCGCGAAATGGCGAATGTTGATAATATTCGGCGTCATAGGTATCTGCCACCCATTCGGCCACGTTGCCCGTCATATCATAGACCCCATACGGACTCCGCCCGCCTTCAAAAGACCCGACCGGCGACAAATATTTGAACCCGTCTTCTTCCCCGTCAATATTGGAAACCATGTCACTGAATTCACTCCCCCAGGGGTAGAGTCGCCGCCCTTCACCACGAGCGGCCTTCTCCCATTCGGCTTCGGTCGGCAAACGTTTCCCTGCCCACCGGCAATAACCAAAGGCATCGTTCCAGCCAATCCCCACAACGGGAAAATCCGGGTCGACGAGTTTGGCAATGTCTTCTTCGAAAACCGGAACTTGGGGTTGCTCCCGCTTGGTCATCTTGACGAAACGCGCGTATTCCGACTGAGTGACTTCCTTCAAATCGATGAAATACGTCCGCACGTACACCGGATGAGCCGGCGCTTCATCAGGATCCCCCTGATCATTCCCCATGGTAAACGGTCCTTCAGGGATTTCGACCATCTCACGCCCTTCGTTTCCGACCAGCGTCCGATACATCGAAAAGTCCTGGACTTTCACCGGAGCGATAACACGGGGATTGGTCGTCTGTGACTTCGAAACCAGCCGGTCCAACTCCTGTTGTCCCTTATACGTTTCGTAAATCAGCATCACCATCATCAGAATGAACGAGGCAAACACAAAGATGATGGAGCCGATGAGCACCCCGCGATTTTCCATAACCCAGATCCCCGATAAACGTTCAACCGTCTCCGCGACCCGTGCCGGCCTTACGCTTCATGGTCGGAAGAAGTCTGCACCTGTTTCCGCCAAAACACGTCAATCAACATGGAAACCCAAATCCCCAAAAATCCGCCCATCGCCGCGCCGGACCCCGCACCGACCGTAATATTTTCAGGACCGGAAACGGCCCAAGCCATCGCTCCCCCCAAAAATGTTCCGACAAAAATGCCGAGAAAAAACCGGCGTCCGCCAATAAGACCAATCCCGATACCTAAAATGACTCCGAGCCCTGCCGCGAAATAGAAAAAGGAGCCACCCAGGAGAATGCCGATGAGCACCCCGACCGTTCCCATGACCCCTACGCCAAGGAGCACGTCTATCATGGTTCCTTTAGAAATCGAAGATCTCCTTTTCGCTATACGGGTACCAGGCGTTACTCCGCCCGCACCTCGATCGAACCGAAATCAATTTCCACGCCTGGGCCGCTTTGTAGTGAAATACCCCACGCCCGCTCGGCCGGTTCATGTTGATGAATCTCCTTGAAGTCCCTGTACGCGTTCACCTCTTCTTCCACCCATTCACCCACCGGTTGCACGCCCGAACGAACCACGACCTCGGCTGCGCCGAACATGCCGCCGTCCGTGACCGACCCTTTGGGTTTCGTGCCGCTCCAGACGTACTTCGTGGAGACCGGAATAAACAGCAAATCCGTATCCAGATTCGCAAAGACCGCCGCAAGGAATTCAGCCTTCTCCGGGACGACGTGCAGGCGCCACCGCCACTTGAGAATAGGGTGGGTTCGAGGATCCCAATCGACGTTCTTGGTATAGACCCGCTGGTTCGCGCCCTTGCCTTTCAGGAACGCAGCGTCCCCTTGCCGGTGAATGGCGTAGGCTTCTCTTGCGGTGATCGTACTTCGTGACCCGTCCCATCCTTTCGGGAATTGCTCACCATCAGGGTTTTTGAAGTTTTCGAGCGTCACCGTCTGCGAAAAAGCCGTTCCACTCGTCATGGGAGCACAGAACGCAAACAGGGCAAAACACGTAAAGAGGATTCTTCCCGTCCTCATACGGACTCCTCTCTTGAGAACGCCTGCACAAACGACATACTCGGGGCATCCTTTTCCACAACGGCCGACCGGTCCCTGGTGGCCAGCCAAAACATGAAAAACACCGAAGCCCAAAACAGCACCATATTGATGGTTACCATTTTGGCCGCAAACGTGATGGCGGGGGTAAAGGCCCATGGGGACACGTCCGCCATAAGTTCATTCACGTGCCATCCCAACCGGCCGGCCGACCGGATATACCCCATCAACCCCATTACCCAGGAAAACGTCGCAGCAACCCCAAACAACGCCACCATCCCTCGGACGGATATCCGGCCCCATTGGATGGGACCTCGAACCTCGCTCCCCTTCAACAGAAAATGATTGATCAGCAACCCTCCGAGCAAAACCGTCGCCGTGGTCGCCCCCTGCGGAATGGACAGGCCCACCCGAACGTGGGCAGGAATGAAAAACCCGTAAACCGAGACCCAGACGATATTGGCCACACCCGTGACAAACAGCGCCCCGATCGCCACATTTCCCGCCGCCGCCCACGGCACGGCAATGACCCGGTTGGCACGCCGATATAACAGGTAGCTCAAAGTGGTCAGACAAATCATGACGTTCACGGCGCCGTTTTTGGCCGACATCACGCCGAATTGTCCGATGACCGGATGTTGGGCAGCGCCCATGGCTTTCATTTCGCTGGGGGTCATGGCAATGGTATGGGGCGTGAACCAGACCAGAAATGACACCATCAATCCCCCGAGAATGAATTTAAAATAGGGATGATACCGTTCACCATCACGCAACCGTCCCAGTGACTGCCAGATGTAATAATTGATACCGAGAAACAGTGCGCCGATGGTGGTGGCCTGAACGACGAACAGCCAGGACAACAACCCGCCCATCATGGTCATGCCCATCTCCTGACGAAACTCGAACACGGAACGCATCAGCCAGTACCCGGCAAAGGGCATGGGGAGTAAGGCACATACCACCACGACGATGAACACGTACCCCACCCAATCGTAATAGGCCCGCTCCTCCTGGCCCCGGGTCTTCAAGAACCGGTACGCCGCATAGGCCACGACCACGGCGCCCCCGGACATGATATCCGCCAGAAACCGATGAGCATTCAGGGGGTTCCATAACGGCGAATGCAACAAATGCCAGATATTTCCCAAAAACTGTCCTTCGGCGTTGACCCCCGCGGGGGCCATCATAAACGACGCCCAGGCATTGGCCAACAGCAGCAACATCACGCCCATGGCGTTCGCAACCACCCCGATCGACAGGTGCACCCATTTCCCGGCACCCCGGGCCAGACGGTCCCAACTGTAGTAGTACAGAACCAGGAGGAAGGATTCCCCTAAAAACACCGCGGCATACAGCGGCATCATCTGTTTGAACGTGGATCCCATGTAGGTCATGAACACGGGATAGAACGTCACGAACGCTCCAAGCATGACGCTGCCAAGCAGGGCCGTGACCGAGAGCGAGACCACTCCAACGCGAAGAATGTCGCGGCCCAGGCCGTCGTAGCGTTGGGCGGCCTGCGGATCACGACGCGTGAGACCAAAAAATTCCAGGAGAAACGCAAACAACGGCAGGGCCAGAACAAACCCGCCGAAATAGGTGTGCTGCTGCGTGACAAGCCAGATGATGATCCGGTTATTGAGCGGTTGCCACTGCGGGTAGGTGGATCCGGTTTCTGTGGCCGGAGGGCCCTGAGGGATTCCGTTCGTCTGATAATAAACGTCCCGGGTCGGAGCAGGGGATTCCTGACCGGCCCACCCCGTCATCGGTGCGGCCCACACGCAACCCAAGACGCACAACAGGAAAATAGACAGGCCGAGTTTCATGAAAGCATCTCTCGCGAGGGTTCTCCCTGCCTGATGTCCACGGGATCGGTCTTCGGTCCTGACGTGACCCATCCGGCTTTGGCTAAAATTTCCATCACGAACGGACAACGTTTCAACCCTTCGGAGATACTGCCTTGTGTTTGCGCCTCCACGAATACCCGGGCACCCAAGAAATAGCCATACCCCGCCATCATCCCCGCAGTCACACCAGCGACCGCCAAATGAACGAACAGAACCGCCTCCTCAATCCGCAAGACAAACATAAGAAGGCCAAATTGCACTAAATAGTAAGTGAATGCAAAAGTCAAACACGGCCACGTCCAAAACCTGCAGGCCTCCCACCACGACTCTATTTTGAAGCGATCAGGGAAGTTATCGAGAGGACGTTTCCCGGACAAAAAGGCCCCATGGGCACAACACGCTGCCACGATACACACCAGGATCGCCGGACCGATTTCCCCCACGTTGCCGGTCCAGCCGAGTCGTAACAGGACCGCGATTGACCCGCCGGCCACGAGACCCATACCCACCCATCGGGCCAGATGGCGAAAGTCGCGCTGCAGCAACTCGCGAAACGACCCGCCATCGGGAAACGTTACCATCCGTACGCCTTGGGATTCCATCCGGACCACGTGCCCGATTTCAAAAGCGTCACGAGTGACTGATGTGCAGGGGATAATCAGGGCCATCATGGCTGGCCCTTCGGGATGAACCAGAAAATTGTAATCGACAAAGAGGGCCAGAATCGCCAACACCAACAACGAAAGCTGCACACCGTAGACAAACCCGATCCAGCCGCCGACCCAGAAAAGCCGTCCGGCACGATGGGTTCGGTAAATCCGTTCATACGACTCGGCGCATCCCATCGCATACGCCCAATACGCAGTGGCCGTCGAAAGGAGGCCGCTGAACGCCAACAACACCAACGGATCGGATAAAGGCAGTATGTCCTTCAAGAGACGATAGAGGACGAACGCCACAAACCCCGGGGCGAGCATCACCCAACGCTTCCGCCTTCGAACGTCGCGTTCCGTGACGGTCGCGTTCAATTGAGGAATCACCCGGAGTGCCAGTCGATGCAGCATCGGAATTTCTCGAAGGACGGAAACCTCACATTGATCCGGTATGAAAATAGCCCACCGGTAGCCCACCCTCTTTGTCTGTCCCTCTACCCCACCCTTCCTTCCTCTTACAAAGGGAAGGAAGCGACGAGCCTTTCCCACTGATTCCTCTCCTTTGTAAGGAGGGGGGAGGGGAGGTAGAATTTTGCCGGCACGAAAACGGTTTGCGCGCGTTACGACCGCGGGGCTGTCATGCCGAAATAGCGGGCCTTGATTTCCTCCATCAACTCCACCGTGACCTCGGAGAGGCCTCTGTCTTGCGCCGTACGCTCCAACTCCACACGAGCCATCGCGCGGACCGGTCCCGGAACGCGGGACAAACGACACTTCGCATCGGGATGCCAGGACACCATCCCCTGGTTCCCGGCTTCCATCATGACGTCAATCGAGACCACGGCAATACCGTTTCGTTTCGCATAGTCTTCCACTTCTTGCCGGACAAGAGGCTCCACGTACGGCGGTAGCCGGTCCAACCGATGCCGGGCATCATCCGTCCAGACCGGACGGTCGAACAATACGCCTCCTTTTCGATGATCTGTCTCGATTCCCACACGAACCCCGCACCGTTCACAGCCATAAAGAACAAAGATATGAGCGTCATCCCATTCCTCGATGACCTCACATCGAAAATCCGAACCACAGGCGCAGTGCATCACAAGATTACCCGATTCGTCCGGGATACAAAATATAGAGCATGGTATAGGTAATACTGCCGGTCAGGAACAACACACAATACACCACCATGGTAAACCGGCCCAGGACCCGGTGCCGTCGCGCCCCATTCGGCCACAGGCGCTGGATGGCCACCTCAATGCCGAACACAAGAGCAAGAAGGATAAGGAGTCCGAGATACACGCCGAATTTCCCCATGGAAAACCCGCTGGCAGCCACGCGACTGAAAAACAGCAGCAACACGAGCGCCGTCACTCCACCGAACATGACGGCTATTTTCTTTCCGGTGGTTTGCAGGACGGCCTCACGTAACAGACGTTGGCCGTTGATAAACGTCTGAGAGCGAAATCCCAGGACAATCATGTAAATGGCCATGATCAATCCGATCACGACCAGGAGAATGTGAAAAGTCAAAAGCGGAACAAACACGTTGTCATACAATGCCTGCGATCCGCCGAACCCTTCTTTCCCTTCAAAGGCCAACACGCCGAGCTGGCGAAACAAATAATAACTGACGAAAAATGCCAGCATGGCAATCATGCCGCCGAGCATCAACCAATGATGCCCGCTCGCGTGACTCTTTTTGGCCTGGAGCCACCCGACGATAAACAACACGGTGAACAACGTGGCCATCAACTGACTGACATCGGCCCCCATGGTGGCATGCGTCCCCACAAACCCCGGCTCTCGTAACCATTCAGCCATTTAATTCTCTCCTGATTTGATTCCCTGAACAATCGCCCGTGGTTCCAGTTCCGTGACGGAAACAAAGCCTGCCCGGGTCATCCACTCCATGGCCTCCTGAGTCGTGAAGCACTGCCCCTCTTCCGTATTGACCAGAATATGCACGGCAAACGCCGTGGTCCAAGCCGGACTCGTTCGATCCGGATCCAAAAACCGATCCTTGATCACCAACCGGCCCGCGTCCGTGAGATGCGCAAAGGCCTTATGCACCAATGCGGCATTCGCTCGCGCGTCCTGGTAATGAAGCACGTCGGACAGGAGCACCAGATCATAACGCCCGCCCAGGGAATCCGTATTGAAATTGCCGGGCATGACGGCAATCCGATCCTCCAGCCCGGCTTCCTTGATCGACCGTTCGGTCACTTGAAGTGTCGACGGCAGATCAAAGACCGTGGCCCTGAGCCCTGGGGACTCCCGGCAAAAGGCTATCGCGTTCGTCCCGGCTCCCCCGCCAACGTCCAGCATGCATTCCACGCCATCCAATTGCAGCACCTTCGCCAAGGTGACCCCGCTCCCCCGGCCGATCCGATCCAACACCGCCAACACGTTGGCGCCCATTTCCGGATCGGTCTCAAACACGTGCCGGTGAACCGGAGACACGCCGGTTCGGATCGCCTCTTCCAATTTCCCCCAATTCGTCCATTCTGAATCGTGAAGCACCAGAAGGTGCCCGACGTAGTCCGGGCTGACTTTTACCAGGTGTTTCCGGGCGACGCCGGTGTTCGCAAAACGGTCCTCATCTTTCGTCATGACCCGCATGGCGACCAACGCGTGCAAAAGAAGGCTCAACGCCCGTTCATCGAGAGATAACCGATGGGCTAAGTCAGAGGCAGAATCGGAACGGCCATCCAAGGCTGAAAAAAGGTCCAGCTTGATGGCCGTGAGGAGAATTTTCGTCTCCCAGTAATACCCGATTTGAAATATTTCTGCGAGAGAGAGCTCCCGAGACACCACAGATCCTTTCCCTCACCCTGGCCCTCTCCCAAACAGGAGAGGACAATCTCCTGAAATAGTAACGGGCTGGAAGCCGCAAACGCAAGAACAAGCACAAAGCAAAAAGGGCGGCAACGATCAACCGTTGCCGCCCTTTCCACTCTGCAAAAACAAAAGAAGGTGCTTACATTTTGAACTTGTTTTTCTTCTTGATGTCGAAGTTGGCTTCCACGGTCGCGCCGTCCTTGACTTCCACTTCCGCAGTCACGTTGCCGGCCACCGGGTGCCAAGCCAGAACTTTGTGCTTGCCCGCGGGGACATCCTTAATCTCAAAGGACCCGTCGCCACCGGACACGCCGAAATGACCGTTGCTCACGGGCAGGAACCAGGCTTGCATGAATTCGTGCTGGTCACATTGCAACCGGAGAACGGAACCTTTCCTGGCCATGCGCATCTTGATTTTCTTGTCCAGCTTGTCGCCTTTCTTGGCCAAACCGATGTTGAACAGGGTCGAGGATTTCGCACCGAGCACGTCGAAGCTATGGGGGTTGTGCAAAACCCCTTCCTTGGACTTGGGGTCATTGGGGTCCGCATCGGTATTTTCCACGATGAAGTTCCCTTTGTTCACCAACACGCCGGTAAAGGGCAGGAACTCACACAACTTGGCAATCACGTTCGGCGTCGCCTTAAAGCCTTTGTCCTTAATGCCGCGAACCGACACGATCGCATTCTTGAGCCCTTTGTTTCCGTCCACTTCGACTTCTTTCAATAAACGCGTATCATCCCCTTTTTTACTGGGATTTTGTTTACAGAAGGCCGGATTGGGAAATTTGGAAAAAGCAAATTCTTTTGCCGCAACGGGTTTGCCGGAATACATGACTTTCCCCTTGATCGTTCCGCCGGCCTGAGCAATCAGTGGCATTGCAACCAGCAACCCACCAAGGAAAACAGACAAAGTAAGCAACTGACGAGTCCTCATAGATATTCCTCCTGGTTGAGAATAAGTGTTGTCCGAGTCGGGGGGAAAAACCTGACGGATTTCAGCTCCCGGTCCGCCTTAAATTCAAACAACAGGCGAGAAATTCCTCGAATCTTCTTTCGCGCAACAATTTTTCTTTATAACAACCTGTATTGAGGGTGTCAAGTCAACCGCTTGGGAGTGACGACCTCTGGCAGCAAGCCGTAAACCGGCTTAAGGGAACGGACGCGGAAAGCCCATGCAGCCATTTTTGTTTGCCGACATCTCACCGCCACGATTCTACAAAACAACGAATTAACGGGCACTTGAAGAAGGTGTGCCATGCCTCGTCGAAAAAGGTTTCCGCGCCTCAGTGAGTGCCGTCAACATTTCCTGGAAACGGTCCGGCAACTCTTCGGCCTGCGCAATCGGGCTGGAGCACAATCGATCCGTGCATACATAGGCAACCGGGCCGGTCACGTCGGGAAAGGTAACCTCGCCGATGGACAGGGAATCAACGCGGGGATCCAAAAACCGGACCAGTTTCCCGGGAGCGTACATAGCCAGGCTGCGGTCAAAGAGATCCCGGGCCATAACCTCAGACTTTTCACCCACCACCACAATATGAACGGGATAGTACAGGAACCGGTGAAGCGCAAGACCCGTCCGGGCAACCGGCAGAGAACCGGCATCCAGAATCATTCGGAGAATATGCTCCGCCTTTTCCCGGTATCGCGGATTTTGGGTCAGGTAAAACAAGTCGGAAAAGACCTGGGACAACGCGGCGTTGACAGGGAGATCCTTTTGAGGAAATTTCAACAATCCCAACGAGGAAGCAGACGGCGTCCGGTCGAAATACCCCCCTGCCCGGCTGTCTTCAAATAAACGGATGACATCCTCGATGACGGTTTGAGCCTGTTTCAGATAATGGGACGATCCGGTACTCAAAAAGGCTTCGAGCAACGCGTCCGCAAAAAAGACCTGGTCGGCGAGCAACCCGAACTCCCCGGGATACCCATCATGAAGAAGATGCGCCAAGCCACGGCCGGGTTGATAACGTTCCTTGTACAACCGGCGGAGGGTCTTGAGGGCAAACTCCCGAGCCTGCATGTTTCCCAGAACCTGTGAAACCCTGAGAGAAGCCTTGATCATGAGGGCATTCGAGTCGGTCAGCATTGTCCGGTCCACAAAGGGAATGCCGACCGCCAGTCTTTGTGATTCGTCCAAGGCAAAAAACTCGCGACCCGTGACGTCGCGACCTGAACGCCCGACGTATCGAACATCGGAATCCTGACTGGCATAAAAGCCGCCACGGTCCCGGTCTGATAGAAACCGCTCCACGTACCGCATGGTTTCTTCAACCACCTCGCGGTACTGCGGCAGGCCCGTAACCTGATAGGCCTCCAGATAATTGAGCAGGTTGGTCGCCTGGATGGAAAGTAACTTCTCATAATGCGGATGGGACCAATCCGCTGCCTCGGCATAACGAAAAAACCCGCCCCAGACCGGATCATGGAGTTTCAACTGCTGATCCAGGGTAAACAACGCCATTTGCCGCCACTCCGAATCCCGATACCAAAAATGATGGGAAAAAGCCAAGGCAATGGCCGCGGGCTCAAAAAATTTCGGAGCGTCCCGGAACCCGCCGGACACGGGGTCATACTCCAGCTTCATCATTGCAAGGATTTGCGGCAACATCTCCGGGTAAATGCGCCCCTGAGGCTGACGGCTTGCCCGTTGCGCCGATGCGACCCGTTCCCAGACCTGGGCGACCCGTTCAGCCATACCCCGCCTGTTTTCCCGGTAAAAGGCATCAGACGTACGCAACACTTCGAGCATGGCATCAGGAGACAACGCATTCGCCTGGAAGAGAATTTCCCCGGAAGGAAGCAGGACGCTGGTAGTCGGCCACCCACCGTGTTTATACCGGGCCGCAATATCCGGACGCTGATCGGTATCAACCCTAACCGGGATGAATCCGGCATTCAGGAATTCGACCACCGCGGGATCGACGTATGCCGTCTCATCCATCACGTGACAGGCATGACACCAGATGGCCGTCAGATCGAGCAGGATCAGCTTGTCTTCCGCTTGCGCACGCTCAAAAGCCTCGGCTCCCCATGCCGCCCAATGAACGGCCGGGGATGAGGCAACGAGTTGCTCACCTGCGGCTACAGGCGTTGAAAGCAAGAGGAAGCCCACTAGCCATATACCGAAGAATCTCCCGTGCAGACTTGCAGCCAACTTACCATGCCACTGCCCCCTTCCGTCATTCCCGCCTTCTCCTTCCGTCATCCTCCCGCCTTCTCCTTCTGTCATCCTCGACATTGTTAATCGAGGATCCAGGGTTTTTTCTTTTTCCTTTGTTCGTGAAGACGAACGACACTGGATTCCCATAAATTGCCTCGATCCCCGATCAGGTCGGGGACAAACGTCGGGAATGAGAGACTTGAGGTATTGGTATCTCTTTTTATACCAATGACGGGTTCGGGGTACCGTCTGATGTTTTCGTCTCAAGTGACGGATGAACCGTGGAATTTGAAAACAACGAAGGCCGAAATGCGTCATGGCCGTTATTCTAGAGAAAGGTCGTCGCCCACTCAATGGAACATTGAGCCGTCAAGACGCCTGGGGCGTCAGGTCTCGGGCGAAGCCGAGAGGAGACGCACAATGGCTCCGGCTGCCGTGGCGCGGACGGCTTCGTTCTGATCTTTCATGAGCGGTTTGAGACGAGGGATCAGTTCTTGCCCACCGACTCTGCCCAAAGATCTGGCCGCGGAAATACGCGGTTTTGGCACGGGATCGTTGAGCAGGAGCAGCAAGGGCCCGGTCACGTCGCGGGCACGGCCATGTCCCAATGCTTTCGCCACGGAAGAACGCAGGCCCGGATTCTGTTGTCCCATCAATTCTCGCACGGCTCCGGCTACGACGCTGAACGGGCTGCTCAATTGGAGCAAACCCGCAACGGCTGCGGCCCGCACGCCCATATTGCGATCCTGCAAAGCCCGGGTCAAAGGGGAGATCGCCCGTTCAGCCCTCAACTTCCCCAACGTCACGGCGGCCACGCTTCGGACGGCCGGGACAGGGTCGGCAAGCGCCTTGATCAGGGAAGGAACGCCTTCGGCTGAACCGAGTTTTCCCAGCGAAGCGGCTGCCGCCGCGCGAATCGACGGCTGTTTATCACGAAGCCCCTGTTTGAGAAGCGGCAAGCCCTTGGGGTCCCCGATTTCGCCGAGCATTCGCAGCGCCCCTCCTCGTTCATAGCCTTCCGGCACGTTGGTCGCCTGGGCCACAGTCTGCCAGTGTTCTTTCTGCCCGAGCCGATACAGGGCCGCGGCCGCGGCAACCTGCACAACCCGGTGCTCATCCTTCAACAACGGGACAATCAGGGAAACGGACCCGGGATCTCCCCATCGGCCTAAAGCCTTCAAGACCGTGACCCTGACTAGGCCCGCCTTATCCTTGAGCGCGTTGCGAAAGCCGTCTGATTGTCGCCCTGCCGGCAACTTGCCCATACCCTCGGCAACCAATACCCGAATCATGCCCGATCCGTCACTGAGCCCATCCTGAAAATACGGGACCACCTCATCGGACGGAATTTCCTTCAACGCCGAATAAGCCGCCCCTCTCACCTGTTCGCGCATATCCGACCGGAAGGGCAGAATACTCTGGACGGCGAGTTCACGAAGCAGCCCTTCATCCTTTCCGTTCGCCTTGACGAATGCCTCATAGGCATTGATGCCTTCGGCGGTTTTACCGAGCCGCACCAAACCCATCATCTTGAGCCGGGAGGACGACCGCCGCCATTGCGCGTCGTCGAGGAGGGGCTCAACAAGTTCCAGGGTCTTCTGAAAATCGCCCCGCTCGAACGCCTGTTTGGCCAGACCCAACTGCTCTTCGGGAGACGTTTTCCCCGCAACGGACCCTGCAACCATCAGGACACAACAAACGACACCCGCGAAAGCTGCCGTCCATTTCAGAACCGTCATAGCCATTTACCCTTCATCCGCCTGTTTTTCGGTGGCTTGGAACATTCGATACCCCAATGGCGTTTCAAAAAAATACTCAGGCTGTTTCGAGAGCACGACCCGCTCATATTCCACGGACCAATCCCGATCCAGACTCACGAGTTTTAACAACAACTGCCGCGCGGCATCGACCCATTGATAATACGTCTCCCGGCGTTCGTAACGGTCCACCACCACTTCGTACAACGTGGCCTCCTGATCGCCGACCATGGCATCGCCGATCAGGGACCGGGAGATCTCCCCGTCCAACGTCACCGCCAGGGGAAGCACATAATCCAGGGTCAATGGAACCGCCATCACCAAACGGCGTTGGGAAAGAATGTACCACACCTGTTGTTTGTCCAGACGGATGATCGTGACCGTGGCATAGCCCATATCCGTTTTAACCCCTCCTCGATGTTCGATCCGGTAACGATCCCCTTTGACGAACAATTGAGCACGTGAGGTCTTTCCATTGGTCCGCCACGTCAGACGGGCTGAAAATTCCAACTCATCCACGTTTCGCGACGCCGGAACGCCGACATCGGAAGCGAAAGACCCGGAAAAGGACATAAGAATAAACGAGAGCAGGAAAACGGGAAGGAGACGCGACCACCCGGACCGGGTTGAACGGAAAACCATGACCACAATGAAACCGACGGACAGCCACAGGGGGGTGTCCCTACATTGGATGCACATCATCCTGCCAAACGGTAGGGAACAACGATCGTTGTTCCCTACTGGCGCTCGAGAACAGGTTCGATCGTAAATTCCCGGCCCAACGCCGCGGGAGTGAATCGGGGAGGCGTCCGGACCGTGAGCGCGGTTTTTCGTCTTCCCGGCGAAGGCAATTGGAAATCGATCGTCAGATTCGCGCCGGGCTCGATCGTCACCGGCTTCTTCATGACCTGCTTGATGCCGGGATGCCACGCCCGGAGATCATACGTCCCGGGCGGCACGTCCTTGATGGAAAACCGTCCGTTCTCATCGGTCAGCACGTAGTAAGGATTATCCACGGCAATGGCCCAGCTTTCCATGTACGCGTGAAACCCGCATTGCATGACGAACGTCCGGCGTTTCTTGCTCAACTGGAATTGCCGGACCAACGACTCCCCGGGTCTATGGTCATGGGTCGCATGCAGATCGCCTCGTCGATGCCGATGATTGAAGGGCAGCGGTGAATTGAACAACACCCGTGTCCCCATGGCCGTTGAGGTCTCGTAGGCCTGAATATCATGCATCACGGGATCCATGTTCACCACTTCGATGCCATGTCCGCTACGCACGACGGTCGTGAAGGGTGAAAACCGGCAATCCCTCGCTTCGACTCTCGGAACGGAAAGAGCAAACGGTTTGCCCTCCGTCACACCTTCCAACAACACGACGACGTTCCTCACCTGCCCTTGCTCGTTCACCAGAAAATCACGCAGGAGTCGCCACCCGTTCCCGTTGGAGATGCGCCCACAGTATTCGGGGTCAGGGAAAATGACCAGGTTATACGCCTTGGGGTCCGGCACCTTTCCGGAAAGGGTGACCGTCCCTTGGACGATTCCGCCATCGGCAATTTCTTTCACGGCATAGCCCCATACGGGGGACGCCGAAAGGATCAGGCACAAGCCGGTGCTCAGAAAAGCTTTCATCGACACTCCGAGTCGTCAGGGCTTCTGCAGCCTGACCGACGGAATAATTTCTACGCCCTCCCCGAGCAACTCCAAACCGAAGTGGGGATTCTCCTGCATTTCATGGACGCTTCTTCGGCCCTTCACGGCTTCATATTGGAAATCATGCATAACCGTGGCGTCGGCAGGAACGGCAATCTTCTGCTCCAGATATTTTTTCATGCCGGCGTGCCAGACCGTCAACGTATATTCACCCGGAGGCACGTCCGTCAGGTCGAAACGTCCGTCTTCCTTGGTAATCGCGTAATAGGGATTTTTGACCACCACGCCCCAGGAGAACATGTATGGATGAAACCCGCATTGCATGACAAAAATATTGCGGCCCTTCCTGAGATGCACTTTTTGAATCATGGGCTTGCCCGGCAAATGCTGATGGCTGTGCAACATGCCAAGGACCTTGTGAAACGCATTCATGGGTAACGGTCGATTGAACAAGACCCTCGCGCCCCGCACCCGCGCGGTTTCGTACCCCTGGATATCATGTTCAACGGGATCCATGTTGATCACGGTGATTTCATCCTGGTCGCGCAACACGTTCACGAATGGCAGGAAATCGCAATCCATGGCTTCGATCAACACGTTGGGCACCTCGAACCGCTTCCCTTGTTCAATCCCGTTGAGCATCACGACCGCATCTTTCAGGCCGCCATCCTCCCCGATGATGAAATCCTCCACGATCCGCCACCCCGTGCCCGTGGAAATACGACCGCAATAGACCGCGTCCGGGATCGTCACCAGATTGAAGGCCATGGGTCTCGGGGTGTCACCGGTGATCGTCACGTGCCCCTTGATGGTCCCCCCGTTTGTGACCAATATCTCCTCATACGCCCATCCTGAAGACACGAACACCCCCAAGACCAGGCACAACGTCCACGTCCGCACTGCCATGAATGCCTCCCTTTACCCTCGATCAATACCTTGGCATACGGAAAATGTATGCGAGCGATCAATGATCACGGAAAAAAAACGGGGAAGCCGACACCGGCTTCCCCGCCCTTTCCAGATATCCTCGTACCCAACCCCGCGTTATGGCTTGAACGAGATCGGTCGAACACTACCTTGTTCAGATTGACCTTCTTTGGCTTCCTTGACTCCGGGGGAAGCCCCGCTGAGCGGGAGGATTCGTTGATCATTCTTGGATAGCACGCGGAAATATCCCCATTGCCCGGACTGGGAATACGGCAAGCGTGCATTGCTGTACACGTAATCGCCAGGCATGGAATACGGGCCACCGGCCGAAGAAACAAACGCGTCGATCCCCTCGGACCCGGAAAATTCCACAACGCTGATGTGATCGGCCCCTTCCATAAACGGCTCGATGGGCCATTCATGTTTTTCCAGCGTGAACATCCCGTTTTGCTCATTACTGGCTCCGAATACGTGAATCCGGACCGGGTCACCCGCATGGGCCTCGATAATCGGCGTGGCCGGTTCATTCGGTTCATCGACGTTACAGGGTTGGAACATCCGTCCTAATGAGCACCCTTGTTCCTCACGATACAGATACGGTTCGTTCCGGTAATTGACGCCGACCAATCCGGCCACATTTTGAACGTACGGCATAAAACTGGTGCCGATAATATTGTCTTCATCCTGGAAGTACAGGGCCACGTCACGATAATTGGCCCGATGCTCATTTCCGGGAACCGTCCGGTCGACAATCACGTCGGCGGCCCAACTGTTCTTCTCGGAAATGTCGGCCCCGGTCTTCGGATCGCGATACTGGGAGCCCTTGGGACCGATCACGATCCCGCCGAACAACCCGTTCCGCGGGTTCATGGCCACGTTGCCCCAATCCCACACCAGGGATTGCGTTTCCCCGACGGCCGGATCAGCATAATAGGTATAGGTCCGGCTTTCTCCGGGAGCCACGGTTTGATCACCGGGATTGTTGCCCAAGTTCACCCCTTGAGAATCCTTGGGATCGAACGCCAGGGAGAACGCCGAGAATGAAGCCCGGCCCTCTTTCATCTTGTTGGTCAGTTTCACCTTGAGACAATCACCCACGTTGGCCCGCAAGGTCAGCGGCATGGGCTGGAATTCTCCGGATACCTTGGCCACTTCTTCTTCCAGGACGTAGATCTTGGCATCCGGATTCTTCACTTCGATCGTCCGTTCAAAGTCCACTTCGATGGCTTCTTCCACGTTGGGATTGAACGCCATTTGCGGATAATCAATGGCCACGACGTTGAAATTCTTCACCGGGGCATCGGCCGGACATACCGGCAACGGCTTCTTGATGCCAGGCCCGCCGTATGCCGCATTCGGCAACGGCTTCAAGTCCGGTACTTCCTTATCCAGAACCCGAATCAACCCCCACGAGCCTTCGGACAGCTTCGAACTCCGGCCGTTGAAATACATGTAATCGCCTGGCTGGAGTCTCGTCCCACCAGCCTGCGGTACGACCAAATCATACCGTTCAGCAATGCCGATGTGAATGGAATTCTTCCGGTTGGCGTCACCGGCATAACGCTCGGTCAGGAAGTTATGACCGGACACCGTGAAGACGTTACTTTCATTCATCGTCACGTCAATCAGCCTGAAGACGATGGAATCACCCAAGTACGCCCGCAACGTGACCGTACTCGGATCCCCGTGCGTGCCACTGCTGAACAACTGCGAGGTTTCCGGGTTGTTGGCCAACCGTTGCGCAAAGGGTTCGGCCCGGAAATTCAAGGCCCCACCCGTGGTATGCGTCCCTCCGTTAAGGAACGGCATCGGCGTCATCTTGATCATTTCGTTCGGCGGCATTTGGAAAGACACGGTTCGCCCGGCTTCCAACGCCACTTCCACGGGTTGTCCGGGAGGATTCCCGGCCGTCACCACATTGACCGTATGCGGAACCGTATCCATGATTTGAACCATCAATTCACGGAAACTTCCGCTGACCCCATACCCGACGGGCTCGACCGTGTGAATGTCCATCACCGGACCGGTCCGTTTGGCTTCACCGGTTGCCGGATCATGCCACGTCGACCCGAACGGCTCGATCAGGAACGAACACACCGCGCCGTGAGGCCACGTGGTCCCACCGAACGCATGATCATGACAGAACACGGAACCCACGTCGGCATCCGCCCAGAAGCGTTGCCGCACGAATTCCACGGTCACGATGTCCCCGACCGGATGATCGTTCTCCAACGGGGTTTTGAAGGTCAGGGTCTGCGCCCCACCACTCGGTGCCGCTGCTTCACCGCCGCCACCGGGCACTTGCAGTTGTTGTCCGACGCTCAGCACATTGGCGTTCGCCAGACCGTTCATACTGACCAACGTCGCCACGTCGGTACCATGCTGCGTCGCGATTGCCCCAAGAGTATCTCCGGGGTTGACCGTATACATGCCACCGCTCGCGCCACCCGCCGAGGAGGAACCGCCGGAACTCCCGATGGCAACGATACGCTTCACTTCCGAACCGCTCACGTTATCCGCGCCGACGAGAATGACCGTACCGACGTGGTACTGCTCGGCGTTCGTTACATGAATGGTTCGGTCACCCTTACCGGCCGCCTTAGTGAATTTGGCATTCATGGGAACCGGCAACCCTTTGTCCGATTTCTTCTCGAATTGGGTAAAGGGCCGCATGGACTGCTCATATGAAAATCCTGAAATCACCCCATCGGACGCCTGATTATCAAATTGCACGAAATGGAAGTGTGTATTGATCTTGGACGACTGAAAATTCGTAAAGTCGTCGTCCAGCCATTCACTGGTCAACATCCAATCCATACAATCATAGATATTGGCGCGGAAGACCAAGGGGACCTTCAAATCATTATTGTTCCGGATCGCTTCCTCTTCGTCGTGCACCACATACAACAATCCGTTCGGATCGACCACGGCCGGTTGATCGCCTTGGGCCGCGGACAACTCGATCGGAAGCTTGATGAAGTGGATATTGTACTCCTGGGAACCCGCCCGGTCCGGACAGAGGCTCCAGCGCCCGTTTTCACCAGGCTTCGCCGGCTTCACGGACGGCTGGCCGTCTTCATCCAGATGGATCATTTCCAGCCACGGGGCCGGATTCCGGTCCGGAGAGAACGGCACGCGTTTGCCAAAGTGAGGAGTCAGCCACGGCCACGCGACTTTCCCCGTCGTCGGCTCGAACCAGATGGGCCTGCGTTTCCCGGCTTCATAACCCTGCCATTCCGGATGGTATTTGGGATTCTCGGTCGTGCTTTCTTTTTCACTCATCGCACGCTCGCCCTCCCAGACCCAATCGATCACGGTGGCGTCATACGACTTGAGTTGGCCGATCTCGTCTTCCGTATGACCGGGAAGTCCACGGGTCGGCAACTGCATTTCAACCCAATCATAAATCCGAACCACGGCCGGCTCGGCGTTCCAATCGGTTTTTTGGCTGTTATCAACCAGGTTGAACTTCGTCCCGAACCAATTCACGGTGGTGCCGACCAATTGGTCGGAGGTCACCGGCCTGGCAATACGCCCGACACGATCCGGCAACTCACGGAGAGGAGCCATCACGTCGTTCTGGATACCGGGCACTTGCAGCGTATTGTAAACCCGCCAGTACCCCCACATGCCGGCCACGTAATGGTGCGCCACGTGACAATGGAACAGGAAGTCACCGGCCAGATATTGACAGAGCCCCGACCCGCATTCGGTCTCCAGATCCAATGCTTCGGACGGCCCGATCACTTCCACGTCCACGCGATCCGTCTTCGCACGAATCAGCGGATACTTCACGGGCCCGTTCTGTCCCTTGTGCCACATCGGCATCTGATCAACCGCCCGAGGGCTCCGGGTCCAACGGATGGCTCCGCCGTGCGGATGATGGGAATGGAAGACTTCCGACCCGCCGTGAACCAACCGATATTTGGCGGGATCGCCAAGATAACTCCGGGGGATCGTAGGACCGGCATCGCCGAAGGTATAGGAACTATAGGCCATGGATTCATCTTCAAAGCCGAAGTACTCATGTTGAACGTGCATGTTGTTGATACCGAACGGTTCGCTCCGGTAGTTCAACGCCCGGGCTCCCGGCCGGTAGGCATCGGTCAACGGATCACGTTGCGGCAGGAAGTCGCCATGCTTGTTGACCGGCCTGAACGCTTCGTCACCCACTTCATGATAAATCAACACAAATTCCCGGAAATCCGGACCCATGCCGTTCTGAATCATGGCTTGCCAGCCACTCGGCATATCCGTAGCCGGACCAGTCCCCAGCGGGTCCAAATACGTTGATCCGGCCGGTTCCACCACAAACACCCCGAACAGACCCATCACCGTCAACTCACGGTCATTGCTGTAACTGTGGAACTGCCGCCCGCCTTCCTGGGTATCGGGATGGATAAACCATTCCATTTCCACGGGCGTGGACTCACAATTCTCTTCGCATTCTTCGTCGGGGCCATACGCAATGGCGTCAGGGTTCGTCGTCGTCGCCGGTTGACCGGTCTTGCTGACCACCATGCTGGACCCGTTGACGTGAAGACTCACGTCCTCGCCGAATTCCAACTGGTTCCGGAGCGTGACTCTCACGCAATCACCCTGGTTGCCGCGAATCACCAGAGGTTGAATGTACTGCCCCTGGATCCCGTTCTTCACCCCGCCGGGATTGTGGTGCCCCTCTTCTTCGCGCGCTTCCGCGTTTTTGGCTTCCTCTTCCCGGACGTTCTCGATATTCTCCGTCAGCACGTACATGTAGCCGGGATAATAATCCAGCCATTGATTCAACGTGATTTCCACGTTGATCGCGGAAATATCATAATGCTTCACGGGAGCCGTGGCCGGGCATTTTCCGCCGCCCGTCATGGCCACCGGTTCGATATCGCCGTCGGAAGCCAACAAGTAGTTGCCCTTGCCCGCACCGTATTGATGCATCATGGACATGGTGTTGAAACCGCCGGTGTTGGAATCGGCCATTTCCTCCTGCATTTGCTGCATCAAACGCTCATGCTGCTTTTCAACAAGTGCGGCGCGCTCGGCTCTCCCCTCCTGGGCATTCTCAATAATGGTCTGCCCTTTGAGGCGTTCGGCCCAAGCGGGGGACTGGTGATTCATTCCCGAGGTTTGGATCACTGCGGCTGAATCGGAAACGTCGGATTCAGCGTTGGCAAGAGGAAGCACAAAGCACGCCACGGCCAACATGCTTCCCACTGCCGGAAAAGCAAATCGCTTCATGGATACAGGGTTAAAATGAAACATGGAACCGCCTCCTTCAGAAAGTAAACTTGGTCTCCAGGCAGGAAAATTATGCTCTAGTATGCTTTAGTCCCAGTCTGCTCACAAATCAAAAAAGAAAAATTACTGAAAACAAGCCAGAGGTGTCAAGGGTGACTGATCCTGAGAAAAAATGATGAAAGACGTGGGGGGGCTCTTACTCCTGGCCCGTTTCGGACAGAAGACACCGCCGAAAGGCATCGCTCACTACTTGAGTCACCGGTCCCGGAATTCGTCCGCCAACCGGAACGTTGTTCAGCCTGGAAACGGGCAACACCTCGATGGTTGTCCCGATCAAAAACAGCTCATCAACACGGGCCAATTCCTCTTGGGGAACCTCCCGTTCATCCACAACGATCCCGGCTTTTCTCGCCAACTCCAGCACCACGGCCCGGGTGACGCCGGCCAGCAACTGATCGCTCAGCGGGGGCGTGATGATGGTCCCGTCCCTGACCAGACACACGTTGCTGGAGCAGCCTTCCGTGACCAACCCGTCCTTCACCAGAATCGCTTCTCTGGCCCCGGCATCGTGTGCTTCCTGTTTGGCCAGGACATTGGCCAGCAAATTCAAACTCTTCACCGAGCACCTGCCCCACCGGAGATCAGGCAGGATGACGGCCGGAACGCCTTCCCGTACAAGAACGCCGTCGGTCCTGACAATTCCTCGAAACGTTATCACGACGGTGGGCTTCGACGGATTCGGAAAGAGGTGGGCTCTCGGAGCCACGCCACGGGTCAACTGGATGTACACCAGACATTCGGCATGCCGGCTCCGTTGCACGCCTTCTTGGATCAACGCTTCCCATTCGGTTGCGGAGAGCGGGACCGATATGGAAACGGCCCTGGCGCTCGACTGCAATCGTAAGAGGTGATCATGCAGCCGGAACGGAACCCCTCCATACGTGCGGATCACTTCGTACACGCCGTCGCCGAATTGGAACCCCCGATCTTCAATCGGGATGGTCGCCTGTTCAAGAGGAAAAAACTGCCCGTTGACGTATGCGATATTGGGCATGAGAACAACAAACGTTATGAACCCGGCTCGTGCACGTGGACCAGGAACACACGCCGGGCTTCAGCCGTAAATTTCCAGGCCATCCGTTTCTGAAACTCCAACCGGTGCGTCCCGGCTTGGAGCGGCTCGAATTCGAACTGACGCTTACCCGAATCCACCGCGTTATTGCTGGTGGTCCGGAGGAACTCATCCGCCGTCAGCACGAGTTGTGTCGGATCATACGCAGGCACCCACTGCTCGCCCCGCGTGCGATCCTCCCACAGGTTGACGGTCAACGGCACACCGACCGTCCCATACAATGGTTGACTATCAGATTCTTGTGCATCCATCAGGCTGTCCATTCCCGGTTACGGTTCACCCTATAATTCCCTGCACGCGGAACTGACGAAAATCTCACCATCCCGAACCTGCACGTCATAGGTCGCGACGCATTGCCCACCGCCATCCGTCCCGAACCCGTTCCGCACGTCAAATTGGAGATCATGCCAGGGACATCCTACCACGTATCCTTTCAACTTGCCCTTATGGAGCGGCCCACCCTGATGCGGGCAGATATTGTTGATCGCAAAAAACGTCCCGGACACGTTGAACAGCGCAATGGTCTTGCCGTTGACCTTGACGGCTTTCGAGGCTCCAGGCGGCACATCTTCAACCTTGCCGATTCGCACAAACCTGTCGGGTGATGAAGAGTTCATGATGTTCTCATGCCGTCCCGGCGACCAAGACGTGCCCCGCCGGTATCCTTTCGGATCGTTTACATCCGCAAGGCAAAGACGAGTTCCTGCCCCAACGCCACTTCGGCCCGATCCACAAATCCGCTGTTTGCTTCAATCAGATACCGAGCCCGTTCGGCGGGCGGCCCATACCACTCACAGGGATCGCTCGCACAGGGAACCGCGGCTTTGACGATATGAACCACGTGTTTGCTTTCATTCACCCAGATCAGATCCACGTTGAACTGGTACTGTTTCGTCCAGACTTTATGCAGACCGGACTCTTCGAACAGCAATAGCATTCCGTGGTCATCCGGCAGCGATTCTCGAAACGCCAACCCGAACAACAACTTTTCCGGAGTCTCAGCCACCTCCGCCT
Source organism: Nitrospirales bacterium (assembly GCA_022825885.1). Taxonomy (GTDB): domain Bacteria; phylum Nitrospirota; class Nitrospiria; order Nitrospirales; family UBA8639; genus Bin75. The sequence continues at coordinate 19,052 of JAJDVY010000018.1, read as the reverse complement.
GAAGATTGGCGCCGTTGGGGAACCGGACTTCGATGACCTCCGTTCCTTTCGGGGCATTAAACAACAACGCCCCGGAAATCAACAACAACGACATGAGCACCAGAAACAGGATGCGCTTCCTGTTCGGAGTCAACGGGGCATCCACCGCACGTGTCTTTTTAGCACCCATATGGCCCTGGTCTTTGATGTTCCTTCCTTGTCTTCCGCTTCATTCCTGCGAACACTTCTCCTGTACTCAGGGCAGGCGCAGAAATCCCGTGTCTTTAGCTATCGCATGTGTCGCCGGGCCATTCCATTGTCTCACGGAAACTCATACCATTTACCATTTGGCCTATATAATTTATAGTGTCTGATACAGACTTCTCAAACCGCCTCCCTTTCACCTTCGATCAGGAGGATTTTGCCATGAATCAAAAAACGCTCAGGATTTTCTTCATCGCAGGCATGGCCCTAGCCCTCTCGTTCTCAATTTCAACGGGTGCGTCGTCCGCGGTCATGCCCATCACGATCGATCATTTTGTCGCCAACCTCTTCCCCCAGGCCAGTCACTATCATTGGGTGGTGAACAACAGCAAAAGAGAAACGCAACGGGAAACCATCATCGACATCAATACCTTCATCACGGAAAAGGATGGAGCAACGCCAACGGAAAACAGGTTTTTACTGCTGTTCCTCGATGGGCAGATCCTTGCGGCTCAAAACATTCCCCTCAATGCAGACATCGACTGCGGCCCTGACGAAGAAGAAGTATAAGGACTGGACTCAGACGACAAAAAGCCCCGTTCCCCTGAACAGGGAACGGGGCTTTTTTACACACAAGCTTTTCGCTTTTACTTCAAGACCACAAGGTTGGAACCGAGGTGCGCAGCATGAAGCTGGCATTTCACCTTCAAGTTCCCGGAAGCGGTGACGTACGTCAGGTCGCTCATGGGAACACCGATATACTTCGTTTCCCCGGCCTTCAAAACAATTTTGACCTGCAACGAGGTGGGACCGGCGAAAGCCGAATCGGCCGACAGGTTGAACCCATGGTCGCCATCCAAGGCATTGGTAACCTTGATCAGGACGGGTTGACCTCTCCGACCTCCAGTGCCCTGATTTCTCAGATCGAGAATCGCGGTTCCGGGATACCAGACTTTCTTTCCGCCGATCATTAAGGCCGTGTATTCAAGATCGACGTCGAGACTTGTAAAGGGTTGACCAACAATGGACCCGGTTTCAAGGTCGCCTACCATCGCGCCACCGGACTGCAAGGCCAGGGCGACTGAAGAACCGGCTGCCACCAGAATGAGACTGAAAAGGACGGATAGAAGCACCTTGTGCATTGCCTACCTCCTCACTATAAAAATGACGTTAATAAAAAGTGCCGCGCTAAAACCTCAAGGCCACTCACGTTTTCTAAAAAACCCACTTGTCTGCACCATTTTGCTGCACGGTGAATCCGACTTATAGCATATGCCGCCATAGGACGCAAGGCTGTTTTTAGGGTGCATGTTGAGCGGAATATAGCAGAATAGTGAGGACAAGGAAATAAGCCGGGCAATGGTCCGGTTCCCGCTCCCTGAAGATCGACTTTTTCCTTGCATCGTGATCTTTTCCAAAGGTAGAGTGGAGCCCTACTTGGTCGACAGTCGTGCGTAAGACGGCAGCCATGACTTTTCTCCTCTTTGTTGCTCTGAGCCTGCTCTTCTCCTTTGCCCTGCCTGTTGCGAACCTGCTGCCGGAAGCCGGGGCGTTTTCCATCGTACAGCCCAAGAACGGCAGCAGCCACCCGTCCAACCAAGACGTATCCGTTGTCATCGACGTCGGGACCGTCACGGGAGTGACGAAAGTCCGGTTCTATTGGTACGAGGAGCGGGAAGACATGCTCAAGGCATTCGTGGATGAGAAGTTAGCCGGCGTCGTGACCGACCCGCCGTTCGGAGCGAACCTGCGACCGCCACAAGCGGCAACGGGGCTCTTTCGCCTGTTGGCCGTTGCCGAACAGGAAAACCGGCAGGCCGACGACGAAGATTGGGCGGTCTTCGACGAGACGCTCCTCCTCATCCAACCCCATGGATCGTTGGAAGAAATCGATTTTGAAACGGACAAACCCTTAAAGTTCGGACGTGCGAGCGCGGTTCGGGTCTATGATCAATTGGATTTTCTGGGGAAGGATATCGACCTGCCCGTCGTAGGCCGGTATTCGGACGGCACGACGCGGTCGATTCACAGCGCCGCCGCTGGGACAACCTACCACGTGGACGATGAATCCGTGATCACCATCAACAAAAACGGACGTCTTCGGCTGGTCGGGAACGGCGCCACAACCGTGACCGTCAACAATGGCGGAGTCAAACGGAAACTCGACGTCCTCGTGGAAGTCAATACGGACCCGAACCAGCCCCCCATGGCCGCCCCGGGTCCGACGCAGAACGTGTATTCGGGCGAACGGGTCGTCCTCAACGGCCTCAAAAGCTACGACCCGGAAGGCGGTTCTCTCAAGTACTCATGGGCGCAAGTTCGAGGCAGCCGGATCGCCCTGCTCGATCCTGATTCGGAAAAAGCCCGGTTTTTCGCGCCGTTCGTGGTGGAGCCCCGGCTCTTTCGTTTCACCCTCAGGGTCACGGACGTGCAAGGAGCCGACAGCGACCCTGCCGTTGTCGATATCATGGTGGAACCGTAACGTCACAACTCGACCTGCGAATCTTGGGGCCGTTGCGACTCTCGGCGTTTTCCCAGCAAGGCTTCGTCGACAAAGATGGGAGTCCCGAAGGGGACGGGGATTGCGCGTGAACCTGAACAACAGTGATTGCCGAACATCCGACAAGAAGAATGACCCGTTGAAGGAGACGTCGCATGACTGGCTCTTTTGACCTTTATCGCCCCACAAACGGATTGGATTCCTGTTCAAGTCCGATCTGCGTCGCCGGTCCGTGCCCCGGCATGACGCTGGTGTCGGGGTCTAGGGAAAACAGTCGCTCCCGAATCGAAAACTGGATGGCGCGCGCGTCGCCGCCCCACAAATCCGTTCGCCCGATACCACCGCGAAACAGGGTATCGCCCGAAAGAAGCAACTGCTGGCCGGCAAAATAGAAACAGAGGGACCCCGGGGTGTGCCCAGGAGTATGCAACGCCTGCCCGGAGACACTCCCGAACGACAGCGTCTCCCCATCCTGAATCCAACAATCCGGATCCGGTGCGGGGAGATACGGCACCCCGAACGCCCGGCATTGCACGTCGAGCATCTTCCACAACCGTTCATCATCGGGGTGCAGACAGAGAGGCACCCGTGTGGCTCTTTGCATGTCTCCGGATGCCAGGAAATGATCGAAATGGGCATGGGTGTGCAGGATACGCACAACCGTCAGGCCAAGACGCCGTACCTCATCCAATAGTTGCTCGGGATTCCCGCCCGGATCGACAATAACCGCCTCGTGGGATTCCGGGTCCCCTAAAATGGAACAATTACATCCGAGGGGAGGAACGGCAAACGTTTTGTGAATGATAGACTGCACGAGTCAGCTTCCCCGTCTTGATCCCGGCCAACGTCCCGTGGGATGAAGACCGCGCCGGAATATGACGATGCCGCAACCTGAGAGAACCGGGCTTGGATTTGCATTCATTCTTGAAGAAACCTACAATCAAAAAACGAGATCGGGTTTCGCAGTGAAGTGTAACACGTTCTCTTTCAAGAAAGCGCCCACGGGGACCCCGTTGTGATACTTGAACAGTCAGTCATTCCCATACGACGCCACCACCTGATCCGAATCTCCCTTATCAGCTTCGTCCTGTTGACCGGGTGCCCTCCCGACAACACGCCCCTGATCGAGGAAAACGACCAACTCAAAGAACGAATCGTCAAGCAAGAAAGCATGATGACGACTCTTCAGGAAGGAAACCGGGTCCTGCAGGAACAGATCGACCGGCTCAACCAGGAACTTCGAGCGAACGAGGACGAATTTGGGAAACGACTCGAACTCGCACAACAGACCGGGCAAGGACTCTCCACTGAAAAACAAAACCTGCTGCAACAAGTCGCGGCCATCACCAACAAAAACCGCAAGCTGCAAGTGGAGACCAAAAAACTCCGCAAACAACTCGAACTTGCGCAACAAACCGGGCAAGACCTCTCCGGCGAAAAACAGAACTTCATCCAACAGATCGCAGCCTTAACCCAAGAAAATCAAAAATTGCAGACGGACGGTCAAAAATTCAAAAATGACGCCCAGTGGCTGCGCAAGCTACGGGACCGTTTTCGGGAATCCCTGCAAATCAACAACCAAACGGTGAAGGCGCAGACACTGTTCCACAACATGTCGGACGTGACCAACGCCGCGTTGCAGGCCTTGGCGAACAATGGCTACACGTTGATGTTAAAAATGGAGACCGACAAAAAATCGGTGTTCATCACTGAACGCAAAACCTCACCCTCACCCTCGATCGAGTTGCCCGGTTACCGGAACCAGTACCTGATGGAATTGGAGGCCCAACCCGACAGCCAGACCGCGCTGAAGGTCAAAGCCGAGTATGAAGAGATCACCCCGGGAGGAACCATCATCAAGGTGGGCGCCGACGAAGTCGCGCTCATCGAACGTCGATTAATCCAGGCCATCCGGCAAATTCTCGATCCTCCGGAACAGAAGACACCGGCCAAGGACATTCACGCACCACCGGAGAATGACTCCGAAATTTCCTGATCCAAAGCTCTGCGCGTACACGTCATCGGCATGAACATCGCCAACGACCCCGGAGAGAATCACGCACGTGAACGGGAGGCAGTCGACAGGCTGTTTCCGGCTCTCAGGTAGGTATCGATTCCGGTTGCAGCCTTGCGGCCTTCTGCAATGGCCCAGACGATGAGCGAGGCGCCGCGTTTCGCATCTCCGGCGGCGAAAATCCCTTCTTGGCTGCTCATGAAATTTCCGTCCACCGCCACGTTCCCTCGCGCGTCGTACTCGACGCCCAGGCTATCGAGCAAGCCGTTTTTGACGGGTCCGGTAAAGCCCATGGCCAAGAGCACCAAATCGACGCCCATCTCGAATTCCGTTCCGGGGACCGGGGTAAATGTTCCACCCTGAAACGAAACCCGATGAGCGTGGAGTGTGCGTACACGGGCATTGTCGCCCGAGAACTTCGTGGTGGAGACGCTCCATTGGCGGTCGCAGCCTTCCTCATGGGCGTGGGAGGTGCGAAGCTGCATGGGCCACAAGGGCCACGGCGTAGAATCCGCCCGCTGAGGAGGCGGTTCCGGCAACAATTCGAACTGATGCACGGACCGGCATCCCTGGCGATGCGCCGTTCCCAAACAGTCCGAACCAGTGTCACCGCCGCCGATAATCACCACCCGCTTGTCCTTTGCGGTAATCGGCTCGACCGGCAGGCCGTCGCCCGCATTCACCTTATTCTGTTGGGTGAGATAGTCCATGGCAAAGTGGACCCCGTCCAAGTCACGACCGGGCACCGGCAAATCACGCGGCTGCTCGGCGCCCAGCGCCAGACACACCGCATCAAACCGGCCGGCGAGGTCGTCCGCCGTGACATCCTCGCCGACGTTCACGTTGGGTTCAAATCTCACGCCTTCCGCGATCATCTGGTCCAGCCTCCGGTCGATCACCCACTTTTCCATTTTGAAGTCCGGAATGCCGTAACGCAGCAACCCGCCGATACGGTCCGCTTTTTCATACACGGTGACACTGTGTCCGGCTCGGGCCAACTGTTGGGCCGCGGCCAAACCTGCGGGACCCGACCCGACGACCGCGACGGTTTTACCTGTTTTGGCGACCGGCAGAACCGGCTCGATCCAGTGTTCATCAAACCCGCGATCAATGATGTTCCATTCGATGACGCGGATGGAAACGGGGTCGGCATTGATCCCCAGCACGCAGGCCGACTCGCACGGCGCCGGACACAACCGACCGGTGAATTCGGGAAAATTATTCGTCGAATGGAGCGCCTTGAGGGCATCCTTCCACCGGCCGCGATGCACCATATCGTTCCACTCGGGGATCAGGTTGATAACCGGACATCCGTTGTGACTCTGGCAAAACGGCACGCCGCAATCCATGCATCGTCCGCCCTGGTTACGCAGTTTCTCCTCGGGAAACGGTTCGTACATTTCCTTCCAATCCAACACCCGAAGTTCGACCGAACGCCGGGCCGGCGTTTCCCTCGCCACGTTCATGAACCCCCGGGGATCAGCCATGCGCCACCGCCTCATAGGTGCTTTTTTTCAACGCCGCCTTGCGTTCCGCAAGGACCCGCTTGTAATCCAGCGGCATCACCTTGACGAAGTGGCCAAGCATCATCGGCCAGGAGTCCAAAATCATCCGGGCCTTGCGGCTACCCGTATAGCGCGAGTGATTCTCGATCAGGGTCTTCAGGGTTTGCACGTCTTCCGGCTCCACGACCCGTTCCAATTCCACCATCCCGAGATTGCACCGGGATTCGAATTTTCCGTCTTCATTCCAGACGTAGGCTTCACCACCCGACATGCCCGCGGCGAAGTTTCGACCGGTGCCGCCCAGCACCACGACCACGCCCCCCGTCATATACTCACACCCGTGATCACCGGTTCCCTCGATCACCGTGCGAACCCCGCTGTTTCTCACCGCAAACCGTTCACCGGCCATCCCGTAGAAATAACACTCTCCGCGCGTGGCCCCATAGAGTGACGTATTGCCGATCAGGATGGTGCGTTCGGGTTCGAACGTGACGCCCCGTGGCGGGGTCACGATGATCTTACCGCCGGAAAGCCCCTTCCCCAGGTAATCGTTGGACTCGCCTTCGAGATTGAGCGTGATGCCTTTGCTCAAAAACGCACCGAAGGACTGGCCGGCCGACCCCTTGAAATTGATGGTAATGGTATCCGCGGGCAACCCTTCTTCCCCGTATTTCCCTGCGATTCGACTGGACAGGATCGTGCCGGTGGTCCGGTCGGTATTACGGATCGACAGGTCCAGCGTGACCTTTTCCCGTCGCTCGATGGCCGGCTCACACAGTTGCACCAATTTCACGTCCATGACCTTGTCCAAACCGTGGTCCTGCGGCTGGACGTTGTACGTCGCCACCTCCGACCCGACGTCCGGACTCCACAACAGGGCCGAGAGATCCAGGCCGCTCGCTTTCCAATGGTCAAGGGCTTTTTGCACTTTCAATTTGTCGGTACGTCCGATCATCTCCGGGAAAGACCGGAACCCGAGTTGGGCCATCAATTGTCGCACTTCTTCCGCCACAAAAAAGAAGAAATTCACCACGTGGTCCGGTTGGCCGGCAAACCGTCTGCGGAGTTCGGGGTCCTGGGTCGCGATGCCCACCGGACACGTGTTGAGATGACATTTCCGCATCATGATACAGCCTTCGACAATCAACGGCGCGGTGGAAAAACCGAATTCTTCGGCCCCGAGCAACGCGGCGACCACGACATCGCGACCGGTTTTCATCTGTCCGTCGGTTTCGACTTTGATGCGTCCCCGCAGGTCGTTGAGTACGAGAGTTTGATGGGTCTCCGCCAGACCGAGTTCCCAGGGAATCCCCGCGGATTTGATGGACGACAAGGGCGAGGCCCCCGTGCCCCCGGAATCACCGCTGATCAACACCTTGTCGGCATGCGCCTTGGACACTCCGGCGGCCACCGTACCCACGCCGACTTCCGAGACCAGCTTCACGGACACGTCCGCGCCGGGATTCGAGTTTTTCAAATCGAAAATGAGCTGCGCCAAGTCTTCGATCGAATAAATGTCGTGATGCGGCGGCGGCGAAATGAGGCCCACGCCTGGCGTTGAAAACCGCATTTTGGCGATGACGTCGTCCACCTTATGCCCGGGCAATTGGCCCCCTTCTCCGGGTTTGGCCCCCTGCGCCATCTTGATTTGGAGTTCCTTGGCGTTGACGAGGTAATGGGCCGTCACCCCGAACCGCCCGGAGGCCACCTGCTTGATGTACGAATTCTTGGAATCGCCGTTGGGCAAGGGAAGAAAGCGTTCCGCGTCTTCGCCGCCCTCACCCGTGTTGCTCTTGGCGCCGATCCGGTTCATCGCGATCGCCAGCGTTTCATGGGATTCCTTGCTGATAGCCCCATACGACATCGCACCGGTGGTGAACCGCTTCACGATCTCACTCGCAGGCTCCACTTCCTCCAACGGCAAGGGATCCGGCAGGGATTTAAAATCAAACAGCCCCCGCAAATTCGACCGGCGCTGGGTTTCGTCGTTCACCAGTTGGGCATAGGTGTCGTAGATGCCGGCATCATTGGTGCGGGTCGCGTGCTGCAACGTAGAGATGGTTTCCGGGTTCCAATTATGGTGTTCACCCTGGATGCGGTAATGGATCTCGCTGCCGAAATCCAACTGCCGAATGGGAACCGGTTCATACGCCACACGGTGACGCCGCAAGGCTTCTTCGGCAATTTCCCGCATGCCCATGCCCTGAATGCGTGAGGGCGTGCCAGTGAAATACCGTTTCACGAGTTCCTCGTGCAGCCCGACGGCTTCGAAAATCTGCGCACCGCAATAAGACTGTACCGTGGAAATGCCCATTTTGGAAAAGATTTTGAGCAGGCCCTTGTTGATGGCTTTGATGAATTTGCCCGACGCGGTTTCCGCGTCGATGCCTTCCGGCAAATAGCCTTCGCGCTCCAGGTCCTTGTAGGTTTCAAACACGAGGTACGGATTCACCACGCCGGCGCCGTATCCGATCAGACAGGCAAAATGATGCGTGTCCCGCGGTTCGCCGGTCTCCAGGATCAGGCCGACTTCCGTGCGCGTCGCCTCGCGTACCAGATGATGGTGGACCGCGGAAATCCCCAAGAGACTGGGAATCGCCGCCCATTCCTCGTTCACCCCGCGATCACTCAGAATCAAGAACTTGAAGCCCTGCTTGATGGCCCTGGACGCCTCCCGGCACAGTTGATCCACGGCTGTCCCCAACCCGTCTGGCCCGTCGGCCACGCGGAACAAGAGAGGCAACGTCTTGCTGACGAAGTGAGGATCTTCGATCTCCCGGATCTTTTGCAATTGCGCGTTCGTGACGATCGGCTGCTGAACCTTGATCCGGCGACAAGCCTCCGGGGTTTCGGCCGTCAGGTTGGGTTTCGGTCCGATGTTCGTGACCAGCGACATGACCAACTGTTCCCGAATGGGATCGATCGGGGGGTTCGTCACCTGGGCAAAGAGTTGTTTGAAATATTTGGGCAACAGTTGCGGCCGGTTGGACAACACCGCCAAGGGGGTGTCCGTGCCCATGGACGACACGGGCTCTTCGCCGTTGATCCCCATTGGCGACAGCACCATCTTGATTTCCTCGATGGTATAGCCGAACACCTGCTGCCGCTGGCGAAGGGTCGGGTGATCCGGTTGCGGCACGCTTAACGGCTCCGGCAGTTCATCCAGCGACACCCGGTACTGGGTCACCCAGGATCGATAGGGCTGGCGCCCCACCATTTCCGCCTTGATTTCCTCATCGTCGATAATACGGCCTTGGACCGTGTCGACCAGGAACATACGACCCGGTTGCAGACGGCCTTTTTCACGAATGTTTTTCGCCTCGGCGGGCAAGACCCCGGCCTCGGACGCCAAGACGACCAGATCGTCCGTGGTCACCTGGTACCGGCAGGGCCGCAACCCGTTCCGGTCCAACGTGGCGCCGATCAGTTTGCCGTCAGTAAACGCCACGGACGCGGGGCCGTCCCAGGGTTCCATCATCGCGGCGTGATATTCATAGAAGCCCCGCCGGTTCAAATCCATGTGCGGGTTGCCGACCCACGGTTCGGGAATCAACATCATCATGGCATGCGGCAGGGACCGGCCGGCCATCACGAGAAATTCAACCGCGTTATCCAGACACGCCGAATCGCTCTGTTCCTCATACACGATGGGATACAGTTTTTTGAGATCGTCACCGAACAGGTCGGACGCCAGGCGCCCTTGCCGCGCCCGCATCCAATTGACGTTCCCGCGCAACGTATTGATTTCACCGTTGTGCACAACGTACCGGTACGGGTGCGCCAACGACCACGTGGGGAAGGTATTCGTACTGAAGCGGGCATGTACGAGCCCCATGGCCGAGACCATGCTGGAATCAGTCAGATCCGGGAAAAACACGCCGAGTTGTTCAGGCAGCAACATGCCCTTATAGACGATGGTGTTGGCGGAGAGGCTGCACATATACACGCGCCCGCGTTCCACCAACGCGGACTCGCGAATCGCCCGGGCAATCCGTTTCCGGACGACGTACAACTTCCGCTCGAACTGGGCTTCGTTCAGGATATCGCGGGCGATGAAAAATTGCCGGATGTGGGGCAGGGTCCGCTGTGCCAGAGTGCCGACGTATTCCAGCTTCACCGGGACGTCCCGCCATCCCAAGAATCGCAGCCCTTCTTCGAGGACGATGGATTCAAAGAGGCGTTCACATTGCCGGCGAAGCGGCTCATCCTGCGGCAGGAACACCATCCCCACTCCATAGCCGCCCGACTCGGGTAAGTGCAGCCCGGCGTCCTGGCAGGCCCGGCGGAAAAATTCGTGAGAAATTTGCAGCAGAATCCCCGCGCCGTCGCCCGTACAGGGATCGCACCCCTGTGCGCCGCGATGGGACAGATTCTTCAAGACGTCCAGTGATTGTTCAATGATGGTGTGGGACCGGTGCCCTTTGATGTTGACGACAAAACCGATGCCGCACCCGTCCTTTTCAAACCGCGGGTCATAGAGCCCCTGTTTGGGAGGCAGTCCGTATGAGAGTCGTTGATTATTCATCAGGGACATTCCTCGTAAACGGCTCGCCACAAGCCGGGGATTGCATGGTTTCTCAATCCCGCCGCATCCTTCGACAGGCTCAGGACAAGCCGGTCATGATGTCCGGCTCATGACACGAAGAAGAACTTTGAAAGAGAAACGGAGACAAGAAAGAAATCTATTGGATACGGAAAAAAGTGTCAAGGACAAGCCCAGATCGGGGATCCAGCCTTCCGTCATCCCCGGCTCCAAGCAGGGATCCAGGGTCTGGGGGGGGTCGTTATTTGGAAAGACGCGGGACGACACGCAGGTCGTCCCCTACAGGCTCATGGTGTCTGTGTGTAGGGGCGGGCCTGGGTGCCCGCCCTTCCTTTCTTTTCTCCTGCGGGGTTTCGGCCCCGCACGACGAGGTCCTTTTGTTTCGGCAAAAGGACCCAAAACCAGGGGCGCCCGGGCGGGGCCCCCAGAAAAACCGAAGGTTGTCATTCTGAACGCAGTGAAGAATCTGTTTTTTGTAGGGAGTCGGTCGCTGATTGAGAGTTCCTTCGCTCCGCTTCCTTCGGCTACGCTCAGGACAAGCAGGACAAGCGCTACGCTCAGACAGTCCTCGCCCCCATATGAAATGGACGGGACCGGAACGCAGCCCCGCCCGCAGGCACCAGGACCGGGCCGTTGCCATTGCTCCTTCCGTCATGCCCGGCTTGATCGGGCATCCAGGGTCGTGGGGCTTCCGTTGTTTTTGACGCAATGTGACAAAATTGTACAAAACGTACAACATGTACATATTGTACAACATGTACAAAACTTGACAAACTGTACAAAATCGGACAGGACGGCCCGCACCGGCTGGTCGTCTCGGGCCATCGGCGGCCCCCTCAGAAGCGCCACTCCGCTTGCAGCCGCACGCCCTGGTTCACGGGCTGCCGCCCCGTCGGGGCCTGCCGGGTGCCTTCCAGGCTGAGCTGAAGTCCCGAGGGGTGACGCCAGCGACTCCCCAGCCGGTAGCGCGCCAGCGGCCCCAGCGTGGTCCCACCGTAGGGCGTGACGAGCCCCAGGGTCCCCGGCAGCCGCAGCCCATAGCCTACGTCCGCGGTCACCTGCCCCGGGGGGGCCTGCGGCCCGGCGGCCCCCGGCACGGCCGGGTTGGTCCAGAGCTGCTGCACCCCGCTGGCCGCCTGTCCGTAGGTGGGCGTCAGGCTGAGCGCCAAGCCCTGCCCGTCCCGCCTGGGGTCCACCCGGATCAGACCGCTGGCCCCGTATTCCCGGTAGGCCCCATGGCCCAGCAGGCCCCGGCCCCGCACTTCCAGGGTCAGCCCCAGGGCCGGGACCGCATAGTGGACCCCGCCCCCCACTTCCACCCCGGCCCCGACACTCGTACCATCCCCCAGATCATAGCGCACCCCCAGTTCCACAAACGGGCTCCAGTGCGCCCCGGCTTCCAGGGCTTGCTCGTACCGGCCTTCCAGCACCAGCCGCAGCCGCCCTGCATTGATGGTGTCATCATCCAAGTAGGTATCTTCCTCGGTCAGGGCCACCTGCACCAGGGCCGCTTCACTTTTGGCCTTCAGCGTGGTGGTCCCGTCGGTCCCGGTTTGCTGCAGCAGGCCCCAATGCCCGCCCAGGGCCGCATGCCGCAGGCTCAAGGTACTGGTTTGGGTGGCTGCGTCCGGGTCATCGTCCAGGGCGGCATCCCGGACTTCAAGCTGGCCCCAGCCATAGCCCATGGTGCCCCACAGCCCCCGCGCCCGGTCCGGGGCTTGCCAGCCCAGATAGGGAGTCAACTGCATCAGCCAGGTGTCCGCGTCCCCCGTCACGGCCGGGCCGGTGGTGGATTCGGTGTAGCTGGTGCGCCCATCGCTGTAGCTCAAGGCCACACCGCCCAGCAGGGTGGGGTTGAGGTGGACGTCCGCGCCCACGTGCAGACTGAACAAATCCCCCTGCCAGTCCAGGCCCCCGGTCAGGTCTCCGGTCAGGCGGGTATAGCCGCCTTCACCCCACAGGGTGAGCCCGGTGACGCCCGCAGCCTCGGCTGCGGCCCGCAGGGGCAGCACAAACGCGGACTGTCCGAGGGTGTCCCGCAGGTTCACGGCCAGGGGCCGCGTCGTATCCGCCCGGGGGCCCCCAGACGGGGTGGCGGGGGGCGGGGGAGGCGTGGTGTTGGTCAGGGGCAGGTGCCCGCGCACGGCCTCGGCCAGGCTGGTGGCGCCCCCGAGCCGATAGCGGGCCGCTTCCGGCTCCGCCTGGCCCAGGGTGGCCAGGCGGGTGCCGATGGCTTGTGTGGTGCGGTCACTCAGGGCTAAGGCCTGTTTGGAGAGCACTTCCCGGGTCACCCGGCGCAGCCGGGCTTGAATCCGCGCGGTGTCCGCCTGGGTGACGGTCACCGTGACGGCTTGCTGTCCGGTGGCCCCGGCGGGGTCCTGGGCGGTGACGGTTACAGTGGTGGTGCCTGGGGTGATCCCGGTGAGGGTGAGCTGCGCCCCGGTGAGGGTGGCCGTGACCACGGTCGGAGTTTGGGCCACGGCGGTATAGGTCAGGGGGTCGCCGTCGGGGTCCCGGAAGTAGGTGCCCAAGGCCAGCGGGGCACTGGTGGTGCCCGCGGGCAGGGTCTGGGCCGGGAGGGGCTGGGTGACCACCGGGGCGGCATTAGCGGGGTCCGTGGGGTCCGCCGGGTCACGGCCAGAGCCGCTGCCGGTGCCGTCGCCCGTCCCGCCCGTGCCGCCGGGGGTGGTGCCTGGGCTCGGGGCGCAGGTGGCGCCTGCGCAGACCCGGGTGGTGCCTGTGACGGCCAGGGAGGCCGGGCCGTAATCCGGCTGGCCGTTCCCGTCGTGATCGTTCACGCCGCGCACTTGATACGTGTAGGCCTGGTTGTCGCGCAGGCCACTGATGACGTAGGAGAGGGTGCGGACGGTGAGGCTAAAGATGCCGGGCGTGCTGTCGGGCATCGGGGTCCAGGCGCCCCACGTCCGACCGGCATCCTCGCTCTGCCGGTATTGGTAGAAGTCGATGGGCTGGTCAAGCGTGTCGCCCGCTTCCCACCACAGATGGAGACTCCCGAGCGGCAGGAGGAAGGCACTTCTATTGGTCGGCTCGACGGAGACCACGCGGATTCGCGGCGGGGCATCCGGGTGGACCGGGGTGACCGTGACGGGGGCCGTGGCCGGCCCCGGCCCGTGGGGCGTCCGGCTCCGCAGGGCAACGGTATACACCCGGTTGTTGGTCAGGCCGGTGAGGACGTACGGGGGCGCGCCCGTGATCGCGGTCCAGGGCCCGCCATCCTGTTGATACGCATAGCCCGTGACGCCGGGTCCACTCGGGTCGGTCCACCTCAGCGTCACTTGACCGTTCCCCGGCGTGACGGTGAAGCCGGTGGTCTCGCCCGCTTCCCCGGCCACCAGGGTGACCGGCGCACTGGCCGGACTCGCGCCCTGGGCATTCCTCGCGCGCACGGCAAACCGGTACGTGGTCCCTGGCGTGAGGCCCGTCACGGTATGCGTGACGGTGGTGGCGTCACTGTTGGGGATAGTGGTCCACGGGCCGCCGTTCTGTTGCACCTGATAGTCCGTCAGACTGGGATCGCCCGGGTCGGCCCAGGTGAGCTGGGCTGCGTCCTCCGTCCAGGCGGAGGTGACGCGCACGCCCGTGGGGGCTCGGGGAGCCACGGCCCGCGGGGTGGCCGTGACCGCCGCCGTGGGGGCACTGCTCCCCCGGAAGTTCACCGCTTGCAGCGACACGGGGTAGGCCTGCCCGTTGGTGAGCCCCGTGAGGGTGTACCGGGAGAGCGTACCGGTGGCGGTAGGGCCGCTGTCGGGAATATCCACCCACGTGGTCCCGCCGTCCAGGGTGTAGCGGTAGCCCTCTACCAATTCGCGCCACGGCTCGTCCCAGGTGAGCGTGAGCTGCGCCGGACCCGGGGTGATCGCGAACCCCGTGGGGGTGGCGACGTGGACTGGAAAAGGGGTGGGAATTTTGGGGAGACTAGGCCCCTGCGCATTCACCGCCCGCAATTGAAAGCCGCACCCCGCGGGGGTCAGGTAGACCCGGTGATACCCCTGGCGCGACGGCGGGAGGGAGAGACGCCGCCACGTGGTCTCCCAGGGGAGACTGCTGCGACAGGTGGTCCCCTGCAGGTGCCGGTACTCGTAATGGGTGAGGCTCCGATCCCCGGGGTCCGCCCACACCGCCACGCGCCCATCGTTGACCACGGTGCTCTGGAGGTTCGCCGGGGGTGCCGGGATGCCCGCCGGCTGCGGGGTGACCACGACGGCCCGCGTGGACGCACTGGGGCCCTGCGCATTTACCGCCCGCAGCCACAGGCGGTGCACTTGATAGTTGGTCAGGTTCCGGACGACGTAATCCGTGGTGGTGGCCTCGCCGGAGATCGAACGCCAGGCACTACTCAGCGGCGTGCTCCGACTCGTCTGGACCTGATATTCATAGTCGGTGATGCCGGGATCCTCCGGATCGAGCCAGGTGAGCCGGACGACGCCGTTCCCCGGTGTGCCCCGCAGGCCCTGCGGCTGGTGGGGGGTGCCCACGGTGTAGAAGGTGGATCTCCGAAAGGCCGCCAGGCAATTCTGCTGGCGGTCGGCGCTCCGGGGTAGCCCGACACATTCCCGGAGCGTGATATCGACCTCCTCGCCCACGGCCACGGGCTGGGGGAGGGTGTAGCGGGTCACGTCCGGGGCCAGCACGACGCGCTCGCTCCCGTAGTGCCGTTCCACCACGTAGGGATTGGTGGACGCCGGCCAGTGCAGGGTGAGCCGCCGGGTTGTGGCGTCATAGGCCACCCGGGTCGCGTCGATGGACGCTGGCCCTTCAGCCCGCGACAAGTAGCGGGCCTGCACCGGGTCGGAGGCGGGCCCCGGTCCCATCGGGGAGACGGCCCGGACCTGATGGGCATAGTCCGCGCCTTCCACGTACGTGGGGTCGTCCGCCAGGTCCGCATACCAAGTGCGCCCTCCGTCGATGCTGTACTCATACGTCAGCACCCCGTACTCACTGGTCGCCGGCCGGGCAAAGGTGAAGTTAGGCCGCCGGTCCGCCGCGGTTACCCCAGAACGCGAAGGCACCCACGAATACCGCACCCCCGTAATCGTCAGTTTGGGTGGGGCACGGCCCACGATCTCACCCGTCGGCACGAACGTGATTGTGGCCGGGGCGGAGAGGGTCGTGCCCGCTTCGTTGTGTGCCCGCAGCCGGAACGTGTAGGTGACCCCGGGCTCCAGATCGACCCCGTCCCCGGGCAGACTGGCGAGATGATGCGTGATCGTGCCCGACGTACGAGACACGTAGGGCGGGTCGCTGCAGATGCCCCCCGTCGACCCAGTGCAGTGCGCGCTATCACGTCCCCGGATCTGGGTCCACGGCCCATATACCGCCCTCCCCGTCCGGTACTGATAGTCGTAGTGGGTCAGACTGTCGATGTCGTCGGGTCGATCCCACTGGAGCGTGATGACGTCCCTCAGCCGTTGCCCCACCTGCCGCGATGCCAGACTGACTGTTAACGCGATGGGCAGCGGTGGGGCCGCCCGGGGTGTGACCGTGACCGCCGTGGGCAGGCTGATCCGCCCGTCCACGTCCCGCACCCGCAGCCGATAGGTGTAGGTCACGTCGTTGGTCAGGTCCCGGACCCAGACCCGGGTGAGGTGCGGATCGACCGGCACCCGGGTCCAAGCCCCGAAGGGCTCGCCCGCTTCGCGTACCTGCCAGTCATAGCCGCTGATGGCCGGGTTCTGCGGATGGGCCCATTCCAGCACGACGTAGCCATTGCCGGCCGTGGCCCGTAATCCCGTCGGCGGGGCCAGGGGCCGGGCCCCAGGGGTGCTCGTGACCGTGGAGGCCGGCCCCGTGCCCTGGCCCATTCCGCCGTAATCGTTCACTGCGCGCAGTTCAAAGGTGTAGGGCGCGTCGTTGGTCAGGCCGGTCACCCGGTAGTGGGTGCCGTGGGCCTGCCCAAAGCCGCTGTTCGGGATGTCCGTCCACGAGGTCCAAGCACCGCCGTCCGGGCGCTGCCGGTATTGGTATGTCGTGATCTGCGCGTCGTTGAGGCGGTTGGAGTTCCCGCTGGTGAGATCCGGGGCGGCCCAACTCAACTCCACTTGCCCATCCCCTGCGGTGGCCGTGAGGGTGGCCGGGGCCGTGGGTACGGCATCGGGTGCGGGCAGGGGGGCGTCGACGACCTCAAAGGTCAGGGTGTTGCTGGCTACAAGGTTGGGAATCACACCGGCTAGGGTTCCTCTTCTACGAACCAGAAACCTTGCCTCGATGGCCCCCATGGCATCGAAGAAGGACCCATCGTCCGGGACCTGAATCCAGTAATTGAATGTTCCCGAGGCCGGAATTTGAGCAAAGGTGGTCGTATTCCACTGGATATAATAAATCTCAGGATAGTCAGCATTAATGGCGCTCAGTAAGGTCACGGGCTGCGCCGCGGTATCGGTGTCCGGGTTGCTGGTATAGAGCTTGAATTCATTCGCGAACTCCCCCGGGGCCACCGTGCTCATTTTGAACTCGATCACCCCCACGCCCCCCGTGATGTCCTGAGGGATGTTGGCCACGGTGACGGTGAAGGCCTGCGCGGTGCCAGCTTCTGCCAGGGAAACGGGGCCTGTGGGTGTGATCGTCGCCGTGGGTGTCTGGCCCCAAGCCGGGGCATTCAGGAGGGTGAGACTCCAGACAACGAGGAGGCCCATCCAGTACACGCCTCGTCCGGCACGGCGTTCAGCGGATTCAGCGTGAGACAATCGGGGGGGGGGTAGCCGCAATACCTTTCGGTGCTGACGCATCATGACAGGTGTCCTTGGGTTCGGCAATCGATCCTGAAATTGGGTCAATTGGGTCATGCGGGCGAAACGTCCCGAAGGGGCTTGCCATCTTCACCCCGACCATCGGCGACGGATTGTCCGTTCCCGCTCCGCAGGTCGCAAGCTGTCTTCAATCAACGGTCGATTTCGCCCCGTGAATGGGCAGATGTGCCAATGCACGGCTATTCTGCCCGCATGACGGCTCCACACCGCGCAGGTCATCGGGACGTTGGTGACGGTGACGGCCTGCGCCAAAATTGCGCGAACCGTGCGCCCTCACTGCCTTGACAAAGACCGGACCCTCCCATAGGATCGCTGAAATGGGCGGCGCACAACCAGCCATTCATGGGTCCCTCACGATGGATGAAGTCTGGGAGCTGTATCGTCCGGACATCGAAGAAATCGAATCACACATTCGCCGGAACCTCAATTCCGAAGCTCCGCTCATCAATGAAATTGCCGCCCACATTCTGGATGGAGGCGGCAAACGCATTCGCCCGCTCCTGTTGAGCCTCTGCTCCCGGCTTTCGGGCTATACCCCCAAGGACGACCTGGTTCTCGGCAGCCTCATCGAGTTCATCCATACGGCGACCCTGCTCCACGACGACGTGCTGGATGAAGCGGCGCTTCGCCGGGGACGACCGACGGCTCGACGTATTTGGGGCAACCGGGCCAGTATCCTGGCGGGAGATTACCTCTACTCTCGAGCCATGCACCACATCGCCGAGTTCAAGAATCACGACGTGAATGATGCCATGGCCCTGGCCTGCAAACGACTGGCGGAAGGAGAAATTCTTCAACTGTGCGCTAACCGGCAACCGCTATTATCCGAAGCGGAATATCTGCGAATCGTCGAATACAAGACCGGCGCCTTGTTGGCGGCCGCGTGTAAGGTGGGCGGCCTGATGGGCGGCGTCTCTTCCCTGCAAGCAGAAGAGTTGTATCGTTTCGGCTTGAACGTGGGCATTGCTTTTCAATTGGCCGACGACTGGCTCGATTATACGGCCAATGAACAGAACCTCGGGAAAACCCTCGGGCAGGACTTGATGCAAGGAATGGTCACTCTGCCCCTTATCCATATCTTGCCGCGTCTGTCGACTGACGAACGAGAGCGTATGGTCGCCAAAATTGAACGCGACGCCGTCGAGGAGGCTGATTTGCTCCGGCTCACCGCATCCATGCACGAACACGGCTCCCTGAGCTACACCCGGATCCGTTCCCGTGAATACATCGATGCCGCACTCTCGAATCTCACCACGTTTGACGATTCCACCCCCAAACGCGCCCTCATCGTCGTCACCGATTACATGGTCAACCGGGATTGCTGACGCCGTTTAACGGGCGTGAGCCTCTTTTCCGGCATTGATACGAAAACGGCCACTCATGAAGTCGTGACAAACGGAGGGGAATTATCCTTTTAACTTGACAAAACTATTTTCCCTCTGTTAGACTGCCTTTCATATCAAGAAAGGAGTGTACCAGATGAGAAAGCGTGTTGCGACCACCCTCAGCCTCTTCCAACTCACTGAAATGTTCCCGACGA